>QBMB01000033.1:9889-11456 GCA_003241965.1 Burkholderiales bacterium | reverse complement strand
GTGATCGAGCCGACCGACCGCGACATGCAGCTGCGCCCGGACCCGACCACCGCGCGCATCGTGCCCTGGGCCACCGACCCCACGGCGCAGGTGATCCACGACTGCTTCGATCACGACGGCAAGCTGGTGCCCTTTGCGCCGCGCAGCGTGCTGCGCCGCGTGTGCGAACTGTTTGACGCCGAGGGCCTGGACCCGGTGGTCGCGCCCGAGCTGGAGTTCTACCTGACCGCGCGCAACACCGACCCGAACACGCTGCTGAAACCCCCGATCGGGCGCAGCGGCCGTGCCGAGACCTCGCGCCAGTCGTACAGCATCGACGCGGTGAACGAGTTCGACCCGCTGTTCGAAGAGATCTACGACTACTGCGACAAGATGAAGCTCAACGTGGACACGCTGATCCATGAGGCCGGTGCCGGGCAGATGGAGATCAACTTCTTCCACGCCCATCCGCTGGGGCTGGCCGACGAGGTGTTTTTCTTCAAGCGCACGGTGCGCGAATCGGCGCTGCGCCACGACATGTACGCCACCTTCATGGCCAAGCCGATCGCGGGTGAGCCGGGCTCGGCGATGCACGTGCACCAGAGCATCTTGAGCAAGGCCACCGGCAAGAACATCTTCAGCAACGACGACGGCACACCCTCCGAATCGTTCTACCACTACATCGGCGGCCTGCAGCGCTACATTCCCTCGGCCATGGTGCTGGTGGCGCCCTACGTGAACAGCTACCGCCGCCTCTCGCGCAACACCGCCGCTCCGATCAACATCGAATGGGGCCACGACAACCGAACGGTGGGCATCCGCTCGCCCATCTCCAGCCCCGCAGCGCGCCGGGTCGAGAACCGCGTGATCGGCGCCGACGCCAACCCCTACATCGCCATGGCGATGACGCTGGCCTGCGGCTACCTGGGCATGAAGAACAAGATCGCTCCCAAGGCCGAGATGAAGGGCGACGCCTACCTGGCGCCGTACTCGCTGCCACGCAGCCTCGGGGAAGCGCTGGACTGGCTGCGCCGTGAGACCGATCTGCACGACATCCTCGGCAAGGAGTTCATCACCATCTACACCGAGATCAAGGAGCTGGAGTTCGACGAGTTCATGAAGGTGATTTCGCCTTGGGAACGCGAGCACCTGCTGCTTCATGTCTGATTGAAAGAATGAAAGAGAAGACCGAATGAACACCTCGACCCTCATCTCCCCGCCCGCGATGGTTCGCCGCGCCGAACAGCACGACACGAAAGCCATTCAGGCGGCCGACAGCGCGCATTTCATCCACCCGTTCACCGACCACGGTGACCTGGCCACGCGTGGCTCGCGCGTGATCACGCGGGCCGACAACATCTACGTGTGGGATTCCGAAGGCCACAAGATCCTCGACGGCATGAGCGGGTTGTGGTGCGTCAACGCCGGCTACGGCCGCAAGGAACTGGCCGACGCCGCCTACCAGCAGATGATGACGCTGCCCTTCTACAACAGCTTTTTCCAGACCACCAACGTGCCGGCGGTGCAGCTGGCGACCAAGCTGGCGGCGCTGGCGCCCAAGGTGGGCGGCAGAAGCTTCGAGCACGTG
>QBMB01000033.1:0-9879 GCA_003241965.1 Burkholderiales bacterium | reverse complement strand
CACGTGTTCTTCTCCAGCAGCGGCTCGGAGAGCAACGACACCAACGTGCGCATGGTGCGCCGCTACTGGGACCTGCTGGGTCAGCCGCAGCGCAAGGTCATCATCGGGCGCCTCAACGGCTACCACGGCTCCACCATGGCCGGCGCCTCGCTGGGCGGCATGAGCGGCATGCACGCGCAGGGCGATCTGCCCATCCCCGACATCACGCACATCGGCCAGCCCTACTTCTTCGAGAACGCGCTGCCGGGTGAGAGCGAGGACGCGTTCGGCCTGCGCGCAGCGGGCTGGCTGGAAACGAAAATTCTGGAGTTGGGCGCCGACAAGGTCGCTGCCTTCATTGCCGAGCCGGTGCAGGGCGCCGGCGGCGTGATCATCCCGCCGGCCACCTACTGGCCCGAGATCCAGCGCATCGTCGACAAGCACGGCATTCTGCTGATCGCCGACGAGGTCATCTGCGCCTTCGGCCGACTGGGTCACTGGTTCGCCTACGAGAAGTTCGGCATCCGACCCGACCTGGTGACTTTTGCCAAGGGCGTGACCAGCGGCTACATCCCGCTGGGTGGCGTGATGGTGGGCGACCGCGTGGCGAAAGTGTTGATCGAGCAGGGCGGCGAGTTCAACCACGGCTACACGTACAGCGGCCACCCGGTGGCGTGTGCGGTGGCGCTGGCCAACATCGAGCTGATCGAGCGCGAGAACCTGGTGGGCCGGGTGCGCGACGACACCGGCCCCTATCTCGCCGAACGCTTTGCCGAGCTCAACGACCACCCGCTCGTGGCTGTGGCCGAGACTTGCGGCTTTGTGGCCGGCCTGGTGCTGGTGAAGGACAAGGCCACCCGCGCCACCTTCGACCCCGACCTGGGTGTGGGCATGATGTGCCGCGCCCACTGCTTCAAGAACGGGCTGATCATGCGCGCCGTGGGCGACCGCATGATCATCGCGCCGCCGCTGGTCATGACGCGGGCCCAGATCGACGAGATGATGGCGCTGATCCACACCTGCCTGGACGCCACCCTGGCCCAGTTGCGCGCCGCTGGTCAGCACGCGTGAATAGAATGCCCCCTGCAGTAGCCCCGAACGCACCGGTGAGGTGCGTTCGGGGCGGCAGCGGGTCTGGAACTTGCTAGATTGTTGTCGAGTCTTTTCCAAGCCTTTCGGTTCGATTTGTCATTGATCAACCCCTCTCAGGAGCGAACACCACCATGAAGAAACACGTTTTGGTTATTGCCATGTCGGCCATCCTGCTGGCGTCTTGCGGCAAGAAGGAAGAACCTGTTGCCGCGCCGGCAGCGCCCGTGGCTGCAGCGCCCGCCGCACCTGCTGCACCCGCCGGCCCGGTGCTGGACGACGAAAAGATCCTCAACGTCTACAACTGGCCCGACTACATCACCGAAACCCTGGTGGCCGACTTCGAGAAGGAGTTCGGGATCAAGGTCAACTACGACACCTTCGAGAACAACGAAGCCCTGCACGCCAAGCTGGTCGCCGGCAACTCGGGCTATGACATCGTCATCCCCACCGCCGGCTTTGCCAAGAAGCAGATCGACGGCGGCCTGTACCAGCCCATCGACAAGACCAAGCTGACCAACTACGCCAACCTCGACACCGACTTCATGTCGAAGATCGCCGGCGTGGACCCCGAGAACAAACACCTGGTGCCGTGGGCCTGGGGTTTCACCACCGTGGGCATCAACAAGCAGAAGGTGGAGAAGGCCTTGGGCGGCATGCCGATGCCCGAAAACGCCTGGGACCTGGTGTTCAAGCCCGAGTACTCCAGCAAGCTCAAATCGTGTGGCATCGCCTACCTCGATTCGCCCAGCGAGATACTGCCGGTGGCACTGCACTACGTCGGCAAGCCGCCCTACAGCGAAAACCCGGAAGACTTCAAGCTCGCCGGTGAGATGCTGAAGAAGGTGCGCAAGGACGTGCGCCTGTTCTCCAGCACCATGATCGACGACATCGCCGGTGGCAAGGCCTGTGCCTTCGTGGGCTGGTCGGGCGACATCAACATCGCTGCTGGCCGCGTCAAGGAAACCGGTGGCAAGGACGAGATCGTGCCCTTGCTGCCCACCGGCGGCGGTCTGGTGTTCATCGACACCATGGCCATCCCCAAGGACGCCAAGCACGTGAACAACGCGCACGCCTTCATCGACTTCTACCTGCGCGCTGCCAACGGCGCAGCCATGGCCAACGAGCTGAACTACCCCACCGGCAACAAGGCGGCGCTGGCCGACATCAAGGACGAGGTCAAGAACAACAAGACCATCTTCCTGGGCGCTGAGGACACCGCGCGCCTGATTCCCACCGGTGGTTACTCCAACGACATTGCCGGCACGCTCAACGAAACCTACAACGCCTTCAAACGCGGCAAGTAAACCGTTTCGACACGGGCACAAGGGCTGTTCTTCCCACCGGGTTGAGCAGCCCTTTTTGTTGGGTTCAGTGAACTGAGGGACTTCAAGATGACAGACACGACGGGCTATCTGGTGACCGAGAAACTGGTCAAGCGCTTCGACGAAGCCACGGCGGTGGACGAGGTGTCGCTCTCCATCGGCAAGGGCGAGATCTTTGCCCTGCTGGGCAGCTCGGGTTGTGGCAAGTCCACCCTGCTGCGCATGCTCGCCGGCTTCGAGAAGCCGACCTCCGGGCGCATCCTGCTCGGCGGTCAGGACGTGGCGGCCATGCCGCCTTACGAGCGTCCGGTCAACATGATGTTCCAGTCGTACGCGCTGTTTCCGCACCTCACCATCTGGGAGAACGTGGCCTTTGGCCTCAAGCGCGAAGGCCTGCCCAAGGCCGAGGTGAAGCAGCGAACCGACGAGATGCTGGGCCTGGTGCAGCTCACGCCGTATGCCCAGCGCAAGCCGCACCAGCTCTCGGGCGGTCAGCAGCAGCGCGTGGCGCTGGCGCGCAGCCTGGCCAAACGGCCCAAGATGCTCTTGCTGGACGAGCCGCTGGGCGCGCTCGACAAAAAACTGCGCGAGCAGACCCAGTTCGAGCTGGTCAACATCATCGAGAAGGTGGGCGTGACGGTGGTGATGGTCACGCACGACCAGGAAGAGGCCATGACGATGGCCAGCCGCATCGCCATCATGAGCAAGGGGCGCGTGCTCCAAGTGGGCACGCCGGAAGAGATCTACGAACATCCGACCAACCGCTTCGTGGCCGACTTCATCGGCAACGTGAACCTGTTCGAGGGCAAGCTCAGCGTGGACGAGCCCGACCGCTGCGCGGTGAGCACCGGCATCGGCGAGATCCAGGTCGGCCACGGCGTGCCCGGTCACCTGGGCATGGCGGTGGGCCTGGCCGTGCGACCCGAGAAGATCGAGATCAGCAAGCAGCGCCCCGCCGATGCGGCCGCCAACCTGTTCACGGGCACGGTCAAGGAAATCGCGTACTTCGGCTCCTACAACACCTACATCGTGCAGGCCAGCGACGGCAGCAAGCTCAAGATCACCGAGGCCAACACCTCGCGCCAGGACCTGTCGGACATCACCTGGGAAGACACGGTCTTCTTCTGGTGGAACGACAAGGCCGGTGTGGTGCTGAGGGACTGAAGGAGTGACCCCCCTGCGCCGCTTCGCAGCTTCCCCCCTGGAAGGGGGGACGGCGCGTGTGGCCCGGCAAAGCCGGTTCCACCGCACCCCTGGTCTGGACGTGTTTGGTAAACCTACATCAAGGCGGGACTGACAAATGCCCTCGATACCTTTCCCCGGCAAACGTTTCGTCATCGGCGTGCCCTACGTCTGGCTGATCGTTTTCTTTTTCCTGCCGTTCCTGATCCTGCTCTACATCAGCTTTGTGGACATGGGTGGCGACATCAGTCCGTTCAAACCGATCTGGGACCCGGTGGCCGGTGTGCTGTCGCTCAAGTACGAGAACTACCTCGCGATCTTCCGCACCGAAGAAGGCGCGCCGCTGTTCAGGACGCTGTATGTGGATGCCTACATCCGCTCCATCGGCTATGCGCTGGCGACGGCGTTTTTCTGCCTGCTGATCGGCTATCCGTTTGCCTACTTCATCGCGCGCTCGCCGGCCAGCACCCGGCCTGCCTTGCTGCTGATGGTGATGTTGCCGTTCTGGACCTCGTTCCTGCTACGCGTCTACGCCTGGAAGGGCATCCTGACCGACCAGGGCGTGCTCAACCGGCTGATGATGTCGCTGGGCATCATCAACGAGCCGATCCAGATGCTCTACACCAACGTGTCGATGCTCATCGGTATGACCTACGTGTACCTGCCCTTCATGGTGCTGCCGCTGTACGCCAACCTGGTGAAGATGGACTTCCGCCTGCTGGAGGCCGCCTACGACCTGGGCACCACGCCGTTCAAGGCCTTCTGGCTCATCACGGTGCCGCTGTCCAAGGCCGGCATCGTGGCCGGTTTCATGCTGGTGTTCATTCCGTGTGTGGGCGAGTTCGTGATCCCCTCGCTCCTGGGCGGGCCCGAGAACCTGATGATCGGGCGCGTGGTGTGGGACGAGATGTTCACCGCCAACGACTGGCCACGTGCGACTGCGCTGGCGGTGGTGATGATTGCGCTGATCGTGGTGCCACTGGCCTTGTACTACCGCTCCACAGCGGACGACAAATGAACGCCCCGCGCCCTCTCGCGAAGGACTCACGATGAAACAGCTGCTTGAAAAACACTTCGGCAAGGCCTGGCTGGTGCTGGTGTTTGCCTTCCTGTACCTGCCGCTGCTGTTCATGATCGTGTTCTCGTTCAACAGCACACGGCAGGACGCGCGCTTCACCGGCTTCTCGCTGCGCTGGTACGAAGCGCTGATGGAAGATTCCAAGATCGTCGACGCCTTTTTTCTCTCGCTCAAGGTGGCGGCGGTCACCGGTGTGCTCTCGGCCGTGCTGGCCACGTTCGCGGCCTTCGTGCTGGTGCGCTACCGCCGCTTCATCGGCCGCACCATCTTCAGCGGCATGGTCAACGCACCGCTGGTGATGCCCGAGGTGATCATCGGCCTGTCGTTGCTGCTGCTGGCCGTGGGCGCGCAGAACCTGTTTGGCTGGCCGCAGCGCGGCCTGCTCACCATCATCCTGGGCCACACGTTGCTGGGCATGGCCTACGGCATGGTGGTGATCCAGAGCCGCCTGATGGAGATGGACCGCTCGATTGAAGAGGCCGCGATGGACCTGGGAGCGCGGCCGTTCCAGGTGTTTTTCCTGATCACCCTGCCCAACATCTTCCAGGCCATCCTGGCCGCTTTCCTGCTGGCTTTCACGCTGTCGTTTGACGACGTGGTGATTTCCGAATTCCTCTCGGGACCGGGCGTGAACACGCTGCCGCAGGTGATCTTCGGCTACGCCCGCTGCGGCATCAACCCGACGGTGTACGCAGCGGCCACGCTGCTGATCGTGGCGGTCACGATCGTGATCGTGAGCTATGCGGTGTGGGTGGCGCGCTCGACCAAAAAACGGGAACGCGAAGTGGCGGCGGCATTGCGGTCCTGAGGGCCACTGGATCGCTGCCCGCCGGGCAAAGTGGCTTTGCGGCGAGGGGTGTTTCGGGCGTAGCATGAGGCCACTTGCTCATCCCCTCCGTTCGGGCTGAGCTTGTCGAAGCCTTCGCCAGCACGGTGGTGAGCCCTTCGACAAGCTCAGGGCGAACGGGATTCCCCACCGCCACCATGACCACCACCCCGCCCCAGGCCACATCCATCTCCTTCGACGGCCGCGCATTCATCAACGGCGAGCGCATCGCCGCGCGCGACGGCCAGACCTTTGACTGCATCTCGCCGGTGGACGGCCGCCTGCTGACCACAGTGGCGCGCTGCGGCGAGGCCGACATCGACGCGGCGGTGGCTGCTGGCCGCGCCGCGTTTGAAGACCGCCGCTGGAGCGGCCTGGCGCCGGCGCACCGCAAACGCATCATGATCAAGTTCGCCGAGCAGCTCACTGCGCACGCCGACGAACTCGCCCTGACCGAAACGCTGGACATGGGCAAACCCATCAAGTACGCCAAAGGCGTGGACGTGAGCAGCGCGGCCAACTGCATCCGCTGGTACGGCGAGGCGGTGGACAAGGTGTACGACGAGATCGCACCCACGGGGCGCAACGCGCTGGCCCTGATCACGCGCGAGCCGGTGGGTGTGGTGGGCGTGATCGTGCCGTGGAACTACCCCATGATCATGGCGGCCTGGAAGATCGCGCCGGCCTTGGCTGCCGGCAACTCGGTGGTGTTGAAGCCGAGCGAAAAAAGCCCGCTCACCGCCCTTCGCCTGGCCGAGCTGGCCTTGGCCGCGGGCATTCCGCCCGGTGTGTTCAACGTGGTGACCGGCTACGGCCCCGAGGCGGGCAGCCCGCTGGCGCTGCACATGGACGTGGACTGCATCGCCTTCACCGGCAGCACGCGCGTGGGCAAACAGATCCACGTGATGGCCGGGCAGAGCAACCTGAAAAGGGCCTGGACCGAACTCGGCGGCAAGTCGCCCAACATCGTGTTCGCGGACTGCCCCAACCTCGACCGCGCGGTGGAAGCCGCCGTGGGCAGCATCTTTTTCAACCAGGGCGAGAGCTGCAACGCGCCTTCGCGCTTGTTCATCGAGGCTTCGATCAAGGACGCGTTTCTGGAAAAGGCACTCAAGCTCGTGCCCGACTACCAGCCCGGCGATCCGCTGGACAAGGCCACCATCATGGGCGCCATTGTCGACAAGGTGCAGATGGACACGGTGCTGCGCTACATCGAGTCGGGCAAGAGCGAAGGCGCCACGCTGCTGGCCGGTGGTGAAGCTTCGATGCCGGTGGCCGGTGGCAACTACGTGCTGCCCACGATCTTTGACGGCGTGACGCCGCAGATGACGATTGCGCGCGAGGAGATCTTTGGCCCGGTGCTGTCGGTGCTGAGCTTCACCGACGCGGCCGAGGTGGTGCGCGAAGCGAACAACAGCGTCTACGGCCTGCAGGCCGCCGTGTGGACCAGCGACATCAACAAGGCGCACGGCGTGGCGCGTGCACTGCGCGCGGGCACGGTGCACGTGAACCAGTACGACGAGGACGACATCACCGTGCCGTTCGGTGGTTTCAAGCAGAGCGGTGTGGGGCGCGACAAGTCGCTGCATGCGTTCGACAAGTACACGGAAACCAAGACGACTTGGATTCGCATCGATTCACCCGTTTGAAGGAGACACCCATGAATGCCATGAACGACATCAAGACCGACAGCACCAACGCCGCCTGGCACCAGCGCCGGCTCGACGCCACACCGCGCGGTGTGGGCGTGATGGGCGATTTCTTCATCGACAAAGCGAAGAACGCCGAGTTCTGGGACATCGAGGGCCGCCGCTTCATCGACTTTGCCGGCGGCATCGCGGTGCTCAACACCGGCCACGTGCACCCCAAGGTGCAGGCCGCGATTGCGGCGCAGCTGCAGCGCTTCACGCACAGCTGTTACCAGGTGGTGCCCTACACCGAGTACGTGGCGCTGGCCGAGCGCATCAACGCCATCGTGCCGATCGACGGGCCCGTGAAGACCGCGTTTTTCTCCACCGGCGCTGAAGCCATCGAGAACGCGATGAAGATCGCGCGCTACAGCACCGGGCGCACCGGTGTCATTGCCTTCGGCGGCGCCTTCCACGGCCGCAGCATGTTCTCGGTGGCGCTCACCGGCAAGGTGCAGCCGTACAAGGCCGGCTTCGGCCCGTTCCCGCCCGAGATTTATCACGTGCCCTTCCCGTGCCACTGCAGCTCGCTGGACGACACCAAACACGCGATGGAGCAGCTCTTCAAGTGCGACATCGAGCCCAGCCGCGTGGCGGCCATCGTGTTCGAGCCGGTGCAGGGCGAGGGCGGCTTCAACCCCATCCAGCCGGCCGCCGTGAAGTGGCTGCGCGAGCTGTGCGACCAGCACGGCATCTTGCTGGTGGCCGACGAGGTGCAGACCGGCTTTGCGCGCACCGGCAAGATGTTTGCCATGGAGCACTATGGCGTGAGCCCCGACCTCATGACCATGGCCAAAAGCATGGCCGGCGGCACCACGCTCTCTGCGGTGTCGGGCAAGGCCGCCATCATGGACGGCCCGGCGCCGGGTGGCCTGGGCGGCACCTACGCGGGCAACCCGCTGGCCATCGCCGCGTCGCACGCGGTGCTGGACGTGATGGCCGAGGAGCGCCTGCCGGAGCGCGCGCAGAAGCTGGGCGACCAGCTCATTGGCCACCTGATCGCCAAGCGTGCTGTCTACCCCAAGCGCATGGGCGATGTGCGCGGCCTGGGCGCCATGGTGGCCTGCGAATTCATTGATGCGAAAGGCGCGCCCGACGCCGACACGACGAAGAAGGTGCAGGCGGCCGCGCTCAAACGTGGCCTGCTGTTGCTGACCTGTGGCGTGTACGGCAACGTGATCCGTTTTCTGTTCCCGCTGACCATTGAAGACACCGTGTTTGCCGAAGGTCTGGCCGTGTTCGATGCGGCGCTGGCCGAGGTGCTCGCTTGAGCCTGTCTCTCGAAGAGCGGATGACCGCCCTGCGTGCACAGGGCATCCACTCGGTGTTGACCACCTTCACCGACCTGCCTGGCGGCCCCAAGGGCAAGCTGGTGCCGCTGGAAGGCCTGCCCGGTGCGGTGAGCCAAGGGGCAGGCTTCTCCGGCCCCAGCATCAGCGGCACCGGCCTGCCGCGCATGGGCGCGCGCAGCGAGTACATGGGCCGTGTGGTGCCCGAGAGCCTGCGCCCGCTGCCCTTCATGCCCGGCGTGGCGCACGCGGTGTGCGACGGTTTTGCTGGCGGTGAGCCGCTGGACACCTGTTCGCGCCAGGTGCTCAAGCGCCAGGTCGAACGGCTCAAGGCACGGGGCTGGACGCTGTGGGTCGGCATCGAGCCCGAGTTCTTCCTGCTCAACCGCGACGCGCAGGGCCGCTGGCAAGTGGCCGACGCCCAGGACAATCTCGCCAAACCCTCGTACGACCTGCAGGCCATCGGCCGCAACTTTGCGTTTCTCGACGCCATGCGCCAGACACTGACCGCGCTGGGTTTCGGGCTGCAGCAGATCGACCACGAAGACGCGTGTGGCCAGTACGAGATCAACTACCAGCACGACGACGCGCTGGCCGCAGCCGACCGCTACCAGCTCTTCAAGCTCGCCGCGCAAGCCGTGGCGGCACAACACGGTGCGGTGTTCTCCACCATGCCCAAACCGCTGGCGCACGCGCCGGGCAGCGGACTGCATTTCCACCTGAGCCTCACTGACGCAGACGGCAACGCCGTGATGGCCGACCCATCTGGCGCGCTGGGCCTGAGCACCACCGGCCACCAGTTCGCCGCCGGCCTCTTGCACCACGCCGACGCACTCGCCGCGCTGTGCGCGCCCACCGTCAACAGCTACAGGCGTCTGGCGGCCAGCCGCAGCGCCTCGGGCACCACCTGGTCGCCGGTGTGGAAGGCCATGGGCGACAACAACCGCACCTGCCTCGTGCGCACCGTGGCCGGGCGCATCGAGTGGCGCCTGCCCGATCCCTCGTGCAATGTGTACGCCGCCATCGCCGGCACGCTGGCTGCCGGTCTCTCGGGCATCGAACAAGCGCTGCCCGCCGCCACGCCCTGCGCCGACGACCTCTACGAGCTGCACGCTCGCGGTGAAACTCTGCCGGATCGTTTGCCGCGCGACCTGTTCGCCGCGCTGCAGGCGCTGGAGCAGGACGCACCGCTGCGCGCCGGCGTGGGCGATGCGTTCTGCGCCGAATTCCTCGCGCTCAAACACGCCGAATGGGCCAGCTACAGCCAGCAGGTGAGCGACTGGGAACTGGAGCGTTACGCCAGAGCCCCTTGATGTCGGGGCGGTACCGGGGGTTTTCGGGATAATCCGGCTGCTTGAACACCCCCGCCGCCACTGCCGCCCCCACCGTGTCCGCCAGGACCTGGACCAAGAACGCCGACCGG
>QBMB01000032.1:410-42144 GCA_003241965.1 Burkholderiales bacterium | reverse complement strand
CGAAATCCTCGGTCACGATACCGAAACCAGCGGTCACGTTGGTCCGAAATACCCATCCAGGCACAGGAACCAGGTGTCCATCTCGGTGGGGGCTTTGGGGCCGTCCAGCCAGGCGGTGGCCAGCACCTGCCGATGCTCTGGATTGCGCATCGGAATCTGGACCTTGTGAAAGCCCCCGCTGGCGCGCGCCACGAACCGGCTGGGCACGCCCGACTCGATGGGCTTGAGTTTGCGGATGTTGGTGCCGGCGCCCTGCACCGCCTTGAGCTGGTTGCCCGGTGCCACGGCCACGCGCGAGCCGCTGCGCAGGTAGCTGTTGCGCTCGGCTATCCACTCCATCACCGGCAGGCGCGAGCCCTCGCCCAGCAAGGCGTGCTCCTCATCGTCGTGGACGAAATGGAAGTACTGCCGCTGAAAATCCAGACTGAGCATGCGCATGGCCTGCTCGTGCGGGTAGAAGTCGCCAAAGAGGCGCTCCCGGTGGTCGAGCCCGCACAGCAGGATGAGCAGGCGGGTGTAGTGCAGGTTGGTGCTCTCCCAATCGGCGTTGGCCTTGCCGAAGCGCACATCGTGCAGGCCGATGGTGGAGCCGTCGAGTCCTTCGAAGTGGCCCCGGACCTCGTGCGCCGCAGGGAACAGGCGCTCAGCCGCCTCGTGCGAGGGTTCATCTGAATACACGGCATGCACGTTCTGGCCGTTGCGCACCAGCAGGAACACCGCCTTGTTGGCGATGTCGTTGATCAGGCGGTCGTACCAGTGCATGTTCGCGCTGTAGCGGATTGTCCGGCGCGTCACGGCCATGGTGACCACGCAGCGCGGGGCTGGCAGCACCTGGTCGAGCAGCGCATCGTTTTCGCGCAAGGCGGTGAAGAAGCGCTCGGCGGAGCGCCAGTCGAACTCAACGCCCACATCAGCCCAGATGGCCAGTTCTTCGTCGGCAAACCGCTTCCCCTGTAAGAGTGTCAGGCGTTCACGGCTGGGCGCGTCGTTGCCTTGGCGCACCTGCACCACGTCCACGCCCTCACCGGTGTACAGGCGCAGGGTCTGGATGCCCTCCTGGAGGCTCTTGACGTGGGCAATTGCCTTGTGCGCGCTGGCCAGCGCCACCTTCTGCTGCTCGGTGTAAAACGGTGTGAGGCGCTCGAGCTCACGCCCGATCTCTTTGGCGCGGGCGCTGATCCACTTGCTCAGAGCTTCACCGCGCGCGATGTGGCGTCCGGCTTCCAGCGTGAGTTCGTACACCCCATCCGGGCTGATGCCTTCGTGCAGTATGTCGCTCACCGAGTTGGACAGGGTCATCTGGCGAAGCGCAATCGGGTTGCCCTTCTCGGCGGAGCGGCGCGCAGCGCGGCGGTGGATGCGGCGCAGATCGGCTTCGCGCTTCTCCCTCTCTTGCACTTGCGCCTGCACGCGGGAAATCTGCTCCTGCTCGTACTGCTGCACCGCCTCCTCGGCGGCCTCGCGCACGCCCGGAAGCCCCAAGGGGTCGGTTTGAGCCTGCACCATCTCTGCCTGCATGGCGCTCACGCCGCTCATGATGGTTTGCATCTCGGCCGCGCGCGCTGCCTTGGCCTCCTCATCGGCCACCGGCTCGAAGTCCCGCAGGAACTCCGCCACCAGGATGGGGTAGCTGTGGGTGCGCCCACTGGACGGGGTGTCCAGTACCTGCACCGAGTGGATGCGGTCCTCGAACATCACCAGATCGGTGATGAGGTAGATCTGCTGCGCGTGCAGGGGCAGGCTGTGGTTCGCGAAGCCCGGGTACGGCACCTCGCGATCATTGCGGCAGCGCCAGTACCGTCCCGGGTGCAGCATGTCGTCGCGGCGGTGCGCCGTGAAGGTACCGTCCTGCGTGTCCCAGTCGCCGCCAGTGGCGGCCTGAGGATTGACGGGACCAACCTCGAAGGTGTCGGGGCGCTCTGTGCTCACGATGCGTCCCCCTGATCGCCTTGTGGGGGCTTGCCTGCCCTTGCGGTTGCTTTGGGGCTGCGGGCCTTGCCCGGCGTCTTCGCGGCCGCGCCGATGGCTTTCTTCGCGTCGCGCGCGGCCTTGGCAGCGACTTTGCGCGCTTCTGTTGTCTCGGCTGCGAAGGTGACTTTGTCGGCTTCGGCCTTGGCCAGCGCTTCCTGCAGGCTGGTCTGCAAGATGTCGAGGTGGGTCAGCCTGTAGTCGTTGAGGACGGCGGAGCGCCGCTTCTTCAGGAGCTTTTCAATCTCGGCGGGCGTGGGCTCTTTTTTTGTGAAAAACTCCACGAGGTAGTCATCACCCCCCGCTTCGGGGTGGATCATGGCCAGCAGCCGGTGGGTGAAGCCCTTGGCCTTGTGATCGACGGCGCGCTGAAGTTCGGCCTTGAGTTCGCGGATGCGCGAGGGCAGCATCTGTCGTTCGAAGTCCCGGTCGATGCGCTCCAGAAAGCAACTTTCACATTCACCTGCGCGGTTGGTGATGCTGGTGTCCGGGTCAAACGCTGGCGCGCCGCATGTGCGGCAGGGCACGATGCCCACGCTCTCGAACAGTGCCAGCGCATCGCCCACGGTGGCACGCTCGAAGGGCAAGTCGGGCCTGCGGACACCGGTGCTGTTGTGGCGGGTCTTGCCCCCATCGTCGATGCTCACACCGATCTGCAGCCCCCAGTTGGGGTAACCCCACGAGGCGGCTTCGACGCGCATCGTCAGGGTCTCCCCTGCACGCTGGGTGGTGAACGTGAAGTCGCGCGCCAGAGGGGCGCTCGTTTCGATGCCGGGGTATGGCGTGGGGCTGCTGTTGTCGCTCATGACGGGGCCTTGGGACTGGCCTGATCACTGCTGTGCTCAGGTGGGTGAAGGGATGAAAAACCGGCACTGAAGGGGTTTCCCCAACAAATGCTGATTCCTCAATCCAAACTAGCACCCATCTCTTCGCTGTCAAGGACGCCTACCTGCTCAACCGCCCAAACGATCTGCCCCTCAGAGGTTCAAGCTGGTCTTGTGAATGCTCAGCAGCCGGTGGCAGGCAGGGTAGTGGACTCGGTGCGGGCCTTGCCCGACTCGCCTGGAAACTTGGTCAGCAGGGCGGTCAGGAGCGCCGGCATTACCACGGGCAAGGCGCCACAACTGCCTTCGCTGCGCAGTTTGCCCTCGTACACCTTCTTCGGCGTTGTTGCACCGGCTTCGACTTCGACGATGTCGACATTCACGAAGCGGCGGTACACACGCTCGCTGGTGGTTCCTTGCGTATAGCCTGTGACGCCATAGGTGGGCGTGGCCGTGGTGCGGGCGTTGAGGTACGAGGTGCCGCCGAAAGAACTCACGGTGCCGGTGGTGGTGGCGCCGGAGTAGCCTGTCACGCCCCACTGTGGGATCGAGTAGCTGGAAACCTCGGTGCGCCCGCTGTCGATGCCGTAGTCCAGGAAGACGGCGAACTTGGCAGGGCTTCCGGCCGGCACGACGTTGAAGCCCTTGGCACGCATGCCCTCGGCGAGCTGCGTCGCGTAGGTCTGGAATTCCAGCGACCCTTCGAGGTCTTTGCGCCAAGGGAGTACTGCGTAGGTGTCCTGCGCTGTGGGTGAGCCCAAGCGATGGAACTCGGTGATGTTGCTCTGGACTCCAGGCGACATCGAGGCGCAACCCGAGAGAACGACTGCCGCCGCGAGGGCCAACTGGAAGCGGAGTTTCATGGTTTTTCCCTTTTGATTCAAAGGCTTCGAGGATAACAAGCCCTTTGGGCTTTCTGGTGCCGGGTGGCTCAACGCCCGCAGCCCGAGGTGTCCAGGGCCCACTTGAAGCCGTCGTGTTTCATCTGTGCGGTCCAGTGCAGGATCGTTCCGTCGTCGAACCGGCTCACGCAGCTGGCGTTCGTGCAGCTGGTCTCGCAGGTGTAGTGCTCGGTGGTCCTGGCGGTGCTGCGAACGCTTTTTACAGGTGCTGGAGCTTTCACACGCATAGCGGCGGCGCGGTTCTTCTCGGCCTGTGCTTCCAGTGCTTGCATCGCCTTGGGGCTGGGCAGCGGGTCATCATTGCTGTATTGCTGGGCCACCTTGCAGTCAAGGGGCTTGCTGGGCAATGCTGCGCAGCCCTTCAGAGCCCCACTTGCGGCCGTTTCACGGTCGAGAGCGACTTTGATGTAGCTGAGTTGGGCGCTGTCCGAGGTTGCGATCGCGACACTCCCTTTGTGAGCGGCGTCGCCCAGCAGTTTGCACGTTTTGGGTGCAGTCGAGTTGCTCAGGCAGTCGGCCATGGCTTGCTCTTGAACAGCCTCGGGGTCCGGGTTGTTGTAGCGAACCCATGATCCGGTGTCGCTCATGGCCACGGCGAGCCAGACGGCGCCCCTGTCCCACGCCGCAGACCGGATCTCACAGACCTTGTTGTTCTTGCGGCAGTTGGCCTTGGCAAGTTTGTCTGCCTGGGCAGGGTCACGTGCGAACGCTCCGTGGTAGCCCCCCTTGCTCACGTAGACCACGAAGGCTCCAGCGTTGCTGCCTGTGATCAAGAGGGAGCAGGCCAGCCCCTTCTCCTCGCACCGCTCGATCGCCTCCTGCTCGGCCTCGGCCGCGCTGGCGTGGCCCGTTGCGATGTGTGTGCCCGTTTCCGGGTTGGATGCAATCGCACCCCAGGCCATGCACAGGGCGGGTGCCATCAGGAGGACGCCAAGAACGGCGCGCTTGAGAGCTTGGAGATGATTCATGTGTTCTAGAAAGGTTGGTTGGTGAATTCTTGCCATCGGAGGGCAACAGGAAGCGTTGAGACAGGCGGCAGAGCCGTCCTTCAAAACGGTGTGGGGGGGCACTGAGCAACCCTCAATCCAAGCTAGCAGCCACCCTTGCGTTGTCAAGGCCTGCTGCTGGACAGGCTTGCTGTTGAGATACGACTGTTCATCTCGCTAGCTCGGCGAGCTGCCTCAATATCGACACGCGTCTTGGTCGGGCCCGAGCCGGTGTCGATCTCGAAAACGAGGTCGAGGGGGACGGGCCCTTCAAACGCTGGATTTCCTTCATCATCGATACGCCTGCGCGGTCCCTCAGACCTTTGGTTCCGCGCATCAGGTTTTGAACCGCTGCCTGGCGCTTCACGGTCTGCTCCAGAAAATCCTGCACGGTCATCACCACTGCCTGCTCTGGCGGGTCCAGGGGACCTTCGTAGGTGGCAAACGGCGCAACGAAATCGTCGGCATAGGGCTTGTCGAAGGTGAACCGGCACACCTCAAGCGTGCAAAGATGACTGCGCACCTCATCCGGCAACCGCACAAATCGCTCCAGGTGCAAGAGCATGTCCTTCTTGCGGATCACGACATGCGTCATGCCGTCGTCGCAGGCCTTCTGGATATCGGCGCGCCTTCGGCTGAGATGCTCGCGCTGCCCAATGAGAATGTCTCCGGCCAGACGCGTCTTGCGCAAATGAAAACACGTCCTGCAAACCGCGCGGTTGGGCATGAGCGGGTTTATCAGGAAGTGCTCGGTGCAATCCACGCACGGTCTGAGTTGGACCGAGGCGACCAAGGCCTGCAGATCACCAATCGTGGCCTGATCCTTGTGAACGCTGGGACTTGTCACCACGCCAAGAAAGAGTCGCCCGCGAGATGCGCTCTCCAGGTGAAGGCAGGCTCTGAGGTTGGGGGAGACCGCCTTGACCTGGTCGCACACGGCGCCGGTCTGTACGGTCAGGCTGTGGTCGCCCAGAAAGAAGCTGAACTTGCGCGTCTGCGGGGCGAAGCGGGCGTCCAGACTGGGAGGGATGTGCTCGACGACATAGGCTGGCGCGTATTCCGTTGCGGTGGCTGCGGCGGCGTTGTCAGATTCCATGTCTCAATACCTTGTCGATCAATATTCAGCGCAACTGGCGCAGATCTGTCAGTCCCATAGCCCCAGCGGGTGGCGCACACGCGCGTAGTGGCGTTGTGTCTCGCGCAGTGCCACCAGCACCACCAGACCCGGAAAACTCTCCTCAATCTCCCGCGTTGTTGAGCAAGGCGCGGTGTTGGTGAGGGGGCTCTTGCCCATCAGGTCGGCTGCGATGTGGGGTTGATCGGCAGTGATCTCCTCCATCGTGATCGCCGCGGCGCGCCGGGCCAGCGCACGGATGCGCAGCTGGTCGTGCATGTCCTGCAGCTCCTGGTCATCGGCCGGCGTTGGCAGGCCTGCGGTCTTCATGTGAGCACTGCGCAGCGCATCTGTCACGCTTTCAGCGCGTTCGCAGACCTTCCACTCGCTTCGAAAGTGCATGTGCGAGGCGTACTGGCCAGCGGCGTTGACGCTCATCACGAGGATGGGGTCACCGGGCATGCTGGGTGCGAAGGCAAGGTGGACGATGGAGCGCTGGTTGATGGCGTGCAGGCTGTGGCTTCCATCGGCGAAGGCCTGCGGCAGCGGGGCCCAGCGCAGCAGCGTCTCGTAGAGGGGATGAGGGGCGCTGAGCGTGGCGGCCGTGTCGACCATCTGGACCGCAACGTGCGGATCAAAGCTTGCGTCCAGGGGCGGCCAGCCCGAGACGGACGCGTCGCTGTCCTGGAAGTCTGCATGCTCTGCGCCAACTGCGTTGCCGGTGGCCACCGGTGGGTAGACCACACGCATGAGGATGGCCGCGCCGGTTGCGGGGGCATCGGTGCGCTCAGCTGCGTTGTGGGCAAGTGCCAGGATGAGGAAGCGGTGCAGCTCGAAGGAGCCGGTGGGCGTGAGCAGCCCGGGAATCTTGCTGGTCTCAAACTGCTCGCGGGGTGCGCGGGCGGGGCTCTCGATGTGGCTTTTCGGGGTGGCTGAGGTGTTCAGCTGGGAACTGGCAAAACGGTCGAATGTCATGGACGAAGGCTGGGCTGGCGAGCGCAGAGACACGCGCATGGTTGCTCCACGATCGCTGTCTTTGGGTGCGAATCGGGTCTCTGTGATTACTTCCGTGTGGGTCATTGCTGCGCTCTGTTGGTTCACTGGTGGGAATTGTCTTGGTGCTCCTTCAATCGCGCCAGCGATGCGGACCAGTTGAGCGGGCCGCCCCATGTCGTGAGTGCACGTTCGCGGCAGTTCCTCGCGCGGTGCGGCATTCCTCACGCAAAACAGTGAATTACCAGCCTTGAAGATTAGGGCTTGAGGCGTGGTGCGGCCCCCGGCTATCTGGTGGGTTTGACCCCGATAGCGCACGGATGAGCCAGCCCAGGTGCTTATGCGAGCCGGGGCATGGCGTGGTCGGGGGCTTGACGGGCGGCGACTGGAAAGCGGTGTCGCCGTCCAGGTTGATCAGCCGGGGAGCAATCCAGCTGGCGGGGGCCTTGTCGCTCGGGCGAACGTTTCAGGGCCACCTGGTGCGTCCAAGACCTCGGTCTTCTTCAGGAAGGCCTCATCGGTGATGAGGTTCTGCTGCAAGCATCTGACCAGCAGTTCTGCCATCAGGAGCCGCTGGCGCTCCTGTTCTGCGACGACGACCCCGTTGCTTGCGCCCGTCCTGTGCGATAGGTCAGCGAAAGAGCCGCCGGATGACGGGGCCTGCGCTTGCTCGGGGTCTGGGCTTCTGGCGTTCAAGGGGTCGCTCCCTGAGCGCCGCCTGGGCCCTTGCCTGCCGCTCGGGCAGCGATGGAGTTCCTTGCCAGCGCGCGTTGTGCTTGGGCCGCGCTTTCGTTCAAGAGTACGGCATGCGCCTTCTTGGCCGCTTCGAAGTCTCGGCGCAGAGCCTGCAGGTGATTGAGCTTGTCTTCCCGGTCTTCGACCCAGTGTTCGGTGTCCATCACGTCCACATCGGTGCAAAAACCGAAAGCGTGCTTCTCGAACACTTTTTCAACGGCCTTTTCCCCGGGGTACTTTTTGAAGTGATGCTCCACTTCCAAGTAGCGTGCTTGCCTGTCCAGATTCCTGAAGCCGTCGCGGCAGGTCTGGCATGTCTCTGGACAGTTATCGTGTGTCGATCCCTCGATGAGCAAGGTGAAGCGATGACCGTTGGCGTAGGCCTCTCGGACACTGGACAGTTTGGTCTTGGCCTCTTCGACCAGCGTGTCATAGCTCTGTGAATACAGGTCATGCGGATCGGCGATGTGGCACATCTCGCACACGCCCACATGGTTCGTCGTACAGGCGCCCTTGCCGAGGGCTGGCTCCAGCTTGCATTCTTTGCACGTGGTGAACCCCACATCCATCAGGAGCTCAATCAGCCACCCTACCGACGCTTCATTGAACCGCCGAGCGACGTTGTAGACGTGATACGCCACTTGAGCGTAGGCGGGCAGGTCTGTCCGCGTGATCCAGAACTCCAGGCAATCCCACTGCAGTCTGCCGATGGGTGGGGCGGTCTGGACCTTGAAAGTGCTCCCCTGACGGTTAAAGACCCATTCGAAGTCACGCGTCAGTGCAACGTCGAGATTTCTTAGGGCGCCTTTGGTTGTGGAGCTGGCTTTCATGATGTGGTTTCCATTCAGGTGGTTGAGGGCGCAGGCCCGCGCGTGATTGGGCGGGACACTGTTCGCGACGAATTTTGTTTGCAGATGGGCCGTCGCGCCAGCGAAGCGGACCAGTCAACCGGCTGGTCTCCCGAAGGTGCCGGCCAAACGCAGGGCGGGACTACGCTGCTGAAGCCCGTCCCGTGTGGACACCAACGATAGTCGGCGAATGTTGTCCTGGCCGCCCGGTCTACGCGGGGTTGTCAGGCCGATAGCGCACCCACCTCCAAGGCGAGCACACCACGGTCGCGCTCATGCGGTCAGCAAAACCGAGGGCTGATCACACGCGCGCTGGAATGAATGTCTCATTCCAAACCTGCAGGGCTTGTTCGAACTCCCGGTACCAGCTTGCCTGCCCTCCGCCCTCTCCTGCTTCAACCGCCCCCCGCGTGGAGGGTCCGGTGTGTGGGGCTGGATTCGATTTGGACACCTCCGTTGGATCGCCCCCCGCCTGCCTAGCGGTATGGCCTCCCTGCCCGTGGCCGCACGGAACTGCATCGGGCACCTCGCCGGCCGGTCTGCGTGCGCCGACCGAGGCCCGCCGAGCATCCAGAAAGTTGCTTCTCGTGCTCATTGCGTTGTCACTTCTTGGCGGACTGGAGCTTGCAGGCAAAGACGCATCTCACCTCAGCGGGCATGTCCCCCCTGATCTTGAAGATGCCCGCGCCCGATGTGAATTCGACCACCTCCCCTTGGTTCGCCGTGCTGAAATCGCACTCGGCACCGCTGGCATTTTGCGTGTCCATTGCAGTCAGCGAGCACATCTGGAATTGCTTGGCGAAGTCCTTGGCCGACATCGCCACGGTGCACTGGTCCTCGTTGTAGCTCTTGCCCGCAATGAGGATCGGGTTCTTCAGGCGCGCATGTCCCTTTTCGCGCATCACGCAGTCGCTTTGCCCGTCCTGGTCGCTTCTCAAGATCAGATACGCGTAATCGTTTGGTGATTCGGCATGGGCGCCGGTGAGCGTGCTTGCGGCGATTGCAATCAAGGCGAGTGTTTGTTTCAGCGTCTTCATGTGTTCGTTTCCTTCAGGTCCAATTTTCAGTTGTCGTTGTGCGCCGTGAATCGCTTCGGCGCGTTTTGTGTGGTCCAGTTCACGGTAGCATTCCGGCCCTCACATTCAAGGCCCCTCAATGACCGCGACCGATACGAATCCACCTGAATACTTCTGGAGCCCCAAGGGCCGCATTTCCAGATCTGCCTACAGCCTGCGAATGCTCTTTCTGTTGGCTGGTGCGGTCGCCATCGTCGTGTTGTTCGGCCAGAGCAGAAGCCTTTTCGGCGGTATTGCGTTCCTCCTGGTCCTGCTGGCCATCGCATTGCAGGTGATCAAGCGATCTCGCGATGGCTTGGGCTCTGGCTGGTGGGCGTTGCTGCTGTGCATTCCACCCGTGGCTGGGATGTTGATGCTCGTTCTGGCCTTCAAAGGCACCCCAGAAACGAGCACCCCATCCAACGCGGTATAGCTCCACGCCCAGCCACGGTGTCGCAACTCAGTCCAGAAAAACCTCCACGCCGTCATCGGGTTGCACGCCACCGAGCAATGGCGCGACCATCACGCGGCCAGGAAGCAACTTTTCGAGCAAGGCGTGTGCGTCGTTGAGAACAGACCACGACCCGCCCTGTTTCAAAGACACCGTGAGTTGAATCCGCTCGTGAAGGGCCAGCTGGATGCCTTGACCACCGCGACCGGTCAGCCACGCACGCTCGATGCCCACCGCAAGCAAGCCTTCAGCTACGCCAGGCGTGTTCTGGAACATCTCGATCAGCTTTTCGATGCGATGCTTCTGCGTCTTGCTCATCCCTGCGATGGAGCCAAGGTACGCAGCTGAGATGCTCTTGCGCCAGTGGCCCAATGCCTCCGACACCTTGAGGTAGGCGTGATCGACCAGTTCCCGGTTGTTCTTGAACCAATCCGATGGCTCTTGTCCTTCCACAGGGGGGCGATGCCCAGTGATCTGCTCGAACATGTTGGCAGCGTACTCGTGCCTCAAACCATGGCTGACAACACCCATGTGCGCTTTTGTCACGCCCACCGAATGCAGCGTGTTGTAGTACTTCTGACGGGACTTCTCCATTGACAGTCCCGGGTAGCCCATGTCACCACGCCGGTTGTTCTTGTTCACCCATGCGATCGCACGGTCCAACACGTCACGCTGCTTTGCTTTAATTTCAGCGTCGTCCATGTAGGGGACCAGGCGATCCTTCCCGCCCTTGGTGCCTGACGTCAACATCAGACCGCCCACAACATCTGAGCGGGTGGGGTTGAGACTGAGCGCCTCCGACACCCGCAACCCGAAGTAATACATCAGCTCGACGAGCAATGACTCGTGGTAATGATCCTCCGCCAACAGAGCGGCGATGCCAATGGGCTGGATTCCTGCAGCGCTCCAGGTCTTGCTGCCATAGGCCACCTGCTGGCGCACTAAGGCACTGCGCGGTACGCCCTTCGATTCCAGAAGTTGGTACCACTCCTCTCCCTTGGGGATCGCGCCCACCTTCCCAATGAGTTCGCAGTACTTGCGGATGAAACTCACCTTGTTGTTGACGGTGGCAGCACACTGCTTTTCTTCGTTCAACCAGCGCACGACCAGGGCAGCTGCGTGGCGGCGGCTGACCTGGTCAATGCGCTGGATAGGCATGTTCAGTTCGCTTAGTTCACCGATCATGCGTTTGAGGGTTTGACCGAAGCGCGTTTCCGTGAGGTGCGACACCGAACGTTCACGTCCGATGAAAGACTGAGGATCCAGCCCGTCCAGAAAGATTGCCATCTGCTTTTGCGGGTCGTTCGGATACACCGCGATGGCGTGGTCCGAACGTGGCTTGGCACTGCCAGGTCCTCCCCGCTTCAGGGTCTGTGCACGTGACTTGCGTTGAAATGTTGCTTTCTTCTTCGGCCGGGATGGAGGACCGTTATACGACCGTCCAGCCTCATTTCCACCTGCGGATGCATCGCCCATACCAAACGACTTGCCTTCGTCCATCATGACTCTCCTTTTCTGACATGACTCTCCACCTGGAGGGTTCACACCTGAAGGCGGCTTTCGCTACCTGCATGTGTCAACCCTCCAAGCAACCTCAGACCTCCAGATCGCTCTGGCTCCTTTTTCATCTCTTCGCTACTGGTTCGCCCGGTACAAGGCCCCTGGGCAAGGCACAACAGTCTTCAGTGGTTTCCGTTTTTCGTTAGCAAGCCATCCTGTCGGCACGGGTGGAATCCCCGTGTGACCCCCATCCTTACTAGATGGGCACCCCGACGCAGTGATGGCGTCGGGGGGGTACTGTCTTCTTGAGACAGAGCCTTGTGTGGTGGGCTAGACCAGAGTAGTTATTCACTACCCAGGTGAACTCACTTCACCGCCAGACTGATTTGGCGGCGTTGTCCTTTGCTGCTTGTCCAACCTGCCCCTTTTTAGGCCCAGAGGGCTCCCGGCTCAATTGCCAGGCGGGAGGTACTTGTGACGTGCCACCCGGAGGTAGTCGTCAGAGCAAAGTCAAAACGTGAGTTGATCTATACGCTTGCGCGTCCACACATGCTCCGTAGCTCGGAGCGTTGGCTGGCGACCTCCATAGGAAGGCCTTGTTAGCTTGCTGTGGGCAATCCCCATCCGGGGGCCACCACTTCTGAACCGCATCGCGGGCTCAGCAGCTGGTCTTTATGCGACCTGTTTTGCGATGCCCCATACAGAGCACCGTCTTGGTTTGCGACTTCCAACGTGGGAGGCCGACTTGTTGCCTTAGGACACTCACAGTGGAGCGTCGGTTGGCGGTTTGCCCGATGGGCTAGGACATCACTGGAGTGAACCGGGATGTCGACGTACCGAGGTACAGCGAAGCGGATAGTAGGGGCTGTTCTGAGTCCTGTCACGTGATGCGGACCAGTTGTGGGCAACCGCGCTCGCCGTTCGTGCTGTCGTTGGGTTATCCACAGACTAAAGAAAGCTTTCCTTCCCCCTTTCCTCTCTTTGTATGTTGGAAAAAATGGCTTGCAATACAACCCTCTTGTTATCACTCTGTCTTTAAGCGTTCATTTTTTGTCTCTCCTCCATTGATACCAGTGCCCCTTGTTGACATCTCATCTGGAGGACTCAACTTTGCTTGGCGGTAAGTGGGTCTGTGAGGCTTCAACAGAGGTTCGCCCTGCGCTTTCATCCATGACCTGACTGAAGGACCAGATCTGTTGGGCGAGCGCGAGGATTGGGTTGTCGTGCACGTATGGCTGGGCCGCGCGTTGCACCTCTACGCTCCCTGGCCCGGAATGGCCCGGCGCGGGCCACCCCGGGCCAGACGATGGGAGTCAAAGCCCATTTTTCTCCCTCATGTACTTGGTGTGGCCCGGAACGGCCCGGCGCGGGCCACCCCGGGCCAGCACACGTACCGTTTCCTCACTCCTTCTAGCTGGCATTGGCCCGGAGTGGCCCGCTCCGGACCACTCCGGGCCACGGACTGGTCGCCATCGCTTGCGCACTTGTGCATGCGACCAGAAACTCCCCTACCAGCACACCCCGTGCATGCAATTTCTTCAAGGAGAGTCCCATGAAACGCGATACGAACATCACCAGCGTCCCAGCTCGAGCCATCGACGTGGGGTACGCCAACACGAAATTCACCTGCGGCCGCAAGCAGGTCAACGGGATCAACATGGTTCACGCCGACTTGTTCCCATCCATCACTGCCACGTTGCGGCCAAATGCCACGTTCATGCACGCGCCTGGTACGCACGGTGCTGACGGCTGCATCAGCGAAGTCAACGGCGTCCCCCACTTCGCAGGCCGCGGCGTGGACATGCACCTGAAGGGCGTCCAGCCTCGACATGTGATGAAGGACTACTGCACCTCCCCCTCGTACCTTGCACTGATGCGCGGTGCGATGCACTACATGCTGGAGGATGCTGGCAACCCGCAAGAAATGGCGATCGAGCACCTGACGGTGGGGTTGCCGCTGAACACGTACCTTGAATACCGTGATCGGCTTCGCAGCATCGTGGTCGGCCGTCATGAAGTCGTGAGCCCCGATCCCAGTGTCGGTGCGCGCCATGTCACGGTGGTGGATGCCTCGGTGATGGTTCAGCCTATGGGCGCTCTGTACAACTACGGCCTGACCCATCCCGACTTCAATCTGAGCGGGTGGAACTTGGTCATCGACGTGGGCGGCGGCACCATCGACTTCCTTGTTGCCCGTGACAAGGCTCCCAACTACGAGCGGTCCGGTGCGCATCCAGAATCGATGCTGGCCTGCGCTTCCGCCGTGGCCAAGATGATCAACCCAAGCCTGCGCGGCCAGTACAGCATCATTCAAGAAATCGATGCAGCGATCCGCGAGCGCAACGAGACGATCCGCATCTCGGGTGTGGAATACGCGATGTCCGACTTCTCGGGGGCCATCAGCGACGTGCTGCGCGGGGGCTACAACGCGATGCTCGACACCATCGGCGCTCTGGAGGACTTTCACAGCATCCTGGTGTGCGGTGGTGGCGGTGCGGTGTTCTACGATTATCTGCGTGAGCAGCACCCTGAGCTGCGCCCGCGCCTTCGCATCGACGCCGGCGCGGCCTTCTCGAACGTGCGGGGCTTCCAGATCGTCGCCGAGTACACCCAGCGCATGGGAAGTGCGAACCGTTGACCCGGAGAGCAACGAGCATGGCTTCATCCAAAGAAGGAACTGGCGTGCGGGTGCGCCTTCGCTTTCCAAAGGACGCCGACGGCCTGATGGAGTATCTGGACCGGTTGGACCCATCGACGCTTTCGACCACCGTGTACCAGCTGGCTTACCTTGGGTGGCTGTTCAAGAAGGATATGTTGCGAAACGGGGGATCCTCCTCAACGCAGGCGCCGGTCACACTTCAGCGGCCAGCCGCAGATTCCGCCGAAGCGGGCGTGGCGCCTGTTCCGGCAACGAGCGTGGTGAACAGCGACACCGACGAAGCTGAACTCAACAGTTTCGGGCGGATGTTCGGTGAGACCTACAAGCTGGCAGCGCACTAGACGCAGGCGCTATCCGTGCAGGAAAGGGGGCTGACGAAAGTCGGCCCTTTTTTCGTTTGAAGCGCCCTTGACACGAGCTTGATACGTGAGAACCTAGTAGCAAGCAAACCGAAAGAGAGGACGAAAATGTCTTACCTGGCCGAAATCGATATGACCGTTGCAGACTTCCGCGAGCACTACGCTCCCGTCGAGGCTGCCACCAAAGAGCCGCACTGGCTGTTGGGGAGCCTGTACGGCCGCGATCTCCTGAAGATCAAGCTGCGCATCAGCCGCCCCGAGGTGGTGGTGCCTGAGTGGAAGCATGCCGCCCACCTGGACCCGCTCCTGGAGGAAATGGTCGACGAACTGGGACTGCGGGACATGCCCGAGCCCAAGACGTTCGGCCAGCGGCTGGCGTATGTGAAGACGGTGGCCACGATGGCGTTGGCCGTGAAAAAGAACATGGCGCTGCCTGAGTGGCGCCTGAATCATTGAGGTAGATGAAATGGCAACTTTGCTTTCGTTGATTGGTATCGTTTTGATCGCGTACCTTGGCTTCAAAGGTCTGACCAGTGATGGTGGTGGCGGGGATGACGACGAGGGAGGTTCCAGCGGTGGGGGCCGGGCCGTTACCCACAACCACGGCAGCATCGACCAGTTTGGGAACCATGATGACTGAGGGCTATTCCGTGAGTCCAACGGCGATGGCTTTGGCTCAGGAGCTTGCCTCCCTGCTCCCTCCTACCCGGGAGGGGTTGTTCAATCCCTACGCTACGCCTCACCAAATGGACGCACATGGCAACAGTCCTAAGGCGAAGCTTGGGCGACTTGGAGCACACCTCGATTGCGATCCCGAGGTGATCCTCGTCGGCGAAGCGCCTGGCTGGCGCGGGGCAGCCGTGTCTGGTGTTGCCTTCACCTGCGAGGATCAGATACTCAGCGGCGCGATTCCCCGTGTCGCGCGTGGCTACGAGCGTCTTTCAGGGTACGCGAGCGGTCCATTCAAAGAAGGCAGCGCTGCCGCCGTGTGGGAAATCCTTTACGAAGTAGGACTCGCCGAAAAGGCAGTCTTGTGGAATGCCATCCAAATGCATCCGCACCTCCCAGACAATCCCCTTTGCAATCGGACCCCATCAACGAGCGAGGTGATGGAGGGTAAACCCGCAATGCTCGCGCTGAGGGCCGCGTTTCCCAAGGCGAAACTGGTCGCGATCGGAAAGAAATCGCAAGGCCTGATGGACCGAATGGGTCTTGCTTGCGATCTGTCCGTTCGCCATCCTTCGTACGGCGGCAAGCCGGAGTTTCAAGCTTCAATGCGAGCGGCCTTCGGGCGACGCGCGTTGCCGAATTGACGCTGGAAGGAGTATTTGCACCGCGTTGCCGCCGTATCATCGCAATCGCAACTGCGAGCTAAAAACAGAAAAGCCCCGGACCACCTTTCAATGGTGGCCGGGGCTTTATTCATGGTGCCGATTGCCCAAGCCCCGAAGGGCAGGAGTAGGCGTTGAAACTCAGACGAGTTCGGGTTGCGGTTGGGCCTTTTTCTTCGGGGCCTTCTTCGTGATCACCACCTTGGCCTTGAGCCATTCGCGGTCATCAATCGCTTCGATCAGGCGTTCGCCCAACTCGTTGAAGTGGACGTCATCGATGCGGCGCGTATCACCCCCCTCGCCTGCCGTCAGGTCGATGAAGTAGGTGTCAGCACCGCGGTCGTAGCCTACAAAGACTGAACCGGTGAATTTGCTGCTCGCGATCTGCGCGGTCATCCCTGGGGGCGTGGCCACGCTTTCCTCCTCCACCGGGTCGGTGAATGTCAGGCTGGTCGCGCCGGCGTCCACCAGGACGTTGACGGTACAGCGCAGGCCGCCGTCCACCTTTTCCCGCTCCATCTGCGTGATCATGTCGCGCAGGTAGGGGTTCTGGATGACGGTGTAGCTCGCGCCGAACCGTTCGTTGATGCCGAGGTAGCGACCCTCCCAGGTTGCCGGGAAACGGGTCTCGGCCCCGGTGATCATGACTGTGCGGCAGCCGTCCACCGAGGAGTCATCGCTGCCGTCTGCGGCCGTGCCGTCGAAACGGCGCAGCTTGTAGAAGCTCACGGAGACTTTGTCTTCCAGCGCCACAGGCTCGCTGAGCAGCTTGCTGACAACGATGGTGAACGAACCCGGACCGGTTTTGATCAGGGTGAAGTCCTCGCCTTGCTCGACAACCTTGCCCTCGGCCGGCAGCAGATAGCTGACACCGCCGAGTTGGTTGTGGCTGGTCTCACCCGTGTAGGTGACGAACTTGAAGGTCCGGATGTTGCGCCCGAGGTGGTTGCCCACCACAGTCTTGATCCAGATGCGGGCTTGGTCTTTGAGGTTCATGGTTCTTCCAAAAAAGAAAAGCCGGGAGCCTCAAGCCCGACCGGGCAGTGAGTGCACCCGGCGGGTTGGTTGAAGTTGGCACCGCAGGGGTGCCGATGTACGGCGTGGCCGTCAACGGTTGTGATTGTGGTTCAGCTCTCCAAGCTTGTCGCCTGGTCCGGACCACCCGTGGGTATTGCGGTCAGCGCTTCGAGCCAGTCGCGGCAGTACTCCTGACCTTTCACGCCCTCCTCGCGCACCTGGCGCACGCGGGTCATGGTGATGTTCATCTGGGCTGCAAGGCTTCGGATCGTCTTGCCGTTCTGGCGCATGAGCCGCTTGACCGTTTCAGGCTTCAGCTGGTTCATGGACCTCACCTGCGTTCAGGGTCTCACCCGTCACGTGGTCGTGGATATCCCAGCCGTGGGCTTTGGACAACTCGTTTGCGTACGCGGTGGCCAGGGCATGGGAGCCATGGTCACCGACGCACGCGGCGAGGCCGTCCTTGTGACGGAGGTAGACCGAAAAGAACTCAGGTTGCTCGTGGTCGATCCGAACGTCGCCCTGGTCAGGCACCGGGCCGCCCACGTGGCGTACAGGTTCGATTTCGAGCAATTCGTAGTCGCTGGCTCGCTCGCCCATCACAAGACACGCGAAGCGCGCGTCCATCAAAGGGGTCGGGTTGGTTGGCATGGATGCGTCCTTTTCAGAGGTGCATCTCCCCATCAGGGCTTGATGCACCCGATGGGTTGTTGAGTGCTGTCGCAGGGACAGCGAATTCGGCGGTGCCGGATTCCTTGAACCCCCGGGCAAAGGAGGCTCAAGGAATCCACCTGCCGTGAGGCAAGTGGACACCAGGGTTTGGGCGGATGCCCGGGGTTACTGCATAAGCGAAAAGGGCTCGCTTGCAGGGGTCATGGGAACCAGCAGCCAGTCTTTTCGAAGGCGGCGGGCTTCCGTGATGAAGTCTTTCAGCTCGTCGGGCTGGTCACCAAAGTCCTGCTCGATGGGCAGAACGCGGATCAGGTAGCCAGCTGGGGTTTCGATCTGGACGCATGCAGCAGCGTCTTCCGACAACAGCAACATCGACCAGGCATCGAGCATGCCCTGCTTGATCTCGAGCGTTCGAGGGGGGACGGTCCATTGGTGTTTCATGCCGGGCATTCCTCCTCAAGTGCTTGAGTCTCGTGAAGGAGACTGATGCCGTTGTAGGTCACCTCCGTGCAGGGGGTGAACAGGCTCTGGCTTTTGTTGATGACCTGGCCCAGCGCGATACGCTGCAGAGCAATGCGATCGCGGGGGGTCAGGGCGATGATGGGCAACTCGCTGCGGTACTCGACTTCGCCTTTCTGGCGGCTTTCTGCCCAGACGACTCGAACATCAATCTCGGCCAGAAGGCGGCCCATCTTGAAGACGCCCTGCAGACCGACTTTGTAGTCATAGTGCTTGAGTTCGTCCAGTGCGCGTTGAAGCTCGATCTTCTTCAGCCCTTTCGGACCCACGATGAAGATGTCCTGAGCACTGGACTGAATGCTCAACGCGGCGTGGGCTTCGTTGGTGATGCGGGGGTCGATGTACAGCGGGAACAGGTGGGTGCCCATCTCCCTGACGACCCAGAGGTAGCTCATGTCGGGAGTGAAGCTGTCCACCAGCTGCTGCCTGTCGTACTTGTAGAAATCTTGCTTGTAGTGCTGGAGAAGGTGGTAGCCGGGGGCTTCGACCACCTCACGCATGCGCTCGAACAGAACGTCGGATGGATGACTCATGGTGTTCTCTGTGGGGTTGAGGGACACATGAGCCCATCGGGCACTTGTGCCCCTTGGGTAGTTGAAAGGACGGCGCGAGACCGTCAAACGGTGAAAGCACCGAGGTGGAGGCATTGTCCGAGGGCACGCCGGTCGCTGCAAGTGTTCAGGACCAGTCGCTCGCCATGCCGGGTGCCCGGTTGTAGGGTTGCGACAACCCAAGGCCTCTACCAGCGCCGGAATCGAGAGACCCGCTAAAGTTGCTCATCAGACTTTCGGCTGGGGTGGACTCATGAAAAAGATTCTGGCTGCTCTGGCAGCCTGCGCGGCGCTGTCGGCACAGGCCCAGTATCGGTTCGAGCAGCTGGCGCCCGCCTCCAGCGATCAGGTGGGATGGGCGCAGCAAATCCGCGCCAGTGGATCCATTCAGAACCTGGTCACCTTGTTCAACCGGATCATCGTCATTCCGAAGGAAGTTCCCATCGTTGTGCGCTCCTGTGGCGCGGCCAATGCGTACTACAGGCCGTCTGGACCCGAAATCGTCCTCTGCTACGAGTTGTTCCTACAGACCGAGGCCAACTTGCAGCGCGCAGCGCTCTACGGCATGACAAGGGATCAGCTGGCCAAGGCCATCCATGCCGAGATGGCTTTCGTCTTACTCCATGAGATCGGGCACCACCTCATCGACGAGTTCCAGCTACCGGTGCTGGGCCGCGAGGAGGACGCTGCAGATCAGATTGCCTCGTTTGTCCTGCTCACGACAGGAGGGGATCAGATACTGGCACGCTCTTTGAGCTTTTTCGCGAATCGCCGGGCCGACGCGTTCGAGATCTTCCTGAGGGGCAGTGAGCAATATGGAGCGCAGCACGGGCTCCCTGAACAGCGGCTGGCCAACCAGGTCTGCTGGGGCCTTGGGAAGAACCCTCAGCTTTTCGCGCAGGCCGCGATCACAGTGAAGCTGCCGCAAAGCAGGGTCGTTCGCTGCCGGGGTGAGTTCGAACGGATGGACCGCGATATCCGTTCTTTGCTTGGGGACCGATTCCGGCCGACGGCGCTTGCGCGAAGCAGCGCGCCTTCGCTCAAGCCGGCGCCCTCTCCTGAGGGGCTCTCGCACCCCGGCTTCACGTCGGTTCCAGCGCGTACACCTCCTGCTGGTGGTCTCTCCCATCCGGGCTTCCGATCACCTCCCTCAAATGCTCCTGGGCAGCGCGGTGCGTCAGCGCCGGCATCTGAAAATCAAGTCCACTCGGAGGCAACCGCGGATTCAGGGAGGACTGGGCAGTTCTCGCTGCCGGCCTCCATGAGGGGAAACTGGGCGCTAGCCACCCAACACCAATGCATGAACTGCCATGCGGAGACCACGCCCTCAATCGGCCCTTCGTTCAAGGCGATCGCTGAGCGCTATCGGGGACGCGATGTAAGCGAAGTAGTCAGTAGGCGCGTCATTGAAGGCAGCGTTGGCGAATGGGGGACCATGCCCGCGCCACGGAGCGAGGCCCCGGCTGAAGACGTCATGCCGCTGGTGCGCTGGATACTGAACATGTGAAAGGCCTTTGTATGCCTCCGGCAATCTCATCTTGAGATAGACCCATGAGGGCGACCGATCAGCGCCGAGCAGCACCTGGCTGACTGGCATGAGAGAAACAAGCCGCTCCAGGACGCCCCGCACGATCGAAAGTCCCTACAGCGGCGCAAGGCTCCGACAGATCTGCTACAGCCATGGCGCTGGATTACATCTGCGTATCTCGGACTTCCTTCAATGCAGAAATAAGCGTTTCGAAGGACAACATCGGATGCTCTGCCGTAGTGACTCTGAATCTGAACTGAACCGCATCCGTCTTGATGGCGCCAGGAACATGGCCGGAAACTTCAATTGAACCTTGGCCGTTGTACACGTGCACCACTGCGTATTTCGGTCGCTGCTGGACACTCAGTTCGGTTTCTCGTGGACAGCGGGAACGGTGGGACCTGGACACCCGTATCGGCACTCTTGGACACGCTCAACTTGCTGCAGCCCCTGATGGCCACCCAAATTCCCCCGTCTATGGCCACCTCAAACTCCCCCACCTGAACTGATCGGGGATAGGGGTTTAACGCCGGCGTCGTCGGCACCTGTTGGCAGGACATTGATCCGGTCTTCCCTGAGGGAAGGCCAAGGAGTGAATGTCTTGAAGTCCAACCAACGCGCCACCATAGAGACACTGCTGGAGCGCAACACATCGCAACGCGAGATCGCCCGCATCACGGGTATCGACCGCAAGACGGTCAGGAGCTACCACCAGCGCTGGCTGGAGCAACTGCAGTCAAATTCCCCCGGGGTGGCCACCGGCTCGGCAGAGCAAATTCCCCCACCCTGGCCACCGGCTCCTGTGCCGGTGGCCACCTCCCTGTGCGAACCCTGGCGCGCGTTCATCGAAGCCCAACTGCGGCTGAAGCGCAACGCCACGGCCATCTACCAGGATCTGGTCGACCAGCACGGCTTTGCTGGCCAGTACAACTCGGTCAAACGCTTCTGTGCAAAGCTGCGCCACAAGGAGCCCGAGCAGTTCGATCGCCTGTCCTTTCTGCCCGGCGAGGAGATGCAGGTGGACTACGGCGAGGGCGCGCCCACCCGCGTGCCCGGCAGCGACCGGTACCGCAAGCCCCGCCTGTTCGTGGCCACCTTGCGATATTCCCGTGCCAGTTACCGGTGCGTGGTCTGGAAGTCCAGTCAGCAGATCTGGGCCGAGCTGCACGAGCAGGCCCTGCGGTACTTCGGGGGCTGCCCCCAGTACGTGGTGCTGGACAATCTGAAGGAAGGCGTCCTCAAGCCCGACCTGTACGAGCCCGATCTCAACCCGGTGTACGCCGCCGCCTTGGCGCACTATGGCGTGGTGGCCGACCCGGCGCGGGTGCGAGACCCCAACCGCAAGGGCACGGTGGAGCATGCCATCGGCCACACCCAGGCCACGGCCTTGAAGGGTCGGCGCTTTGAGTCCATTGAGGCCCAGAACGAGTTCCTGGCGCACTGGGAGAAGAGCTGGGCATCCAAGCGCATCCACGGCACCGAGCGACGCCAGGTGCAGGCCATGTTCGAGGAGGAGCGCAGCCACCTCAAACCCCTGCCACTGCTGGGCGTGCAGTATTTCGACGAGGCGGTGCGCACCGTCTGCGACGACAGCTGTGTGCGGGTGGATCACAGCAGCTACGCCGCCCGCCCGGCGCCCATCGGCTCCAAGGTGTTGGTGCGCATCTACGCCCAGCGCATCGAGATTCGTGACATGCACACACGTGCCTTGCTGCGCACCCACGCCAAGGCCGAGCGTCCCGGCACGGTGATTCTGCCCATGGAGGAGCGGGTGTTCAATCCGTCTCGCGAGACCCGCCTGATCCTGCGTCAGGCCGGCGAGATTGGTGAGCACGCCAGCCGGCTGTGTGAGCTGCTCTTTGCCATCGAGGGTCGTGTCGGGCAGCGCAAGCTCTGGGGCATTGTGGGACTCATGCGCCGTTACCCGGCGCACTGCATCAATGCCGCCTGCGCCCAGGCCCTGGAGCAAGGGGTCTACAGCTACAAGCGCGTGCTGGCGCTGACCGAAGCCCTCTTTGCCCAGGCGATGGCGGCCATCGAGGCTGCCTGCGGCGAAGCACCCGCCGCCGGTGCCCACGCGCTGACGCAGCAGCATGAGCTCATCCGAGACGCTGAGGAGTACAGCGATCTCTTCGCGCTCGCCGCCGCCACGGCAAACACCACCACCACCACCACCAACAACACCACCAACGCACCGGGAGTTCAGCCATGAACATGATCGAGATCGAACGCGCGCTGCGCGAGCTGCGCCTGTCCGGCATCGCCGAGACCCTGTCCACCCGCGTGATGCAGGCCCAGGCCGCCCAGCAGCCTTTCCTGGAGACCTTCGCCGCCATGCTGCAAGACGAGCTGGACCGCCGGCGCTCTCGCCTGACCGAGCGCCGCTTCAAGCGCTCGGGTCTGGATGAGCGCCCCTCGCTGGCTGACTTCGACTGGCGTTTCAACCCGAAGCTGCCGCGTAGCGCCTGCTTCGAGTTGCACACCCTGAAGTTCATCGGCGAGGGGGCCAACGCGCTGATCATCGGCAAGCCGGGCACCGGCAAGAGCCATGTGGCCAAGGCGGTGGCCTACCAGGCAACGCTGCAGGGCTATGACGTGCGTTACCTGGAAGCCGACACCGAGTTCGCCCGTTACGCGCTGGCCACTACGGCAGAGCGCACCGAGCTGCTCAAGGACTGGGTCGCGCCGGACCTGCTCGTCCTCGATGACCTGTTCCTGGCCAGACGCATCAGCGAGCATGCCGCTGAAGTCCTGCAGGCCATCGTGAACCAGCGCTACAAGCTGCGCCGCGCTGTTCTCATCACGTCCAACCGCGTGGTGCAGGACTGGGGCAAATACCTCGGCGACGCCACCATGGCCAGCACCATCCTGGATCGGCTCATGCACCGCTGCGCGATGCTGGAGTTCGAGGGCAAGAGCTTCCGCCTCAAGGAGGCCGCTGCACGCATCGCCGTCACACCCGAGTCGTCATAATCCGACCGTCCTGCCTGGGGGAATTTGGGGTGGCCAAGGGTGGGGGAATTTGACCTGGCCATCGGGGCTGCAGCTAGACATCGAGTCTGCGGCTCCTACTTTCCATGTAGGTTGGTCGAGCGGGTGCGAGGCCGGCTAGACTTCGGCAATCGGCCACAAGCAGTCGTCCGCCTCGAGCCCTCCACCTTACGGTAAATACTGGTTGCGATCTTTCATAATCGGTGCCCTGACAGCTTCGGCGTTTCCACAAAAAGCCCTCGGCAGATGGCGCTGTACGGCAGCTACACCTCCACAACCGGCTGCTCCAAGGCTATCGGAAACAGAGTCAGACCCAATCCGCGCACCGCGCTTGATGTGCCTGCAGGCATACCATGGCGCGCCACCGGGAGCCTGTCACTCTCAATGGCTCAACTTGGAACAACACTGTCGGTTGTAGTAGTTTCTGCCAGGGGAAGCCAGACCTCAAAGCTGCTGCCCTGTCTCGGATTGCTGTGCAAACGGAGTAAGCCGCCCATCGACGTGACGATGCCGTGCACCACCGACAGACCGAGCCCAGTGCTTCTGCCCATGGCTTTAGTGGTGAAGAATGGTTCGAGCACGCGAGCCTGAGTCCCCACATCCATGCCGCAACCGTTGTCTCGCACACGCAACCTGGCGTGTCGTCCAGCTGCAAGGCCGAAAGGGACCTGAGACTCAAGACTCACAGCCGGTAGCGGAGCATCCAACTGCAGTTCGATATAACCCCCTTCGGAATAAAGCGCCTGCCACGCGTTGGTGCACAAGTTCATCACCACCTGTTGCACTCCTGTCTCGTCGCCCAACACGGTCAACCGCTCCTCGCACAGTGATACGCGCAGTTGCACACTTGCGGGCAGAGTTGCTCCCAGCAGGGCCAGCGTCTCATGGATCGACTTCTTCAGATCAACGAGAGCCGCCGAGGCTGACGATCGCCGGCTGAAAGTCAGTATCTGCTGCACAAGACTTCGGGCCCGGACACTGGCCTGCCGGATCTGCGCCAGCGATACGGATGCCGCGTGCTCTTCGCCGACGTCTTGCTGGGCCAACACAACATTGCCGAGGATGGCGGCAAGAATGTTGTTGAAGTCGTGCGCAATGCCGCCGGCCAGTGTGCCAATGGCTTCCATCTTCTGCGACTCGTACAACTGAAATTCGAGAGCCTTCAGCGCCTTCTCGGAAGCGAGCCGCTCTGTCACATCGATCAAAACTGCGCAGCAGTGACGACCGCTGGCGCTGAGCTTGGCATCGATCTGCACCGTAAGCACAGCGCCGTCGGGAGGACCCGCCGCGGGCAAGCGGAGCTCGCAAGGCGGAGGTTCGCCTCCCATGAAAAGATGCTCCAGCCAACTCTCCAGAGCTCGCCGGTCGTCCTCGACAACGAGCAATACAAGGCGCTTGCCCTCGAGTGCTGCCCGCGGGTTGCCCAGCAACCGCTCGCCAGCGGCGTTGGTTTGCTTCAGCGTTCCATCTGCTGTCAAAGAGACATAAGCAACTGGCGCAAATTCGTACAGGTCGGTGTAGCGCTTCAAGCCTTCTTCCACCTCATCGCGACGTGCGATCAGTTCTTCATTTTGCAGTTCAAGCTCGATGTGATGTACCTGGAGCTCGTGCAGCAATCGCTTGGCGTCTGTGGAAGCATCGGGAACTAGTTCCTGCCGCTCTTTCAAGATTGCCTCTGCACGCAGATGCAGGGCGGCCATGGCTGCTTGCATGTCGTCGCTCATGACGATGCGATCGACAGTGCGCAGTTTCTCAAGCTCGCGCTGAATCGCGCTCGGCATATGCTTACTTTGGCAGGAAGCGCTGCTGGGTTTCGCGCAAGAAGGCACAGTCGTTTCTGACTGAGGTCGGCGGTGGTTAACAACTGGAGGCCCTCTTGGACAGATGTTGTTCTTTGAGGCAATAAAAACCCTGGATCTGCGCTTGCAGAGCCTGCGCCGCTGAACATCACGCGTCTGTTCGGCAACCCACCCAGACGCCGAAACCAATATGAATCATCAACCTGCGTCGATTGGATAGTGGGTCGTATCTTTGTGCAGATTAAAGGTGTACAAGTGAAGTACTGGGGCGCATTTGGCGAGCACAGGCAACAAAGAGAAATCCAATTGACCGATCTCGACGACCCGCGCCACAACCGATTGCTCGCTTCACTGCCAGACGCGGTGTGGGAGCGCTGGATGCCGCATCTGGAGCATGTCGCCTTGCCTTTGGGCAAGGTCATTCATGAATCTGGCGTGCAGATGCACTACGCGTACTTCCCAACCACCGCTATCGTGTCTCTTCTCAACATCATGGAGAATGGCTCGTCAGCGGAGATCGCCGTGATCGGAATTGAAGGCGTGGTGGGCATCAGCTTCTTCCTCGGTGGGGACTCGACTCTCAGCCGCGCCGTTGTGCAGAGTGCGGGCATGGGCTACCGGATTCGCGCCGACGTCATCAAGGCCGATCTCGAGTGTTCTGGCGTCGTGGTGCCCCAGATGCTGCACTACACCCAGGCGCTCATTACGCAGATGTGTCAAACGGCGGCGTGCAACCGGCACCATTCGCTGGACCAGCAACTGTGCCGCTGGCTGTTGCTCAGCCTGGACCGCCTGAGCGGCAACGAGCTGGTGATGACACAGGAGTTGATCTCTAACATGCTCGGTGTGCGCCGTGAGGGTGTGACAGAAGCCGCGCTGAAGCTGCAGGCAGCAGGCCTAATTCGATATGCGCGCGGCCACATAACGGTGCTAGACCGCCCGGGCCTGGAGCAACGCACCTGCGAGTGCTACCACGTGGTGAAGAACGAGTACGACCGCCTGCTACCCCAGCCGATATTGGTCTGATCCGCCCGCGGGTCTGCGCAACCTTGCAACTCACTCGCGGCAGATAACCCTGCAGTGATATTCGTCGACAGACGAGGGATATCGCCATGATCTCTCGTGATAATTCGCCATGAATGCCAAGCAGAATAGAGGTGCAAGCCGCAAGACTCAGAGCGCCAATCGCACTGTGGGCTTGGGTGCCTCGGCGGGTGGCTTGGTTGCCATCGAGCAGTTTTTGAGTGAGGTTCCAGAGGGCAGCGGCCTCTCTTACGTGGTCGTTCAACATCTCGATCCCACACGCAAGGCTTTGCTGGTCGAGCTCCTTCAGCGTTCAACCCACATGCGGGTGGTCGAAGCCGCCGAGGGCATGGGTCTGGAACGCAATGTTGTTTATGTCATTCCTCCCAACAAGGACCTGACGGTGGTGGATGGTGTCTTGCGCCTGGCACCGCCCGTACAACCACGTGGCTTGCGGCTGCCTGTCGATTTGCTTTTTTCCTCACTCGCTCGCGACCAGGGAGAAAGCGCCATCGGCGTGGTGCTGTCCGGTATGGGTTCGGACGGTTCACTGGGTCTGCAGGCCATCAAGGCCCAAGGCGGCCTGACGCTCGTGCAATCACCCGAGTCGGCACAGTTCGACTCCATGCCCAAAAACGCCATTGCCACCGGCTGCGTGGACATCGTGGACGTGGCGTCCGAACTCCCCGCGCACATCATTCGCGTCACCCTTGTCAAGGACACCGCTTTGCAAGACGGCGAAGGCGGCGGGGATAACGAGCTCGCCCTCGCTTCCATTCTCGCTTTGCTGCGTCAGCGCAGCAAACACGACCTCTCAGACTACAAACCCAGCACGCTGAGCCGGCGCATCGAGCGTCGCCTTGGGGTTCATGGTCTTACAACACAAGCCGCCTATGCGCAGTTCGTGCGTAACAACCCGCAGGAACTGGACCTGCTGTTCAAAGAAATGCTGATCGGGGTGACCAGTTTTTTTCGAGATCCGCTGGTGTGGAAAGAGCTCAAGGAAGAGGTGATGCCCGCGCTGATTGCGCGGAGTGCTCAGGACGCGCGTTTGCGCGCCTGGGTTGTCGGTTGCTCCACCGGTGAGGAGGCCTATTCCCTGGCCATGATCTTCAAGGAAGTTGTCTCCGAACTGCCAGAAAGCGAACACCGCTCGATGCAGATTTTCGCCAGTGACCTGAGCGCCGACGCGATCACGGTTGCTCGCCGGGGCCACTATCCGGCCAAGATTGTCGATGACATGGACCCGAAACGACTTGCCCGTTTTTTCACACCGCAAGGCAACGGCTTTGTCATCGACAAACAGATTCGTGAGATGGTGTTGTTCGCGCAGCACGACGTCATATTGGACCCACCTTTCACCAGACTCGATCTCTTGTCCTGTCGCAACTTGATGATCTACTTCAATGCAGCGCTACAACGGCGGCTCCTGCCCCTGTTCAGCTACAGCCTGCGGCCAGAGGGGGCGCTGCTGCTGGGAGGCTCCGAGACCATCGGCAACGCCCAGGCCCTGTTCACGCCGCTGAGCGTGAAATCGCGCCTTTACTGGCGCAACGGCAGTGCACGCAGCGCGGGATCGGTAGACTTTCCCATCAGCCAACGCTCTCCCATCAGGCGCCCCACCAAGGAATCCCAAGTGTCTTCGTCGGCCACCACACCTGCCAACCTGCAGGCGCACGCTGAACAAGCGCTGCTTCATGAGTTCTCCCCCGCAGCGGTCCTTGCCACCGAACAAGGCGATGTGGTCTTCATCAATGGCAGCGTGGGCAACTACCTTGAACCCGCATCGGGCAAGGCGAACTGGAACGTCCATGTCATGTTGCGCCCCACCATTCGCACGCAGATCGCGGCGGCCATGCGCCAGGCCATTCAGGAGAGGGGCACCGTTGAACTGAGTGGACTGCGCTTGAGCGAAGACAACGCACAGGCTTCGTTGGACGTGAAGGTGAAGCTGATGCAGGAACCCAAGGCGCTTGCCGGGTTGGTGATGATCGTGTTTCGGGCTTCGAACAGATCGCTCCCCGCCAAACGCAGGCCTCGCAGGGTCAACGGGGAAGTGGACCAGGAAATGCATGAGGAGCTGCAGCGCTGCAAGGATGAGATTCTTGCCTTGCGCCAGGAAATGGGCGCCTCTGCTGAAGAGCTACAGGCTTCCAACGAAGAGCTGCAATCAACCAACGAAGAGTTGCAGTCGGCTAACGAGGAACTGACCACTTCGAAGGAAGAGTCTCAGTCGATGAACGAGGAACTGCAGACGCTGAATCAGGAGCTACAAACCAAGCTTGACGACCTCGCACTGGCCCAGAGCGACATGCAGAATTTGCTCAACAGCACTGACATTGCAACGCTCTTTCTGGACAGTGCCCTGAATGTGAGGCGGTTCACCGACCAGATCACTCGCATCGTGCACCTGCGCGAAGGCGACATCGGTCGCCCCTTGACCGACCTGGCCACCACGCTGAACTACCCTGATCTGCATGACGATGCCCGGACGACGCTCAGAACATTGACCTTCATCGAGAAGGAAATCACGACCACCGATGGCCTCTGGTACCTGGTTCGCATCAAGCCCTACAGAACTTTGGCCAATATGATCGAGGGCGTTGTCATCACGTTGATCGACATCACCGCAGCGAAAGATCTGGAGTCCCGTTTGCGCCAGCGCTGAGGTTTAACGCCAGAGTTGCAGTCACCCCATTCAGGAATATGTCCGTGCACGATGCTGAAGATCCCGACGAAAAGTCCAATTTGCGGCTGCGGGCGGTCTCGCAATTGACCGCTGGTGCTCGTACCCAACGAACCGGTGCAGTGGAGGCCATGGCCGCGTTGCTGCATCTCGCGTCCTCCCCTGCGACCGCCAGGGATGCGCTGGCCTTGGTGCACGAACTTCAGGTGCATCAGGTGGAGCTGGACATGCAGTTCGAAGAACTTCAAAACTCCCGGGATGAACTTGAGACTGCGCTCACCCGGCAGGCATGTCTGTTCGAGCGCGCGCCCGCCGGTTACCTCAGCATGGATGCGGCGACGTTGGTACACGAGGTCAACATCGCGGGGGAGAGACTTCTTGGGGTCAAGCGCGCTCAGTTGGTAGGGCGGCCTTTTGACCGGTTGTTGACGCAGCATGGATGCGAGCAATTGGAGAGTTTGGTCTGCCTTGCACGCAAGGGCTTAGCGCCAAAGACATGCCAATTGCAGTTTCTTTCGAAAGATGGTTTTGGCCAGTCTTTGCTGGCCAACGTAAGCCGAGACCTTGTGACAGGGCGCTATTTAATGGTATTGATGGAACCTTTGTCTTCAACATGAAGCAAGTAACGAAGGCTCCGAGGGCGCGCAATAAGATTGGCTCAATTCAGCGCCTGGCCGCTGCTTTCATGATGGTTATGTTGTGCGTTGCGGCGAAAAGGCGATCGCCGTGAAACGAACTCTACCTTCAGCCTTCATCGAACTTCAGCAACACCTTCAAAAGCTGACCTCCGTTTTGTGGATGCCCCATGGGTTGTTCTTCGAATAATTGCTGAACAGGGTACATCCGCTGACCTACGTTCATTGACAGCTATCGTTGCTCGACCGACGTTCACTTTCGCCGGGTGATAGTCAGCAATGGGCCCTTTGCAGTCGGTCAGCTTGCAACGCGCATGGCGAGACTGCAACATTTGCAGACGTTGGGACGAAATGACGAGTTCAAAGTCCATGCCGCGGTACGCTGCCACCCGGACTGTAAGGAGCAGAAATGAAGTGCCGGTTTTCGGGGGCGCTGCAGTGGTTCTTGATAGACGCAGTTGAGGCGCGCAAGCGGCGCTTTTGCGGCGACCGTTTTGGATGTACTCCCATTGGCAGATCACCCGATCAACGTTAGGGTGATTTGCCAGAAGCCGTGTCTTGAAGCGTCCTGGGGCGCGTCAGTCTATTTCTCGACGCGAAGCAAGTAATCCAGCTGCGTTTTCCGCCGTCAAGGGTTTGACCATAAATCCCTGAATCAACGGGATGGTCTCTGCTCGACGGCGATCATCTGTCCAGTTAGAGGATGTCAGCATAAACAATCTGAACTCCGACAACGGATGCAATCCGTCCATGAGTGCTTGAGCAACGTCAAACCCGGTGAGTGACGGCATGTTGATGTCCAGGAACACGCAGGTGGGCACCTGGATCTGGTCCATCAACAGGAAAGCCAGCCCCTCCTCTGGGCGCTCGAACGAGCGCACGTCACCCTCGAAACCAGCCTTGGTAAGAGCAAGACGGTGGAAGAAGTTGTCCGTTTCGTTGTCGTCAATCAAGATGACGCGTTCAAAGTGCATGACTGTCCTCTTGCGGTATCACCAAAGCCAGGCACCGCCATCCCTGAGGAGTGGGCTCATCCAGCAGCGCGCCCCCGTGCAGGACTGCGACTTGCCGCGCGACCGACAGCGTGGATGGGGGCAAAGCGGTGGATTGTTGATCTGCGCGTCCAGACTCGATGACTGGAAGAGCGTTCGCTGTGCCGAGGTCGACAATCTCCAGCCGTGATTGGCCTTCCTCCTTGCTTAACCGCACCAACAGTTGGGCGGGCGTTTTGGCTGAGGACCACAAAGAATACTCAAGTAGGCAGCGAACAGCCAGTTCAAACACCGGCGCATCAACCGACAGAACGCCATTGACCTGAATATCCACCGTCGCCTGACGCTGCTCCACTTCATCACGCAGTTGCATCAAACTCTCTTCTAACAGCGCGCGGACGTTGTGGGGAGCTACCGCCAGTGTGCGTGCGTCCAACTCTCCAACCAGGCGCATGTCCTCCAGCAAGCGTGCCAGGCGGCGGCCGCCGCGCTCGATGTAGGTCAAACATTTCCTCTCCAACGCAGGGAGCGTGCCATCCAACTTGGCCACCAACACTGGCGTAGCGTTGTTGATCGCATTCACCGGTTGCTTCAACTCGTGTGAAATGGCGTGGAGATACCGATCCTGCGAGACCCGCCGGACTTCCAGTTCTGCCGCATGGCCGCGCAGAAGGTCGGCCTGCTTGGCAAGCTCCGTCACGTCGCGATGACGCTCAACCACCCCATGCACTCGCCCCTCATCGTTGAGTGCGGGGATATGGAGCAGCTCCATGCGGCGCAAGCCTGTGCCAGGGAATCTGTACTCAAACGTGAGCAGCGATTCGTGACCACTGAGCGCCTGGTTAATACCGACTTGGCTCACCTCACGGTACAGCCGTTCCCCCACCAAATCCTGTACAGATGTGCCCAAAAGAGCCTCCTGCGACTGAATCCAGTACCGCTCAAAAGCTGGATTGACATAGAGGTAGCGGTGCTGCGGGTCGATGAATGCGGCCATCTCGCGACCTACGTCCAGCACGTTTCGGATGATCCGCTCATTCGTGCGAACCAAATCCAGGATCCTGTGCGCCTCGCGTCTGCGCAGCGCCTCGTGTTCGATCAAGCCCATAGTGAGCTTTGCAAGATGCTGCAACTGGCGCGTTTGGACTTCGGACAAGAACATCTTCTCTTGACCCAGCACACACACCGCGCCCAGAGCGTGACCGCTGGCGGTGGAGATGGGAGCGCCCGCGTAAAAGCGCACGCTACCGTTGCTCACCAGGGGAAGTTGCGCGAAGCGCGGGTCCCGGGTTGCGTCATTGACCACCAATACAGACCCTGTATCCATGATGGTGTGTGAACAAAAGGCCTCGTCACGGGTAGTCTCGCTCAGCTCAAATCCCAGGCGGGACTTGAACCACTGCCGCTCTGCGTCCACCAGAGAAATGAAGGCAATCTCGGTCCCGCAGATGCTCGCAGCCAACTCGGTGATGCTGTCGAACACCGGACTAGGCAGGGAATCCAGCACCTGCAGATCGCGCAGCGTCTGAACTCTTCGTTGTTCGTTGTCAGGGACTGGAAACTTCATCGCTTTTCCGTAATGGAACACCTTCAAATGTGACCAGCCATAGCCACAGTCAAGGATGGCCAGGAGATGATAAACATTGTTTGATCAACAAGGCAGTGTGTGGTTCAACCCATGTCTTTCTAGGATCTATCCGTCACGAAACTTGACAGATCGTCACGCGATGAATCTATGCGCAACGCTTACCAAGCAGGTGGTCAGCCCGGCAGGCAAAACATCGTCTTCGGGAAGCGGCGTTCCTCACGTTTTACGCCTTCGTGTCGATATTGACTTACCTCGGTGGCATGCCCGATGCCCGAACACGGCCGCCATCAAGAAATCGTTGGCGGAAGACTCTGCGAGAAGGAAATAGACCATGATGAACGCACCCAGACCAGGGAACGAAGTGGAGCGACTGCGAGCGTTGCGTTCCTTGTTGCTTCTCGATACGCCGCCCGAGGAGCGGTTTGACCGCATTGCCGCGTTCGCGGCTTCTGAATTCAATGTGCCCATTGCGGTTGTGTCGCTCGTGGATGAGGACCGACAGTGGTTCAAGGCCCGAGTGGGATTGACCGTGTGTGAAACGAGCCGGGATGTGTCGTTCTGTGGCCACGCCATCATGGCACCCGCGACTATGGTGGTCCCCGATGCACGCCGCGACCCCCGTTTCGCCGACAACCCGCTGGTCACTGGCGAACCGCATATATGCTTTTACGCTGGTGCGCCACTGAGTCTTCCGAATGGTGAACTCGTCGGTACGCTGTGCATCATGGATACGCAGCCACGGCAGATGGATCGAACCGACCTGGCTATTCTGGGCGCCTTGCGCGCCTTGGTAACGGAAGAGTTGCAGCGTCGTGAGGTTGTGTCATGAGGCAATTGAGCAATGCAAGTACCCAGACCACCATGCTAGTGGTGGAGCCCTATGGCGTATTTCGCAGCACGGTGGCCGCTGTAGTGCGAGAACTCCACCTCGCTCAGGTGCATCAGGCGGCGAGCATTCCTATAGGGACACAAGTGCTGATGAACACGGCTGTTGATGCGCTCGTGCTATCGCTGGAGGACAATGACGCGGCGCTGGACTTGCTCATCCGCCTGCGGGCGGGGGAGTTTCCCAGCAGCGCGAGCATTCCGGTGGTGGTGACGGCAACTGCCTGCGGCGGCGCACTGGCTTTGAGACTGAAAGAGTTGGCGGTCTTTCGATTGCTGCTCAAGCCGTTAAGGATCCGTGAGGTAGTGCAGACGCTGGAAGCCATGGCACCAGAGTGTTCGCCGGAGGCGGGATCCGTAGTAACCCACGCGTAGGGTAGTAGGAGATCCACGTCATCTCAAAAGCGAACAAGCCCAAGCGCCTCCGATGGCCGCTGTGAAGTGAGCAGTCAGACAACAATTGTCTGCATAGCAGGGGGAAGCGGTCGGTCAGCCCACGGCGCCTTTGGCTGCTTTTGGCCGATTCCCGAAGTCTAGCCTTGGAGCTGGGGGTCAGCTACCCATCAAGATGGGATCGCCGGCCGCATACGTATCGCCAGTCTCGTCAAGCAATCGGTGTGCCTCGTGGAGTTCTCGACATGGTGGCCGGTGAAGTTCGTTGACTGCGGTGCCGAACTCTATGTCAACGGTGTCGAACTTGGTGTCCAGGAAGCCCGAAATACGCAACCACTACCGTTGCCCCCACGGAAAAGCTCACCCACGCACACAGGCGTAGACGGTTGCGCTCATTGGAATAGAGACCACCATATTCGGCAAACAGCTTTGCCAGCCAAACCTGCGCATCTTCGGCCAGCTGCTCGGTTGCCTTTCGACATCCGTCATACCTACTGGCTTGGAGACGATCGAGTTGCTTCAAAGTCTCGGTGTCTCTGGGCCCGTCAAGCGTGGGAACACCACGAAAGTCATCTGGCTGCACTGCGATGGACGGGGGAAGCTTCCGCCTCCTGTTCACTGCAGCTTCCCGCCACATACGAACCCGTCGTGGGAACGGTTGCTCTCGGAAATCGTTGGGATCCTCCATTGCAAATTCGTCGAAAACCTTGGCCCAACGTGTCAGGGGAGTGCCGAGATGAGTGGTGTCTGGAATAGTTGGGCCATAAAGTAGGACGTTTGTCCCGTTGACGTGATGACCTATCGGGCTGTACCCATGTTTTGCTTTGAATATGTCGAACTGAGGGACGTCTACGCGAAGCACCGAGCGGCCTTGAGGGGTGTTTGCCCACCAAAACACTCGCCCCCCATAACTCTTGAACATGACGTAGTACGGGAAAATCGGCTCAACCCGTCCATCTTGTCGCTCCGCTTCAACAACCATCGAAGCCAACTTCAGTTCGGGCGTGGGGCCATCCACGAGCGCAAGAGGTAAGGCTGGATAGGTGGACATCAACGCGTTGAGCTTGGTTTCGCATTCGGCGAGCGCCATGTAGCTAAGGTCCACCTCTATGGTCGTACAGAAGGGATCGATGTCGCCTCGCAGAACCTTCGCAAAGGCTTCCTCTGATCGCCCGTCGATGAGATTTTCGGCCTCTGGGCCGTACATGGAAAATGGCATTGAAGTGCTTTAACTGGTGCGCTGGATCTTGGCCGTAGGAAGGTCATCGAGTTGCAAGTTGCCGCTTCGGTTGGGTGCAGGCCCAACGAACTTGGCAGGCACCGTGCCGGAGCGCCTCATCACTGTTTTTTGTTGTTGACTTCTCGACCTTGATTGAACGCATCGCGTAGCTTCCGGGCCCGCCGCTCCGCAAGACCCGCTACAGACCCAGCGGCCTTAGCCAGCTCTTCCGGCGTAGCCTTGGCCGCAATCTCCGCAGTCTTCCCGGCAACACTCCTGCCCATACGAAAGACGCCGCGCACAACCCAACCGAGCAGGAGGAGCAACAGCAGGACTCCAGCAGCTCCAACGGCTCCGCTGACACCTCTGTTGAGGAGATCGCTTTGGTTCTTGGTTAGCCCGTCTCGTGCCGAGGATGCGGTAGCTTGGGCCGAACCGGATGTCGGAGGGTTGGTAGTCCAACCGCTAGGGTTCTCCGCGGATCGCCATGCTGGTCGAGTCATATGGGGCGATGTGCAGGGCTGGGCCTGATACCGCACTGACATGTTCTTCGGATCAACGCACTGAAAGCCATCCTGTGCATGGGATACCGATAGGATTCCCCAGCTGGCGAACGCGAGAACGAGGCTTTGTCTCAAGAGTGGCATGGGGACCTCAGGCAATGTTTGCGTCTTCGCTCAAACGCGCGCATTGAAGTCTAGCAACAAAGCCGCGCGTGACTCCACACGATGTGGTGAAGGTGCTACCCGCGTCGGACCATCAGCCTCCATCACCTGCGCGCACGCTCGCTCCAGAAACCCAAAAAGGAAAAGCCCCTCCGTTTGCGACGAAGGGGCTCTTGGAAACATGGTCTCAGACGGCCATGGCATTTTGGTTCAGGCGGTTCGGGCCGTTCATGAACTGGCGAACCTTGTTCAAGACCTGCTCTCCCCGCTCCGTTGCCAACGCTTGCATTTTTGCACGCGGGCTCAGGCGGTTGAACCAAAGCACATGCTGGACTGGAACGCCAGCCTGGATCAGCGTGGACGTGGCCAGAGGTTCATGAATCTGGGGGGCTTTCGACTTGGTCATGGGACTCTCCTAGTTTGTTTCCGGGCACGTCGCCCCTTCTGCGTTCTCTTCAGAAAACACACAAGGAACGACGCGCACCGGCCACGAGAGACCCATGACCAGGTGACAGAGCCACACTGGATTACTCCAGCGTGGTTCTTGTCGGCATCAAGGCTGCGAACAGCAGTGATGCACATGTTGGACTACAGCTGTTTCAGGTAGCCGATCTCGCAAGCGAGACCCAATTGGTTGTGGTCGTCATGAAGACGACAAATGGTGCGAGCACCAAGGTAGCCTTCATTGTATGGGTCGGCGCATCGCCTGCACAACTGAAAAGTGCCTTCACCATCTCTTCGGGGGTGACAACGATGGGTTGATCCATTGTTGACCCCCTGACACCTTGCTTTTGCCGTGCATATGTCACAACTGTGGTTTGCGCATAGTTGTGTGGATCACACTTGCGGGAGTGGCTGCAGGAGCACCTTGGACACGTAGCCCATGGTCATGCGGTCCAACGCCTCGGTGGCGGCCGCGTTGAGGTTGATCTCCTCGTACATCGGCAACTCATCCATCGTCGGGCCGTCCGAATCGAACATGAGCCACTGGAAGCCTCGTGTGCAGGCGAGCGTCAGGCAGTCGCGCACGTCCGTTGGTGCATCGACCAGTGTGTCCTGCAGCAGCTGCTGTTCAGGCACATGCATGAACCAGCCGTGGATGTCCTTCGGGAAGAAGATCGAGCCCGGCAGTTCGTCCTGTTCGAGCAAAGTCCGCGTCGAAAAGGTCAGGTGCGCCGTGCTCAGGCACAGCATCTTGTGGATTTCCATTTGAGGTTCTCGGGTGAGGGCCTCAATCCCCACCGGGACTGGGCCCGGTGGCAGGAAGTGATTTGGCGTGCATGAGGCACGCAGCTTTCGCATGAAGCGAGAGGTGGACGAAGTGTCGTGGTACCGGTGCTGTGGTGCAAGCGATGCCGACCACCTCAGGCGACTCAACGCGGCAGACCGGGTGAGCGAGCCCTACTCGCCCAGTTCATTTGCCCTGTCCAGGCCGTTCTTCAGTGGTTGCCTCATGAGAGCGTGTACGAACGACTGAAAGCCCTCGGGAACACCGTAGTCGGGTGTGCTTTGAATGTCGTGGTCGCGCCAGGCGCCCGGGTTGAGCAAGTAGAAGTGGAAGATTCCCACCATCTCGGCGGGTGGACGCACGATGTAACGGCTGCTCAAAGCCCGATAGAAACCGCGGCCCTCATCCGGCGTGACATTGGGCATGGCCATGAAGTACTGCTCAAACTTGCGTTCCACGGCCAGCTCCAGCTTGTACTTGGGTGAGGTCATGTGTTTGACGTCTCCAATGGAGAGCGTCACCCCCGCCTGCGTCATCCCAACCCTGAGTGCGTTTCGCTCGGCAATGTACCTTTGTACTTCAACACCCAGCACCTTGACCCAGCGATGTTCCTCAGGACCGAGTTCGAGAACGAGCGCTGAGGCAACCAGCTCACTGGCGACTTTGTCTGGATCTTTCGAGCGGAAGAGGGAAAAGAGGCCCATTTTGAAGGTCCGGTGCAGTGCGGTCGTGGTCGAAGCGTGAGCGCAAACCCTGTCCGTGCTCAGCGATTGCCATCCTAGCCGAGCTTGCGCTCACCGTTGCTTCTCGGCGTTTCAGCTGGACTGCGCACTTGGCGGTTGACGGTGGCGAGCCGGTGAGAAGTTGCTTCTCGCAGTCGGACGCACAAAGCAAAACGCCCTCAGCTGGTAGCTGAGGGCGTTTTGGGTTTGAGCTATTGCGGCTCTGTTGCGGGTGGTTAAGCGTCAGCTCTCGCGCGGCGCCCAGGGGGTGTCGAACGATCTTCCAGATAGTCAAACTTCTGATGCGCGCGGCGATTTTCTTCGGCCAGGATGGCGGTTTGCTTGCTCAGCCACCGGCTGAACAAGAAGGCGAAGATGATGCCTACGAGCATGATGATTTTGAGCAGATCGGCGGTTGACATGATCGTGTTCAGTATGTGCTGCATGTTGATGTCCTGATTGTAGGGCGAGCCCCACGAAACGCAACGGCTTGTGCTTCGCGTGAGGCCATTCATTTCTAAATGTCCTTCTTGCTTCGCTCAAGCTCTGCGCGGACGACGTCACGAGCAATGCTTCGCACCGTTCCAGCCATCTTTCGATGTGCCTTCACCTCATCGCGTTCACGTAGCTCTGTGGCCCAAAGGGCAGCTCTGTTTGCGATTGTCGAAAAAGCGACAAACCATGCGAAGGTGAAAGCGATGAGAACGATGTCCTCGTCGCGGTAACCGACGTAGGCAGCAGCACCAGAGCCCAGCAGCGACAGGTCGTGGGCGATTTCTCGCACACGCTCCACCATCTCGGGGACTTCACGGTACTCCTTGAGCCGCACTTTCATCGGCTCCCACAGCGTCACCACCAGACCCAGGACAGCAGTGAGCATTCCCGGCGCGAGTGCCACAAGGATTTCTAGATATCCCATTTTTTTGTACTCCTTGAGGTTGTTGAAACCTGACAAGGAGCACCCCCAACGGGATGTTCCCGTCAGGACGTTGAATGCATGCACAGGGCATGCGGCAGTCGCAATTGCGAAAGGTGGCGAAAGTTTATGTGCTGGCTGCGATCGGCGCCAGCGATGGCGACCAGTTGAGCACGCCGGTCCAGTCCCCGTGCCCGCTACAGATCCTGGAACTCGGCTGGATCGTGGCCCGTGCTGGACGCCTTGGAACGTGGGCTCAGGAAGCTGACTGCGGACATGAGGTCTCGCACCCAGTAGATGCCGGCGTCGAGGTCCCCCTTGCCCACGCTGGGCGGCAGACACTCATCCCAGCCCTCGGTGTGTCCGTGCGCCGGCGCAATGCCCCAGACCTTCTGTGGTTTGTCGGCGGCAGGCGCCATGCCGCGCTGCGTGACGAACTCTTTGTCCAGTTCGTAGAAAACCCACGCCTCATCGGGTCCGAGGCGAAAGAACTGGAAGTTGCAGCCTGGCGCGTGCCCCGGGTACTGGGCAAAGCGGGCTTCTGGGTCGGCCTTCGCCTGGCCTCGCACCGCGGCTGGCGCTGCAGCTGTGCCGTTGAGCACGGGCGAGAGCGCATCGTGGTGCCCGCCACCATGCGGGGCAGCGGCCGCGTTCTGGTTCATGGCCTTGGCGATGTTCGCCCAACGCCTGCCTGCTGCGAGCGAGCGCTGGCGTTCGAACTCGGCCGCGCGCCCGCGCGCCTGCTGCTCCATCGCCTCGATCTCGCGCTGGGCCGTCGCGCGCATGCCAAACGTGTCGGGCTGGTAGCCCCATTGGAATTGGGCGGTCTGCGTGAGCGCGGCCATCGCCTCCTGGCGCGTTCGGGTGCCGCGTGGCCACGATGGGACCACGAGCAGCGTGGCGTAGGCGCAGTCTTCGGGCAGATCCTCCAGGGAGGGGCTGGACGCAGCGCCCACCTGGACGAAGAATGCCATCGGCGCGCCCGTGTCGAGCATCCCGGTGGCCACCGGCTGGGCCTTGCCCGGCGCATCGCGCCATGTGAGTGGGCCCACCAGCTGAGCTTCCCATGTCACGGGCTCCGATCGGGAGAGCCACAACGTGCTCACGCCGGCGTGCGTGGTGTACGGCGGCAGCACCAGCGCGCCGCGTGCGTGCAAATGGCGCAGGTGCTCAATGCCAAGGCTTCGCGCGAGGTTTTCCGCGCCAACGGCGCACTCAGGACGCTCCTGCGAGGCCTCATGGGCAAAGTGCCATTCGTTCTCGAAGCCTTGCTTGGCCACCAGGGGGCTCTTGCAGGTGGGGCAGAAGCAGCCGCACCCTGCCCCCTTGGGCACATCACCCACGAAGCGGATTTCGCCGCGCGCGTCATACGCCATGATCATCACCGCTGCCATTGCCGAAAGCTCTCCAAGTTGGGGTCAGTTTGCATGTTGACGAACGCAATTCAGGGGTCCAAACTTGACAATCCTTCGAAGCGCGTCAGCGTGTTCAAAAACGCGAGCTTGACAGTCCCGGTCGGGCCGTTTCGCTGTTTTCCGATGATGATTTCGGCAACCCCTGGCTCTTTGCAAGCTTCCTTGGTGTAGTACTCATCGCGGTAGATGAACATGATGATGTCGGCGTCCTGCTCGATGGCGCCGGACTCGCGCAAGTCGCTCATCATGGGGCGTTTGTCGGCCCTCGCTTCCACACTCCGGTTGAGCTGCGACAAGGCGATCACCGGGCACTGCAGTTCCTTGGCCAGCATCTTCAGACCGCGCGAAATCTCCCCAATCTCGGAGGCGCGGTTGTCACCGTCGTTGTTGCCGCTCATGAGTTGCAGGTAGTCGACCACGATCAGCCCGAGTCCGCCAGTCTGGCGGGCCAGTCGCCGAGCGTTGGCGCGGAGTTCGGAGGGTTTGAGGCCTGGGCTGTCGTCGATGTGCAGACGCACGTTGCGCAGCCGCTCGATGGCCTCGGTCAACCGCGGCCACTCATCGTCGGTGAGTTTGCCGCTGCGCAGGTGGCTCTGGTGGATGCGCCCGATCGAGCCCACGATGCGCAGCGCCAGCTGTGACGCTCCCATCTCCATCGAAAACACCGCCACCGCCTTGTCCTCGTTGAGCGCCACGTGCTCGGCGATATTGATGGCGAAGGCGGTTTTTCCCATGCTGGGGCGTGCGGCCAGCACCACCAGGTCACCGGCCTGCAGCCCGGAAGTCATGCGGTCCAGATCGATGTATCCAGTGGGCACGCCCGTGACATCGCTGGGGTTGTCCGCGCGCGCCGAGACATCGTCGATCAGCTGGGCCACGAGGTTGTGCATCGACTGAAAGCCGTCTTTCATCCGGGAGCCCTGCTCTCCGATGTGAAACACCTTCTGCTCGGCCTCGTCGAGGATCGTGGCCACGTCGCGCCCTTGGGGGTTCATCGCGGAGGTGGCGATCTCATCGCTCGCGGAGATGAGGCGGCGCAGAATGGCGCGCTCGCGCACGATCTCGGCGTAGCGCCGGATGTTGGCGGCCGACGGCACGTACTGGGCCAGCGAGTTGAGGTATTGAAGGCCGCCGGCGCTGTCGTCCTTGCCCAGGCTCTGCAGGCGCTCGAACACGGTGACCACGTCGGCCGCTTGAGAGGCGTTGACCAGGTGCTCGACCGTCTCGAACACCAGCCGGTGCTCGTAGCGGTAGAAGTCGTCGGGCCTCAGCAAGTCGCCCACCCGGTCCCAGGCGCTGTTGTCCAGCAGCAAGCCGCCCAACACGCTCGACTCGGCCTCCACGGAGTGCGGGGGCACGCGCAGCTGGGCGGTGCCGGAATCGTTGGGGGCAGCGCCGAAGGACTCGTGAGCGTCAAAACTGGAGGGCGGCTCGAAGGGCGCGGGCGCGGCGTGGGCGGGGCGATGCGCCTGCCGGCGAGTGTTCCCGTTGGCAGGCGGGCGTGCAGGAGCAAACTCGGCCTGCGGCTCTGCACCGTTGGGGCGCAGGGTCGGGTCGAACAGCCCGCCACCGGGCGGCGGGGGCTGGCTGATGTCTTCGAACTCGTCGTGATTCACGCGCCCTCTCCTTTTTCACGGCGTACCGCTTTCTGGCCGGGTTGCCCCTTCTTGTCAATGCGGGTGTCTGCCCCCTCGATCTCAACCTGGGCGTTGGAATCGGGGCTGGTGAGACTTTGCGTGGTGATGCCGGCGGCGCGCGCGATCACGCGCATGCCCTCCAGCGTCTTGAAGCCCGCACGCTTCTGTGCCTCCTCTTCGGGCATGGTGCGCAGCCAGTGCTGGATGAGGCTGTTGCGGATCACCGAGGTGCCCTGGGCGGTGCGCGCTTTGCCCCCGACGCCTTCACCTGTGGAGGGGTCGAGCCCCGCAAAGGCGCGCTTGAAGATCAGGTACACCGCTGCTGACTCCATCGGGAAAAACCGGTCCCTGATCGGTTTGCCCTCCTTGTCTTTGCGGGACTGGCGCGAGGGGAACAGTGGCCCGGTCAGGCTGTGTTCCTTCAAATGGGCCTCACGGCGAGCGAGCGGGACGTGCTTGGCGGCCATGCCCGTGAGCAGGGCCTCGCGCTGCGCCACCCAGGGGAGCAAGACTTCGCACACCCGGGCCGGCAGCACGAAGCTGCGGCCATTGAGGGCGCGTTCACTGTGGGGTTGGGTGGGGCGCACGGTCAGCACCACCGGGGCGGCGGGCATACGGGCTCCTGCCGGGTTGTCGATGGCCGGGTTGCTCAGGTTGAGGGTGGGGGTGGGTGGCGTGCCTTCTCGCTCGCTGCCTGGCAGCGCTCGCTGCGCGGCCTTGGCCATGGCCAGGACGATGTTGTCGGGTCCGGCGCCGAGGTCGCGCAGCTGGAGGTCGATCAGCTCGGCTGTGGTGATGCCGCACTCGGCCACCAGCGCCACGGCGGCGCGGTCGCGCAGCAGTTGCCAGTGGCTTTTGGTGTCGCTGGTGGGCGAGAAAATTTCCTGCAGCTGGCGCGTGTTCTGCAGGCGGGCGAGCACCCCGGGAG
>QBMB01000032.1:0-400 GCA_003241965.1 Burkholderiales bacterium | reverse complement strand
GCCCTGCGCGTCCTTGGCCACGTATTCGGGCTGCAGCTCGTCGATGGTGGGCACCTCATCGATCCAGTTCAGCCGCCCGGCGTGTTCGTAGATGCCTTTGAGCACGCTGAAGTAGCGCACCCGGGTGAGGCTGGACATCTTGGAGGGGTTGCGCGCGGGACGGTGTTGGCGGCGCAGGCTTGGCGCCGGGCCGTCCAGAAATGCCTCAACAGTCGGCGCAGTGGCGTCGCTCCAGTGCAGGGCCTGGCCAGCGAGCCAGCGGCACCAGGCGCCCCACAGGACGGCATTGGCGCGCACGCTGCTCTGCGTCAGCGGTTTCGGTATCTCCCGGGTCAGGCAAACCTGCGAATAGCTGTGGATCACCTCCTCGTGGCTGGGAGCATTGGGGTGGGCACGGCCG
>QBMB01000031.1:19880-42187 GCA_003241965.1 Burkholderiales bacterium | reverse complement strand
CAGGAGTTGGGTGGGGCGGACCATGGGGACATTTTGCGGGAAGCTCGCTGGCTTGTCGCGCGCGCGCAGGGTCAGAGCCGATAATTGAGCGATGCACATTCGATTCACCAAGATGCAGGGCGCCGGCAACGACTTCGTCGTGCTGGACGAGACGCGCGGCCGGCTTGGTCTGTCCGCCGCCCAGTACCGCTTTCTCGCCGACCGCCACTTCGGCGTGGGTGCCGACCAGATCCTGAGCGTGCGCTCGACCCTGGAGTCCGGGCTGGACTTTGAATACGCGATCCACAACGCCGATGGCGGCGAGGTGGAACACTGTGGCAACGGGGCGCGGTGTTTCGTGCGCTTCGTCCACGACAAAGGCCTGAGCCAGCGCAATCCCCTGCGTGTGAAGGTGGCCAACGGCGAACTCGAACTGCACGCCCACGCCGACGGGCGCGTGACCGTGGACATGGGGCCGCCCGTGTTCGCGCTGGACCGCGTGCCCTTCAACAACCATGGTCTGCAACCCGAGCCCATGGGCAACTTCGAGCGCTGGCCACTGGCCTTGCCTTACGCGGGTGATGTGCCGGTGGCCGTGCTGTCCATGGGCAACCCTCACGCCGTGCTGCTGGTGGACGACGTGAAGACAGCGCCGGTGCAGGCCTGGGGTCCCATGATCGAGCGGCACGAGCGTTTTCCCCAGCGCGTCAACGCCGGTTTTCTGCAGGTGGTGAGCCGCACCGAGGTGAGGCTGCGGGTGTATGAGCGCGGCGCCGGTGAGACGCTGGCCTGCGGCACCGGGGCCTGTGCCGCGGTGGTGGCCGGCATCCGGCTGGGCCTGCTCGATGCGCGTGTCGACGTGCACACCCAGGGCGGTGTGCTCACCATCGAATGGCAGGACAACCGCCACCACGACAACGCCGTGTTCATGACCGGACCGGCCACCACCGTGTTCGAAGGCGAGATTCACATCCCCGACATCGGCTGAACCCAGCCCCGAACCCACAGACCCATGAACAACAACAGCATTCCACCCATCACCGAAGACGACATTGCCAACTACCTGGCCAACACGCCCGATTTCTTCGAGCGCCACGCCAGCCTGCTGGCCGCCGTGCAACTCACCAGCCCACACGGCCACCGGGCGGTGAGCCTGCAGGAACGCCAGGCCGAAATGTTGCGCGAGAAGATCAAGGGGCTGGAATTGAAAGCGGCCGAGATGATCCGCAACGGCCACGAAAACACCACCATCGCCGACAAGCTGCAGCTCTGGACCCGCGCGCTGCTGCTCACGCGCGAGCCCGCCGAGCTGCCGGTGGTGGCGGTGCGCGAACTCGCCAACCAGTTCATGGTGCCGCAGGTGGCCATCAAGGTCTGGGGCGTGGCGCCCGCCTTCGAAGACCAGCCGTTTGCCCAAGGCGCCAGCGACGACGTGAAGGCCTTTGCCTCGTCGCTCACCCGCCCGTACTGCGGTGCCAACCCGGGGCTGGAAGCCGCAGGCTGGCTGGACGACCCGTCGACCGCCGCGTCGTTGGCGCTCATCCCGCTGCGCGCCGGTATTGCGCCCCACGCTTTCGGCTTGCTGGTGCTGGCCTCCGGCGACAACCAGCGCTTCGCCAGCGACATGGGCACCGATTTCCTCGAACGCATCGGCGAGATCACCAGTGCAGCCTTGTCCCGTTTGCGCCCCGAATAAGGTCGCATGAACCTGCCTGCGCGCACCGACACCGAAGCCCCGGCGGGTGACGATGCCGCACTGGTGCAGGCCTACCTGACCCACGTGACGGTGGAGAAGCGCCTGGCCGAGCGCACGGTGGTGCTCTACACGCTGGATCTGCAGCGGCTCGCCGCCCACGCCGCCGAGGCCCGCATTGGCCTCAAGGACATTCAAAACGCCCACATCCGCCGATGGATCGCGCAGATGCACGGCGCCGGGCGCAGCGCGCGCGGCATCGCGCTCATCCTCTCGGGGTGGCGCGGCTTCTATGTGTGGCTCGGGCGGCAAGGCCTGATCGGACACAACCCGGTGCAGGACGTGCGTGCGCCCAAGGCCGGCAAGCCGCTGCCCAAGGCGCTGGGCGTGGACGAGTCGGTGCAGCTGGCTTCGCATGTGGAAGAGGCCGATCACCCGGCGCTGGAAGCGCGCGACGCCTGCATCACCGAACTGCTGTATGGCTGCGGCCTGCGCATCGGTGAACTGGTGGGGTTGGACGTGGCGGCCAGCGGCAGCGCCCGCGGCTGGATCGACGCGCAGGGCGGCGAGGCACACGTGCTGGGCAAAGGCTCCAAGCGGCGCAGCGTGCCGGTGGGCCAGGCCGCGCTCGCCGCGCTGGCGCGCTGGCTCGAACAGCGCACCCACTGGGCGGGTGAGGATGCCGCGTTGTTCATCGGATCGCGCGGCCAGCGCCTCACGCCACAACACATCCGCGTGCGTCTCAAGCGCCGTTCGCGCCTGGCCGGCTTGGCCACGCCGGTGCATCCGCACATGCTGCGCCACTCGTTTGCCAGCCACGTGCTGCAGTCCAGCGGCGACCTGCGCGCGGTGCAGGAGCTGCTGGGCCACGCCAGCATCAGCACCACGCAGGTCTACACCCGGCTGGACTTTCAACACCTCGCCAAGGTGTACGAAGCCGCGCACCCACGCGCGCACGCCAAGCCCAAGCCGCCCAAAGACTGAGGGTGCCGGGTGCGGGCCCGACAATACCTGCATGAAAAACATTCGCCTCAAGCCCGGCAAAGACCGCTCCCTCCTGCGCCGCCACCCCTGGGTGTTTGACGGAGCCGTCGCCAAAGGGGGTGGCGATGCGGGCGAAACCGTGCGCGTGGAGAGCGCCGAAGGTCAGTTTCTCGCCTGGGGTGCGTTCTCGCCCGAGTCGCGCATCCGCGTGCGCGCCTGGAGTTTTGACGAGACCCAACGCATCGACGCTGATTTTTTGCGTGCCACGCTGGCGCGCGCCATTGCGCTGCGCACGCGCCTGGGCATCGAAAGCGACGGTGTGCGGCTGGTGCACGGCGAGTCCGACGGCGTGCCCGGCCTCATCGTCGACCGCTACGGCGACACACTCGTGGCCCAATTCACCGCCTGCGGTGTCGAGCGCCACAAGGAGGTGATCGCTGACGCACTGATCGAACTCACCGGCTGCCCGCGCCTGTTTGAGCGTTCCGACACCAGCAGCCGCAAGCTTGAAGGCCTGCCTGAGGTCACCGGCTGGCTGCGCGGCAGCGGCCCCACCGCGCTGGTGCTGCACGAACACAGCTGGCAACTCGGCCTGGACATCGCGCAGGGTCACAAGACAGGCTTCTATCTGGACCAGCGCGACAGCCGGCTGGCCTGCAGCCAGTACGCCCGGCGGTTGAACTTCGAGCACATGCTCAACTGCTACAGCTACACCGGCGGCTTCACCGTGGCCGCGCTGGCCGGTGGGGCCAAACATGTCACCTCCATTGATTCCTCGGCTCCAGCGCTGCAGCAGGCCGCGACCAACGTGGCGCTCAACGGGTTTGACCCCGCGCGCGCCACCTTCATGGATGCCGACGTGAACGCCTCGCTGCGCCAGTTCCTGGAGCAGGGCCGCCAGTTCGACGCCATCGTGCTCGACCCGCCCAAGCTCGCACCCACCGTGGCCCACGCCGAGCGCGCGGCCCGCGCGTACAAGGACATCAACCGCCTGGCCTTCAAGCTGCTCACACCCGGCGGCGTGTTGTTCACGTTTTCCTGCTCCGGCGGCATCGGGGTGGAGCTGTTCCACAAGATCGTGGCATCCGCCGGGCTCGATGCCGGCGTGGATGGCGCGATCCTGCAGCGCCTGGGCGGTGCGAGTGACCACCCCATGACGGTGAATTTTCCCGAGGGTGAATACCTCAAGGGCCTGATCGTCATGAAAAGGCAGTAGGGTGTGCAGGCGAAGGAGGGCTCGCATACACTTGCGCCCTTCTTTCGACCGCCCCTCGTTCGCTCACCTCCGACACCGTCGCGCCCGCCATGTCACTGATCCCCGCCACCATCCTCACCGGTTTCCTCGGCTCGGGCAAAACCACGCTGCTCAAGCGCGTGCTCAGCGAGGCGCACGGCCAGAAAATCGCGGTGATCGAGAACGAGTTCGGTGAAGAGAACATCGACAACGAGATCCTGGTGTCCGACACCACGGAGAACATCATCCAGATGAGCAACGGCTGCATCTGCTGCACCATCCGCGACGACCTGCGCGCCACGCTGCACGATCTGGCCGAGAAGAAGCGCAAGGGCGAGCTCGATTTCGACCGCGTGGTGATCGAGACCACCGGCCTGGCCGACCCCGGCCCGGTGGCGCAGACTTTCTTCATGGACGACGAGGTGGCCGAGCAGTACCTGCTGGACTCCATCCTCACGCTGGTGGACGCCAAGCACGCTGCGCAGCAACTCAATGACCGCCAGGAAGCGCGCCGCCAGGTGGGCTTTGCAGACCAGATCTTCATCAGCAAGGCCGATCTGGTGAGCACAGAGGACCTCGACGCGCTCACGCACCGCCTCAAGCACATGAACCCGCGCGCCCCCATGCGCCCGGTGCATTTCGGCGAGGTGTCGCTCAAGGAAGTGTTCGACCTGCGCGGCTTCAACCTGAACGCCAAGCTCGACATCGACCCCGACTTCCTCAAGGCCGACGATCACGGTGATGGTCACGACCACGGTCATGAGCACCACGACCACGCACCTGGCGAGCATTGCGACCATCCGTCGCACAAGCCGGCGCACGACCACGGCCACGATGGGCCGGGTCACCACCACCATCACGACGACGATGTGAAGAGCTTCGTCTACCGCGCCACCCGTCCGTTCAACCCCGCCAAGCTGGAAGATTTCCTGGGCGCCATCGTGCAGGTGTACGGCCCGCGCATGCTGCGCTACAAGGGTGTTCTCCATCTGGAAGGCACGGACCGAAAGGTGATTTTCCAGGGCGTGCACCAACTGATGGGCAGCGACCTGGGCCCGCCTTGGGCCGACGGTGAGGAGCGCACCAGCAAGATGGTGTTCATCGGCATCGACCTGCCGCGCGATATCCTGGTGCAGGGTCTGGACCAGAGTCTGGTCTGAAGCTTTCGCAACCGTGCTGTTTGTCTCGCTTCTCCAACGCCTGGGTTTCCCCTCACAACCAGTTTCAGGGACGGCTGTCGCCACCTCGTTACAATCGCGCCCGTTGCCGGTGGCCCGGCGGTCTTCCAGCACAGGTGTTCGCCAACGGCAGAGCCCCGGTTCAGGTAAGGGTATAACCACCCGACTGTCGACCACGCCGACACAGGTTGATGCGGCTCATTCCCGCACACCGTACCCGGACCAAGCACCGTCAGGCACTGAGAGGAGACCCGTTGTGAAAGCCCCGGCTACCAAGTCAGCGAAACCAGCCAAGCCCGCCACCGTGGGCGCAAAGGGGCGCTCACCGGCGGCCAAGGCCGTGGTGTCTGCGGTGCGCAAGCCCGCCGCCAAGAAGCCTGTGAAAGCAGTGCCCAAGCCGTCTGCCAAGCCTGTTGCGAAAGCAGCGGCCAAAATGCCCGCGAAAGCGCCTGTGAAAGCAGCGGTCAAGGCAGTCAAGCAGGCGCCCAAACCGTTGGTCAAATCGAAAGCATTCGCACCGTCCAAGAAAACCGCTTCGCCATCCGCGAAAGCCCCAATCAAGCCAGTGGTCAAGACCACGGCCAAGAGCAAGCCGGTTGCCGTTGCCACAAAGGCCGCGGCAGCTGCCAAGCCCACGCCTTCCCGCACCCCTGCGGTCAAGCCCATTCTGGCGAGTACCGCCCCATCCAAGGCACAGCCCGCCGCCAAGGCGGCTGTTCCCACCGTGACTTCTTCCGCACCCCGGGCCGCTTCTGCCGCCCCTGTCTCCAAAGTTGCCAGCGCCAAGCGCGCACCGGCGCCCGCACCTGTGGTGGTCGAACCCACCCCCAGACCCCTGGGCAAACGGGCTGCCAAAAAAGTCATGATGGAGCAGATGACCCAGGCTGCGGTGGTGCCTACCCATGCGCCCGATGCCGCCAAGGCGACTTTTTCCCACACGAACGAACGTGCCGTCATGACCCCTCCCGTGCCCTCATCGATCCAGAAAGACCCCAAGCGGGCCAACAACTGGAAGACCTTGCCCGCCGACCAGCTGACCGATCAGGACGTGCAGGCCATGCCCGACAGCGAATACATGAGCGACCTGCAGCTCGCTTACTTCCGCCGAAAGCTCTCGCAGCTCAAGGCCGACATGCTGGCCAACGCCGGCGAGACGACCGAGCACCTGCGTGAAGACACCGTGGTTGTGCCCGATCCGGCCGACCGCGCCACCATTGAAGAAGAGCATGCACTGGAGCTGCGCACCCGCGACCGCGAGCGCAAGCTGCTCAAAAAGATAGAGCAGGCCATCGTGCGCATCGACTCCGGTGACTACGGTTACTGCGAAGAAACCGGCGAGCCCATCGGCGTGGGCCGGCTGATGGCACGCCCAACCGCCAGTCTTTCGCTCGAAGCCCAGCAGCGTCGCGAACTCAAGCAGAAAATGTTCGGGGACTGACCCACTCCCACCGAGCTTTATCCACGCTTCATTTTCGGCGCGCAACCACCCATGTCCAAGGACGATTCCAACGGCGGCTTCCTCTCCAAGGTGGTGAAGTTCGTGCGTCACCCGACCACCAGCTGGGCCGATCTGGACACACGCCAGGCCGACCGCGAAAGCGAGTACAGCAAAGCCGCGCTCAAGGAAATGATCGAGCGCAAGCGCCGCAACGACTTTGTGCGCAAGCGCGAGTTCGACATGTTGCGCAAGATCCGCAGCCGTGAAGGCACAGGTGCCGAGGGGCCGGGCATGCGGCCTTCGTTCTTCCAGAGCAGCCTGCCGTCCAAGCCGGACGACCGCGCCGAGACGCTCAAGAAGATCGACGAGATCGAGGCCCAGATGTCGATGCAGTGGTGGAAGACCAAAGGCCCGGACTCGTTGGTCAGCACCGGTTCCAGCCTCAACACGGGCGCCCACATCTCGGGCGGAACGCCGTTGAAGGCCAAGGACGACACGCCGGCGGTGAACAGCGCTTCCGACCCGGCAGCCCGCCAACGCAAGGCGCAGTACGACGAAACCGAGCCGGCACCGCTGCCCCCGGGTGCGTCAGGCGCGGTGACCGTGCAGTCGCCTCAAACTTTCGCCGCGAAAGCGCAGGTTGATGCCAACGAGCGGGCGGCGGCCGGGCCAGCTTCCCAGTCGCGCACCGGGTTGATGGCGCCCACGCAACCCATGGAACTCACCAGTTCCAATTCGCGCGGAGGTTCTTTCTCTGCCTCGCATTTCTATTCGCTGGACGTGCAGGAGATCGTGCAGGATCCCGACGTCGAAGAAGCCGCCATCCGGTTTGCCAATGGCGATGACGCCGGCGCCGAGCAAGGGCTGATGGAGGTGCTGGGTGATGGCGGCTCCAAGGTCGATCTGATCGACGACTGGCTGGCCCTCTTCGATCTGTACCGGGCCACCGGCCAGCTGGCGCCCTTCGAGAGTCGCGCGGTCGATTTTGCCAACCGCTTCAACCGCTCGGCTCCGCAGTGGTACGACATGCCCGAGACCGTGTCGTCCATGACGGGCAAGACCTTCACGCCCACCGCCAGCAACAACCGCGCGGTCTGGGTGAGTGAGGCAGAACTCGATGCGCACGCTGTGGGGACGCTGCAAAACGTGTTGCTGCGCGCCAAACAGCCTTGGGTGCTGGACTGGACGCCCATGGAGACCATGGACCTGAAGGCTGCGCGTGCGCTGCTGGGCATCTTCACACTCTGGGGTGACCAGGACGTGGAGTTGCGGTTCCTCGGTTCCGCCGTGTTCCGTGATCTGCTCAAGCACTTCACGCCATCGGGGCGTCGAGACGTCGAGCAGCTCTGGTGGGAGTTGCGCATGGCGGCGCTGCGCGTGATGAACCGACCCGACGAGTTCGAGTTGACTGCACTGGATTTCTGCGTGACCTACGAAGTGTCACCGCCGGGCTGGGAGCGTCCGCGTTGTCATGTCACGTCCATCGCAGCCGACCGAGGCGAAGATGCGGGGCAGTCCGTGCTGGGCGAAGCCGTCCTCGAATCGGTGCCCTCCGCCTACCCGGGTGAGTCGGTTCTCGATGGACAGTCCTCCGAATTCAACCAGTTGGGAATGGTGGAGCTCTCGGGCGAGATTCGCGGTGATCCTCAGGCCACGCTGGACATGCTCGAGCGCCGCCTCATGGGAGCCGACGTGTTGATCATTTCGTGCCGCAATCTGATCCGTGTGGACTTCTCGGCCGCTGGCACGCTGCTGAACTGGGTGTCGCAGCACCACGCCGAACGCCGGCTGGTGCAGTTTGTGGACGCACACCGTCTGGTGTCGGCCTTCTTTCACGTCATCGGCATCACCGAGTACGCCAAGGTCGTGGTGCGCAACGACTGATCCGCATTGCGCGGGTCGTATACGGCGGGTCACACACGTTGTTTCAAACAACGAACCCGGGAGCCGTTGCAGGGCCCCGATCCAACCCCACATGAATGCCATGGAATCATTTCACGGAACCACCATCGTCTGCGTGCGCCGGCAAACACCCGAGGGAGTGCAGGTCGCCATCGGAGGCGATGGGCAGGTCACGCTGGGCAACATCATCGTCAAGGGCACAGCCCGCAAGGTGCGCAAGCTGCACCACGACAAGGTGCTGGCCGGCTTCGCTGGCGCCACTTCCGATGCTTTCACGTTGTTCGAACGCTTCGAAGCCAAGCTGGAGAAGCACCAGGGTCACCTGGTGCGCGCGGCCATCGAGCTCACGCGCGACTGGCGCACCGACCGTGTGCTGCGCCGCCTGGAAGCCATGCTCGCCGTGGCCGACCACACGGCCGCGCTGATCATCACCGGCAACGGGGACGTGCTGGAGCCCGAACACGGCATCGTCGCCATTGGATCGGGCGGCGCCTACGCGCAAGCCGCGGCCAAGGCCCTGCTCGACAACACCGAGCTCAGCGCCGAGGACATCGTGCGCCGTTCGCTGGGTATCGCTGGTGAGCTCTGCATCTACACGAACATGAATCACACGATCGAAACGCTGGACTGAATCTGACATGTCCTCAATGACCCCCCAGGAAATCGTTTCCGAACTCGACCGTTTCATCATTGGCCAGAAAGGCGCCAAGCGGGCTGTGGCCATCGCGCTGCGCAACCGCTGGCGGCGCCAACAGGTCGACGAAAAGCTGCGGCCCGAGATCACGCCCAAGAACATCCTCATGATCGGCCCCACCGGCGTGGGCAAGACCGAGATTGCGCGCCGCCTGGCGCGGCTGGCCGATGCGCCCTTCATCAAGGTCGAAGCCACCAAGTTCACCGAGGTCGGCTACGTGGGCAAGGACGTGGACAGCATCATCCGTGACCTCGCCGAGATCGCGATCAAGCAGACGCGCGAGGTGGAGATGCGCAAGCAGCGTGTGCGCGCTGAAGACGCGGCCGAAGACCGCATCCTCGACATCCTCATTCCACCAGCGCGCAGCGCCGAGCCCGTGACCAACGTGGTGGCGTTGCCCGAGAGCACGGCCCGGCAAAATTTCCGCAAGAAGCTGCGCGAAGGCGACCTGAACGACCGCGAGATCGAGATCGACCTGCTGGAGACCCGCCCGACCATGGAGATCATGGGACCGGCCGGCATGGAGGACATGGCCGAGCAACTGCGCGGCATGTTCAGCCAGATCGGCGCCGGCAAGCGCCAGACGCGCAAGCTGCGCATCGCCGAAGCTATGAAACTGCTGATCGACGAGGAAGCAGGCAAGTTGATCAACGAAGACGAGATCAAGACCCGCGCACTGCACAACGCCGAGCAGAACGGCATTGTCTTCATCGACGAGATCGACAAGGTGACCTCGCGCAGCGAATCGGGCAGCGCCGAGGTGTCGCGCCAGGGTGTGCAGCGCGACCTGCTGCCACTGGTGGAAGGCACGACCGTGACCACCAAGTACGGGGTGATCAAGACCGATCACATCCTCTTCATCGCCAGCGGCGCGTTTCACCTGAGCAAACCGAGTGATTTGATTCCCGAGCTGCAGGGTCGCTTTCCCATCCGCGTGGAGTTGCAGTCGCTCACGGTGGACGACTTCGAGGCGATCCTCACGCAGACCCATGCGTCGCTGGTGCGCCAGTACCAGGCGTTGCTGGCCACCGAAGGCGTCACGCTCGAGTTCTCACCCGAAGGCATTCGCCAGCTCGCGCAGATTGCTTGCGACGTGAACGAGCGCACCGAGAACATCGGCGCACGCCGCCTGGCCACCGTGATGGAGCACCTGCTGGACGAGGTGAGCTTCGATGCCACCAAGCTGCAAGGCCAGACCATCTCCATCGACGCTGCCTACGTGAACGGCCGCCTGTCTGCGCTCAGCCGCAACGAAGACCTCTCGCGCTACATCCTTTGAGCGCTCACTCGGACCCCGGCTGGGTCCGATGACAACCCAGGCCACCAACGAGCCCCGTTGGTCGGTCTGTTCCCCTGCCTGAGCCCATCTGGACGACCCCGAACGCGGCAGGGTTTTGAAGCTTCACATGCAAAGCCTGTTGTAAGTGCTTGCTTTTAATGCATTTTTGGCTCGCTGTGAGCTTCAAAATGTATCCTAAGTGGTTGATTTCATTGGAAAAAATTTGTCTCTGCTGAGTTGCACGCCTTGGTTTTCCTGATAAAGTGGAAAAAAGTGCAGTTAAGTGGTGAAAAGTGTTCTCCAAGGATGAATCGCGGTGTTTCAAGGTGCTTCTTCTCTCAGTCTCGACGCCAAGGGTCGGCTCTCGGTGCCCACCCGGCACCGTGACGTCTTGAGCGCGGCTGCGGGTCAGCTCACCATCACCAAACACCCCCACGGCTGCCTCATGATTTTCCCGCGCACCGCGTGGGAACAATTCCGCGATCGCATTGCCTCGCTGCCCATGCAGGCCCAGTGGTGGAAGCGCATTTTCCTGGGCAATGCCATGGACGTGGAGATGGACGGTACCGGGCGCGTGCTGGTCTCGCCCGAGCTGCGCGCTGGCGCCGGCATCAGCAGGGACGTGGTGCTGCTCGGCATGGGTGCCTATTTCGAGTTGTGGGACGCGCAGGTGTACGCCGCCCAGGAAGCCGAAGCCATGAAGGCCGACATGCCCGATGTCTTCAAGGACTTCTCTTTCTAAGGGCGATGGTGCAAGGCACATGGACTCACCACACCGTCCTGTTGAACGAAGCCGTGCAAGCACTGGCGATCAACCCGGACGGTCACTTTGTGGACGCCACCTTCGGTCGCGGCGGCCACTCGCGTCTCATCCTGGAGCAGCTGTCCCTCAAGGGTCGGCTGACTGTCTTCGACAAAGATCCACAAGCCGTGGAGGCCGCGCAGGCATGGGCGGGCGGCGATGCGCGGGTGGCCATCCGCCACCAGGGTTTTTGCAACCTCGGCGAGCTGGGGCCTGCCAGCGTGGACGGTGTGCTCATGGACCTCGGCGTGAGCTCGCCGCAGATCGACGACCCCGAGAGGGGTTTTTCTTTTCGCAACGATGGCCCATTGGACATGCGCATGGACACCACGCGCGGTCAGAGCGTGGCTCAGTGGCTGGAAACGGCCGATGTTTCAACCCTGGCGGAGGTCATTCGTGAATATGGCGAAGAACGGTTTGCTCAACCGATTGCAAAGGCGATTGATCGTCGCCGACAGGAACGGGGCCCTTTTCGAACCACCCGCGAACTGGCCGAAATCGTGGCTGGCGCGGTCAAAACCCGCGAGCCGGGCAAGGACCCTGCAACGCGCACATTTCAGGCTTTTCGGATTTTCATCAACGCCGAGCTTGAAGAGCTGCAACAAGCGCTAGAGGCCAGCCTGCACGTGCTGCGTCCCGGAGGACACCTGGTGGTGATCAGCTTCCACTCGCTCGAAGACCGCATGGTCAAGCAGTTCATGGCGCGCCATTCGCGTGCTGTGGTGGACCGCCGCGTGCCGTTTGCCGAGCCTGCACCCATGGCGCTGCGGGGCTTGAAGCGGGTGATGCCGTCGGACGAGGAAGTGAAGGGCAACCCGCGTTCACGCAGCGCTGTGATGCGCGTGGCCGAACGCACGGAGGCAGCGCCGTGATTCGTTTGAACCTCGTGCTGCTGCTGGCCGTGATTGCCAGTGCGTTTTATCTGGTGCACACCCAGTATGAGTCGCGCCGGCTGTATGCAGCGCTCGACCGCACGCAGGCGCAGGCGCGCAAGCTGGACTCCGAGCACGAGCAGCTGCAGGTGCAGAAGCGCGCGCAGGCCACGCCGGCGCGCGTGCAGCAACTCGCCACCCGCCAGCTGCAGATGCGCCCGGTCACGCCGGGCATCACGCAGTACGTGACGGTGTTCGAGCCCGCAGTGCCTGCCGTTCCTGTGGAAACTGCCCGATGAGCCGCAGCATCAGCTACAGCGCCAGCCCGCTGCTCGCCAGCAAGACGCCGGTGTGGCGCAGCAAGTTCATCGTGGCCGCGCTGGCGGTGGCGTTTGCGGGTCTGGCCGGGCGCGCCGCGTATGTGCAGGTGTTCGGCAACGACTTCTTTCAGCGCCAGGGTGAAGTGCGTTTCGCGCGCACGCTGGAGCTGCCGGCCAACCGCGGGCGCGTGCTCGACCGCAATGGGCTGATCCTGGCCTCCAGCGTGGTGGCGCAAAGCATCTGGGCGATCCCCGAAGACGTGGACCGCGCCGAGCCCAAGCTGCGCCAGCTGGCCAAGCTGTTGGAGATGCCCCTGGCCGACCTGCGCAAGCGCTTGTTGGTGGACGACAAGACCTTTGTGTGGGTCAAGCGCCAGGTGGATGAACCGGTGGCCAAGGAGATCGCGGCGCTGGGTATCAAGGGCATCTACCAACGCCGCGAGTACAAGCGCGAATATCCCGAAGGCGAGGCGGCTGCGCACGTGGTGGGCTTCACCAACGTGGAGGACCGGGGCCAGGAGGGGGTGGAACTGGCCTTCAACCAGCAGCTCTCGGGCAAGGCTGGATCGCGTCGTGTGATCAAGGATCGGCTGGGCCGCGTGGTGGAGGATGTGCGCGATGTGATCCCCCCAGTGGACGGCCCCGATCTGCAGCTCTCGATTGACAGCAAGGTGCAGTATTTCGCCTACCAGAAGCTCAAGGAAGCGGTGCTGACGCACAAGGCACGCGCGGGCAGCGTGGTGGTGCTCGACACGCAGACCGGCGAGGTTCTCGCGCTGGCCAACTACCCCAGCTTCAACCCGAACCGGCGTGCCAACCTCAGCGGCGAGCAGCTGCGCAACCGCGCGCTCACCGACAGTTTCGAGCCTGGCTCGACCATGAAGCCCTTCATCACCTCGCTGGCGCTGGACAAGGGGCTGGTCACGCCGGACACGCTGATCAACACGGCACCGGGACGCATCACCATTGGTGGCTCCACCATCAGCGATTCGCACCCGAACGATGTGTTGACCGTGGCCCAGATCATCCAGAAGTCGAGCAACGTGGGCACCGTCAAGCTGGCCATGCAGATGAGCCCGCGCGAGATGTGGGAAACCTACGCCCAAGCCGGTTTCGGACAGAAGCCGCAGCTGCCGTTTCCCGGCATCGTCACTGGCCGCCTGCGTCCCTACAAGACCTGGCGCCCGATCGAGCAGGCCACCATGAGCTACGGCTACGGCCTCTCGGCCTCGCTGTTTCAGCTGGCACAGGCCTACACCATCTTCGCCCGCAACGGCGAGCTGATCCCGGTCACGCTGCAGAAGACCGATCAACCCACGGGTGGTGTGCGGGTGTTCAGCGAGAAGAACGCGGTGGCCGTGCGCGCCATGCTGCAGATGGCGGCTGGCCCGGGCGGCACCGGCGCGCGTGCGCAGACCATGGGCTACTCGGTGGGTGGCAAATCGGGTACCGCGCGCAAACAGGAAGGCAAAGGCTACGCCGACAAGAAGTACCGCAGCTTCTTTGTGGGGCTGGCACCGGTGGAGTCGCCGCGCATCGTGGTGGCCGTGATGGTCGACGAACCCACCAACGGACAGTACTTCGGTGGTTTGGTGGCCGCTCCCGTTTTCAGCGAAACGGTGCAGCAGACCTTGCGCATCCTCGGTGTGCAGCCCGACATCACCGTGAAGCCGCAGATCGTCACCGACGTGGTCGAGGAATCGTTCTGATGAACACGTTGGACCAACCCCAGGACGTGGCTGCATGGCTGCGCGCGAGCGTGACCGGTGCGCTGCACTGCGACAGCCGCCGCTTGCAGCCGGGTGATGGTTTTGTGGCCTGGCCTGGTGCGGCCACCGACGGGCGCCACTACGTGAGCGCTGCGCTGGCCTCGGGCGCCGTGGCCGCGTTGGTCGAGCAGGACGGTGCCGAGGCTTTTGCCCTGAACGATGCGCGCGTGCTGGCCGTGCCGGGCCTGAAAGCGCAAGCGGGCGCCATTGCCAGTGATTTTTGCGATCACCCGAGCGCTGCGCTCGATGTGCTGGCCATCACCGGCACCAACGGAAAGACCTCCTGCGCCTGGTGGACCGCCCAACTGCTGTCGGTGTGCGCACGGCCTTGCGCCGTGGTCGGCACGCTGGGCATGGGCCAGCCCGGCTCAACCCTGGTGCCCACCGGTCTCACCACGCCCGACCCAGTGATGCTGCAGCAGCAACTGCGCAGCTTTGTGAACGAGGGCTTGAAAGCCTGCGCCATCGAAGCTTCGTCCATCGGTCTGGTTGAAGGGCGCCTGAACGCCACGCAGGTGCGCGTGGCCATGTTCACCAATTTCACCCAGGACCACCTCGACTTTCACGGCAGCATGGACGCCTACTGGGCCGCCAAGGCCGCGCTGTTCGACTGGCCCGGTCTGGCCTCTGCGGTGGTCAACACCGACGACGTGCGCGGTGCCCAGCTCGCGTCCCGCCTGGCCTCGCGCGAGCTCGACCTGTGGACGTTGGGCATCGAACAGCCGGCCCGTCTGAACGCCGTGGACATCACCTTCACCCGCGCCGGCATGGCCTTTGGTGTCGTTGAGCGCGACCTGCAGGGCGCCGAGCTGGAGCGCCACACCCTGCAAGTGCCTTTGGTGGGTCGCTACAACGTGTCCAACTTGCTGTGCGTGCTGGCGGCGGCGCGTGCCCTCGGTGTCACGCTGCAGCAGGCCGTGAAGGCCTGTGGAGCGCTCACGCCGGTGCCCGGGCGCATGGAGCAGGCCGAGGCCGGCACGGTTGACCAGCCGCTGGTGCTGGTGGACTACGCCCACACGCCCGATGCGCTGGACAAGGCGCTGCAAGCGCTGCAGCCACTGGCGGCTCAGCGGGGCGGTGCGCTGTGGGTGGTGGTGGGCTGCGGCGGCGACCGCGACGCTGGCAAGCGCCCGCTCATGGCCGCCATGGCCGAACGCGAAGCCGCCCACACCGTGCTCACCAGCGACAACCCGCGCAGCGAAGACCCGATCCACATCCTGGGCCAGATGGTCTCTGGCCTGTCTCGCCCCGGTGCTGCGCTGGTCGAGCCCGACCGTGCCGCCGCCATCGCGCTCGCCGTGGCGCGCGCCCAGGCCGCAGACGTGGTGCTGATCGCCGGCAAGGGCCACGAGGACTACCAGGACGTGATGGGCGTGAAGAAGCCGTTTTCCGACCTCGTGCATGCGCGTCAGGCGCTTGCCCGACGCGCCGCGCAGGGAGCCCACGCATGAAGACACTCGGCCAGTTGCTCAACCAGCTCCACGGTGCCCGCGTGGTGGGTGAACCCGACGTGACGATCACCCGCGTGCACACCGACACCCGCAGCCTGCAGCCGGGCGATCTGTTCGTGGCGCTCAAGGGCGAACGCTTCGACGCGCACGACTTCCTGCCGCAAGCGGCAGCGCAGGGCGCGGTGGCCGCCATTGCGCACAGCGGCCTGGCCCAAGCCGGCTTGCCTGGCGTGGAAGTGCCCGACACGCGCCGCGCGCTGGGCGAGCTGGCGCTTCTGTGGCGCAGCCAGTTCAGCCTGCCGCTGATCGCGGTGACCGGCAGCAACGGCAAGACCACGGTCACGCAGATGATCGCGTCCATCCTGCGCGCGGCGGTGGGTGATGCCGCCCACGCCACGCAGGGCAACTTCAACAACGACATCGGCGTGCCGCTCACGCTGCTGCGCCTGAACGCCGAGCACCGGCTCTCGGTGGTCGAACTCGGCATGAACCACCCCGGCGAAATTGCCGAGCTCGCCGCGCTCACCCGGCCCACAGTGGCGCTGGTCAACAACGCGCAGCGCGAGCACCAGGAATTCATGGCCACGGTGGAAGCGGTGGCGCTCGAAAACGGGCAGGTCATTCAGGCGCTGGGCGACGACGGCGTGGCTGTGTTTCCCTGCGACGACACCTGGACGCCGCTGTGGCGCGGTCTGGCTGCGGGTCGGCGCGTCATGACCTTCAGCGACACCGATCCCGCCGCCGATGTGTGCGCGCTCAAGACCGACTGGATGGACGGCGCCTGGACGCTGTGCTTCACCTCGCCCGCCGGCAAGGCCACGGTGCACCTGAAGATTGCTGGTCGGCACAACGTGCGCAACGCCCTGGCCGCCACCGCCTGTGCCCTGGCCGCCGGCGTGACGCTGGATGCCGTGGTGCGCGGGCTCGACGCCTTCGAGCCGGTGGGCGGTCGCTCGCGCGCGCTGGCGCTGCACCTGGACGGCCGGACCCTCACCCTGATCGACGACACCTACAACGCCAACCCCGACTCGGTGCGCGCCGCCATCGACGTGCTGGCCGAGCTGCCTGCGCCGCGTTTGCTGGTGCTGGGCGATATGGGTGAGGTGGGTGAGCAAGGCCTGGCCTTTCACGAAGAGGTTTTGCAGCATGCGCGCCAGCGCGGCATCGAGGCCGTGCACGTGGCTGGCGAATGGATGCGCCTGGCCGCACCGGTGTGGCCGGCTGTCACGCACTGGAACGAAGTGCCCGCCATGGCGGGCGCGGTGTGCGCCGCCGTGAGCGACGACCGCCCGGTGTTCCACAGCGTGCTGGTCAAGGGATCGCGCTTCATGCGCACCGAACGTGTGGTGCAAGCCTTGCTGGCGCTGGACCCCGCGCAACACAACAACAAGAAGGACAACGCCCATGCTGCCTAGCCTGGCCCTGTGGCTGCAAGGCCTGTCGCCCGAGTTCGGGTTCCTGCGGGTGTTTCAGTACCTGACGTTTCGTGCCGTCATGGCGGCACTCACCGCGCTGCTCGTGGGGCTGGCGGTCGGCCCGTATTTCATTCGCCGCCTGGCCGCACTCAAGATCGGCCAGCCGATCCGCGAATACGCCATGCAGACGCACATCAGCAAGGGCGGCACCCCCACGATGGGTGGCGTGCTGATCCTGTTCGCCATCGCGCTCTCCACCTTGCTCTGGTTCGACTGGTCCAACCGTTTCGTGTGGATCGTGTTGCTGGTCACGCTGGGTTTCGGCGCCATCGGTTGGGCCGACGACTGGCGCAAGGTGGTGCACAAGGACCCCGAGGGCATGCGCTCGCGCGAGAAGTACCTGTGGCAATCGGTCATCGGTCTGATCGCTGCGTTCTACCTTGTGTTCAGCGTGTCGGAGACCAGCAACCTGCGTGTGCTGCAACTGTTCTTTGCCTGGGTGTCTTCCGGTTTCACGCTGGACCTGCCGCCGCAGGCTGGGCTGCTGGTTCCGTTCTTCAAGGAAATCAGCTACCCACTGGGCGTGTTCGGCTTCGTGGTCATGACGTATCTGGTCATCGTCGGCTCGAGCAACGCGGTCAACCTCACCGACGGCCTGGACGGTCTGGCCATCATGCCGGTCGTCATGGTCGGCTCGGCGCTGGGCATCTTCGCCTACGTCACCGGCAACGTGGTGTTCTCGAAATACCTGCTTCTGCCGCACATCCCGGGCGCGGGCGAGCTGCTGATCTTCTGCGCCGCCATGGCCGGCGCGGGCCTGGCCTTTTTGTGGTTCAACACCCATCCGGCGCAGGTCTTCATGGGTGATGTGGGCGCGCTGGCGCTGGGTGGCGCACTGGGCACCATTGCCGTCATCGTGCGCCAGGAAATCGTGCTCGCCATCATGGGTGGCATCTTCGTGGTGGAAGCGCTCTCGGTGATGCTGCAGGTGACCTGGTTCAAGTACACCAAGCGCCGCTATGGCGCCGGTCGGCGCTTGTTCCAGATGGCGCCGCTGCACCACCATTTCGAGAAAAAGGGCTGGAAGGAAACGCAGGTCGTCGTGCGCTTCTGGATCATCACCATGCTGTTGTGCCTCGTGGGCTTGTCCACGCTGAAGCTGCGCTGAACATGCACGACCAACACGTCCTCATCCTCGGCCTGGGCGCCTCCGGCCTGGCCATGGCGCGCTGGTGCGTGCGCCAGGGTGCGCACGTGACGGTGGCCGACACGCGCGAGCAGCCGCCGCAGCTGGCTGCCCTGCAGGCCGATTGCCCGGAGGCCACGTTCGTGAGTGGTGCCTTCGACGAAGCGCTCATGGCGCGCGGCGCCTGGACACTGATCGCGCGCAGCCCGGGCCTCTCCCCGGGCTCGCTGCACACCGTTCTCGACTGGGCACAAGCGAACACCGTGGCCGTGCTCGGTGAACTGGGCCTGTTCTCCCAGGCCCTGAAGAGGCTGGTCGAGCGCGAGCGCCTGCCCTACAAGCCCAAGGTGCTCGCCATCACCGGCACCAACGGAAAAACCACAGTGACCTCGCTGACCACCTTGCTGCTGCAGCGCGCTGGTGTGCCCGTGGCCGTGGCTGGCAACATCGGCCCGGCCCTGCTGGACGTTTTGTCCGCCGCGCTTGATGCGGAAGCCGTGGCCCAGCAGGCCGACGACGAACGTGCGGCTGCCGAAGCTGTGACCGAAGCTCCGGCTGCGCCTGCTCCGTCTACCGACGCAACGACCGAGGCCGTTCAAGACGTTTCTGAACCCTCGGACGACGAAACACCGGTGCCCCTCGCCGAGGCCGATGAAGAAGGCCCGGTCATGCTGGTGCCACCCCCCATCGAACCACCGCAGCCAGCGCACCTGCCGCGCGTCTGGGTGCTGGAACTCTCCAGCTTCCAGCTCGACGGCACCGCTGGCAGCGACTGGGACCGCGTGCCCACAGCCGCCAGCGTGCTCAACATCACCGAAGACCACCTCGACTGGCACGGCAGCATGGCCGCCTACACGCAGGCCAAGGCCGCGGTGTTCGGCACGCAGGCCCTGATGCTGCTCAACCGCGACGATCCACAGGTCATGGCCATGCAACCTGGTCTGGTGACGGTGAAGGTGGGCAACCGAAACCGCCAGCAGAGCGCCCGGCCCTGGGCCAGCTTCGGGCTGGACGCGCCCACCCGTGCCGGCGACTGGGGCATCGAATCGCTCAACGGCATGGAGTGGCTGGTGCGCGCGCTGGCGCTGGATGAGACCCGCTCGACAGGCCGCCGCGCCGCCGGGCCGCCCCAAGGCGCGGCAGCCCCCGCGGGGGGCAGCGCAGTACGCGCAGCGACAAGCGTGGGGGCTCCGGTGCTTGCGGAAGAGGTGTACTTCCAGCGCCTCATGCCTGTGGACGCGCTGCGCATCCGAGGCCGCCACAACGCCGCCAATGCCCTGGCCGCGCTGGCGCTGGCCACCTCCACCGGCGCTGCGCTCGGCCCGATGCTGCACGGCCTGCGCGAGTACCGCGGTGAACCCCACCGTGTCGAACCCGTGGCCATCATCGACGAGGTCGAGTACTTCGACGACAGCAAGGGCACCAACGTCGGCGCCACGCTGGCGGCGGTCAACGGACTGGGTGCCGAGCGCCGGCTGGTCGTGATTTTGGGCGGTGACGGCAAGGGGCAGGACTTTGCACCGTTGGCTGCCCCGTTGGCGCGTTTCGCCCGCGCCGTGGTCTACATCGGCCGTGACGCGGCCCGCATTCGCGCCGCGGTGGGTCAGGCGCTCGATGCGGCTGCGGTGCCCCAGCTCGATGCGGCCACGCTGCCCGAGGCCGTCACGCTGGCCGCGCAGCAGGCGCGCTCGGGTGACGCGGTGCTGATGTCGCCTGCCTGCGCCAGTCTGGACATGTTCGACAACTACGAGCACCGCGCCCGCGTGTTCGTGGACGCGGTCGCGGCCCTGGCCGCCGAACAGGGCATGAGCCTGGAGGGTGGTCTGTGAAGAAGAAGACTGTGCCCACCCTCACCTGGCCGCAACGCCTGCGTGAAGGCCTGGCCGCGCTGAATCCGCGCCTGTTGGGCCGCGACCTGGCCGGAGCGCTTGCGGGTGGTTCGTCGCGCGACGGTCTGCCGGTGCGCCTGTCCAACCGCACCTACGCCGGCACGCGCAACGTGGCCGTGCGCGAACTCGGCTTTGACCAACCGCTGCTGTGGGTGGTGGTGGCGCTGCTCGCCTGGGGTCTGGTGATGGTCTATTCGGCCTCGATTGCGCTGCCCGACAACCCGCGCTTTGCCAACTACGCACACACCCACTTCGTGATGCGCCATGCGATCTCGATGGTCATCGGGCTGGTGGCCGGCGTGGTGGCGTTCCAGTTCCCGATGCGCAGCTGGGAAAAGATGGCGCCCTGGATGTTTGCCATCGCGCTGGTGCTGCTGGTGCTGGTGCTGTTTCCCTTCATCGGCCGGGGCGTGAATGGCGCGCGGCGCTGGATCTCGCTGGGCATCATGAACTTCCAGCCGTCCGAGCTGGCCAAGCTGGCCGTGCTGCTCTACGCCGCCGACTACATGGTGCGCAAGATGGACGTGAAACAGCGCTTCTTCCAGGCCGTGATACCGATGGCTGTGGCGGTCGCGGTGGTCGGCATGCTGCTGCTGGCCGAGCCCGACATGGGTGCCTTCATGGTGATCGTGGTGATTGCCATGGGCATCCTGTTCCTGGGTGGTGTGAACGCACGCATGTTCTTCCTGATGGCGCTGGTGGTCGTGGCCGCGTTCGCGCTCATGGTCATGACCAGCGAGTTCCGTCGCCAACGTGTGTTCGCCTACCTCGATCCGTGGAGCGTGGAACACGCGCTGGGCAAGGGTTACCAGCTGTCGCACTCGCTGATCGCGTTCGGGCGCGGCGAGATCTTCGGCGTGGGACTGGGCGGCAGCGTGGAAAAGCTGCACTGGCTGCCCGAAGCCCACACCGATTTCCTGCTGGCCGTGATCGGCGAAGAATTCGGGCTGCTCGGCGTGGTGGTGCTGATCGGCCTGTTCCTGTGGATCACGCGCCGCATCATGCACATCGGCCGCCAGGCCATTGCGCTCGATCAGGTGTTTGCCGGCCTGGTAGCGCAGGGCGTGGGCCTTTGGATGGGCTTCCAGGCCTTCATCAACATCGGTGTGAACCTGGGCGCGCTGCCCACCAAGGGGCTCACCTTGCCGTTGATGAGTTATGGCGGCTCGGCCATTTTGTTGAACCTCGTGGCCATCGCCATCGTTCTCAGGGTCGATTACGAGAACCGCCAGATGATGAAGGGGGGCCGGTCATGATGAGCGCCGCGCTGGGCCGCCCCGAGCAAGCGAACGCCCCCACGGGGGGCAGCGAACCGCGTGAGCGGCGGAGCGTGGGGGCCCTACCTTTGCCCTGCGCATTGATCATGGCCGGCGGCACCGGCGGACACATCTTCCCCGGTCTGGCCGTGGCCGAAGCCCTGCGCGAGCGGGGCTGGCGCGTGCACTGGCTGGGCGCACCCGCCAGCATGGAAAGCCGGCTCGTGCCCCCGCGCGGCTTCGCGCTGGAGACCATCGACTTCGGCGGCGTGCGCGGCAAGGGTGTGGTCACGTTGGCCTTGCTGCCGCTGCGCCTGCTGCGCGCTTTCTGGCAAGCCTTGCAGGTGGTGCGCCGCGTCAAGCCCGACGTGGTCGTGGGCCTGGGCGGCTACATCAGTTTTCCGGGCGGGATGATGGGTGTGCTGGCCGGCAAGCCGTTGGTGCTGCACGAACAGAACTCGGTGGCCGGCATGGCCAACAAGGTGCTGGCCGGTGTGGCCGACCGGGTGTTCACCGCCTTCCCGAACGTTTTCAAAAAAGCCCAGTGGGTCGGCAACCCGTTGCGCACCCCGTTCCTGCACCAGCCCGCGCCCGCCGAGCGTTTTGCCGGCCGCAGCGGTCCGCTGCGCCTGCTGGTGGTGGGCGGCAGCCTGGGTGCCCGGGCGCTCAACGAAGTTGTGCCGCAGGCACTCGCCCTGATCCCCGAGCAGCAACGCCCCACGGTGGTCCACCAGAGCGGTGAAAAGCAGATCGACGCCTTGCGCGCCAACTACATGGCCGCCGGTGTGCACGCCGAACTCACGCCCTTCATCGACGACACGGCCCAGGCCTTTGCCGACGCCGACCTCATCGTCTGCCGCAGCGGCGCCAGCACCGTGACCGAAATCGCCGCCGTGGGCGCAGCCGCGCTCTTCGTGCCGTTTCCATCCGCCGTGGACGACCACCAGACCACCAACGCACGCTTCC
>QBMB01000031.1:14832-19870 GCA_003241965.1 Burkholderiales bacterium | reverse complement strand
GGCTGGTGCCCCAAACCGAACTCAGCCCGCAGCAACTCGCGCTGCGCTTGCAAAGCCTGCAGCGCGAACAGCTCGTGGCCATGGCCGAGACGGCCAAACAGATGCAGAAAACAGAAGCCGTGGCGGCCGTGGTGTCCGCCTGCGAGCAACTCGCGAAAGTCCAGAACACATGAAGCACGCCATTCGTCACATCCACTTTGTGGGCATCGGCGGCGCCGGCATGAACGGCATCGCCGAGGTGCTGCTCAACCAGGGCTACCGCATCTCCGGCAGCGACCTGGGCGAGAGCACGGTCACGCGCCGCCTGGTGGCCCTGGGCGCAGAGGTGTTCATCGGGCACGATGCCGCGCACATCGAGGGCGCCGACGCCATCGTCACTTCCACCGCGGTCAAGGAAGACAACCCCGAGGTGGTGGCGGCGCACGCCAAGCTGATTCCGGTGGTGCCGCGCGCGGTGATGCTGGCCGAACTCATGCGAATGAAAAAGGGCGTGGCGATTGCCGGCACGCACGGCAAAACCACCACCACCAGCCTGGTGGCCAGCGTGCTGGCCGCCGCCGAGATGGACCCCACCTACGTGATCGGCGGGCGGCTCAACAGCGCCGGTGTCAACGCAGCGCTGGGCTCGGGCGAGTACATCGTGGTCGAGGCCGACGAGTCGGATGCTTCTTTCTTGAATCTGCTGCCGGTGCTCTCGGTAGTCACCAACATCGACGCCGACCACATGGACACCTACGGACACGACTTCGGCAAGCTCAAGGCCGCCTTCGTCGAGTTTCTGCACCGCATGCCGTTCTATGGCGCGGCCGTGGTCTGCGTGGACGACGCGGCCATCCGCGAGATCCTGCCGCTGATCGCACGGCCCATCACCAGCTACGGTTTTTCCGAAGACGCGCAGGTGCGCGCCATCAACGTGCGCGCCGTCGGCACACAGATGCACTTCACCGTGCAACGCCGCAACGGCGTGGAGCTGCCCGATCTGGACATCGTGCTGAACCTGCCGGGCGAGCACAACGTGCTCAACGCCCTGGCCGCCATCGGCATCGCGGTGGAGCTCGGCGTGGACGACGCAGCCGTGGTGCAGGCCCTGGCCGACTTCAAAGGTGTGGGCCGGCGCTTCCAGCGCTATGGCGAAGCCGCGCTGCCCGCCGGTGGCACCTGCACCGTGGTGGACGACTACGGCCACCACCCGGTGGAGATGGCGGCCACGCTGGCCGCGGCGCGCGGGGCTTACCCGGGCCGCCGGCTGGTGCTGGCTTTCCAGCCGCACCGCTATACCCGCACGCGGGATTGTTTTGAAGACTTCGTGAAGGTCATCAACCACGCCGACGCGGTGCTGCTGGCCGAGGTGTATGCCGCCGGTGAGAGCCCCATCGTGGCGGCCGACGGCCGTTCGCTGGCGCGCGCGCTGCGGGTGGCCGGCAAGCTGGAGCCGGTCTTCGTGGACGACATCAATGCCATGCCTCAGGCGGTGCTGGACAACGCGCAGGACGGCGATGTGATCCTGTGCATGGGCGCGGGCACCGTGGGTGCGGTGGCCGGCCGGGTGATGGAACTGGCGCAGGGAGCCATGGCATGAACACAAAGGACAACACGGTGATCGATCCGAAATCACTGGGCAAGGTGGCGGTCTTGATGGGTGGGCGTTCGGCCGAGCGCGAGGTCTCGCTGATGTCGGGCACCGGTGTGCTGGCCGCACTCAAGTCCAAGGGCGTGGACGCCCACGCCTTCGACCCCGCCGAGCGTGGCCTGGACGAACTCAAGCGCGAAGGCTTCAGCCGCTGCTTCATCGCGCTGCACGGCCGCTTTGGTGAAGACGGCACGGTGCAGGGCGCCCTCGAACTGCTGAGCATTCCCTACACCGGCCCCGGTGTGATGGCATCCAGCGTGGCCATGGACAAGCTCATGACCAAACGCATCTGGATGGCCGAAGGGCTGGCCACGCCGGCCTGGCGCCAGGTGCACAGCACCGAGCAGACCGTGGCGGCATACCGGGCGCTGGGCTCACCCATGATCGTCAAACCCGTGCGCGAAGGCTCCACCATCGGCCTCACCAAGGTCACCACCGAAGCGCAGTGCGCAGCCGCTTACGAGCTGGCCGCGAAGCAGGACCCGCTGGTCATGTGCGAGCAGTTCATTGCCGGCGACGAGGTGACCTGCCCGGTGCTGGGCACGGGCGACGGTGCCCGCGCGCTGCCGGTGATCCGCATCGTGGCACCCGACGGCAACTACGACTACCAGAACAAGTACTTCACCGACGACACGAAATACCTCGTGCCCTGCGGTTTGCCTGAAGGTGAAGAGGCGGTGATCCAGGCGCTGGTGCTGCAGGCCTTCAAGACGCTGGACTGCCGCGGCTGGGCGCGAGCCGACGTGATGATCGACGCGACGACGCGCAAGCCGTACCTGCTGGAGATCAACACCTCGCCCGGCATGACCGGCCATTCGCTGGTGCCGATGTCGGCCAAGGCGGCGGGCTTGTCGTACGAAGACCTGTGCTTCTCGCTGCTGGCCACCGCCGCGCTGGACAACCCCGCCTGATCGCAGAACCTCATGGCCACCACCCCCATGCCCCTGGACGTCAAGCTCATGACCGCGCTCACGAATGCGCTGGTCGTGCTGTTTGCCGTTCTGTGCCTGGGTGCGCTGGGCACGTGGCTGGTGCGCCACCCGGTGTGGACGGTGAAGGCCATCACGGTGCAAGGTGATGTGGTGCATCAGAACGCGGTGAGCTTTCGCGCGCAGCTGGCCACACAGATGAAGACCCGCCTGTCCGGCAGCTTCCTCACGATCGACCTGCAGCAGGTGCGCGAGTTGTTCGAGGCCGTGCCCTGGGTGCGTCAGGCGGTGGTGCAGCGCGAGTTCCCCAACCGCCTGCGCGTGACCTTGCAGGAGCACCAGGCCGCGGCCTGGTGGGGCGAATCGGGTTCTGGCCAGCTGGTGAACCAGCTGGGTGAAGTGTTTGAAGCCAGCCCCGACGACAGCGACAACCTGCCCGAACTCGCTGGTCCCGCCGAACAGTCGGCCCTGGTGTGGTCGCTCTATCAGCGGCTGCAGGCCGAACTGGCCCCGCTCGAACTCGGGCTGGAGCGCCTGGAACTCACCGAGCGCGGCAGCTGGCGCGCACGGCTGGACAACGGTGCGCAGGTCGAGCTGGGCCGCGGCACACCCGACGAACTGCTGGCCCGCACCCACCGCTTCGGCGCCACGCTGTCCCAGCTCACCGAGCGCTACGCCGGTGCACTGCAGTCGGTCGATCTGCGCTACCCCAATGGTTACGCCCTGCGCCTGCGCGGCGTGACCACCATCAACGACATCGCCCCCAAAGCCAACCCACCCAAACGGTAATCAAGAAGCAATCATGGCCAAGGAATACAAGGATCTGGTGGTTGGACTCGACATAGGCACTGCCAAGATCATGGTGGTGGTCGCCGAGATCCAGCCCAACGGTGCGCTCAAGCTCGCGGGCCTGGGTGTGGCCGCCAGCCACGGCTTGAAGCGCGGCGTGGTGGTCAACATCGACGCCACCGTGCAGAGCATCCAGCAGGCGCTGAAAGAAGCCGAGCTGATGGCCGACTGCCGCATCGCCCGGGTCTACACCGGCATCACCGGCAGCCACATCCGCGGCATCAACTCCAGCGGCATGGTGGCCATCAAGGACCGTGAAGTCACCGCCGCCGACGTGGCGCGTGTGATTGAGACCGCCAAGGCGATCAACATCTCCACCGACCAGCGCCTGCTGCTGGTCGAGCCGCAGGAATTCGTGATCGACGGGCAGGAAGTGAAGGAGCCGATCGGCATGAGCGGCATCCGGCTCGAAGCCAAGGTGCACATCGTCACCGGTGCGCAGAGCGCGGCGGAAAACATCATCAAGTGTGTGCGCCGCTGCGGCCTGGAAGTGGACCAGCTCATGCTCAACCCGCTGGCCAGCAGCCAGGCGGTGCTGACCGACGACGAGAAGGAACTGGGCGTGGCGCTGGTGGACATCGGCGCTGGCACCACCGACGTGGCCATATTCTCGGGTGGCGCAATCCGCCACACCGCGGTGATACCGATCGCGGGCGACCTGATCACCAGCGACATCGCCATGGCGCTGCGCACCCCCACGAAAGACGCCGAAGACATCAAGGTGGAAAGCGGCTGCGCCAAACAGCTGCTGGCCGACCCGGACACGCAGGTGGAAGTGCCCGGTCTGGGCGACCGCGCACCACGCATGCTCAGCCGCCAGGCGCTGGCCGGTGTGATCGAGCCGCGCGTGGAAGAGATCTTTTCGCTGGTGCAGCAGGTGCTGCGCGATTCGGGCCACGAGGAAATGCTGTCCTCGGGCATCGTGCTCACCGGCGGCAGCGCGATGATGCCCGGCATGGTCGAGCTCGGTGAGGACATCTTCCTCAAACCCGTGCGCCGCGGCATCCCGAACTACGCCAGCGCGCTCTCCGACATGGTGGCGCAGACACGCGCGGCCACCGTGATGGGGCTGCTCGAAGAAGCCCGCATGGCGCGCGTGCGCGGGCACAAGGTTTCGCAAAAAGCGGGTTCCGTGCAAGGCGCGCTGGAACGCATGAAAAACTGGTTTGTGGGGACCTTTTGATGAAACACCTGACCAGGCCTGCGAAGCACATCCGAGCCCGATTCCGCACCTGGTGCAGCGAATGCACCGGACCGCCTGGATGAACCGCGACCCCGACCCGAATCCGAATCCGAAACGTTTTTTGAATCACCAGCGCCCCGACAAAGGGCACACAAGGAGCACACCATGAGCATCGAAATGATTGAAGTCGAAGAATTCAACCTGGGCACCCAGATCAAGGTCATCGGCGTGGGCGGTGGCGGCGGCAACGCGGTCGAGCACATGATCGCGCGCAGCGTGCAGGGCGTGGAGTTCATCTGCGCCAACACCGATGCACAGTCGCTCTCGCGCAGCGCTGCGCACAAGACCATCCAGCTGGGTATCACCGGCCTGGGCGCCGGCAGCAAGCCCGACAAGGGCCGCGAAGCCGCTGAAGTGGCGGTGGAGTCGATCCGCGAAGCCATTGCC
>QBMB01000031.1:0-14822 GCA_003241965.1 Burkholderiales bacterium | reverse complement strand
CCATTGCCGGCGCGCACATGCTCTTCATCACCGCCGGCATGGGTGGCGGCACCGGCACGGGTGCTGCACCGGTGATCGCCCGCGTGGCGAAAGAAATGGGCATCCTGACCGTGGGCGTGGTCACCAAGCCGTTTGATTGGGAAGGTGGCCGCCGCATGACCAACGCCGACCACGGTCTGGCCGAACTCGAAGCCAACGTGGACTCGCTGATCGTGGTGCTGAACGAAAAACTGCTCGAAGTGCTGGGCGACGACGTGACGCAGGACGAAGCCTTTGCCCACGCCAACGACGTGTTGAAAAACGCAGTGGGCGGCATCGCCGAGATCATCAACGAGTACGGCAACGTGAACGTCGACTTTGAAGACGTGCGCACCGTGATGGGTGAACCCGGCAAGGCCATGATGGGCACGGCCGTGGCCGCAGGTCCTGACCGTGCACGCATCGCCGCCGAGCAGGCCGTGGCCTGCCCGCTGCTGGAAGGCATCGACCTTTCGGGCGCCAAGGGCGTGCTGGTGCTGGTCACCGCGGCCAAGGGTTCGCTCAAGCTGTCAGAGTCGAAGCTGGCGATGAACACGATCCGTGCTTACGCTTCGTCGGAAGCGCATGTGATCTACGGCGCGGCTTACGACGACAGCCTGGGCGACGAGATGCGTGTGACGGTGGTGGCCACGGGTCTGTCGCGCCAGGGTGTGCGCCGCACGGCGCCTCCGTTGCAGGTGCTGCGCACCGGCACCGACAACGTGCCTTTCAACGTGCCGACCGTGAACACCGCCGTGGGTGGCCCGGGCGCGCAGCCCGACTACAACTCCATGGCCGTGCCCAGCGTGTGGCGCACCAACCGCACCCAGGCTGCGGCCAAGGTGGACGCGTTGGCTTCGGGTGGCATGGACGATTTCGAAATCCCTGCTTTCTTGCGCAAACAGGCGGATTGATTCGGGGTACGGGTGCGGGGGCATTGTGTGCCTGCACCTTGGCGGGCTCGCGGACGCAGTGTGCGCTGCTCCGCGGCTGTCCCCCGGACCGGCTTCGCCGGTCCTCCTCCTTGATGCCGCTGCGCAGCGCACACCGCGCCCGCGAGCCTGGAGTGGTGTTCGCTCGCAGCAGATCGAGTGCCAACGAGGTCATCGGAGAAAACAAGCGAAAGAATGCCTTTCCCTATCGCGGCCATCACCATTCCCGACCACGCCAAAACGCTGCAAAACTTAAAATCCACGCCATGCTCTCGCAACGCACCCTCAAATCCCTGACCAAAGCGGTGGGCGTCGGCCTGCACAGCGGTCAGCGTGTGGAGCTCACCCTGCGCCCCGCCGCGCCAGACACCGGCATCGTTTTCCGGCGTGTGGATTTGCCCGAACCCGTGGAGATTGCGGTGAACGCCACCGCCGTCACCGACACCCGCCTGGCCTCCACCATCTCCAACGGCAACGTGAAGGTGCACACCATCGAGCACCTCATGAGTGCCTGCGCTGGCCTGGGCCTGGACAACCTCTACGTGGACATCACGGCCGAAGAAGTGCCCATTCTGGACGGCTCCTCGGCCTCGTTCGTCTACCTGCTTCAGAGCGCCGGCATCGTGATGCAGAAGGCGCCCAAACGGTTCATCCGCGTGATCCAACCGGTGGAAGTGCGCGAAGGCGAGGGCCGACAAGTGAAGTGGGCGCGGCTCGATCCGTTCCACGGCTACAAGCTTGCCTTCGAGATCGAGTTCGACCACCCGGCCGTGAACTCCACCGGGCAACGCGTGGAGTTTGACTTTGGCAGTGGCCAGTACGCCCGCGAGATCGCGCGTGCCCGCACCTTCGGTTTCACCAAGGACGTGGAAGCCATGCGCTCGCACGGCCTTGCACTCGGCGGCGGGCTGGACAACGCCATCGTGATGGACGACGTGAAGGTGCTCAACGCCGACGGCCTGCGTTACCAGGACGAGTTCGTCAAACACAAGATCCTGGACGCCATGGGCGACCTCTACATCGTGGGCAAACCCCTGCTGGCTGCCTACAGTGCGTTTCGCAGTGGCCACGCCATGAACAACCAGTTGCTGCGTGCGCTGCTGGCACGGCCCGACGCCTACGAGGTGGTGAGCTTCGAGCAGGATCGAGAAGCGCCTCAGGGCTTTGCGCAGCTGGCACCCGCCTGGTAAACGAACTGGATATCGGCCCACATGCTGCTGTTTCGCTGGACCGTTCTGTTTCTCCTCATCGCCGCAGGCGTGTGCTTTGCGTTTTACGTGGGCACCGGTCAGGCCCGCTTTCGCACCTGGGGAGTGATCATCCTCAAATGGACCGTGATCGCAGCGCTGGGCTTCTTTGCGGTGCTGGTGCTCGAACGGCTTTTGTGAGCTACGGGCGCTGCCGGGTCATGCCTGTTCGCGCAGATCCCGGATGAAGGCGCTGAAGAGCTTGAGCCGCTCGGTGTTGATCAGCCCGATCTTCATTTCCACGGGCAGTTCGTGCCCTTCGCGGTCCACCAGGATGCGCTTCATGCGCTGCCCCACGAAAGGTGCGTTGCCGGTGGACAGGAACTGCGCCAGCGCCTCCACAAAGGCCACCTGGTAACGCTCGGGCACCACCAGGTGGGCCAGCGATTCCCCCAGCGCTTCCTCGCGGCTCCAGCCCAGCAGCTTTTCGGCCTGGGTGTTCCAGTCGGTGATGCAGCCTTCGAAATCCATGCCGATGAAGGGCTCCTGCGCGGTGTCGATCACGGCCTGGGTGCGTGCTTCGTTGTCGTCCACGCGTTCGACACTGTCCTGCAGCTCGGCGGTGCGCTCCTGCACGCGGCGTTCCAGCGACACGTTGAGCTGGCGCAGCTCTTCTTCGTTGTGCTGGAGGGTCTTGACCATCGAGTTGAACGCACCGCCCAGGATGGCCAGCTCATCGTAAGCGTTGGACTCCGGCGCCTTGACCGCATAGCCCGCCTCCAGGCCGCGTGCCACGTCGGCCAGCCCCAGCAGCGGGCGCGTGATCCAACGCGCCAGGCCCCAGCCCAGCAGCGAGAACAGCAGGGCGGCCAACAGACCCCCCAGCAGCATGCGCCGGTGCATCTGGTCCACCGGCGCGTAGGCTTCATCCAGGTCTTGACGCACCAGCACGCGCCAGCCCAGCCCGGGGTAGTCCTCAAACCCCTGGTCGCTGCTGTAGCCCACCAGATAGTTTTCGCCGTCAGGCCACGTTTCCCGCACAAAGCCGCGCTCGCCCCGGTTGGCGGCGTCCACGCTCGGCAGATTCAGCACCGTGCCTTGCACCTCGGGCGGGCCGAGCAACACGGCGCCGGTGCGGGAGACGATCAGGGGATCGATGGTGCGGCTGCGACCCACCGGCACGAAGATCGCCTGCTCGATCTCGCGCGCCCACCTCCACGACAGGTGCACGCCGAGCACGCCTGTGACCTGGCCCGCACCGTCCCTGAGTGCAAAGGCAATGTCGACGAAGCGCAGGGGTTCGCCTTGGCTGCCGATGAGTTGCGCCAGCAGCAGGGCCTCGTGCACGTCGCCCATGGCCTGACCGTTCAGCGCGTTCTGAAACCACGGACGCGCCGACACATCGGCACCCTCCAGCATGTTTCGGGTCGCCACCAACACCTTGCCAGCGGGGTCGGTCACACCGATCCAGGCGTAGGTGGGGTAGCTCTGCTGCAGCGCATCGATCTCGCTCTTCACCTCGGCCAGGTCCAGCGGGCCGTTCAGCCGGTTGGCGATCAGGCGCACCTCTCGGTAGCGCTCGAACATGGCCTGGTCCAGGCGGCTGGTGGTCTGGTTGGCCAGTTCAGCCAGATTGGCACCAATGCTCTGGCGCACCTGGGTGCTGGCGGTGCGGTCGCTGAACACGGTGAGCATCACCGTGAGCAACAACGACAGCAGCGTGAACGCCAACGCCAGCCAGGCACCCAGGCTGAAGCGGCGTTGCGTGAGGCTGCCCATGCTCAGTAGATCCGGCCGGCCTTGTACGAGGCGCTGGAGCGCGCCTGCAGCGGCGACACCTTGTTGATGGCGGCCAGGGTGCGGCTGACCTGAGCGTGCGTGATGGCCAGGCCCAGCGCATCGGCGGCGTCCTTGCCGGGCAGGCCGGGCAGTTTCAGCAGGCGTTTGACCATCTCCTGCACCTGTGGCTTGGCCGCCTTGCCGTAGCCGACCACCGCCTTCTTGAGCTGCAGCGCGGTGTACTCGGCCACCGGCAAATGGTTGGCCACCAGCGCGGTCAGGCAGGCACCGCGCGCCTGGCCCAGCAGCAGCGTGGCCTGCGGGTTGACGTTGACGAACACGATCTCGCAGGCCGACACCTCGGGCTGGTAACGCGCCACCACCTCGGTGATGCCGTCGAACAGGATCTTGAGCCGCGCGGGCAGGAGCGCGCCGTCTTTCGGGCTGGTCTGGATGGTGCCGCTGGCCACGTAATGCAGGTTCGGGCCGTCGGTGTCGATCACGCCGAAGCCGGTGCACTGCAGGCCGGGGTCGATGCCGAGGATTCTCATAGGTTGAACGTCCAGCGGACCGAGTGGAAGAACACGGGCGCGGCAAAACACAGTGCGTCCACCCGGTCGAGCAGGCCGCTGGCGCCGGTGGTGGAGCGGCCCGCAGAACCCCAGTGGGTCACGCCGCGGTCGCGCTTGATGGCCTTCATGACCAGATGCCCGAGCGACCCGGCCACGCAGGCCACCAGCGCCATGGCCAACGCAGGCAGCGGTTTGAACGGCGTGAGCCCGGCCAGCAGCGCACCGAGCAGGCCACCTGCGGCCAACCCCATGGCCCAGCTGCGCCAGTGAAAACTCTCGCTGATGGCAGGCGCCACCGGCGTGCCCATGCGGCGCGCTGCGATGTGCTGCACCAGCATGCAGGTTTGCACCACCAGCACCAGGAAAAACACGAGGAAGGCGGTCTTGCCCGCGAAACCCGGGAAGCTCAACAGCAGCAGCGCGGGCACATGGCTCATGCCGTACACGCAGACCATGATGCCCCACTGCAGCTTGGCGTTGCGCTCCAGAAAACGCTGCGGGTCGTTGCCCAGCGCGCTCACCACAGGAATGGCGAGGAACACATAGACCGGGATGAACACGGTGAAGAGGTTGAAGCGCTCGGTCCACACCAGCGCGTATTGCAGCGGCAGCACGATGAAGAAGGCCAGCACCAGGCTGCGGTGGTCACCGCGGCGCGTGGGCGAGAGGCTGATGAACTCGCGCAGGATGAAGAACGAGACGAAGCCGAACAGCACGATGGCCACGCCTTCGCCCATGGCCCAGCCAACCCAGAACACCAGCGCCATGCCCCACGAGCTGCGCAGCAATGCCTGGTTGTCGCGCATGCGCAGCGCCCGTTCACCGCTCTCGTCTTCGCCGGCGCGCCGCTCACGCACCGAGAGCAACACGCCCACGCCGCTGGCAATGAACAGCAAGCCGAACAGCAGCACGAACAACAGGCTGACCTGTTGTTCGCCGGTGAGGTTGCGCAGAAATGAACCCATCAGACTTCCCTCAACGCCATGACGGCTTCACGCGCGCGTTTCAGAAAATCGGCTCGTGGTTCATCGGCACCCAGCGCCACTGGCTCGCCAAACGTGACCGAGCACAGCACCGGCACCGGCACCACCTCGCCCTTGGGCATCACGCGCTGCACGTTGTGGATCCACGCGGGCACCAGCACCACGCCGGGAAATCGTTGCGCCAGGTTGTACAGGCCCGACTTGAATGGCTGCGGGTCTTCTTCATGACCGCGTGTGCCTTCGGGAAACAGGATCAGCGAGTCGCCACTCTCCAGTGCGTTGATGAGCGGTTGCAGCGGGTCTTCGTCGCCCTTGCGTTCGCGCTCCACATACACCGCGTTGAAGACCTCGGTGGTGATCCAGCGTTTGAAGTTCGAGGCCGTCCAGTAGTCCTTGGCGGCGATGGGGCGGGTGATGCTGCGCAACTCGTGGGGCAGCGCGGCCCAGATCAGAACCAGATCGGCGTGGCTTTGGTGGTTGGCGAAGTAGATGCGCTGCTCGGCCTTCGGTGGGCAGCCGTACCAGCGCGCCTGCGCGCCGGTAAGCAGGCGCACCAGGCCCAGCAGGAACACGCTCATGGCGGTGGCGCGCAGGTTCATGGCAGACGGACATCGCCCATGCGGGCGACGATGGTGCCGGTGCGCCGCGCCAGGTAGGCCGAGCCCTGGCGGGTTTCGAAGAACCTGGGCGATGGCAGCATCACCGCCAGGCGCGCCGCTTCCGAGGCACTGAGCTGGCTGGCCGGTTTCTTGAAGTAGCGCTGCGCGGCGGCCTCGGCACCGAACACGCCTTCGCCCCATTCCACGCTGTTCAGATAGATCTCCAGGATGCGCTCCTTGCTCAGCAGCGCCTCCAGCGCCAGCGCCAGCACCAGTTCCTGGCCTTTGCGCAGAAACTGCCGCTCGCCCGAGAGCAGCAGGTTCTTGGCCAGTTGCTGCGTGATGGTGGAGCCGCCCACCACCTTGGCCTCGCGCACCGGTCTGTTCGGCTGCGCGGCCGCGCGCTTCTCGGCGATCTGCTGGCGCCTCTCGTTTTTCTGCCACGCGGTCTCGATCGCTTCCCAGTCCACGCCGCCATGATCCAGAAAGCCCGCGTCTTCGGAGGCGATCACGGCGCGTTTGAGGTTCGGGCTGATCTGATCACCCGCCACCCACTGGTGCGACCAGCGCCAGGTCTTGTCGGTGGTCATGCTCTCCTGGCCGATGCGCCAGGCTTCGGAGCGCATGAAGGCGCTGCTGTTGGGGGCGATCACCACCATGGCCGCGATGCGCAGCGCAAAGAACACCTGCAGCGCCACACCGGCCAGCACCATCCACAACAGCCAGCGCCCGAGTGCCCTCATCTATTGGCCCGACAACTGTGTCTGCAGCGTCTCGTCGCGTGTGAAACGGAAGCGCGAGACCACCACGATCTGGTCGGCCTGTCGGCGCATGCTGTCGTTGAACTGGCCAAAAGCCAGGCTGCGCACGATGGCCTGGGCGCGGCGGTCGAGCAGGTTGTTGCCCGAGGTCTGCACGATCTCGGTGTCGAGCACGGCGCCGCTGTGGTTGACCGTGATGATCATGGTGAGCTCGCCATAGAGCTTGCGCCCGGCGGCCTCGGGGAAGTTGGTGGTGCCCCGGTCTTCGATCTTGCGGCGCAGTTCGTCGTAGTAGATGGCGTACACCGCTTCGCGCGTGGCCGGGCTGATGTAACGCTTCTTGGGCCGTGCGCTCTCTTCGTTGATGCGCCGCTCGATCTCGGCCAGGATCTTCACCAGCGCCTTGCGTTTCTCTTCGCGCTCGATCACCTCGCGGCTGGGGTTCACCGCCTGGGTGTCGGGAGCCGGCATCTTGGCCAGCTCGCGGCGCACCTGGGCGAGCAACTGGTTCTGCTGTTCGCGCAGCGCCTCGATCTTGCGTTCGTCTTCTTCGGGCGTGTCACCCATGCGCGCCACGGCGGTGGGGGGCAGAGGCGAGGTGGAGCGACCGCGCACCGCGTCGCCACCACCGGCCAGCGAGGCCTGCGCGATCGCGGTGGCCTTCTCGGGGCGCTCGTTGCTGCGCGCGTTGACCAGGATCACCTCCAGCGGTGTGTCCTGGAACACCCGGTTGAAGCCCTCCGGATTCACGAAGCGCACTGTGAGCACCGCCGCATGCAACGCAATGGAAATGCCCAATGCCAGCTGCAGCGTGCTCAGGCCTTTCAGGAACGCGAGGATGGGTGTCTTCACGCGGCGATTATCCGTGTGGCCCGTGCGTTCAGGCCGAATGGCCTGCCGGGTCGGTGGCCTCGGGCGGCTGGGCGGCGGGCCCGGTGCTCTCACCTTCGTTCACGTCGATGGCCAGGGCCAGCGGCGCGGACATTTCTTCGTCCTCGTCTTCACCCGAACTGTCGTCCGCACCGGCATCCACCGGCAGGTCCAGTCGTTCGATCACGGTGCCGTGCACATCCAGCGTGATGTCGTCGATCTCGCCCAGGCGGATGCGCACATGCGCGCCGCGCGGCAGGCCGTCGGCCCCCATCACCGGCAGCACCAGGGGCAGCGAATCGGCGCGCACCAGGTTGTCCTTCACCAGCGTGGCGGTGAGTTCGGTGGTACCGCTTTGCTGCAGGTGCTTGAGCGTCCAGTAGCGTTCCATGCCGTTCTGGAATCCGTTGTAGGCGGAGTAGGCGGCATCAAACGCGCTGATGATGGAGAACAGGTTCGCGTCTTTCGGCTTGAACGGTGCGGCGAGTGCCGCCGTCTTGCCATGGCGCACGCATGCAATGATTTGCCACTGGTTGACCATGTCCACGTAGCGGCGCAGGGGCGAAGTGCTCCAGGCGTAGCTCTTCACGCCGATGCCCGCATGCGGCTGGGCCTTGGTGCCCATGCGCACCTTCACGCCCGGTGCCATGCTGGCCTGGCTGCGGTAGATGCCGGGCACGCCGCAGTCGTTGAGCCAGTTGCCCCAGGTGCTGTTGGCCAGGATCATGGCCTCGGCCACCATCAGATCGAGCGGGGCGCCGCGCTGGCGCGTGCCGATCACCACCACCTCGTCGCCCACCGGCTCGTCCCCGGTTTTGCCGTCGAGGTGGAAGGTGTAGTCGGGCCGGTTGAAGTTTTCCGGCTTGCCGCGCACAACCTCGCGCTGCGCCTTGAGATGCCGGGCCAGCGTGAAGATGAAGGCCAGCGTGGGCTGCAGCGCGGCGATCTCGGGCACGGCGTTGCTGGCCGGGGCTTCGCCCGAGAGCCAGGCCTCGGTGATCACGGTGTCGAGCTGGTCGTGGCGCAGGTTCTGTGCGATCGGCACCCGCTCCAGCACGGTGCGGGTGGCTGTGATGGCCAGTGTGGTTTCGTCAAACGTCACATACAACGAGACGGCGGGGCAGTCGCGCCCGGCCATCAGCGTGTAGGCCTGCACCACCTCGTCGGGCAGCATGGTGATCTTGTGGCCCGGCATGTAGACAGTGGACAGGCGGTGGCGCGCCACCTGGTCGATGGCGCTCTCGGGCGCGATGGCCAAGCCGGGTGCGGCGATGTGGATGCCCAGCGTCACCGAGCCGCTGCCCAGGCCCTGCAGCGAGAGCGCGTCGTCGATCTCCGTGGTGTGCGAGTCGTCGATGGAGAACGCCTGCACGGTGGCCAGCGGCAGCTCGTCGGTGATCACCGGCGCCTGCAGCGCGGGGAAACCGGTGCCCTTGGGGAACTGGTCGAACAGGAAACGCTGCCAGTGGAACTGGTAGGCGCTGCTGATGGCGCCGGCGTTCTGCAGCAGGGTCAGCGGCGCGGTGTGGCTGCTGCGTGCGGCCTCCACCACGGCCTTGTATTCGGGCGCGTTCTTGTCGGGCTTGAAGAGAATCTTGTAGAGCTGCTGGCGTACTGGCTCTGGGCAGGTGCCGCTGGCGAGTTCGGCCGCCCAGGCCTCGATCTGCGCCTGCACCTGCTTCTTCTTCTCGATGCCGGCCAGCGCCTGGGCCAGCACGTCGGCCGGCGCCTTCTTGTAGCGGCCCTTGCCGGCACGGCGGAAGTAGTGCGGTGCGCCCTGCAGGCACAGGAGTGCCGCCACCTGCTCGGCGGCGCTCGCGCTGCTGTTGAAGTACTCGCGCGCCAGATCGGCAAAACCGAACTCGTCCTCCGGCGCAAATTCGTAGGCCAGGGCCAGGTCCATCGCGTTGCACAGCTCGGTGGCCGCGCTCATCAATTGGCTGGGGGCCGGTTTTTCGAACCGCAGCAGGGCATTGACCGCCTTGACCTTGACACGCTTGCCGGATTCGAGCTCGACTTGCAGGGAACTTTCGGCCTCGGAGAGGAGGCGGCCGGTCAACAACTTGCCGGCTTCATCAAACAGGATGTGCATGGGCGGGATTGTCCCATGGGGGCGCTACAGGTTCAGGAACTGGAATACGGCGTCCATGTGATCGTCAAAGTCGCTGATGGCATGGTCGCTGCCTTCGAGCAAACGCACCTCGCCGCCGGCGCAAAAGGCCTGCATCTCGCGCCAGTCCAGCACTTCGTCGCCTTTTGAAATGATCGCGAGCAAATCCTCGGGCTGGGTGTGCCGCCCTGTTGCCAACTGCTCGATGTCGGCCTGCTGCACCTTGAGCTCGTCCACGAAGCCGGGTTGGAAAAAGAAGCGTTCCCCGGGATCGTGCCAGGCCGTCTGCTCGCCGATGTAAGCCGAAAGATCGCGTGCCGGGAACGGGGCCGGGTTGAGCAGCACCGCAGGACAGCCGGTCTGCAGCGAAACCCAGCGCGCGTAGAAGCCCCCCAGCGAGGAGCCGACCACCGCCATGGTCTCGCGCGGCCAGAGCGCCGTGCCCTGCATCACCTCCGCCATGGCCTCGGCAGGTGAGGGCGGCAGCTGCGGGCACCACCAGGTCACGTCCGGGTGCTCGGCCTGCACCCGCGCGGCCACCTTTTGCGCCTTCATGGATTGCGGCGACGAGCGAAAGCCGTGAAGATAGAGCAGGTGGGTGGTGTGGGCGCGCATCGCCGAAGGATAATGCGCCCCCATGTCCGCCGTCTTCGACAAACCCTCCCTGCTGCAGCGCATTGCCCCGATCTTTCAGGGCTTTGACCTGCTGCTGTTGCTGGCCATCCTGATCATGGGCGTCATCGGGCTGTTGACCATGTACTCGGTCGGTTTCGACCACGGCACTCGCTTCTCTTCCCACGGCCGCAACATGATGATTGCCGCCGGCGTGCTGTTCATCGTCTCCCAGATTCCACCGCACCGGCTCATGACCTTGGCTTTGCCGGCCTACACGGTGGGGGTGATGCTGCTGCTGGGCGTGGAGTTTTTCGGCATCGCGCGCAAGGGCTCGCAGCGCTGGCTGGACGTGGGCATGGTGATCCAGCCCAGCGAGATCATGAAAATCGCCATGCCGTTGATGCTGGCCTGGTGGTTCCACCGCCGCGAGGGGCAGCTCAAGACGCTGGACTTCGCCGCTGCCGGCCTCCTGCTGCTGATGCCTGTGGCACTGGTGCTCAAACAACCGGATCTGGGCACCTCGCTGCTGGTGCTGTCGTCCGGCTTGTTCGTGATCTTCTTTGCCGGCCTGAGCTGGAAACTCATCCTGCCGCCGGTGCTCATTGGCGCGGTGGGCGTCGTGCTGCTGATCGCGTTTGAGGGCCAGCTCTGCGCGCCCGACGTGGACTGGCATGTGTTGCGCGAGTACCAGCGCCAGCGTGTGTGCACGCTGCTGGACCCGTCCAAGGACCCGCTGGGCAAGGGCTTCCACATCATCCAGGGCATGATCGCCATCGGCTCCGGGGGTGTTTGGGGCAAGGGCTTCATGCAGGGGACGCAGACCCACCTGGAGTTCATCCCGGAGCGCACCACCGACTTCATCTACGCCGCGTTTTCCGAAGAGTTTGGTCTGGTTGGCACCCTCGGTCTCATGACCGGTTTCATCTTCCTGATCGTGCGTGGCCTGGTCATCGCCATGGAGGCGCCCACGCTGTTCTCGCGCCTGCTGGCGGGCGCCCTCACGCTCAACATCTTTGTCTACGCCTTCGTCAACATGGGCATGGTCAGCGGCATCCTGCCGGTGGTGGGCGTGCCGCTGCCGTTCGTGAGCTACGGCGGCACCGCCATGGTGACCATGGGTGTGGGGCTGGGCATGCTGATGTCGATCGCCAAGTCGCGTCGCTTCATGCAGTCCTAGAGGGGTCACCCCCCGCGCGCCTGACGGCGCTCCCCCCTCTCTCGCCTGCGGCGGGAGGGGGGCGACACCTGGGGCCGGCGGAGCCGGACCCTCGGTGTCCCTGGGGTCAGACACCTCGCTCCGGTACGGGGCGCGTCGTTGCTTGTTGTTCAAGACCCTGTTGTCTTGTGCGCTGGGCAGGGTTCTTACAATGACCCCATGATTTCACGTGAACCCACCCTGGCCCGTCTGGCCACCGCCCAAAGCCTGCTCCTCGAACCGTTTGGCCTGACGCCCGCGCATTTGCAGCGCGCGCTGGGCGAAATCATGTCGCACGGCGTGGACGATGCCGACCTGTATTTCCAGACCACCCGCAGCGAAGGCTGGAGCTTGGAAGAGGGCATCGTCAAGACTGGCAGCTTCAGCATCGACCAGGGCGTGGGCGTGCGCGCCGTGAGCGGTGAGAAGACCGCGTTTGCCTACTCCGACGACCTGTCATGGGACTCGTTGCTCGACGCCGCGCACACGGTGCGCAGCATCTCCGGCCAGGGCCAGTCGAAGAAGGTCAAGACGCCCGCTTCCAAAATGGCCAAATCGCGCTCGCTCTACGGCGGCGTGGACCCGATCGGCACGCTCGACAGCACGGCCAAGGTGGCACTGCTCGAGAAAGTGGAAAAACTGGCCAAGGCCAAAGACCCGCGTGTGGTGCAGGTGATGGCCGGTCTGGCCGCCGAGCACGACGTGGTGCTGGTGGCCCGCGCCGACGGCACCCTGGCCGCCGATGTGCGCCCGCTGATCCGCCTGTCGGTCACCGTGATCGCCGAGCAGGCCGGTCGCCGCGAGGTCGGTTCGTCCGGCGGCGGCGGCCGTTTTGGTCTCGCCTACTTCGACGACGCCATGGTGCAGACGTATGTGGACGAGGCCGTGGACGCTGCGCTCACCAACCTGGTCGCCCGACCCGCGCCGGCCGGTGAGATGGTGGTGGTGCTGGGCTCAGGCTGGCCGGGCATCCTGCTGCACGAGGCCGTGGGCCACGGCCTGGAAGGCGACTTCAACCGCAAGGGCAGCAGCGCATTCGCCGGGCGCATCGGCCAGCGCGTGGCCGCCAAGGGTGTGACCGTGCTCGACGACGGCACCATCGCCGACCGCCGCGGTTCGCTCAACGTGGACGACGAAGGCCACACCTCGCAGAAGAACGTGCTGATCGAAGACGGCATCCTGCGCGGCTACATCCAGGACTCGATGAACGCGCGCCTGATGGGCGTGAAGCCGACCGGCAACGGCCGGCGTGAGAGTTATGCCCACGTGCCCATGCCGCGCATGACCAACACCTACATGCTGGGCGGTGACAAGGCGCCCGAAGAGATCGTGGCCAGCATCAAGAAAGGTCTGTACGCGGTCAACTTCGGCGGCGGCCAGGTCGACATCACCTCGGGCAAGTTCGTGTTTTCCGCGAGCCAGGCCTACTGGGTGGAAAACGGCCAGATCCAGTACCCGGTGAAGGGCGCCACGCTGGTGGGCAACGGCCCCGACTCGCTCACCCGCGTGAGCATGATCGGCAACGACATGAAGCTCGACAGCGGTGTGGGCACCTGTGGCAAAGAGGGTCAGAGCGTGCCGGTGGGCGTGGGTCAGCCGACCTTGCGCATCGATGGCCTGACGGTCGGCGGCACCGCCTAGTCCGCTGCCGCAGCGCCAGAAGCCGGGATCGGTCCCGGCGTTGTCACGACCGCGTAACGCAGCAGGGTCTGCTCTCTGGCGACCGCGTGGTCGACCACCGGGCGCGGATAGGTCTTGCCCAGCTCAACGCCCGCACCCAGCAGCTCCATTTCGCGAGCCAGCCAAGGCGCGTGAATTGCGGCATCCGGCAGGCCGGCCAGCTCGGGCAGGTAGCGCCGGATGAACTTGGCCTGCGGGTCGAACTTTTCGCTCTGGCTCACCGGGTTGAAGATGCGGAAGTAGGGCTGCGCATCGCAGCCGCTGGAGCTCGCCCACTGCCAGCCGCCGTTGTTGGCGGCGAGATCAAAGTCGATCAGCTTTTCGGCGAAGTAGCGCTCGCCCCACTGCCAGTGGATGCCGAGGTCCTTCACCAGGAAACTCGCCACCACCATGCGCAGGCGGTTGTGCATGTAGCCGGTCTGGTTGATCTGGTGCATGGCCGCGTCCACCAGCGGGTAGCCGGTGCGGCCCTCGCACCACGCGGCAAACAGCTCCTTGCCGTGTTTGCCGTGCTCGAACTTGATGTGGTCGTATTCGGGCTTGAACGCCTTTTCAACCACGTGCGGGAAGTTGGCCAGCACCTGGTGGTAGAAGTCGCGCCAGATCAACTCCGACAACCAGGTGCTCGCGCCCACCAGTCCTTGCAGGTGCATCTGGTACGCCATCGAAGCCAGGTGGCGGATCGAGATGGTGCCGAAACGCAGGTGCACGCTGAGGTAGCTCGGGCCTTTCACCGCGGGGAAGTTGCGCGTCTCGTCGTAGCGCTCGATGCGCTCCACGAAATCTTCAAACAGGCGGTGTGCGCCGCTGGCGCCCGTGGGCAGCGGCAATTGCGACAAGTTGGTGGGCTCAAAGCCGATGTTGGCCAGCGTGGGCACCGGCTTGGCCCAGGTGGCCGGCACTGTCGCCAATGTGCGCGCGTATTGGGCAACCGGGTAGGCCTTGAGGTGAAAGGGCGTGAGTGCCTTGAGCCAGGCGTTCTTGTAGGGCGTGAACACACCGAACGCGTTGCCCATCTGCGTGAGCACCTCGCGTCTCTCGAAAATCACGTGGTCCTTGTGGCTGTGCAGCAAGATGCCGGCGTGCGCCAGAGCGCCGAACACCTGGGCATCGCGTGCCAGCGCAGCGGGCTCGTCGTCGTGGTTGGAAAACACCGCCTGCACCGCGAGCTGCTGTGCCAGCGCCGGCACCGCCTTGGCCGCCGGGCCGTGCATCACGATCAGGCCCACACCATCAGCGCCGTTGTCCCTGCCCAGCGCGCGCAGCGAAGCGTCCAGCTCCACCAACGATTCGCGGATGAACTCCACGCGCCGGTCGGAGCGGGGCAGCTCGTCGAGGATGTCGGTGTCGAAGACGAACACGCACCAGACCTGGCGGCACACTTTGAGCGCGTGGTACAGAGCGGCGTTGTCCTCGGCGCGCAGATCGCGGCGGAACCACATCAGGCCTTTGTCGTAGGTGTTCATGCGTCCGGGCGGGTGGTGCTGGGGGGATGGCGAAGGCCACCTCTGGGGGCTATGG
>QBMB01000030.1 GCA_003241965.1 Burkholderiales bacterium | reverse complement strand
CCAGGAGGAGGCACGGGGTCACACGGCGGGCTCTCTTGGGTGCAAGGAGAGCGGGGTCAGAGTATCAGGAGGAGGCGGCACCAGCCGCCGGGGGACAGCCGCGGAGCAGCGCACACCGCGTCCGCGAGCCCGCGAGATGTATGCCTGAAATGACGGGCAGACAACCTCTCCCCTCGTATGATCGCGCCAACATGAACATCATCATCCTGGGCGCCGGCCGAGTGGGCGAAAGCGTCGCAGAAAGCCTGGTCTCCGAGCAGAACGACATCACCGTCATCGACATGGACCCGGCCCGCCTGCGCAGCCTGGAAGAACGCATCGACCTGCGCGGCGTGGTGGGCAACGGTATCCAGCCCTCGGTGTTGCGCGAGGCCGGCGCGAAAGACGCGGACATGGTGATCGCCTGCGCTGCCAACGACGAAACCAACCTCGTGGTGTGCAAGGTCGCGCACGACCTCTTCAACGTACCCACCACCATCGCCCGGCTGCGCTCGCCCGAATTCCTGGAGGGTGACGAACTGCTGGGCAAGAACGGTTTTGCGGTGGACCACGTGATCTGCCCCGAAGAGTCGGTCACGCGCTACATCCACCAGATCATCAGCTACCCCGAAGCGCTGCAGGTGCTGGAGTTCGCCGATGGCCGCGCCAGCCTGATCGCCATCCGGGCCACACACGGCGGCTCGCTCGTGGGCCACACCATCGGCGAGTTCCGCGAGCGCTTCCCGCACGCCGAGATGCGCGTGGTGGCGATCTACCGGATGGACACCGAGATGGAAGCCACCAAGCAGACCCGCATCCTGGCGGGCGACGAAGTCTTCGTGCTGGCCGACACGCAGAAGATCCGCTACGTGCTGGGCGCCATTCACAACATCGACAAACCGGCGCGCCGCATCATCATCGCCGGCGGTGGCAAGGTCGGGCTGCGCCTGGCGCGCACGCTGCAGGGGCAGTGCGAAGTGAAGATCATCGAGCGTGATCAAAAGCGCTGCGAGTACCTGGCCAGCCAGTTGCCCTCCAGCATGTTGATCCTCCACGGCGATGGCGCCGACGAAGACCTGCTGCTCGAAGAGAACGTGGGCGAGATGGACATGTTTCTCGCACTCACCAGCGACGACGAGGACAACATCATGTCGGCCATGCTGGCCAAGCGCCTGGGCGCCGGGCGTGTGATGGCGCTGATCAACCGCCGTGCCTACGCCGACATGATGCAGGGCAGCACCATCGACATCGCCATCTCGCCCTCGCAGACCGTCATCGGTGAGCTGCTCACGCACCTGCGCCGCGGCGACGTGGCCGCGGTGCACAGCCTGCGCCGGGGCGCGGCCGAGGCGCTCGAAGGCATTGCGCGCGGTGATGTGAAGACCAGCAAGCTGGTGGGCCGCCGCGTTGAGGAACTCAAGCTGCCCAAGGGCGTGCGCATCGGTGTGATCGTGCGTGGCGAAGGGAGCCAGTCCGAGGTGCTGATGCCGCACCACGACACGGTGATCCAGGCCGACGACCACATCGTCATGTTCATCCCGAACAAGCGCCTGGTGCGCGACGTCGAGCGGCTGTTTCAGGTCAGCGCCACTTTCTTCGGATAAGCCCGCGTGCACAGTTTCCTGCCCGTCCTGTCGGTGTTCTCCCGTGTGTTGCTGGCCTTTGCGCCGGCCTTTCTGGTGCCGCTGGCCTGGGCCTGGTTCCTGGATGCCCACCACCACGCGATGGTGTGGGCTTATGGCTTTGCCCTCACGGCTTCCAGTGGCCTGCTGCTGTGGCAATTCACCAAGCGCCACCGCCGCGAGCTGCAGACGCGTGACGGTTTTTTGCTGGTCAACCTGGTGTGGATCGTGTTGCCGGTGTATGCGGCTGTGCCGCTGCTCTACACCGTGCCCGACATCGGCTGGACCAAGGCCTACTTCGAGGCCATGAGCGCCCTCACGGCCACCGGGGCCACCGCCATCTCGGGGCTGGACGCGCTGCCGGTGTCGGTGAACGTGTGGCGCTGTTTCCTGCAGCTGGTGGGCGGGCTGGGCATCATGCTGCTGGTGGTGGCCGTGCTGCCTCTGCTGGGTCTGGGCGGCGTGCAGCTCTACCGCGCCGAGACGCCAGGACCCATGAAGGACACCAAGTTCACGCCGCGCATTTCAGAGACCGCGCGCGGCCTGTGGGGGGTGTACGTGCTGTTCTCGGTGGCCTGCATGCTGGCCTACCGCTGGGCCGGCATGAGCTGGGCCGACGCCTTCATGCACATGTGCACCACCATGGGCCTGGGCGGTTTTTCATCGCACGACGCGAGCTTTGGCCACTGGGACTCGGCGAAGATCGAAGCCGTGGCCACGTTCTTCATGGCGCTGGCCGGCGTGAGTTTCATGCGCTATTTCATGGTGCTGCGCCACCGCACGCTCAGGCCGCTCACGCACGACCGCGAGATCCGCACCTACGTCAGCGTGCTGGTGGCGTCGATCCTGCTGGTGGCCGTGTTGCTCACCGTGCACGGGGAGTACGCCACCTTTGCCGAAGCCTTGCGCGCCAGCGCTTTCCACGTGGTGTCGGCGGCCACCACCACCGGCTATGCGTCGACCGACTACGCGCAGTGGCCGGTGTTCGCGCCGGTGCTGCTCCTGTTCCTGGGCTGCTTCGTGTCGTGCGCCGGCTCCACCGGTGGCGGCATCAAGTTGGTGCGCATGGTGCTGCTGATCAAGCAGGCGCGGCGCGAGCTGGTGCGCATCGTGCACCCGCGCGTGGTCAACCCGGTCACGCTGGGCGGCGTGATCATGCCGCCCTCGGTCATGACGGCCGTGCTGGGCTTCATGCTGATCTACGGTGCCGCCACCATGGGGCTCACCATGGTGCTCCTGTTCACGGGGCTCGACATCGTCACCTCATTCTCAGCCGTGGTCGCCACGGTGAACAACATCGGCCCCGGTCTGGGTGAGGTGGGGCCAGCCAGCAACTTCGGCGTGCTCAATGATTTCCAGATCTGGGTCTGTACGTTTGCGATGCTGCTGGGGCGACTGGAGCTGCTGACCGTGCTCGTTCTTTTCACCGGTCACTTCTGGAGGAAGTGACCCCTTGAAAATCAGCCGCGAGCGGGGATGGTCAGGCCGCGTTGCACCGCGGGCCGCTGCTCGAACGCTTCCAGCACACGCGGCAGTTCGGCAAAGTCGCTGAAGCCCACCAGATCACCCGCACCGTAAAAGCCCACCAGGTTGCGCACCCAGGGCCAGATGGCGATGTCGGCAATGGAGTAGTCGGCACCCATGATCCAGTCGCGCCCGGCCATGCGCTGGTTCAGCACACCGAGCAGGCGTTTGGTTTCGGCTGCGTAGCGGTCGCGCGGGCGCTTGTCTTCAAAGTCCTTGCCGGCGAATTTGTGGAAGAAGCCGAGCTGGCCAAACATCGGCCCCACGCCACCCATCTGGAACATCAGCCATTGCAGCGTCTCGTAGCGCGCGGCGGGGTCTTGCGGCAGGAATTGGCCGGTCTTCTCGGCCAGGTAGATCAGGATCGCGCCCGACTCGAACAGCGCCAGCGGCTTCCCTCCGGGCCCGTTCGGGTCGAGGATGGCCGGGATCTTGTTGTTCGGGTTGAGCGAGAGAAACGCCGGCGACATCTGGTCGTTGGTTTCGAAGCTCACCAGATGCGGCTCGTACGGCAGGCCCGTTTCCTCCAGCATGATCGAGACCTTCACGCCGTTGGGCGTGGGCAGCGAGTACAGCTGCAGGCGGTCGGGGTTCTGGGCCGGCCAGCGCTGCGTGATGGGAAATGTGTCCAGGGAATTCATGCGTGCTCCTTCGGTGATGAGTCCGCATTGAACACCCGCCCCACATGCCCCGGGCGCTGCAAGGGCATCGATAATTCTGTCAACAACGGAGACAAGACATGCCCATCACCAAAGGATCCCAAGCGCTCGTGGCCGAGGCCAGCGCACAGATCACCACGTACAGCGTGAGCGACATCCAGAGCCGGCTGGCGGCGGGTGACTCACGACTGCAACTGGTCGACATCCGCGATGTGCGCGAGCTTGAACGCGAAGGCACGGCGGTCGGCGCGCTGCACGCCCCACGCGGCATGCTCGAGTTCTGGGTGGACCCGGCATCGCCCTATTTCAAGCCTGTGTTTGCAGACGAAGCGAAAGAGTTCGTGCTGTACTGCGGCGCCGGCTGGCGCAGCGCGCTGGCCACCAAGGCCCTGCAGGACATGGGCATGACCAACGTGGCCCACATCGACGGCGGTTTCACCGATTGGGTCAAGGCGGGTGCGCCGGTGGAGACGCTGGAGCAACGCAAGGCCAAGAAGGCGGGATGACAGAACCCTGTCCCTGCGGGCGTGGCAAGGCCTTCGAGGCCTGCTGCGGTCGCTACACCGGCACCGTGGTTCCCGCGCCCGATGCCGAGGCGCTCATGCGCTCGCGCTACACCGCCTTCGTGCGCGGTGACGTGGCGCATTTGCTGGCCACCTGGCATGCCGGTACGCGCCCGGCCTCGCTCGAACTCGATGCGGCCTTGAAGTGGCTGGGGCTGGAGGTGAAGCGGCACAAACCCATCGACGCGGCACACGCCGAAGTTGAATTTGTGGCCCGCTCTCGCATCCAGGGTCGTGGCCAGCGCCTGCACGAGCGCAGCCGCTTCGTGCGCGAAGACGGCCGGTGGTTTTACGTGGACGGCGATGTGACCTGATCGGCGCGCATCAGCCACGACGACAGGATGGCGTGCAGTTCGGCGGGTTCCAGCGGCTTGCGCAGCACGAGGTAGCCTTCCCGCTCGGCGTCCACCAGTTCGGAGGAGTGGAACTCTCCGCTGACCATGGCGCCGCAAGCCTGCGGGCAGCGGTTGAGCAGTGCTCTCAAGATGTCGAACCCGCTTTCGCCCGAACGCAGGCGCTGGTCGCAAAAGATGGCTTCGGGGATGAAGCCTTCGTCGAGGTGTTGCATCACCTCCATCGCGCTGGTGGCGTACCGACCTGTCACTCCCCAGCCTTCGAGCAGCGCTTTCCACGCAGCGATCACGTGGGGGTCGTCGTCCAGCACGAGGCAGTGTCCTGACAGCCTCGGCAGGAGCGGGGCCGGTGCATCTTGCGCGGGGTGGTCCGAGCGCTCCGGATGCGCCTCGCCCCATCGGGCGGGCAGCTGCAGCCAGAAGCGTGAGCCCTGGCCCAGCCGGGATTGAAAGCCCAGCGGCGCGTTCATGAGCTTGGCGCAACGGGCGACCACGGCCAGGCCCAGCCCGTGTCCCGCACTGTCCAGCCGCCACGCATGCTGGTTGCGGAAGTAGGGCGAGAAGATCTGTTCACTTTCCTCGGCCGCAATGCCCACGCCCGTGTCCCACACCTCGATCTGCCAATCCGCACCGCGTCGGCGCAGCCCGATCAGGATGCCGCCGCGTTGTGTGAAGCGCAGGGCGTTGTGCACGAGGTTGACCAGGGCCTGGCGCAGCAGGGCGGCGTCGGCCCACGCGACGGCGGAGTGCCGGGGCGTGTGCATGCGCAGTGTCAGCCCGCGCTGGCTGGCCTGCTCGCGAAACATCACGATGGTGTCCTGCACCAGCCGCACCAGCGCCACAGGCGCTGCGCGCTGAGTGATGAACCCCGCTTCGAGTTTCGAGAGGTCCAGCAAGGACGTGAACATCAGGTTCATCGAGCCCATGCCATTCTTCAGGTCGGCCAGCAGGGGTGTGAGGCCCACGTCGCGGTTGCGCTGCGCAATGGCCTCCACCAGCATCGACATGGCGTGGATGGGCTGGCGCAGGTCGTGACTGGCGGTGGAGAGGAACAGGTTCTTTTCCTGCAGCGCCGCCTCGGCGTTTTCCCGCGCCACCCGCAGCTGCGCGATCAGCTGCCGGCTGTGTTCTTCCAGCCGCACCTGGTCCACGAAGAACCGGTGGGCCGAGAGGGCATCGCGGTAGATCGCCAGGGCGAAAATTAGAGCGAGCGGGATCGCGTAGTGCCAGTGGTCGGGAAGCGCCCAGACGGTGAGCGCGGTGCAGGTCAGCCAGCCGCTGCAGAAGAACCGGAGGAACACGCTCAGCGACGCGTTCTGGTGTGTCGCGTTGCCGGCGGTGATGGCCGCTATCGAGATGTAGAGCAGGAGCTGGAACTCATAGGAAGCCCTGCCAGCGGTCAAGATCACCGCCGCACTCAGTCCCAGGCCGTGCAGCAGCGCCATGAGCTCGATGCGGGGCAGCCACCGGCGCAACATCTCGTCGGCAGACAAGGTGCCCATGTCCTTGGCGTGCAGACGCTTCGCGAACGGCAAGCTCAACGCAAAGAGCAGGAAGAGCCCCGTCCAGATGGCCAGGCCGGTAGCGTCGTGGGTGCGCGAGAAGAACCACACCAACGGAATACCCACCGCTGGCATCACCGAGATGCCGAAGCGGTGGCGCTCGAAAGTGAGGTTCATCAACGGGACGCGGCAGGCGGCGGACAGATCGCTGGTATCCGGCGGTCGCAGCGAGGCGAGCCACGGTGCGACTGTCCCGTGCTTCGTGTCGGCACTCATGCTTCGTGCGGCAAAACCAGCCGGCGCCCGCGCAGATGCGTGAGGGCCTCCACCCGGGTCCTCACGCCCAGGCGCTCCAGGATGCCGGTGAGGTGTTCCTTCACCGTGCTCTCCGAGAGGCCCAGCATCAGCGCGATGCGCTTGTTGGGCAGGCCCCGCAGCACCAGCGCGAGGATCTCGCCCTGGCGCAGCGTGAGGCCCAGCTCGGCGGGTGTCACGGCCCATTCGCGCGAACGGTGCGCAGTGCCCTCGGTGGTGCTGGCTGGCTGGTACCACTCGCCTCCAGCCAGCACCGTGGCGAACGCCTGACCGAAGACCTCGGGGGGTGCCTGCTTGTGCACGAAGCCGTGAGCGCCGGCGCTGCGGACCCGCTGCAGGACCGACGGGTCGTCGTCGCCGCTGATGGCCAGCCAGGGTGTGCCCGGGCATTCGGCGCGCCAGTGCGTCAGTGTCTGCAGGATGCTGCCCTCGGCCAGCCACACATCGGCCACCAGCAGCTGCGGGCGACCAGCCGCTTGCATGACTTGCTGCGTCTGCGCCCAGGTGATGGTCACATGCACCGCCATGTCGGGGCGGATGGATTGCAGGTACTGCGCCATGCCATGGCCCACCAGCGGGTGGTCGTCCAGGACGATGGCGAAGGGCGGCGGGACAGGCATGGTGCGGGTGGTGGGGTTGCGGCATCGTAACGCCGTCCACGCCGTTGAAGGCCGTCCCGCGCACCCGACTTCGGTAGGGTTGTCCGCCATGCAGTCGGCCTGAGAATCGGTCCTCATTTTCAGGAGAGCGCCTCCATGGCCCGTTTCACCGCTGACCCCATGGCAGCGCTGGTTTGCACCCGATACGGTGCGCCCGACCTGTTGAAGTTTTCGCACGTGCCCAGGCCCGCCCCCAGGCACAACGAGGTTCTGGTCCAAGTGGTGGCCTCGTCGATCACGTCAGGCGACCGGCGAATCCGCAGCATGAACATGCCCCCGGGATTCGGCACCTTGGGCCGGCTGGCCCTGGGCTGGAGCGGACCGCGCAACCCGGTGCTGGGGGCGGAGTTCTCCGGCGTGGTGCGCGCCGTCGGAGACCGTGTTCACAAGTTCGCTCCGGGCGATGCGGTGTTCGGCATCAGCGGTTTTCGAATGGGCGGGCACGCGGAGTACGTGTGCCTTCCCCACCACGGCGCGTTGGCCCACAAACCGGGGAACCTGTCGTTTGAAGACGCGGCCGCCCTGTCGTTCGGTGGCACCACGGCGCTGTCGTTTCTGGGGCGTGCTGCGCTGGCCCCGGGCGAGACCATCCTGGTCAACGGTGCGTCGGGCAATGTGGGGCTGGCCGCCGTACAACTCGCTCGCCTGCTGGGGAGCGAGGTCACGGGCGTGTGCAGCACCGCCCACCTCGAGCAAGTGCACTCGTTGGGCGCGGTGCGTGTGATCGACTACACGCGAGAGGACTTCACTTCGCTGGATCAGCGCTTTGACGTGGTGTTCGACGTGGCCTGCAACCTGAGCGTGGCGCAATGCCTGACGGTGCTCAAACCCGGTGGTCGCCTCATCCGCATCCAGGCGGGACTGGCGGAGATGTGTCGGGCCTTGTTGCAACCCCGCCGTGGTGGTCTGCGGGTCCTGGCGGGCACTGCGCAGGAACGCAGTGGTGATTTGGAGCAGTTGGCTGACTGGGTCCGGCAAGGGCTTTACAGAGCGGTGGTCGCGCGCGTCTTCCCCTTTGCCCAGGCCATCGAAGCCCATCGGTTTGCCGACCTGCCTGGTCGCGGCGGAAGCGTCGTGATGCGCATGCAGAGCCCTGCGTCAAGCTGATGGTGGCGGTGCCGGCACCCCGACTTGAGAAGGGTTCACAGGGCCTTTCCTGTTTTTGAGAATGGCGTTCTTCATTCATCAGAAAAGGAAGTTTCCATGCGTCGGTCATATGGGTTGGTCAAAGGTGTTTCGTCCCTGTTTGTCGTGGCCCTGCTCGCGGCCTGCGGAGGCGGCGGAGGTGACGATGACACGGGCGGCGGCACGCCACCACCGAGTGGGGGAACACCCTTGACCGTGGGTGTGCCCGGGCTGGTGGGCGACTGGCTGGAGAACGGCTGTGTGTCAGCCGGTGCGCAGTCGTTCAAGCGCCTGACCCGGGCCACCGAAGTCACGCCCACCAGCATCGCTTACGGGTCGGGTGTGATCACCTACCCGAACACGACCTGTGCCGGTCCGGGCAGTCTGGTCGGCCCTTCCAACCTGGGCACCGTGGTGTTCTCGCGTGCCGAATCGAACGCGCAAGTGGCCGCCAGCTGGGGCATCTTCACCACCGTCACCAACACCACGTCGGCGGTGATCTGGGCCAAGAGGAGCGAGACCGTGCTGTGTTTGCTGGGCGACTCCACGCCTTCCATCCAGCCCACGCTGGCCGCCGTGGCCTCCAGCCTGAGCACCCTGCCTGAATCGGCCTGCTTCACCAGGCAGTGAGTCCTTCATGCTCCAATCGGGGCATGACATTTGACGCGGTTTTGTTTGATTGCGACGGCGTGCTGGTGGACAGCGAGCCGATCACCAACGGGGTGCTGCGCGAGGTGCTCAACGAGAGCGGCTGGGCCCTCACGCAGGCCGAGTGCATGCGGATCTTCATCGGCAAGGCCGTGCGCGACGAGCGCGCGCGCATCGAGGCCGAGACTGGCAAACCCTTGACGGAAGACTGGATGCGCGCCTTCTATGCCCGGCGCGACGCCCGCCTGCGCGCCGAGCTGCAGCCCGTGCACGGTGCGCTGGAGGTGGTGGTGGCCGCGCACCGCCACGCGGGTGGGCGCATCGCCTGTGCCTCGGGCGCCGACCGGCCCAAGGTCGTGATGCAGATCGACATGGCGGGCATGCAGCCTTACTTTGGCGACCGCATCTTCAGTGGCCACGACCAGCCGCGCTCCAAACCCGCACCCGACGTGTACCTGGCCGCCGCAGCGCACCTGGGCGCTGATCCGGCGCGCTGCCTTGTCATTGAAGACACAGGCACCGGCGCACAAGCCGGTCTGGCAGCGGGCGCCACGGTATGGGGCTATTGCCCAGAGGGCCATGGCCGTGCCTTTGAAGGTCTGGCTGTGCACCGTGTGTTTCACCGCATGCACGACCTGCTCGACTCATTCCCCCCGCCACTCGCCCGGTGACTGTCCCGTCCAGCCCTTGAAGGCGCGGATGAAGCTCTTCTCGTTCTGAAAACCCGCCGCCTCGGCCACCTGCTTGATCGGGCGTTTCGTGCGCAGCAGAAGGTCGGTGGCGAGCCGGCGGCGCACTTCGTCCTTCAAGCTCTGCAGCGAAGCGCCCTCGTCTTTCAGCTGGCGGTGCAGCGTGCGTGGCGAGGTGTTGAGCAGCGCAGCCAGAGCGTTGGCGTTGTGGGCGTCTTGCGGGCGGCTGGCCAGGATCTGGCGCACGCGCTGCACCAGCAGGCGGTCGCGCCGGAACGAGCGAACCGTCAGTGGCAGGGCGCGTTGCAGCAGCTGGTTCATGGCGGCCTCGTCGCGTCGAACCGGCAAGCCGAGGTAACGCGCGTCGAAGTGGATGGCGGCGTGCCCCGCGTCGAATTGGGTGGGTCCGTCAAACAGCACCGCGTAGGCTTCGGCATGGCGCGGCGCGGCGTAGGGAAACTGGGCACCGAGCAGGGCGACACGTGAGTCCACGTACCAGCTGGCCAGACCGTGGATGTTGCGCAGCAGCGAGACCGCGCAGAGCTCGGCCATGGGCCCGAGGTCGCGGTGCAGGTGCAGCGCGATGCTGGCGACCTCGCCCTCCACCTCCACGGCCAGCGTGACGTCGGGCGCCAGCAGGCCGTGGTGACGGCACCAGCGCTTGAGTGCCAGGCCCAGCGTCGGGCTGGAAAGCGAGGCGCGCGCCAGCATGCCGTAGCTGCCCCAGGGCAAGGGTCGGACGAAACAGCCCAGGCCTTCGTCGTCGAGTTCGCGCATGGCCGCACCGGAAATCACCTCCATCTGCGCCGCGGTGATGCGCCCCCCGGGCTTCTTCAGTTGGGCTGGCGTTATTTGTGCCTGCTGCAGCGCGCCCGACGCGTCCATGCCGCGCGCCTGGTAGGCCAGCACCATGGCCCGAACAAGAGCCACGGGCGTGAGAGCCGGACCACCGAGCAGACGGGAGGCTTCTGCCAGCGGGGGTGGGCGGCGGTGGGCAGCTTGGGACATACCCGGATTTTCGAGGTCACTGGCAGCTTTTGCAACCCATGTGACCGACACAGCCCCCGCGCGATCCGCCAAAATGGCCGGTTCCCCCACAAGACAACCTGACAGGACCGCACCATGTCGACCCTGGAGACACAACTCAACGCCCGCTCTGCCGACTTTCAGGCCAATGCCGCCGCCCTGCGCGCGGTGGTGGACGACCTGCGCGCACAAGTGGCCAAGTCAACCTTCGGCGGCGGTGAAGCCGCGCGCGCCAAACACACCAAGCGAGGCAAGCTGTTGCCGCGCGACCGCGTGCAGATGCTGCTGGACCCGGGCACGCCGTTCCTCGAACTCAGCCCGCTGGCCGCGCTCAACATGTACCCCGACCGCGACGGCACCGACAGTGCGCCCTGTGCCGGCGTGATCACCGGCATTGGCCGGGTGAGCGGGGTCGACTGCCTGATCGTCTGCAACGACGCCACGGTCAAGGGCGGCACCTACTACCCCATGACGGTGAAGAAACACCTGCGCGCGCAAGAAGTGGCGATGCAGAACAACCTCACCTGCATCTACCTGGTGGACTCGGGCGGCGCCAACCTGCCCAACCAGGACGACGTGTTCCCCGACCGGGACCACTTCGGCCGCATCTTCTACAACCAGGCCAACATGAGCGCCAACGGCATCGCGCAGATCGCCGTGGTCATGGGCTCGTGCACGGCCGGGGGGGCCTATGTGCCCGCCATGAGCGACGAGACCATCATCGTCAAGAACCAGGGCACCATCTTCCTGGGTGGCCCACCGCTGGTGAAGGCGGCCATCGGCGAGATCGTGAGCGCAGAAGACCTGGGCGGTGGCGACGTGCACACGCGCCTCTCCGGCGTGGCCGACCACTTGGCGCAGAACGACGCCCACGCGCTGGCCCTGGCGCGCCAGGCCGTGGCCACGCTCAACAAACGCAAGATCGCCACGCAGGCGCTGCGCGAGCCGCGCGCACCGCTCTACCCCACGGAAGAGATTTACGGCGTGATTCCCGCCGACACGCGCAAGCCCTACGACGTGCGCGAGATCATCGCCCGCATCGTCGACGGCAGCGAGTTCCACGAGTTCAAGGCGCGCTTCGGTGCCACGCTGGTTTGCGGCTTCGCGCACATCGAGGGCATGCCCATCGGCATCGTCGCCAACAACGGCGTGCTGTTCTCCGAGAGTGCGCAAAAAGGCGCGCACTTCATCGAACTGTGCTGCCAGCGCAAGGTGCCGCTGCTGTTCCTGCAGAACATCACCGGCTTCATGGTCGGCAAAAAATACGAAAGCGAAGGCATTGCGCGCCACGGCGCCAAGATGGTCACGGCTGTGGCCACCGCCCAGGTGCCCAAGTTCACCGTGATCATCGGCGGCAGTTACGGCGCCGGCAACTACGGCATGTGCGGTCGGGCCTACAGCCCGCGCTTCCTCTGGATGTGGCCCAACGCGCGCATCTGCGTCATGGGTGGTGAGCAGGCCGCGGGCGTTCTGGCCACCGTCAAGCGCGACGGCATCGAAGCCAAAGGCGGCACCTGGAGCGCCGAGGAAGAGGCGGCCTTCAAGCAGCCGGTGCTCGACCAGTTCGGGCACCAGTCGCATCCGTATTACTCCAGCGCCCGTCTTTGGGACGACGGTGTGATCGACCCCGCCGACACGCGCAGGGTGCTGGGTCTGGCGCTGTCGGTAGCCCTCAACACGCCGATCGGCGAGCCGAAGTTTGGTGTTTTCCGCATGTGATGTGTATGATTTGCTGAATTCATACACATCAAGGAATTTGTCATGCGAACCAACATCGTGATCGACGACAAGCTCATGGCAGAGGTCATGGCGCTTGGCGAGTTCAAGTCCAAGCGCGAGGCGGTTGAAGAAGGGTTGCGCCTTCTCAAGCGTAAAAAGGCCTATGCCGCTTTGTTGGCCGCTCGTGGCACCCTTTTCTGGGACGACTCTGATGAAGGCTGGGCGAAAACGCGGGAAGAAAAGCAGCCGCTCCAAGTGGCCGTGCAGGAACCTGTCGCCGGTTACGCCGTCAAGCCGGCTGCTCAACGTCGAAAGCCCCCTGCCTCTGATCTGGTTGCGAAGCCCCGTGTGCGGAGCAAGTCACCATGATTCTGGTGGACTCCAGCGTCTTGATCGATCATTTTCGAGGCACCACCAACCCGCAGACCGAGCAGCTCCGGCGTTGGCTGTCTGGGCTCGACGGGCCGCCAGACCTTGGTGTGGCCGATCTGGTGGTGTTCGAAGTGGTGCGCGGATTCTCTACGACCAAGGAACAGGCCAAAGCCCGTCATCTGTTGCTGGCTTTGGAGGTGGTGGAAATCGGCGGTTTGAGCAACGCCTTGAATGCGGCTGCGCTGTATCAGCGACTGCGTCAACAAGGCCGCACCGTGCGCAGCCCCATCGACGTGCTGCTCGCCAGCTACTGCATGACACATGGCCACGTGCTGCTGCACCGCGACGCCGACTTTGAATCGCTCAAGGGCTTGGGAGGGCTGGACACATGGCCGCATTGAGCCCTTGGCAAACCCACTTCGTGCAACTGGCCCGCTACAACGTGTGGGCCACGCAGCAATTGCTCTCGGCCATCGAGCCGGTCAACGAATTCGACTACCGGCGCGACCTGCGGTTGTTCTTCAAGAGCATCCACGGCACGCTCAACCACCTGCTGGTGGGTGAGCACATGATCTGGCAGCGGCGCTTTTCGCGCGGGGAATCGCCCGTGTTGGATCTGGCCATGGAAGTCGAGCCCGAGCGCGACCGCCTGGCCCAGGCCTTGAAGGGCGGCGCCAAGGTGTGGGAGCCGTTGATTGAGAGCTGGCCCGCCGAACGCTTCGACGGCAAGCTGGCCTACACGAACATGCGCGGTCAGGCCATGAGCCTGCCGTTTGCCACCACCCTGGCCCACGTGTTCAACCACGGCACACACCACAGAGGCCAGATCAGCACAGCGCTCACCCAGCTCGGCCAGCCCGCACCCGAGCTGGACCTGGTGTTCTTCCTGCAGCAGACCGCCTGACCATCACAACAAAAACCACGAGACAAACCCATGAGCGCCACCATCTACGACAACCCCGACCACGAACTGCTGCGCGACCAGGTGGCGCGTTTTCTCGAACGCGAGGTGGAGCCCCATGCGGCCGCGTGGGAAGAGACCGGCATGGTGCCGCGCGATGTGCTGCGCCGCATGGGCCAGGCGGGGCTGCTGGGCATCGCCTTCGAGGGTGAGTACGGCGGCGCCGACGCTGACGCCATGACCAACCTGGTGTTTGCCGAGGCGCTGTCGCAAAGCACGTTTGCGGGTTTCATCATCACCGTGCTCGTGCACACCGACATGGCCGGCCCGCACCTGCACCACGCCGGCACAGCGGCGCAAAAAGCCAAGTACCTGCCCAGGGTGACGGCGGGGGAGTTGATCACGGCGGTCGGCATCAGCGAGCCGGGCGCGGGTTCGGACGTGGCCGGCATGCGCACCACCGCGCGCCGAGAGGGTGACGAGTGGGTCATCAACGGCACCAAGATGTTCATCACCAACGGCGTGCACGGCGACCTGTATTTCGTGGCCGCCAAGACCGGCACCGCGCGGCACGACATGTCGATGTTCATCGTTGAAAAGGGAACGCCGGGTTTCACCGTGGGCCGCGCCCTCAAAAAGACCGGCTGGCTCTCCAGCGACACGGCCGAACTCGTGTTTGACAACGTGCGCATCCCCGCCGACAACCTGCTCGGCGAAGAGGGCAGGGGCTTCTATTCGGTGATGAAGAACTTCCAGACCGAACGCATCGCTCTGGGTGCCATGGCCATCGGCCACTGCACACAGGCGCTCAAGATCACGCTGGACCACGTGCGCCAGCGTCAGGCCTTCGGTGCCACGCTGTGGGACCAGCAGACCATCCGCCAGCGCCTCTCGATGCTGGACGCCAAGGTGCGCGCCGCCCGCCAGTTCATGTACCACTGCGCCTGGAGCGTCACGCAGGGCCACGACATCGTGCAAGAGGTGTCCATGCTCAAGGCCCTCACCGGTGAACTGGTCAACGAGGTGGTGCAGACCTGCCAGCAGTTCCACGGCGGCATGGGCTTCATCCGCGAAACCGCCATCGAACGCCTGTGGCGCGACGCACGCGTGCTGGCCATCGGCGGTGGAGCGACCGAAGTGATGCTTGAAGAAGTTGCCAAAAGGTATTGACCATGAGTGACGTGCTTGACGTTTCCCGCCCCAGCGCCCATGTGGCGCGTGTGTGGCTCAACCGCCCTGATGTGCGCAACGCGTTCAACGACGACGTGATTGCCGCGCTGACCGACACATTCAAGACCCTGTCGCAAGACGGAGACCTGCGCGTGGTCGTGCTCGGCGCACACGGCAAGGCCTTCTGTGCCGGCGCTGATCTCAACTGGATGAAGACCATGGCCGGCTACAGCTGGGACCAGAACCGCGCCGATGCGCAGAAGCTCGCCGACATGCTGTGGACGCTGGACCAGTGCCCGGTGCCGGTGGTGGGCCGTGTGCAGGGCGACTGTTATGCCGGCGGCATGGGGCTGGCCGCCATTTGCGACGTGCTGGTGGCTGTCGAAGGCGCGACCTTCTGCCTGTCCGAAGCGCGGCTGGGCCTGTTGCCCGCCACCATCAGCCCGTATGTGGCGCGGGCCATGGGCGCGCAGGCCTCGCGGCGCTACATGGTCACGGCCGAGCGTTTCAGCGCAGTGCGCGCGCACGCGATCGGCTTCGTGCACGAGCTCGCCACGCCCGAGACGCTTGACGCCACGGTTGACGGGATCGTGGCCACGCTGGTCGCCAATGGCCCGAAGGCATCGCGCGAATGCAAACGACTGGTGCGTGACGTGAGCCACATGCCCATCACCGAAGCCCTGCGCAGCGAGACCGCGCGCCGCATCGCCGATGTGCGCGCCAGCGACGAAGGCCGGGAAGGCCTGGCCTCGTTCCTCAACAAGCGCCCGGCCGCCTGGTTGCCGCAAAGCTGATCGGTCATGACGGACGCCCTCGCCTCCCTGGGAACCCCCGAGCTGCTGGCCCTGGCCGGCGCGCTCGGCTGGGCCAGTGGTTTCCGTCTGTACGCGGTGGTGTTTCTGGTGGGCGCGGCCGGTGCCTTGGGCTGGATGGAGCTGCCCGCCGGCCTGCAGGTGTTGCAGCACCCGGCGCTGCTCGGGGCCAGTGGCTTCATGTTGTTCATCGAGTTCTTCGCCGACAAGATTCCGGTGGTGGATTCGCTGTGGGACATGGTCAACAGCGTGGTGCGCATCCCCGCCGGCGCGGCGCTGGCGGCCAGCGTGTTTGGTGTCGATGGCGGCGCCATGGCGCTGACCGCCGCGCTGCTCGGCGGCTCGCTGGCCGCCACCAGCCAGGCCGCCAAAACCACCACGCGCGCGGCCATCAACGCCTCGCCCGAGCCGTTCTCCAACATCGCGATGAGCCTCGTTGAAGACGGTCTGGTGGTGGGCGCCGTGTGGCTGGCCACCAACCACCCCGTGGCGTTCGGTGTGCTGCTGCTCATTGCCGTGGTGCTGATGTGGATCGCCACCTGGATGCTCTTCAAATTCCTGCGCGCGGTGTTTCGCCGTGCGCAAGGCTTCTTCTCCGGACCTGTCAAGGAAACCTGATGTTCACCAAAATCCTGATCGCCAACCGAGGTGACCAGCGGCAAAGCCGCGCAGCAGCGAAGCTACATCGAATGGCACGCGCAGCGTGCGCAGGCGATTTCACCTCGGGAGACCACCATGTTTAAGAAGATCCTCATTGCCAACCGAGGCGAGATCGCCTGCCGTGTGGCTGCTACCGCCCGCCGCCTGGGCGTGCGCACCGTGGCCGTGTATTCCGACGCCGACGCCAGCGCCAAACACGTGGCCGCATGCGACGAGGCCATTCACATCGGCGGCAGCGCGCCCAAGGACAGCTATCTGCAGTGGGAACGCATCATCGAGGCCGCGAAAGCCACCGGTGCGCAAGCCATCCACCCGGGCTACGGCTTCCTGAGCGAGAACGACGCCTTCGCCACCGCCTGTGCGGCGGCCGGCATTGCCTTCATTGGCCCGCCAGCCTCCGCCATCCTGGCCATGGGGCTGAAGGCCGAGTCCAAACAGCTGATGGAAAAAGCCGGGGTGCCGCTGGTGCCCGGCTACCACGGCGCCGACCAGGACCCAGCCCTGCTGCAGCGCGAGGCCGACGGCATCGGGTACCCGGTGCTCATCAAGGCCAGTGCGGGCGGCGGCGGCAAGGGCATGCGTGCGGTGGACAAGAGCGAAGACTTCGCGGCCGCCCTGGCGAGCTGCCAGCGCGAGGCGCGCAACAGCTTCGGCAGCGACGCGGTGCTGATCGAGAAGTACGTGCAGCGCCCGCGCCACATCGAGATCCAGGTGTTTGGCGACACGCACGGCAACTGCGTGTATTTGTTCGAGCGCGACTGCTCGGTGCAGCGGCGCCACCAGAAGGTGCTGGAAGAGGCACCCGCGCCGGGCATGACGCCCGAGCTGCGCGCGCAGATGGGCGCGGCTGCGGTGGCGGCGGCCCAGGCGGTGAACTATGTGGGTGCGGGCACGGTGGAGTTCATCGTTGAACAACCGCCCGAAGGTGGCATGCGATTTTTCTTCATGGAGATGAACACGCGGCTGCAGGTGGAACACCCGGTCACCGAAGCCATCACCGGGCTGGATCTGGTGGAGTGGCAACTGCGCGTGGCCAGCGGTGAGCCGCTGCCGCTGAAGCAGGAGGATCTGCGCATACACGGCCACGCCATCGAGGCGCGTATATGCGCTGAAACGCCGGACAACAATTTCCTGCCCGCGACCGGCACGCTCGACGTGTATCGCCTGCCCGAGTGCACCGAGTTCTTGCCCCCTCTCCCTTTGGGAGAGGGCGGGGGTGAGGGCTCGCGCCGCGCGGGGCAGCCGGTGCGGGTGGATGCAGGCGTGCGCGAAGGCGACACCATCAGCCCGTTCTACGACTCCATGGTCGCCAAGCTCATCGTGCATGGCGCCAACCGCGCTGAAGCGCTGGCGCGCATGGACGCGGCGTTGGCCGAGACGCGCATCGTCGGCCTCTCCACCAACGTGCAGTTCCTGCGCCACGTGGTGGGCAGCCCGTCGTTTGCCCAGGCCCATCTGGACACCGCGCTGATCCCGCGCGAGGCGGCCGTGTTGTTCCACCAGGACAAGGTGGGCCGCGCGCTCGCGGTGGCCGCTGCCGTGGCGCAGACATTGGTGGGCGAACGCGCGCAGCAAACCGGTGATCCGTTCTCCCGCCGCGATGGCTGGCGCCCGCACGGCCTCACCGTGCGCCGCTTCGACTTTGAATACCTCGGTGAACCCCTGCTCGCGCACCTCACCTACCTGCACGACGGCGCGCTGCAGCTCGCCTTTGGCGAGATCAGCGGCGTGCTGCAGTTCGAGACCCTGCCCACTGAGGGCGGAGCTCGCATGGACTTGCAGTTTCAGGGCCAGCGGCAAACGGTGCAGACCTGGCAGCTCGGCGAGATCGTGCACGTGTTCTGCGCATTGGGCGCCACGCAGATCACCGAGATCGACGCGCTGGCCCACGCAGGCGTGGCTGCGGCCGACGGCGGTCGGCTTACCGCGCCCATGCCGGGCAAGGTGTTGTCTTTCGCAGTGAAGGCGGGCGACGTGATCAAGAAGGGTCAGGCCCTGGCCGTGATGGAGGCCATGAAGATGGAGCACACCATCGCCGCCCCGGCCGACGGCACCGTGGCCGAGCTCTTGTATGCGCCAGGCGACCAGGTGAGCGAAGGCGCCGAACTGCTCAAGATCACTGCCGCGTGAAGCAGGTGACTGCAGCGTGACTGCGCACGCAAGCCGCTTCTTTTAAGCTCGCTGCATGAACATCACCATCTGCGTTGCCCAAACCAAAGCCGCCCCCTGGGAAGAGGGCTTTCGCGCCCTGCTGCCCGGTGCCCACGTGAGCACCTGGAAAGCCGGCGACCCGCAGGCCGACTACGCCATCGTGTGGTCGCCGCCGCAGGCCTTTCTGGACGAACAGCCCGACCTCAAAGCCATGTTCAACATCGGCGCCGGGGTCGACGCCATCATGAAACTGCGCCTGCCGCCGCAGACCCAGGTGGTGCGGCTGGACGACGCCGGCATGTCGGTGCAAATGGCCGAGTACGTGTGCCATGCGGTCATCCGCTACTTCCGCGAGTTCGACGGGTATGAAGCCGACATCGCCGCCGGTCAATGGTCGTACCGCAAGCCACGCAGCCGGGCCGATTGCCCCGTGGGCGTGATGGGCCTGGGCGTGCTCGGTGAGCGCGTGGCGCGTGCGCTGAGCGTGTTCGAGTTCCCGGTGCACGGATGGAGCCGCAGCCCCAAGCAGATCGAGGGCATCACCTGCCATTCGGGCACCGAGGGCTTCAACGGATTCCTGGCCGCCAGCAAGGTGCTGGTGAACCTGCTGCCGCTCACGCCCGACACGCAGGACATCCTCAATCGGGAAACGATGGGCCGCCTGCAGCCTGGCGGCCATGTGATCAACGTGGCACGCGGCGCGCACCTGGTGGAGGACGACCTGATCGCCCTGCTCGACAGTGGGCATCTCTCAGGCGCCACGCTCGACGTGTTCCGCACCGAACCCCTGCCTGCCGACCATCCCTTCTGGAAACACCCCCAGGTCACCGTGACACCGCACACCTCGGCGCGCACCCTGCGCGACGAAAGCATCGCGCAGATCGCCGGCAAGATCGTGGCGCTGTCGCGCGGCGAGGCGATTGCGGGTGTGGTGCACCGCGACCGCGGCTATTGAAAGCGACATTCCCATGAACATCCCCTCCCGCGTTCAACTCATCGACGTTGGCCCGCGCGACGGCTTGCAGAACGAAAAGCAGCCGGTGCCCGCCGCCATCAAGATCGAGCTGGTGCACCGCCTGCAGGCCGCTGGCCTGAAAGAGATCGAGGTCACGAGTTACGTGAGTCCCAAGTGGGTGCCGCAGATGGCGGACAACCACGAGGTGATGGCTGGCCTGTCTCGCCACAGCGGCGTGCGCTACTCGGTGCTCACGCCCAACCTCAAGGGCTTCGAGGCCGCCGTGCTCGACAAGCCCGACGAGATCGTGGTGTTCGGTGCGGCCAGCGAGGCCTTCAGCCAGAAGAACATCAACTGCTCGATCGCCGAGAGCATCGAACGTTTTGCGCCGGTGGTGGAAGCGGCCCGCGCCGCCGGTATTGCGGTGCGTGGCGCCATGAGCTGCACCGTGGGTTGCCCGTACGAAGGCGAGATCGCGCCCGAGCGTGTGGCGTATCTCGCCGGGCTCATGAAGGGCATCGGCGTGCAGCGCGTGGACGTGGCCGACACCATCGGCGTGGGCACACCGCGCAAGGTGCAGGCCGCGCTGGAGGCCACGCTGCAGCACTACGGCATCGACCAGGTGTCGGGCCACTTTCACGACACCTATGGCCAGGCGCTGTCCAACACGCTCGCCGCGCTGGAGCTGGGCATCTGGAACTTCCAGTCTTCCGTGTCCGGCCTGGGCGGCTGCCCTTATGCCAAAGGCGCCACCGGCAACGTGGCCACCGAAGACGTGGTGTACCTGCTGCACGGCATGGGTATCGAGACAGGCATCGACCTGGACGCGCTGGTGGATGCCGGCGCGTACATCAGCGAACAGCTGGGCCGGCCCAGTGGCTCTCGCGTGGCGCGTGCCCTGCTGGCCAAAAGGGCGGGTTGAGCGATGGAGCTGCAAGTCTGGTTGGCGTATTTCCTGGCCTCGTGGGCCATTGCGTTGTCGCCGGGGTCGGGCGCGGTGCTGTCGATGACGCACGGCCTGGCGTATGGCGTCAAGAAGACCAGCGCCACCATTGCCGGGCTGCAGCTCGGGTTGGCAGTGATCCTGCTCATAGCCGGCGTGGGCGTGGGTGCGCTGCTGCTGGCCTCGGCCACCGCTTTCACCGTGGTCAAGTTCGCAGGCGCGGCCTACCTCATCTGGCTTGGCCTGAAACAGTGGCGTTCCCATGTGGGCGCAACGTCGGCATTGAGCGAGGCATCGTCGGGGTCTGCCGCGGTGCCATCGGCGCGTGGCCGCTTCGTCATGGGCTTCTTCACCAACGTGACCAACCCCAAGGGCATCGTGTTCATGGTGGCGGTGTTGCCGCAGTTCATCGACCCGCAGCGCCCGCTCTGGCTACAGCTGCTGGTGCTGCTGATCACCACCATTGGCGTGGATCTGGTGGTCATGCACGGCTACGCGTTTCTGGCATCGCGTGCCCAGCGCTGGCTGGCGACGCCGCGTGCACGGCGTGCCCAGAACCGCGTGTTCGGCGGCGTGCTCATGGCCATGGGCGCCAGTCTGCTGCTGGTCAAGCGCGCGGCCTGAGCCGGCTCACTGCCCGGGCGGCACGTGCAGCACAGCGCAGGGGATGTAGGTGTCGAACCAGTCGGTGGTGTTCAGGGCGGGGTAGGGCCGGGCGACGGCACCTGCCTCGCTGGCGCTGGACGTTCGCCCGGGCAGGCGGCGCCACAGGTGCACCGACACATCGAAGGCGTAGTGGCTCTGGCTGCTGGCGGTGACGTAGAGGCCGAGCGCCATGTCCTCACCCAACGGGACGTGCACACCGTCGATCAGCAGTGATGTCACGTGGCTGAGGTGCGTTTTGTGAAACTGCTCGACAACCCATGGCCAGTCCTTGAGCGACATCCGGCAGTTGATGACCCCACCCTGGCGTTTGCCCAACTCCAGCAGCTCGTTGCTCAATGCCCTGTTGAGTTGCACCAGAAACCGGGTCTGCATGCGGTCGTTTGTCTGGGTGCTCTTGATCTGCTGGCGCAGCGCGGCGATGGCCGATTCCGCCTGTTGCAGCAGCTGGCGCGCAGCGAGTTCGTCCACGCCGCCAGACTTCGACGGGCCCACCAGTTGCTGCAACTGGGGCAGCAGTGTGTTGCAAGCCTTGGTGCTGGCTGCATTCAGCCCCAGCGCCTTGGCGTTGCTCAGCAGGTCCTGCATTTCGCCCAGAAAAAACTGGCCCGTGGCTCGCAGGCCCACCTCGATCGTATCGGCGACGTCCTTGGGCGTGACACGAACGCGCTGCTTGCCCACTCGGGGGGTGCGTTGCAGGCTGGTTTCCTGCGCCGCCACGGCTGCGCGGTTGATGGGCTGCTTGACACCGGTGGCTGCAATGGGGCCCTGCGTCCAAGCCACCACCTTCTCCAGCGACCAGGCCTGGCAGGCGTCGTTCCTGCCCGTGTCGTCGGTGGCGCCAGGGGCCTGGATCGTAAGCGGCTGGCGCCGAAATGGCCGTGCTGCTGGCGCCGGTCGTGATGCAGATTGCGCCTGCAGGCGCTGTGTGAGCTTCAGGGTGTCCTGGATCGACCGGGTGATCGCTGGACCCAGGTCGAGTGACGCACGGAACGCCTTGATGCAGGCGTTGACGGTTTGAAGCACGGCGATGTTGTTCAAGGTCGCCAGCATCTGCCACTGCGCGTCGATGATCTCGTCGATGGGATCGTTCGCCGACTCAGCAACAGCAGCGATCACGCCAGATACCAGGTCGCCCGTCATCACGTCGCCCAGTGAAAGCGCCACGGCCCTGACCCCGGCGCTGGACACTGCGTCAAAAGCCTCTCTGTCGATCAGCGCCCGGAGATTTTTCAGGAATTCATCCCGCTCTGCGGGCCGGCGTGTGAACAGCGAGGTGCGCAGCAGTGGGTCCCAGAGATCGTGGGTGGCGGGCCATGCTTGCAGGATCGGGTTGGCGACATGGATCACCTGCGCATAGCGTGCGGGCGTGCCCCGCGCTGTGAACATCTCGCTGCGGATCAGAAAGCTGGCCTTGCGGATCTCCCGTTCCAACATGCCGTCCGGCAACAGGAGGGCGCGCAGCCGCAACGATTCCAGCAGTGACCACAGGGGTTGCAGATCGTCCGTCTGCGGCAACTCGTCGAATTCCATGGCAAACAGCTGCGCAATGTGGTTCGTGCGCTGTTGCTGTTGCTCGGCGGGCAGGCTGAAGTGCAGCAGGCCCAGCGCCAGCGCCTGATCGACGCAGTCTTCAGGCTGCACCAGCCTGACCAGCGCTTGCAACGCCGCTGTGACGGTGGCGCGCGCGGCGGGTGGCAGCTGTGTGGCGTGATCGTGAATGAAGCCGGGCACGCGGTCCTGCCGTGCAGCAACTTCAGCATCGCTGAGCTCCGGCCAATCCAGGTTCAGCCAGTCTTCATAAGCGACGTCGAGTCCACCCAGCTCGTTGCCGAGGCCCTGGATGCGGATGATGGAACAAAACATGGGGTGTGCTTTCGGGAGGTTGTGGCGTCACGCGGGGAGACTCAGTTGGCAGCCAGGGGCACGTGCAGGACGGCGCAGGGGATGTAGGTGTCGAACCAATCGGCCTCGTTCATGGGTGGGCAGTTGTCCATGAGCTCGCTGGGCGGGCTGGTGCAGCCGGCCCGGCGCTGCCAGAGGTGCACCGACACATCGAAGGCGAAGTTGCTCTGGCTGCTGCCGGTGACGTACAGCGCCACGGCCTGGTCGGGCTGCAGCGCGATGGGCTGCCCGTCGATCAGCAGGCGTGTGACCTGGGGCAACCAGCGGCGGTGAAACATCTGTGCCACCCACGCCCAGTCGGTGGGGCGCAGCGGGCAGGCAATCACGCCGCCGTGGCGCTTGCCCAGCACCAGTGCTTCGGCTTTGAGCGCCATGGCCAGTTGAGTGCTGAAGCGTCTGGCCAACTGGGTCGACGCTTCAGCTGCCTTGATGCCTTTGCGCAGCTCGGCGATGCGGCCTTCGGCGTCTTGCAGCAGAGCGCGGGACTTCTCTTCATCAAAGGCGGCGGGCTTGTCGCACAGCTGCTGCAATGGCGCTTGCAGTTCCAGGCAGCGTTCGAGCAAAGCGGGCGCGGCGCCAAGCGCTTTGGCCAGCGGCGCCATCTCGTGGATGTCGTCGTGGAAGAACTGCGCGGTGGCGCCCAGGCCGTCGTTCATTGCCAGGTCCACGTCGCCCTCGGTGAGGGTGGGTGTCGAGGTGTCGGCCGCCATGCCGGCTTGCAGGCGTTCACGGGCGTCTTGTGCTGAAGCTTCCTTCTCCCTGGCCACCACGGTGCTGCGGTTGAGGCGGCCGTGGGTGGAGCGATCGGCCAGCGGTCCTTCGATCCAGCGCACCAGCCGCGCCACCGACCACGCGTGCACCGGCGCCATGTCGGTGATCCCGGTTGGCAGACCACTCGTTGCGGGTTTTGTCTGCCCCTGCGCCGTGCGCTGCTTCGCCAGGCGAGCGTTAAGACCGTTGTTGGCCACACGCAGCTTCAACAGCGATTCGTGGGTGGTGAGGCCGCGCTGGCCCATGGGCACGCCCCTGCGAAACGCCTCGAAAGATGCGCTCCGCTTCTGGTTTTCTGTGCGCTCAAGCTCCGACTCTGTTTGAACGATCTGCGCCTGAACGATGTCATTGAACAGCGTGTCGCTGACCTCTGCGGTGCTGGCTGCGATCTCGGACAAGATGTTCATCAAGGCTTTCACTTTCACCACCGGCACCAGCGTCGAGAACCGGTTGAACAGCATCTGGTTGGCCCGCTTTGTGAGCGCCAATGCCTTGCGACTCTTCGGGTCAACGACAAATTCGACCACCGCCCGGCGCTGGTCTGGTGCAGACATGCAATAGATGAAGTAGAGACCGCCGAAGATTGACTGTCGCTCTTCGCTGTTCTGGGTCATCTCTGAAACCACCGTGGTGATGGTCCTGAGATCTTTTGTGCTTCTGGCGTCGCAACTCCCCGTGATGGGATTCATGATGGTGCACATCAGGAGGTCCCCGCAGTGGCTGCTCAAGTGGTTTTCCAGCAGCGCGTCTGGCAACAATGTGATCTGGGCCCGCAGCACGCTGAGTTGCGGCTGGACGGTCGCCGGCCGTGAACTCGCCGCGCCGAAGTACATCTCGATGATGGTGTCGATGGTCTTCTCCCGTGCTCTTCGCGCAGCCTCGGGCAGGCAGTGGTGCGCCATGCTCATGTGCATGGCGAAATCGATCTCTTCAAACGCGGGAGGCAGGCATTTCACCAGGTTGGACACCGCCAGGAAAACCCGGTTTTTTTCATCTTTCTGCAGCTCGGGGTAGGCCGCTTGCAAGCCCTGCATGACGCAACCCCAACGCCTGTTGAGTTCTCCCTTGTCGGTTTCGGGAGCGTCCAAGGGCGCTATCTGGCAGTGGTGTTCAAACACGGTCAGTTGGTCGTTGACGGAAATCCAGAAGTACATGAAGAGATTCCTGGTGGATGGGTAGGAGGGTGGCCGTCGAAGGTGCTCACACGGCGGGTGGCACGTGCAGCACGGCGCACGGCACATAGGTGTCGAACCAGTCGGTCTCGTTCATGGTCGGATACAACTCATCGCCCTCGCTGGGCGGGCTGGTGCGCCCAGCCCGGCGCTGCCAGAGGTGCACCGACACATCGAAGGCGAAGTTGCTCTGGCTGCTGCCGGTGACGTACAGCGCCAGCGCCTGGTCGGGTTGGAGCGCGATCGACTCGCCATCGATCAACAGGCTGCCGGTGCGCGGCAGCCAGCGGCGGTGAAACATCTGTGCAACCCAGGGCCAGTCACTGGCCTTCAAAGGGCAGTCGATCACCCCACCGTGGCGTTTGCCCAGCACCATCGGCTCTGTGGCCAGTGCCGTGAGAAACCGTGCACTGAACCGATTGACCAGCAGCATGGCCGCTTCGGCCACCTTGATGCTCTTGCGAAGATCGTCGATGCAGATTTCGGCATCGTTCAGCAATGCACGGGCCTTCTCTTCGTCGACGTTCGCAGGCCTGTTGCTCAGTGCCTGCAGTGGCTCCTGCAGATGGATGCATCGCTCCAATTGAGTCGCCGCTGCACCCAGCATTTTTGCCAGCGGCACCATCTCCCGTATGTCGTCCTGGAAGAAGCGGGCCGTGGCCGCCAGTGCATCGGTCATCACCTGGCCCACCTCGTCCTCGGTGAGGGCTGCGGGGGCGGCGTCCGCCGTCAGGCCCACGGCGCGCAGTTCTTTCGCGTCTTGCTGGAGGGCCGCTTTTTCCTGTGCCACCACGGTCTGGCGGTTGAGTCGGCCCCGGGTTGAGCGCTCGGTCAACGGCCCTTCGATCCATCGCACCAGCCGCGCCACCGACCACGCATGCACCGGCTCCATGTCGGTGGTGTCAGCCTGTGGGCTTTTGGAGGCGAGCCCAGTCTGAACCGGGTTGGTTCGTGTCAGGTTCAACCGGATGTTGAGTTTGCGTTCGATCATGCGCATGTTCAACAGCGTGGTGCGTGTGGCGATGCCCCGCGTGCCCATGGGAGCGCCAGTCTTCAGCGCCGCCAGCGTGGTGTCGCGCGCGCGGCTGAAGAATCGATCGATGTGCGATTGTGTTTGAACAGCCTGCGCCTCAATGATGTCGTCGGCGCGTGGGTCGTTGCAATCCAGTCCCTGCGCAACCACTTCAGAGAGCATGTTCACCAGTGCCCGCGCCCTGTGCAGGGGCGTCAGGGACGGGACCCTCTTGACCAGTACATCGTCAGCCCGCACCAGCAGTGGCAAGGCTGTGTGGTGACTTGGGTCCATCACCAGATTGATCAGCGACTCGCGGCGGGACGGCGGGAACAGGCAGTAGGTCATGCCCAGCACCGTGGAGATGGAGCGTTTGTCGAGAGCACCCACCGCCAGCAAGGACACCGCCGTGTTCATGACCACGTAGTCCCCCAGGGCTTTGGGGTCGCACTTCGCATCGAACGGGTCCATGAGCGTTTCGCTCAACAACAGGCCGCAGTGGCTGCTGATCCAGAACTCGAACATCTCATCGGGGAGCAGGATCATCTGCGTCCGCAAGACATCCAGCTGCGGCCGGACGTCGGCCCGACGCGAATCGGTTGGGCCAAAGTACCGCTCGATGATGGTGTCGATGGCCTGTTCCCGCGCCGATCGCTGTGGCTCAGGCAGGCAGAAGTGCGCCACGCTCAGGTGAATGGCAAAGTCGAGGTCTGCATAAACAGAAGGCAGGCAACGCACGGTGTTGGCCACCGCGTTGTAGACCCGCGAGCTCTCGCTGCCCTTGAGCTCGGGCCGAGTGCCCACGATGACTTTCATCACGGCGTTGCGCCGCTCTTTGAGCACTGCGACATTGGACTCGGGTGCGGCCAACGTGTCCAGCTCGCAGCCGCGGCTGGACAAAACCAGTCCGCCGGGCACTTGAATGAGGGACAGCCATACGAACATGCGGGGTCCTGCGTCGAGGTGAGTTTTGATGGGAGAGAGGCAGGGCTGCCACTCAGCCGGCGGGTGGCACATGCAGCACGGCGCAGGGGATGTAGGTGTCGAACCAGTCGGCCTCGTTCATGGGTGGGCAGTTGTCCATGAGCTCGCTGGGCGGGCTGGTGCAGCCGGCCCGGCGCTGCCAGAGGTGCACCGACACATCGAAGGCGAAGTTGCTCTGGCTGCTGCCGGTGACGTACAGCGCCACGGCCTGGTCGGGCTGCAGCGCGATGGGCTGCCCGTCGATCAGCAGGCGTGTGACCTGGGGCAACCAGCGGCGGTGAAACATCTGTGCCACCCACGCCCAGTCGGTGGGGCGCAGCGGGCAGGCAATCACGCCGCCGTGGCGCTTGCCCAGTACCAGCGTTTCGGCGTTGAGGGCTAAGGCCAGTTGTGCGCTGAAGCGTCTGGTTTGTTGGGCTGAGGTCTCGGCCACCTTGATGCCCTTGCGCAGCTCGGCGATGCGGCTCTCGGCGTCCTGCAGCAGCACGCGTGCCTTCTCTTCGTCGATGGCTGCGGGCTTGTCGCACAGCCCCTGCAGCTGCACTTGCAGTTCCAAGCAGCGCTCCAGCAGTCCAGCCGCAGCCCCGAGCGACTTGGCCAGGGGCGCCATCTCCTGAATGTCGTCGTGGAAGAACTGCGCGGTGGCGCCCAGGCCGTCGTTCATCGCGGTGTCCACGTCGGCCTCGGTGACCATGGGGGTAGCGCCATCAGCCAGAAGGCCGGCTTGCTCGCGATCCTGTGCGTCTCGTACAAGTGCCTCTTTCTCATAGGTCACCACAGTGCTGCGGTTGAGTCGGCCTTGGGTGGAGCGCTCGGCCAGCGGTCCTTCGATCCAGCGCACCAGCCGCGCCACCGACCACGCATGCACCGGGTCCATGTCGGTGTTGCCGCCCTGAGAGAAGGTGTTGGTGGGTTGTGCCTGGGCCAAAGCCGTCCGTTTCGGAGCCAGGCGCAGGTTCAGCTGGCGCACGGCCAGGCGTTCCTTCAGCAGGACCTGGCGCATGAGCAAGCCTTTGTTGCCCATCGGCACGCCTGCGTCCAACGCAGCCACGGTTTCGATGCGAATCTGGTCGTAGGCGCGGTCTTGATCGCGCTGCAGGCCGGCGAGGTGGTCACCCACGATCTCCTCGATGGACGGGGCTGCTGGAGCCAATTGCATACCCATGGCAACATCCATCAGGATGGTGACCAACGTGTCCGTTTGCAGCGCCACCGTGCCCATCGGAACGCGGGCCAGCAGGGTGGCCTGGGTCTGCGCCGCCATCGCCACGGCGGGGCCGGTGGTCTGATCCTTCAGAAAATTCATGAACGGCTTGCGCAGGGCCAGCTGGGTCATGACGTAGGCCAGGCGAAGCGCATCAAAGATCGCAGCGGCGTCGCCCGGGCTCTTGCTCACGCTCCCCGCGACTCTGCGAATGAGATCGAAGTCGCTGCGCGCCTGGGGATCGGGGGTCGCGGGGCTCAGGGTCATGCTGGTGTTCATCAGCAGCGCGCCACAAGCACTGCGCGCATGGCCTTCCAGCAGTGCGTTGGGGATCAGAAACAGTTGGTTGCGGATCAGGTCCAGACGCAGTTGAAGGCCTTTCGGCCACGCTGCCGATGGGCCCAGATAGCCTTCCATGACGGCGTTGATGACGTGCTCTCGCGCTGCGCGCCGAGCCGGTGGTAGTCGGTGGTGCGCCAAGCCCATGTAGACCGCAAACTCGATGTCCTCGTAGTCGGCGGGAAGGCTTTTCAGAAGCTGGCTGAGGGCGGCGAACAGCCGGTTGTTTTCTACTGAGTCCGGCAGCTTCAATGCAGCGATCGCCTGCATGGCAATGGTCCGCCGCAGCTTGAGCTTTCCCTCGTCGGTTTCGGGCGGGTGAATCGGATCGACCCGGCAAGGGGTGACGCTGGTCGTGGTGTTGCCATCAACATTTTCGAGTGAAAGCCATGCGTACATGAGGGATTCCTGCGTGGGGGGTGTGGGCTGTCAGGTCGCGCGCGGCACGTGCAGCACGGCGCAGGGGATGTAGGTGTCGAACCACTGGGCCTCGTTCATGGGTGGGTAGTCCTCGTTGAGCTCACTGGGCTGACCGGTGCAACCGGCGCGGCGCTGCCAAAGGTGGACCGAGACGTCGAAGGCGTAGCCGCTCTGGCTGCTGCCGGTGACGTAAAGGGCGGCCGCTTGATCGAATGGCAAAGTGATCAGCTCGCCGTCCACCTTGAGGTACTTCAACCGGGGCAGCCAGCGCCGGTGGTACGTCTGGGCTACCCAGGCCCAGTCGTCGGTGCGCAGCGGGCAGGCGATGGCGCCGCCGTGGCGTTTTCCCAGGACCAAGGTTTCCGCATTCAGCGCCAGACCCAGTTGTTCCCCGAACCGCTTGACCTGCTGGGCAGACGCCTGCGCCGTCTTGATGCTTTTGCGCAGCGATCCGATGCAGCCCTCGGCGTCCTGCAACAGCACGCGGGCCTTTTCTTCATCGAATGCGGCGGGTTTGTCGCTCAGCGCCCGCAAGGGCTCTTTCAGCTCAAGGCAGTGGCCCAACAAGTCTTTGGCGGCGCTGAGAGACACGGCCAGGGGCGCCAGATCTTCGATGTCTGCATGGAAGAAGCGTGCCGTGGCAGACAGCGCTTCGTTGATCACCAAGCCCACATCGTCCTCGGTGATGGCCGGGGACACGGGCTCCGGAGGAAGTCCCGCTCCCTGCTGATCCTGTGTGTCCTGCTCGATCGCCTTTTTCTCTCGCGCCACCACGCCTTGGCGGTTCAGTCGCCCTGTTGTGGATCGCTCGGTCAGTGGACCCTCGATCCAGCGGACCAGCCGTGCCACCGACCATGCGTGCGCAGGCTCCACATCGGTTGGGGCGGTTGTCGGGTTCACCATTGGGGTGGGCGCCTGGGTGTCAACAGGGCGCTTGGGTGCCAAGCGCACGTCCAGCCGGCGCAGGGCTTGGCGCTGGCTCAGCAGTGCGGCCCGGGTGGACGTGCCTCGCACGCCCATGGGAACGCCAGCCTGCAGGGCTCCAATCGTCTCGCTGCGAGCCAGGGCGAGCATCCGATCGCTCTGCATGTTGAGAAACAGGACGCGCTCGTCGATCAGCGTGGCGGCCATCGGGTCGGTGGAGGCCACGCCTTCCAGCGTGGCCTTCGACAGCACGCTGAAGAGTCCGCTGAATATCTGCCAGGGGGTGAAAGAATACGCCGCCCCGATCATGATCCTGCTGGTTGGCAAAAGGATGGGCAGCGCCTGCCGACTTCTGGGATCAAGAACCAGGTTGATGACGCCCTGGCGCGCAGCTATCGGAACGAGGCAATACATCATGCACAGCATGTCCAGGAGGGACTGCTTGTCCGTTGCACTCACTGGCAGTTGTGCAATCACGGCCTGCATGGAGCTGTAGTTCTTCGCCGCCAGCGGGTCGCAACTGGCACTGCCAGGAGCCATGATGGTGTCGAACAGCAACAGGCCGCACTTGCTGCGATTCAAGCTGTCCCCCAGGACGTCTGGAAGCAGAAGGATCTGGGTTCGCAGCACATCCAGTCGGGGCAAGAGGTCGGCCCGCCGGGAGGCCGGTGGACCAAAGTAGGCCTCGATGGTTTTGTCCACGACACGCTCGCGCTCCGCGCGCTTGGCCGGCGGCAAGAAGAAATGGGCCATGCCCAGATGGATCGCAAAGTCCAGGTCGCCGTAGCCGGGCGGCAGGCGACTCACGAGGGCTGACAGCGCTGCGTAGAGCAGGTTTCGGTCGGCACCCACCAGCTCGGGGTGAGCCTTCTGCATGAGTGCCATGACAGCGTTGCGCCGTTCCTTGAGCACGCCTGCGTCGGCCTCGGGCTGCGTGTCGACGTTCAGCTCGCAGATGTGGTGGGCGAGTGTTTGGGCTCCGTTGATCGTCACGGGGGATAGCCAGATGTACATAGGGGTCCTGGTTGGGTTGGGGTTGTGAAAGGGGGTGTTTTGCCGCCGCTTACAACGCCGGCGGCACGTGCAGTACGCAGCAAGGGATGTAGGTGTCGAACCAGTCGGCCTCGTTCATGGGTGGGTACAGCCCAATGTGGTCGCTGGGCAGGCTGTTGCTGCCCGGGCGGCGGCGCCACAGGTGCACCGACACGTCGAAGGCGTACTGGCTCAGGCTGCTGGCGGTCACGTACAGGGCCAGGGCCTGGTCGGCGTCCAGCGGCAGGGGCAAACCGTCCACTTCGATGCGTTGGGCGCGGCTCAACCAGCGGCTGTGAAAGTTCGCGGCCACGAAGGTCCAGTCGCTGGGGCGCACGGCGCACTGAACAACGCCACCGTGCCGTTTGCCCATGACCAAAGGCTCAGTGCTCAGCGCCGCGCTCAGTTGCGCAGCAAAGTGGCTCTCGACCAGCGCTGTGGCCTTGGCCTGCTTCACGCTGGCGCGCAGGGCAACGGTGGCCGCCTCCGCCGTTTGCAACAGGTTTCTGGCTTTGACCTCGTCAACACTGGACGGCTGTACCGCCAGCTTGGCGAGCGGCCCACGCAGGTCGGCGCAGACGCCCAGGGCCTTCGCGTCAGCACCCAGTGTTGAGGCCATCGGCAGCAGCTCGTTCAGGTCGTCCAGAAAGAAGCGTGCCGTGGCCGACAGCGCGTCTTCAATCATGCCGCCGACGTCGGCCTCGGTCAGCGCGCCCGCCTGGGGCGAATTGCCGCGAGGCGGTGGCGCCTGCCGGCGCGCCTCGCGCTCCCGGGCCACGATCTTCTGGCGGTCGATCGGTTGTTTGACGGCTGCGCTGGTCACCGGGCCTTCGATCCAGCGAACCAGCCGCTCGACCGACCACGACTGCACGGCATCGAGGTCTTCCGCCGCCTGCGCCGAAGTCAGTGGCGCGGCCTTTGCGCGCAGTTGGCGCGCGGTCGTGGCGCGGGCGGGCGTCATCTTCTGGTCCACCGCCCGCAGCATGTCCTGCATGGTCTGCAGGGCTGCCTGGCTCTGGCGTGTTCGCTCGCTGCCCATCGGCACGCCAGCCCTCACGGCGGCCACCGACGCGCGCAGCACGAGGTTGTGCTCGCAGTCGTTCAAGGCCTTGGCCACGGCCAGGTGCGGATCGATGAGGTCGCTCCATTGCGCTGGCCGGCCATGGGTCAGGGTGTCCTCGATGATGCGCAGCAGTGCGTCCAGGCCCGTGACGATCGGCAAGCCACCCAACGCAGACAACCGGTCCATCGTCTGCGTCACGACCTCGCCCAGCCCCCGGGTCAGCAGTTGACGGATCTGGGCTTGCACGGACTCGAACCGGGACGAGGGCCGCGTGAGCAAGACATTGACCAGCTCGCTGCCCACGTCCTCGTGGCGGCTGTTGTGCTCGGGGTCACACAGCTGTGCGAGCTCCAGCAGGAAATTCACGAGCCCTGCGTATTCGGGTGGCCGGGTTGAAATGTCGGTGAGTATCTCGCCGCGAACATGGCAGCAGATCGCCCTGAGCTGGGTCGCCATGATCGCGTCGGGAATGAGGATGGCGATCTTCTTGGCGTTTTTGATCAGCTGCACCTGCTTGGCGCTGGGCGCACCGATCTCGGAAAAGTGAACGTCGACGATCTGCGCCATGGTGGCTTCCCGTGCCAGGCGAGGCCCGTCGGGCAGGCGCTCGTGGGCCACGCACATGTGCATGGCGAAATCGTGAAACTCCTGCTGGGCCATCAATGCGATGTCGCGCACCGAGTGGAAGATGCGGTTGCGCACATCGCCCGTGTCCTGCGCGATGAACGTGGTGACAAAGGGCATGACCTGGTCGAGCCGATCCTTCCTCTGCGCATCGGTCTGGGACAGCGCTGCGATCGGATCCCAGCCCGGGATCACCACGCTGATTTCACCCGGCGTGTGGGATTCGTCGCAGTTCAGCCAGCCGTACATGGGGTGTGCCCTTGAGATGAAGAAGTAAGCAGTCTCTGGCCCGGCAGGCCGCATGTCTTGACCGATCCATGACGCAGCCGCGATCTGTTCGCCCAGGGTCAGCAGCCCAGCGCCCGTGACGAAACCCAGGCGGCGGGTGGCCCCGTGCGCAACGGGGGTGCCCCGGTGCCGATACCATGGCTGCCATGAACGAGCCTCTGTTTCCCGCCAACACCGCAGCCGCCCCTCACATGACCCAGCCCCGCCGCCCACTCGTCACGCTCGAAGCCGCCCGCGCCAAAGTGGGCCCCGTGCCCGGCGTGCCTTCGCCTTGCATCTCGGTCTGCGAGATGGACGAGGCCACGAGCTCGTGCAAGGGCTGCTTTCGCACACTGGCCGAAATTTCGCAGTGGGGCCGCATGGCCGACGCCGACAAGCTGGTTTTGTGGCAGTTGATCGAGGCGCGTCAGGCGCCGGTGGTCGCGCCATGAGCACGCTCCGTGGCGCCCTGCGCGAGATCACCTTCCACTACGACCCGATCTCGCCCTACGCACACCTGGCGTTTGAGCGCCTGCCCCAGGCGCTCATGGGCCACAGCGTGGCGGTGCGTTACCAGCCGGTGTTGTTCGCCGCGTTGCTGAAGGCGCATGGCCAGCTCGGCCCGGCCGAGATACCGGCCAAGCGCGACTGGACCTACCGCCAGGTGAGCTGGCTCGCACACCACCACGGTGTGCGGCTGCAGATGCCCGCCGCCCATCCGTTCAACCCGCTGCCTTTGTTGCGCCTGGGGTTGGCCTGTGCCAGCGACGACGCACCCGGCGAGACCAGCCGGTATGTCACCGAGCAGCTGTTCCATCATGTGTGGCATGGCGGACACGACGCCAGCGACCCGGCGCGCCTGGCCGAGCTGCAAGCCCGGTTGCAGGACCACATGGCCCAGCGCGGCAAACCCTGGCTGGCGCCCGAGGGCGAGGTGGTGAAGCAGCGTCTGCGCGCCAACACCGACGCGGCGCTGGCGCTGGGCTTGTTCGGTGTGCCGGCGATGGAGGTGGATGGCCGCGTGTTCTGGGGCTTCGATGCGCTGCCGATGCTGCGCGCCCACCTGGACGGCGATGCCTGGTTCGAGGGTGAGGCCTGGGACGCCGTGGCCCGCACGGCCACTGGCGTGCAGCGGCGTTGACCGATCAGGCGGCGAAGGCTTCGAACGCCGCACTCACCGTCATCACCTGCCCGGTGCTCGCCGCCTCGTAGCCTTTGAGCGCTGCCACGCGCGCGCGAAATGCCGGTGAGCGCAGCACGGTGAGCACCGGGCGCAGTTCCGCGCGGTCCATCGCGTCGGGCGGCAGGGCAAAGAAGTAGCGCTCCTTCAGCAGGGGAATGAAGTGCAGGCCAAAGCGGTGCGCAGCGGTCTGCACGCCCAACCCCACGTCGGCCATGCCGCTGGCCACATAGGCGGCCACGCCGGCGTGGGTCAGCTCCGTGTTGTCAAAGCCGGCCACCTGGCGCGCATCGATGCCGTGGCGCTGCAGCAGCAGGTCGGTCAGCACGCGCGTGCCAGAGCCCTCGGGCCGGTTGACGAAGCGCAGGCCGCGCCGGGTGAGGTCGCCCAGGCCTTGAATGGCCAGCGGGTTGCCCGGCGCGCAAAACAGGCCCTGCGTGCGCACCGCCAGGTGCACGAGCAGGTGCTGGTCGGGCTTGAGCCACTGCAGGTAGCGCTGGGCTGCTGCCGCTTCAAACTCGCCCAGCGGCACATGAAAACCGGCCAGCTCGCAGTCGCCCTGCGCGAGTGCGGCCACGGCTTCCAGGCTGTTGCGGTAGCGCAGCTCCACCGGCACCTGGCGCGCCGCGAGCTGCTCGCGCAGCGCGGCCACCGCAAACCCGTGGCTGGCGTGCAGACGCGGCACCGCGCGCTGGCGGCGCTGCACGCGCCCGAGTTCCCCTTCGAGCTCCGAGGCCAGCGATTCCAGCAGCGGCTGCAGCCGAGCGCCGATGCGGGCGTCGGCCCAGATGAGCTTGTCGCCCAGCTCGGTGAGCACCGATCCCCGGCCCCGCCCGCGCACCAGCAGCGCCTGGCCAAACAGCGCTTCAGCCTGCTGCAGCAGGCCCCAGGCGTGGCGGTACGAGAGGCCCAGCTCACGGCCCGCCTGTGAGATGCTGCCCGAGGCCTGCACGGCCGCCAGCAGTTGCAGCAAGGTGTTGGCGTCCAGCGCGGGGCCGTCGTCACGGCTGACTTGCCATCGGGGTTGCAGGGTGATGCGCAGCATGGCGAAGGGCCCGGGTTTATGCAATGAAGAACATATTAAAACCCGGCAGCGGTGCTAGTCTGCGGCGATGACCATCGTGATCCCCATCCGACCCGTGGAGACCGTGCGCCGCGGCCTGCCGCGCCACACCCCCAAGGGCCGCCAGACTTCGCCGCAGGCGCGCGAGCGTGTGGCCGTTCTGTGCGCCGGTCTGGCGCCACGCGCCGACTTGCTGATCGAGCACCTGCACCGCCTGCAGGATGGTGAAGGCGCCTTGCGCCAGGGCCATCTGGCCGCGCTGGCAGAGCACTTGAAGCTCAGCCAGGTCGAGGTGTTCGAGGTCGCGAGCTTCTACCACCACTTCGAGATCGTGGACGACGACGCGGCCGTGCCCGCCACCATCGTCCGCGTGTGCGACAGCCTCTCCTGCACCATGGCCGGCAGCCACACATTGATGAACGATCTGCAGGCGGCCCTGGCCCACGACAGTTCGGTGCGTGTGCAGCCCGCACCCTGCATCGGCCAGTGCCACCGCGCGCCGGCCGCGTGTGTGGGCCAACGCCAGTTGCCCCACGCCAGCGTGTCCGAGGTGCAGGCTTTGCTGGCCAGCGGCGATACCGGCCCGCGCGAGCTGCCGGTGCCCGAGGCCTCCGAACTCACCCAGTTGCAGCGCCTGCTCTCGGGCAAACTCAGTGCCGATGCGGTGCTGGCCGAACTCAAGGCCTCCAACCTGCGCGGCCTGGGCGGTGCGGGCTTTCCGTCGTGGCGCAAATGGGAGACCGTGCGCGCACAACCCGCGCCACGCCACATGGTGGTGAACATCGACGAAGGCGAGGTCGGCACCTTCAAGGACGGCCACGTGCTCACCAGCGCGCAGGCCGGTGCACCGCAGGTGTTGGAAGGTCTGCTGATCGCAGCCCAGGTGGTCGGCATCGCCCATGTGTGGCTGTACCTGCGCGACGAGTACCACGACGCCCGCGTGCTGCTTCAGCGCGAGCTCGACACGCTGCAGGTGCGGCTGCAGGCGCTGGCCGCACAGTACCCCGGCTACACGCCGCCCGTGATCGAATTGCGGCGCGGTGCCGGCGCCTACATCTGCGGCGAAGAGTCGGCGCTCATCGAATCGGTCGAAGGCAAGCGCGGCCTGCCGCGCTTGAAGCCCCCCATCGTGGCGTTGCACGGCGTGTTTGGCCGGCCCACGCTGGCGCACAACCCCGAGACGCTGTGGTGGTTGCCCGAGATCCTGGCGCACGGCGGCGCGTGGCTCACCACACACGGCCGCGCCGGGCGCAACGGCCTGAGGCGCTTCTCGGTGTCGGGCCGCGTGAAGACCCCGGGCGTGTACCTGGCGCCCGCCGGCATCACGCTGCGCGAACTCATTGACGAACACGCCGGCGGCATGGCCGAGGGCCACACGCTGTACGCGTATCTGCCCGGCGGTGCTTCGGGTGGCATCCTGCCCGCAGCCTTGGCCGACGTGCCGCTGGACTTCGACACCTTGGCCGAGCACGGCGCCTTCATCGGCTCCATGGCGGTGGTGGTGATGAGCCAGCACGACAAGGCGCGCAACGCGGCGCTCAACCTCATGCGCTTTTTTGAACACGAGTCCTGCGGCCAGTGCACGCCGTGCCGTGCCGGCACCACCAAGGCGGTGGCGCTCATTCAGGCGCCGGTGTGGGACGCACCGCTGCTGGCCGAGCTGTCGCAGGTGATGCGCGACGCCAGCATCTGCGGCCTGGGGCAGGCCGCGCCGAACCCGGTGGACAGCGTGCTGCGGTTCTTTCCTCACGAGGTGGGCGCATGAAGACCAACGACCTGCCGGCACACGCGGCCCCGATCGCCTTCACGCTCAACGGGCGTGCGGTGGAAGCCGCGCCGGGCGAGACCCTGCTGAAGGCTGCGCAGCGCGCCGGTGTGGCCGTGCCGCACCTGTGCCACATGGACGGCCTGCGCAGCCCCGGCAACTGCCGCGCCTGCGTGGTCGAGATCGAGGGCGAACGCGTGCTCGCGCCCTCGTGCTGCCGGGCGCCCACGCCGGGCATGGTGGTCGACACCGACAGCCCGCGTGCGGCCGCTGCGCAGAAGACGGTGCTGGAGCTGTTGTTGTCGGACGCGCCGGACACGGCGGCGCTCAAGTTCGACAGTGAGCTGGTGTATTGGGCTGATGCGGCGGGTGCAAGGGCAGGGCGTTTCCCCACCCGGGCCGCCGCCCTGCACGACACCAGCCACCCGGCCATGTCGGTCAACCTCGACGCCTGCATCCAGTGCACGCGCTGCATCCGCGCCTGCCGAGAGACGCAGGGCAACGACGTCCTGGGCCTCGCGTTCCGCGGTGGTCATGCGCAGATCGTGTTCGACCAGAACGACCCCATGGGCGCGAGCACCTGCGTGGCCTGCGGTGAATGTGTCCAGGTCTGCCCCACGGGCGCCATCGCGCCGGCCAATGGCGCGTACGCCAAGGACTCGGACAAGAAGGTCGATTCGGTCTGCCCGTTTTGCGGGGTGGGCTGCCAGCTCACCTACCACGTGAGTGACGAAAAGATCGAGCACGTCGAAGGCATCGCCGGCCCGGCCAACGAAGGCCGCCTGTGCGTCAAGGGTCGTTTTGGATTTGACTACGCGCACAGCCCCGAGCGGCTCACGCGCCCGCTGATCCGCCGCGCCGATGCACCCAAAGACCCGCACTCGGTGGCGCGCCACCTGAGCCCGGAAAAGGTGCGTGAGCTCTTTCGCGAAGCCAGTTGGGACGAAGCGCTCGATGTGGCGGCGAACGGGTTCCAACGGGCGATGGCCAGCACCACCGCGCGCGGCCGCCAGGGCCCGGTGGCGGGCTTTGGCTCGGCCAAGGGCACGAACGAAGAGGCCTACCTGTTCCAGAAGCTGATCCGCACCGCGTTCGACACGCACAACGTCGACCACTGCACGCGCCTGTGCCACGCCTCCAGCGTGGCCGCGCTCATGGAAGGCCTGGGCTCGGCTGTGGTCACCAACCCGCTGCGCGATGTGGAGCACGCCGACTTCGTGCTGCTGATCGGAGCCAACCCGGCGCAGAACCACCCGGTGGGCGCGACCTGGATCAAGAACGCGGTGAAGAAGGGCATGAAGCTCGTGCTGGCCGACCCGCGCCGCACCGAGTTGGCGCGCCACAGCTGGAAACACCTGGGCTTCAAGTCGGGCACCGACGTGGCCCTGCTCAACGCGCTGCTGCACACCATCGTGTTCGAAGGCCTCACCGACCCGGCCTACATCGAAGCGCACACGCTCGACTTCGCACAACTCAAGGCCCACCTGGTGGACTTCTCACCCGAGGCCATGGCGCCGGTCTGCGGCATCGACGCCGCCACGCTGCGCGAGGTGGCGCGCGCCTACGCCACTGCGAAGAACGCCATGATCCTCTGGGGCATGGGCATCAGCCAGCACACGCACGGCACCGACAACGCGCGCTGCCTGATCGCGCTCTCGCTCATCACCGGGCAGATCGGCCGCCCCGGCACCGGGCTGCATCCGCTGCGTGGGCAGAACAACGTGCAGGGCGCGAGCGACGCGGGGCTGATTCCCATGGTGCTGCCCGACTACCAGAAGGTGGGCGACACGCAGGCCCGCGAGAAGGCCGAGCACCTGTGGAACCTGCCCCCCGGCACGTTGCGCAGCGAGGCCGGCCTGACCGTGGTGGAAATCATCGACGCCGCGCACCGCCGCGAGATTCGCGCCATGCTGATCCAGGGTGAGAACCCTGTCATGAGCGACCCCGACGCCACGCATGCGCGCGAAGCACTGGCCGGGCTGGACCACCTGGTGGTGCAGGACATTTTTCTGACCGAAACCGCGAGCCTGGCCGACGTGGTGTTGCCCGCCACCGCCTGGCCCGAGAAGACCGGCAGCGTGACCAACACCGACCGTTGCGTGCAACTTGGCCGCAAGGCTGTGCGCGCGCCCGGCGAGGCCATGGCCGATGCGTGGATCACCGAACAGCTGGCGCGCCGGTTGGGTCTCGGGTGGGTGTATGGCGTGGCCGCCGATGGCACCGCCACCGAAGACGCACGCGGTGGCATCGGCGCCGTGTTTGAAGAAATGCGCGCCATGATGCCCAGCATTGCCGGCCTCTCGTGGGCGCGGCTGCAGCGCGAAGGCGCGGTGACCTACCCGGTGAGCAGCGAGAGCGACCCGGGCCAACCGGTGGTGTTCACCGACGGTTTTCCCACCGCCAGCGGGCGCGCCACGCTGGTGGGTGCCCGCGTCACGCCACCGGCCGAGGTGCCCGATGTGTCCTACCCGATGGTGCTGATCACCGGGCGCCAGCTGGAGCACTGGCACACCGGCAGCATGACCCGGCGCAGCGAGGTGCTCGATGCGCTCGAACCCGGTCCGGTGGTGAGCCTGCACACCACCACAGCGAAGCGGCTGGGGCTCAAGGCAGGTGCGCTGGCGCAGGTGCGTTCGCGCCGTGGCGAGGTGGCGCTGCCGGTGCGGCTGGACGACGGCATGCCGCTGGACACCGTCTTCATTCCCTTCGCCTACGCGGAGGCCGCGGCCAACCTGCTCACCAACCCAGCCCTGGACCCGGTGGGCAAGATCGCCGAACTGAAGTACTGTGCAGTGGATGTGCGGCCCGCTGTGCCCTCGCAGGAACCGGCCCGGGTTTGATCTGACGCAAGCCCGTTCAGCCCGACCCTTCCTACGATGGTGGGCAGCCGCGCCGCGCGGCCCTGTTCATTCATCATCTGGAGGAGATCGACCATGTTCAAGAAAATCCTGTTGCCTACCGACGGCTCCGAGCTCGGCGTCTTCGCCACCCGCGCGGCCGTGGGGCTGGCCAAGAGCCAGGGCGCGCAAGTGATCGGTGTGTACGTGATCGACCCGTTTCCCTACATCGGCATCGGCGACGCTTCGGCCATCGGTCTGCAGGCCTACCTGACCGAAGCCAAGGCCGCCGCTGGCGTGGCGCTGGACGCGGCCCGCCTGGCCTGCAAGGCCGAAGGTGTGCCGTTTGCGGGCGACACCATCGAGCGCAATGTGGTCTACGAGGGAATCATCGAGACGGCCGAGGCCGAAGGTTGCGACCTGATCGTGATGGGCTCACACGGCCGCCAGGGCGTGAAGGCCTTGATCCTCGGCAGCGTGGCGCAGAAGGTGCTGACCCACGCGAAGATGCCGGTGCTGATCGTGAAGTCGTGACGGTCAGCGCATGAACTTGCCGCTGGCGTTCACGATGGACAAATCGGAAAAGTCCAAACCCGTGTGGTCGGTGGGCCCGTAGCTGATCTGCAGACCGCCGAGGTCGTAGTTGCGCATGCCCTCCAGCGCGTCGCGCAGCGCCACCGGGGTCGGGTTCGGACCGGCGCGCCGCAGGCCTTCCGTGACCACCTTGGCGGCGGCAAAGCCCTCCATCATGGCCGGCGACACACCCGCCAGACCCTTGGCCTTGGCCAGGTCCTGCGCTTCCTTGATCAGCGGGTAGGCTACCGAACGCTCGTTGGGGAACACCTGGGTGACGATCACGCCGCGTGCGTGCTCGCCAAGCAGCTTGATGAAGCCGTCGGAGGCGTTGTTGGACAGCGTGACCATCTGGGCCCGTGAGCCCGCCGCGCGGATCGCCTTCATGCCGTTGGCGGCGTTGCCGGCCGAGCCGATCACCATGACCGCCTGGGCGTTGCTCTTGGCCACACGGCCAGCCAGCTCGGTGAAATCGGGCTTGTCGCGCGGAAATTTCTCCTGCAGCACGGGTGTTTGCTTGACGGTGGCGAAACCCTTGAGCGCGCCCGCGGCCGAGTCGGCGCCGAACGAGTCGTCGGTTTCGAGCAGCGCAATGCGCGTGATGCCGATGCTGGCCAGGTGCTCGATGGCTTTGGCCGCTTCGCGCTGGTAGGTAGCGCGAACGTTGAATACCCATGGATTCACCGGTTCGTGCAGCACCATGGCACCCGTGCTCGGCCCCACCAGCGGCACCTTGTATTCGGCCAGCAGGGGGAGCAGCGCTTGCGAGTGCGGTGTGCCCCGGTTCAGGAACAAGGCCAGCACCTTTTGCTCGGTGATGAGCTGGCGCGAGACTTCCACCGTGATCTTGGGGTCGAACTTGTCGTCGACCGCCACGAGCTCGATCTTCTGGCCATTCACGCCGCCGCGCGCGTTCACGGCGTCGAAGTAGAGCCGCGCCCCGTCGGTGTTTTCCTTGACGCCGGCCGCCACCGAGCCGGTGATGCCCGAGGGATGGCCGATGCGCAGTTGCGCCCAGGCGGGCGCGGTGATGGTGATGAGGCTGGCCAGGCCGAGGGTGGCGAGGCCTGTCGGCCAGTGCATGCGGGTGTTTTTCATGGCTGTTTTCCAAAGAAGTGCTGAGTCTATGTAGAGCCGGCGAGCGGGAAATTGTGGGTATGACGTACACGCCGGGGGGTATGCGGCGCCACTCCGTAGAATCTTCGCGTCCCCCTCTGGAGCCCCTGCATGTCCGATGCCTTCCTGCCTGCCGATTTGCCTGCGGGCGCGATTCAACCCGCGTCCAACGATGGCGCGCTTGACCGACCGACGGAAGGTGGCACTGGGCTGATCCGCATCCGTGGCGCGCGCCAGCACAACCTGAAGAACATCGATCTGGACATCCGCACCGGCGAGCTCACGGTCGTCACCGGGCCGAGCGGTTCGGGCAAGTCCAGCCTGGTGTTCGACACGCTGTTCGCCGAAGGTCAGCGCCGCTACGTGGAGACCTTCAGCGCGTATGCGCGCCAGTTTCTCGACCGCATGGACAAACCCGCAGTCGACCGGGTGGAGGGTGTGCCACCGGCCATCGCCATCGACCAGACCAACCCGGTGCGCAGTTCTCGTTCCACGGTCGGCACCATGACCGAGCTGAATGACCACCTCAAACTTTTGTTTGCGCGCGGTGCCGAGCTGTTCGACCGTGACACCGCTGCGCTGGTGCGGCACGACTCGCCGGAGTCGATCTACGCGGAGCTGAGTGCGCGGGCCGCTGCGCAGGGCGATCCCAGACTTGTCGTCACCTTCCCGGTGGAGCTGCCTGCGAGCACCACGCCCGAAGAGATCGAGCAGTGGCTCTCTGCCAGCGGCTATACGCGGGTGCAGGCCGAACGCGTCGTGCAGCGCGCTGCGCCCGTGGTTGATGAAAAAGCCAAAACCAAAGGCAAGGCCAAGGCCGCGCCCATGGAATCGATCAAGGTGCTCGACGTGGTCGCCGACCGCTTCCGCATCGGCACCACCGAACCCGCGCGCGTGATGGAAGCCATCGAGGTTGGCCTGAAGCGCGGCGGCGGCAAGCTGATGGTGTACGCCCTGAATTCGGGGTCAGATTCCAATTTCGCGGCCGCGAAATTGGAATCTGACCCCGAAT
>QBMB01000002.1:132297-134315 GCA_003241965.1 Burkholderiales bacterium | reverse complement strand
TTCACCGCTTCGTGTCCTTGCCCGAGCCCTGGAGCCGCGCAAACGCCGAGGCCATGGCCGAGGGAGCCGCAGCCGCTGGGCCGCCCGGCGCGTTTCGGCCTTCGGAGCGCCCCGCGCGCACCGGCTCGAAGCGGTTGTCGCGCGGTCCCGCGCCCTGCCCCGCGCTGCGCCCGGGCGCACCACCCGGAGCTTCACCCAGCTTCATCGACAGCGCGATGCGCTTGCGCGCCACATCCACCTCCACCACCCGGACCTTCACGATGTCGCCGGTCTTCACGATCTCGCGCGCGTCGTTGACGAACTTGTGCGCCAGCTGGCTCACGTGCACCAGCCCGTCCTGGTGCACGCCCAGGTCGATGAAGGCGCCGAACTGCGCCACGTTGCTCACCGTGCCCTCCAGAATCATGCCCTCGCGCAGGTCGCTGATGTCGTCCACGCCGTCGTTGAAACGCGCCACCTGGAAGTCCGGGCGCGGATCGCGGCCCGGCTTCTCCAGCTCGCCCAGGATGTCCTTGACCGTGATCACGCCGAAACGCTCGTTGGCGAACAGCTCGGGGCGCAGCGTCTTGAGCATGTCGGCGCGGCCCATGAGCTCGGCCACGGGTTTGCCGGTGGTCTTCATGATCTGCTCGACCACGCTGTAGGTCTCGGGGTGCACGCCGGTCATGTCCAGCGGGTTGTCGCCGCCCCGGATGCGCAGAAAACCGGCGCTCTGCTCGAAGGTTTTGGCCCCCAGCCCGGCCACGTCCATGAGCTGCTGGCGGCTCTTGAAAGCACCATGCGTCTCGCGCCACCGCACCACGGCCTTGGCCACGCTCCCAGAGAGGCCCGACACCTTGGAGAGCAGCGGCACGCTGGCGGTGTTCAGATCCACGCCCACGCCGTTCACGCAGTCTTCCACCACCGCGTCCAGCGTGCGGGCGAGTTCGCTCTGGTTCACGTCGTGCTGGTACTGGCCCACGCCGATGCTCTTGGGGTCGATCTTCACCAGCTCGGCCAGCGGGTCCTGAAGGCGGCGCGCAATGCTGGCCGCACCGCGCAGGCTCACGTCCACATCCGGCATTTCCTGAGAAGCGAATTCGCTGGCGGAGTAGACCGAAGCGCCGGCCTCGCTCACCACCACCTTCTGGATCTCGGGCTGGGCCAGCTGCTTCATCAAGTCGGCCGCCAGCTTGTCGGTCTCGCGGCTGGCCGTGCCGTTGCCGATGGCGATCAGGTTCACACCATGTTTCTCGCTCAGCAGGCGCAGCGTGTGCAGCGCGCCGTCCCAGTCGCGCCGGGGTTCGTGCGGGTACACCGTGGCGGTGTCCACCAGCTTGCCCGTGGCGTCCACCACCGCCACCTTCACACCGGTGCGGATGCCCGGGTCAAGGCCCATCACCACCTTGGGGCCGGCGGGTGCGGCCAGCAGCAGGTCGCGCAGGTTGTCGGCAAACACCTTGATCGCCACCGCCTCGGCGCTTTCGCGCAAGCGGGCGAACAGATCACGTTCGCTGGAGAGCGAGAGCTTCACGCGCCATGTCCAGGCCACGCACTTGCGCAGCAGATCGTCGGCCGCGCGGCCCTTGTGGCTCCAGCCCAGGTGCAGGGCAATGCGGCCTTCGGCCAGCGACGGTACGGCCACCGTTCGGGCTGAGCCGGTCGAAGCCGGCGTGTCCAAAACCTCCGGCAGCACCAGCTTCGCATCGAGGATCTCCAGCGAGCGCCCACGGAACACCGCCAGCGCACGGTGCGAAGGCACGCGCGCAATGGGTTCGTCGTAGTCGAAGTAGTCGCGAAACTTCGCCACCTCGGGTTGGTTCTCGTCCTTGCCCGCCACCAGCGTGCTCTTGAGCAGACCCTCGGCCCACAACCACTCGCGCAGGTTCTGCAGCAGCGCGGCGTCTTCGGCCCAGCGCTCGCTCAGGATGTCGCGCACGCCGTCCAGCACGGCCGCTGCGGTTGAAAAATCGGCGCCGGGTTTGCCGTCGTCCAGGACCTCGGGCGGGCGGGTGAAGGCGGCGGCCTCGGCCGTGGGG
>QBMB01000002.1:121009-132287 GCA_003241965.1 Burkholderiales bacterium | reverse complement strand
GAACTCGCGCGCAACCAGTCCCTTGGTGCGGCGGCGCTGCTTGAAAGGCAGGTAGAGGTCTTCCAGCTCCTGCTTGGTGGGCGCCAGCATCACGGCGGCACGCAGCTCGGGCGTGAGCTTGCCCTGCTCATCAATGCTTTTGAGGATGCTTTCGCGGCGAGCTTCGAGCTCGCGCAGGTAGTCCAGGCGGGACGCCAGTTCGCGCAGCTGTATGTCGTCCAGCCCGCCCGTGGCTTCCTTGCGGTAGCGCGCGATGAAGGGCACGGTGGCTCCGCCGTCGATGAGGTCTGCGGCGGCCTGGACCTGGTGAACGCCCACCCGGATTTCCTGCGCAATTTGCGCAACGATGTTCTGCATCTGTGGCTCTGTTCGCGTCTGGGCGAAGGTCTTTGAGGTTGAAAAGCGGGGGGAGTGTGCCACACGCAGCGAGCCGATTCATCGATCAGGCCCGGCATGCCGGTGGGCGCGCATTTCTCGTGCGGCCATGACTTTTTTCACCGTTGCATCAGGGTTTGACCCGGAAATACTTCCCTTGGAGTATGGGTCGTTTTTCAACCCTACCTAGTATCGCAGCCAGCCCGACAAGACCATCAACGCGTGAGCACCCATCAGCCGATGGCCACGGTTTCTTGTCACCCGCTGGAGATCTCATGAGCAACTACTTTCGCCTGACCCGTTACTTCACTGTCACCAGCTTGGTAGCGCTTGGAGTGGTCGGCGCCACCCTGATGTACTTCGAACATCGTCAATCCAACTTCTTTCAGGAAGTGCAGAACAAGGACGCGCAGATCCTGACCGGTATTCAGTCCGATTTTGTCAACCGCGCAGATGCAGTGGCCCGGCGCGACCTGCTCGCCGTGAACGAGCATGGCAACGTCAACCTGACACGCCTCTTCTCCAACGCCTTGTGGACGAGCGACCTGACGCCCTACCTGGCCGATATCCGCTCGGTCGACTTCTCGCACTGCAAGGCGCTTGCAAATGCCGTCGACGCACAAGGCAGGTCAGGCCCAACACCGGAGAAAAAAGCGTGTTTCAAGGAAGTTGGCGCCAAGCTTCAGGCCTTGGCCAGTTTTGCACCATTGGATGCACGGGTGCGCGAGGCGATGCAGGGCAGTACCGTCTTCAAAATCAAGGTGTACGACCTGAGCGGCATCACGATCTACTCCACCGAGCTGGACCAGATTGGCGAGGACAAGTCGGGCAGCACGGGCTGGAAGAGTGCAGCCCACGAGGGCAAGTCCATCAGTGAGCTCACCTTTCGCGACAAGTTCAGTGCATTGCAGGGTGTGGTGGAGAACCGCGACCTGATTGCCAGCTACTTGCCAGTGATCGAACCTGGCGGCAAGAAGATCGTGGGGGTGTTCGAGGTGTATGCCGACGTGACACCTTTCCTCGCACAAATCAAGGCCACCTCCAGCGAATTCAAACAGGCGGCACTGTCCAACCAGGCGCGCCTGGCCGCACAAGCCGACGCCAACCACAAACAAGTGCAGAGCCGCTCCAATCAGCAATTGCTGATCGTGGCTGGCCTGCTCGCATTGCTCTACGTCGTTTTGCTAAGCATCGTGCGCCGGGCACAGACCGTCATCGAGCGCCAGGCCCGCGAAAGTGACGCCACCAAGCAGCGCCTGGCCCATTCGGAAAAGATGACGTCTCTGGGGCAGATGGTGGCGGGGGTGGCGCACCAGCTGAACACGCCGCTGGCCTTCTCCAAGAACAACGTGCTCTTGTCGATCCAGGCGCTGGATCAGCTCGAAGGCGCTGTGCATCGTCAGATCCGCCATTCCACCCGGCGCAGCGAGACGGTGCCTCGCGAATCCGACACGTTGCTCGAGCCCATGGACCAGGAGCTTCTGACACAAGAGCTGGCTGCGGCCATGCTGGAAGTGCGTGAGGCCCGTGAAATGCTGAACGACGTGCTCATGGGCATGGGTCAGATGAACGAACTGGTGGACAACATGCGCAGCTTCACCCGTCTGGACAGGGCCACCACCGTCGAGGTGAATCTCAACAAGGCGCTGGGCAGCGTGTGCTACATCGCCAAGACGGTGATCTCGACCAAGATCACCCTGAAGCAGGCGTTTCAACCTTTGCCCGCTATCGAGTGCCACGTTTCGCAGCTCAACCAGGTGTTCCTCAACCTGATCAACAACGCTGCCCAGGCCATCAAGGGCGCTGGCACGATCACCGTGGCCACCCAGGCAGACGCACGATTCATCACGATCAGCGTCAGCGATACAGGCGACGGAATCCCGGCCGATGTGTTGCCCCGCATCTTCGAGGCCTACTTCACCACCAAGCCCAGCGGTGAAGGCACGGGTCTGGGGCTGGCGATCGCACTCAACATCGTGGAAGAACACGGTGGTGACATCCAGGTCAGCAGTGAAGTGGGGCTGGGCACCGAGTTTCGGGTGCGGCTACCGATTGACAAGGCAGCAAGACCATGAAAAAGGCTGCATTGCCCAAGGTTCTGTGCGTTGACGACGAGCCTGGCCTGCTTCGCTCATTGCGCTGGCTGTTGCGCGGTCAGTACGAGGTGGCTGTGGCCAGCAGCGGAATCGACGGTCTGGCCTTGTTGGGCGCCGAAAACTTCGACGTCGTCATCAGCGATCAACGCATGCCCGGCATGACCGGCACCGAGTTTCTGGAGCGGGCCAAAGAGATTTCGCCACGCAGTACCCGGCTCTTGCTGACCGGATATTCGGACTTCAATGCGGTGCTGAGCTCGGTGAACGACAGTGAGGTCTTCCGCTTCATCTCCAAACCCTGGGACAACCAGAAGCTGCTGGAGACCGTCGGCGACGCCGCCAAGGTGGCCCGCATGACGCAGGCGTCCTGGGTTGATTTCCAGGACACCTTGAGCACCAATGGCACGCACGCGGTCGACGAAGGCGTGCTGGTGTTCGACAGTGACGGCGTCGCGCGTGCGCAGTGGCAGGCGGCAGTCAGTGGCGCGACCAACCTCGTTTGCACGGACGACATTGGTGAGGCAGCAAGCCATCTGACGAGGCAGAAAGTGGCCGTGCTGATCACCGACATCCACGGTGCGCACTCGCAGCAAATGGACCTGATCCGGGCCGTTCGCCGCAACCAGCCGCAGGTGGTGGTGGTGGTCTACAGCCAGGAGCGCGACAGTGCCGTCATCGGCCGGCTGATCAACGAGGGGCAGATCTACCGCTTCATTGCCAAGCCCTCCGGTACCGACTTCCTGAAACAGACGCTGAGGTCCGCCTTGAACCGCCACAGGCATCTGCTGGCGGTGCCCGAGCGTGCCCTGCGCCGCCGGGCGCAGGCGTCGGAGGATCTCTACTTTGAACCGGACTTCGCCTCAGCGCCCAGCCAGTTGCCCCACTCCATGCAAAAACCGCCCTCGGGTGCTCGGGCATGGCTGCAACGCCTGTTTCGCTGAGTCCGCCTGTCAGGGTGGCGGCATTGAGGACGGTGCTGGCAGCATGCCCGATCGCACGCGCAGCGAACTGCTGACGCCTGCCATCAAGGCACATCCTGCAGCCAACCACAGCGCAATCATTTCGCCCTGGCCATCGTGCTGGTTCCACACCGCGTAGATGGCCGCCAGCATCACCGCGCCCAGTGTCTGCCCGGTGAGCCGCGCCGTGCCCAGCATGCCGCTGGCCGCGCCGCTGCGGTGCAACGGTGCGCTGGTGACGATGGTGTGGTTGTTGGGCGACTGGAACAGCGCAAAACCGGCGCCGCACAGGGCCAGGCGCCAGGCCATGTCCATGCCGGACGGTTGGTCGGGCAGCCAGCCCAGCGCCAGCAGGCCGGTGGCGAACACGCCCATGCCGATGGCGCCCAGCCAGCCCGCCGGGTAGCGCCCGATCAGGCGCCCGGCGATGGGGGCCACGGCCACGGTCGCCAGGGGCCACGCGGTGAGCAACAGGCCGGCCTGCATGTGGCTGCGGCCCTGCACTTCCAGCAACAGAAAAGGCAGGGAAATGAAGGCCAGCATTTGCGCACAGAACGCGCCCAGCGACGAAGCCATGGAGAGCGCGAACACGGGGATGCGCAGCAGGTCCAGCGGGAACAGCGGCGCGGCAAGTTTCCACTGCCGCCGCAAATAGACCACGCCCACCGCCACGCCGGCACCGAGCAGGGTCCAGCCCAGCGGGGAGGCTCGTTGCGCTGCCTCACCTCGCACACCGAGCTGCTCCGCCCCGATGAAAACCAGCGTGAACATGAGGATGTTGAGCAGCACGTCGATCAACGAAAACTGGGGCGCTGCGGCGGTGCGCGGCGGGTTCGCCGGCAGCGCGCGACGACCCATCCACAGGGTCAGCAGACCCAGCGGCACGTTGAGCGCAAAGAGCCATGGCCACGACGCCACCGACAGGATGCCCGCGGCCACCGCCGGGCCGGCCATGGCCGAGGTGGCCACCACCATGGAGTTGATGGCCATGCCGCGCCCCAAGCGCGCACTGGGGTAGATCAGGCGCACCAGCGCGGTGTTCACGCTCATGATGCCGGCGGCACCCAGCCCCTGCAGCGCGCGCGCCGCCGTGAGCGCGGGCAATGAGGTGGCCAGCATGGCCGCCACCGACGACAGCACGAACAACAGCATGCCCACCAGAGAGACACGCCGATAACCCAGGCGGTCCCCCAGCGCGGCCAGCGGCAGCAGCATCACCAGCGAGGCGATCTGGTAAGCGTTGACCACCCAAATGGCCTGCGAAGCGGGGGCGTTGAGCTCGCGCGCAATGCCCGGCAGCGCCAGGTTGACGATGCTGCCGTCCATCACCGCCATGGTGATGCCCAGCATGATCACCAGCACCGCCCGCCCCCGCTGGGGTTGAGGCAGACCGTCCACCAGGGTCATCGACCGCCTTCGGTGGCCAGATGGGTACGGGCGTCCCCCCCCAGCGTGAACCAGGTGAGCGCCACGCCGATCAGCGCACCCAAGGCCATGCCCACCACCATGGGCAAGGGCTTGCCGTTGGCAAACAGGCTGACGATGGCCATGGCCGCCGCGCCGCCCAGCATCTGCAGCGTGCCCAGCAAGGCCGAGGCGGTGCCGGCAATGGCGCCGTGCCGCTCCAGCGCGAGCACCGAGGTGGTGGGAATCACCAGGCCCATGAAGCCGCTGGCCACGAAATACAGCGCGATCAACACGGCGAGCTGGTCGCCTCCGGCGAGGTAGTACACCAGCAGCACCGACATGGTCAGACCCGAGGCGCTGGCCGCCGCCTTGACCAGCCGCACCAGGCCAAAACGCCGGCCCAGCAGGGCGGTGAACTGCGAGGCGCCGATGAAGGCGATGGCGTTGAACGAAAACGCCAGGCTGTACTGCACCGGCGTGAGTCCGTAGTGGTTGATCAGCACAAACGGCGAACCGGCCAGGTACACGAAGAAGCCGGCCATGGCCGTCGCGCCAATGCCCACCAGGCCGAGGTAGTGCCCGTCGCGCAGCAGCAGCGCGTAAGCCCGCAGGGCGCTGCCCAGGCTGCTTTCCACGCGGTCGGCGGCGCGGCGGGTTTCCTGCAGCGCGCCGTACACCAGCGCCAGGCCGGCCACCGAGGCCAGGGCCACGGCCCAGAACACACCACGCCAACCGGTGAGCGCAATCACGCCGCTGCCCACCAGCGGCGCCAGGATGGGCGAGACGCTGAACACCAGCATCAGCAGCGACATCAGGCGCGCGGCCTCGGTGCCGGTGTGCAGGTCGCGCACCACAGCGCGCGGAATCGCCATGCCGGCGGCTGCGCCCAGGCCTTGCAGGAAGCGCAGGAACACCAGGGTTTCAATGTCGGTGGCCAGCGCGCAGCCGATGCTGGCGAGCGTGAACAACCCCAGGCCGAAATACAGCGGTGGCTTGCGCCCCACCATGTCCGACACCGGGCCGTAAAGCAGTTGGCCCACACCGAGTGCGAGGAAAAACGCGGTCAGGCTGAACTGCACCGGGCCGACTTCGGCGCCCAGGCTGCGGCCGATGTCGGGCAGCGCGGGCAGGTACATGTCGATGGCGAAAGGGCCGATGGCGGAGAGCAGGCCCAGGATCAGGGCCATTTTGAGGTAGCGGGTGTTCAACATAGCCCGGCATTGTCCCAGCCGGGCGATGGCATTGCCTCAGCGCGGTTGGGCCACTCTGGTGTAGGGCGTCGCGTCCGACTCAAACGGCGCGCAGCGCCGCGCGCAATCCCACGCCGATCTCCGGGCGCTCGTGGAACGGGTCGGCCGGGTTGGTCTGGTTCACGATGCCTTCCATGCGCGCGCGCACATTGCCCAGCGCGCGCGGGTGGCTGAAGATGTAGAACTGGTCGGCGGTGATCGCATCGAACACCAGCTGTGCCACCTGCGCGGCCGTGACCTTGCCCGAGCTCACGGCCTTGTCGCTCATGGCCTGGCCGATCATCTGGCTCTGGGTGGCTTTTTCATCGGCCAGTTCGGCCGGGCGGTTGCGGTGGCTCTGGCTGATGCCGGTGGGCACAAAGTACGGGCAGAGCACGCTGGCGCTGATCTGGTCGCTCACCAGTTTCAAGTCCTGGTACAGCGTCTCGGTGAGGCTCACCACCGCGTGTTTGCTCACGTTGTAGATGCCCATGTTGGGCGGGGTGAGCAGGCCGGCCATGCTGGCGGTGTTCACGATGTGGCCGCGCCAGGCGGGGTCGGCCTTCGAGGCGGCCAGCATCATGGGCGTGAACAGGCGCACGCCGTGCACCACGCCCCAGAGGTTCACGCCGAGCACCCACTCCCAGTCTTTCACCGAGTTTTCCCAGATCAGGCCGCCCGAGCCCACGCCTGCGTTGTTGAACACGAAGTGCGGTGCGCCGAAGGTCTCGTATACCTCGGTGGCCAGCGCTTCCATCTGCTCGTTGCTGGACACGTCCACCTTGCGCGACAGCACGCGCGCACCCGTGGCCTCGATCTCGGCTGTGGCCTTGTCCAGCGCGTCCTGCTGCACGTCGACCAGCAGTAGGTTCATGCCGAGCCTGGCACCGATGCGCGCGCACTCCAGGCCGAAGCCCGAGCCAGCGCCGGTGAGCACGGCGGTTTTGCCTTTGAAGTCTTGAATCATGGTTGTCTCCTGTGTGTGAAAAGCTCAGGCGGCGCGCACCATCTCGATGTGGTCGATGCCGTCTTCGATGTAGATCGGCCCCGCGGGCTGGAACCCGTGTTGCCCGTAAAAGCCCTGCAGGTGCGCTTGGGCACCGATGCGGATGGGTTGCGGTCCCCACAGCCCGTGCAGCATGTGCACTGCATGGCGAACCAGCACATGCCCGATGCCGCTGCCGCGCGTGACCGGATTCGTCACCACGCGGCCGATGCTGGCCTCGGCGTACTTCAGTCCAGCAGGCGCCAGACGTGCATAGGCCATCAGCTTGACGCCTTCGGGCCGATGCGATTCGGCCAGCACGTGCATGCACTGTGCATCGGCACCGTCCATGTCCTGAAACACGCAGGTCTGTTCCACCACGAACACCTGGCTGCGCAGCTGGAGCAGGCTGTAGAGCGTGCGGGCCGAGAGTGCATCGAACGGCAGACAGCGCCAGTGCGTGGGGCCTTCGGGTCTCAAGCGCGCACTTCCCTCAGCACAAAACCGATGCGTGGGAAATGCACGTGCAGCAGGCCGGCGCGCTCGTCGGTGCGCTCCAGCGTGTAGCGGGTACGCGTGGCGGCGCGCAAGATGCCTTCGGTGGGCTCCTGGCCAAAGGTCTCGGCGCCGATGGTCACGCGGCTGCCCAGCGCAATGCCGTGGTCGTCCTGGAAGGTGTCGTCGGTGTGGGGCGCGGGTTGGGCGTCGGCGGCGATCGCGATGGCCTCGGTGGATGTGAGCTTGCCCATGTGGCCGTGGCCGATCGCGGCCATGCGGTCCATCCATTGCACAACGTGCGGGGTAGCGTCCAGGACGGCGGCCATGGCGGGGTTGACCACGCGGCTGAACCACAGCGGGTGGTAGGCGGCGAAGTCGGCCACGCAGGGTGCGTCACCCAGCAGGAAGGGATGCATTTCCACCATGGTCGAGAGGCGGCGCAGGTAGCTCTTGTAGGCCGCGGTGGCGTCACCCGGGCGCAGGCTGGTCATGCCGCTGCGCATGGCGCCACGGTCGGCCGCAAAAGCCTGGGCCGCTTCGGGTGGCTGGCCCGCGAACAGCGCGGCCGCACCTTTGGGGCTGAGGTTGTGGCCCATGGCGGCCCAGAAGAGTGTGCTGTCGGCCCACTGCGCGAGCACGCGCGCCATGCCTTTGAGGTGCTCGGGGTAGAGAGTGGGTTCAGGCTGGATGTGTTCGAGCACGTCGCAGATGAGCGCGGTGTCGCAATAAATGTCGGCGCCGATCTGCAGAAACGGCGTGCGGCGGTAACCGCCGGTGAGCGCCAGCACATCGGGCTTGGGCATGATGCGCGGGATGTTCACGCTCTGCCAAGCGAGCTTCTTGTGGCCCAGGATCAGGCGCACTTTTTCTGAAAACGGGGACGTGGGGTAGTGGTGCAGGATGAGGTCGGACATGGTTCAGCAGTCTCAGTGGGATGTGATGTCCGTTCGCCCTGAGCCTGTCGAAGGGTTCGCCCAGGTGTCGGCGAGGGCTTCGACAAGCTCAGCCCGAACGGGAGCATGAGCGGTCATGAAGGTCTTGCGCGTTCGAGTATGGCGTCGAAGTCGACGCCGGCGCCCAGCGAGCCGAAGCTGTGGCCCCACTCACCGCCGATGCGCGAATCGCAAAACGCGGAGAACACGGCGGGCGGTGCGGTCTGGGCCAGCAGCGCGGCCTGCACGGCCAGCGCCACGTCTTGCGCCAGGCGGCGGGCTTCCATTTCAGTGGCCATTTCTTCCACGCGAATGGGCAGTTGTGCGGCCAGGCGGTCCAGTGCGGGGTGCATGCCTTTGGCAGGCGCTAGTTCATGGGCCAGCGCGGCAGCAGCGTCGGCTTTGCGCAGCGCACGCAGCAGGTCGATGGCCATGATGTTGCCGGCGCCTTCCCAGATGGAGTTCAGCGGCATCTCGCGGTAGATGCGGGCCATCACCCCTTCACCGCCCTCTTCCACATAACCGTTGCCGCCCAGGCATTCCATGGCCTCCTGCGCGAAGTGGCTGCCGCGTTTGCAGATCCAGAACTTGGCCACGGGTGTGAGCAGGCGGTTCATCACCTGTTCGTGGGCATCGTTGGGTCGGTCGAAACTGCGCGCCAGGCGCAGCGCCAGCGCGGTGGCGGCTTCGGATTCGAGCGCCAGATCGGCCAGCACGTTTTTCATCAGCGGCTGGTCGATCAGCGCCTTGCCGAAGGCCTTGCGCTGCGCGGTGTGGTTGAGCGCGATGCTCAGCGCCTGGCGCATCAGGCCGCTGGTGCCGAGCGCGCAGTCCAGCCGCGTCATGGTGCCCATGGCCAGGATCTGCGGAATGCCCCGGCCCTCTTCACCCACCAGCCAGGCGCTGGCGCCGACGAACTCGACCTCGGAGCTCGCGTTGGCCTTGTTGCCCAGCTTGTCTTTCAGGCGCTGGATGAAGAGCTGGTTCATCGAACCGTCGGGCAGCACGCGCGGCAAAAACAGGCAACTCAGGCCGCTGGCCGTCTGCGCCAGGATCAGGAAGGCGTCGCACATGGGCGCGGAGAAAAACCACTTGTGGCCGGTGACGCTGAAGCGCTGGCCCCAGGCGTCAGTTCCTGCGGGTTCAGCGCGCGTGGTGTTGGCGCGCACGTCGGAGCCGCCCTGCTTCTCGGTCATGCCCATGCCCATGGTCAGGCCAGCTTTCTGGTGCCATGGTTTGAGCGCGGGATCGTAGGCGCGGCTGGTTAGGCCGCTTTCCCAGTCGGCGTGGATGGCGGCGTTGTCCCTGAGCGCGGGCGCGACCGCGTAGCTCATGGAGATGGGGCAGAGGATGGAAGGCTCGAGCTCGGTGAAGAGCATGAAGCCGGCTGCTCTCAGGAGATGCGGATTCGGGGAGCCCTCACCCCTGCCCTCTCCCAGAGGGAGAGGGAGCAAGTCACTGCACGCCGACAACGATCCCGAATTCACTCCCTCTCCCTCTGGGAGAGGGTTGGGGTGAGGGCTCCCCCAGGCCGCACCATGCAACCCAGCCGCAACAGCCTCCGTCATCAACGCGTGGTAACTCGGGTGGAACTCCACCTGGTCGATGCGTTGCCCAAAACGGCTGTGGGTTTTGAGCTGCGGCGTGTGCACATTGGCGAGGCGCGCATGCAGCTGCATCCCGCCGCTGCCCACCACAGCGCCCAGTGCATGCAGCGGCGCCGTGTCCAGCCCAGGCGCGTTGAACTTCAATGCCGCCTGCATCGCCCGGTTGGCGCTGAACAGGTTCACGTCCACCAGCGGCGCAGGCTGGTTGAACACTTCATGCGTGGGATTCATGGCGTTTTTTCCTAGCGGTGAAGATCAGGGCCCAGGTGTCGGCCAGGTCACGAACCTCGGCAGCCTCCAGAGCGCCCTTGTGCTTCAGCAACTGGTGCAGGCGCGGCAGGTGGTAGTGCGGCACCGCCGGGTAGAGGTGGTGCTCCAGGTGGTGGTTGACATGGTGGGGAAAGAACACGGCCCGGCCCAGCCAGTTCAGCGCACTCCCCCACGTGCGGTTGCAACGCGCGGCGGTCAGCGGTGAAGACAGGTCGCTCACGGCACCGTGTTCGAAAATGGCGCGCAGGCGCAGGATGGGCTGCAGCACCGTCACCAGCGGCAGCAGCCAGAGCACCGCGTACATCAACACGCCGGTGGCCCCGCCCACCGCGAGTGCGACCAGCGGGGCCGTCAGATGAAAGCCGACGACAAACCAGCGGTCGTGTCGGGCGGCGGCGCGCAGCGCGGGCGAGGTGTCGTCCAGCGGGCGGATCTCGCGCTTCGTATCGTCATTGATCGCGGGCGCACCGAAGAAATAGGCGTAGGTCTTCCACGCGTTGAGACCCAGCAGGTCTTGCCCGAGCTTCTTGAGCAGGTAGGCACGGCCCCGTGGGTACCCGCCGTGGATGGCGGTGTCGGGGTCTTCCGCGGTGTAGAGGTTGTTGTGGTGCAGCCGGTGCGTGACGCGGTAGGTGCACATGGACAGGCCGGCTGCCATGCCCATCAGGCGGCCCAGACCGTCGTTGGCCCGGCGCGCAGCAAACAGGCGGTAGTGCGCCGCCTCATGGATCAGGATGAAGATCGCATGCTGCGCAATGCCGATCACCACCACGCTGAGCAGCATCCACGGGCTCGGCCAGGTGAGCACCGCCAGGGCAACCGCCGCGGCGATCAGACCGAAGGTCTGGGCCAGTGCCAGCCAGGTGCGCGCCAGGGACAAGGTGGTCAGCGGGGCCAGCTCGGCGGCGGTCAACAGCCGC
>QBMB01000002.1:117785-120999 GCA_003241965.1 Burkholderiales bacterium | reverse complement strand
AACAGCCGCCGGGCCTCCACGTTGCGAGCCCCCGGGGCACGCAGGTCCTGGCGGAACTCTTCACCACGCAGGCTGGCCGTGTCCATGGGCGCGCTCGCTTCAGATCAGCTTGACGAGCTGCTTGCCGAAGTTCCTGCCCTTGAGCAAACCCATGAAAGCCTCGGGTGCCGCAGCCAGGCCCTCGGCCACGGTCTCGCGCGGGCGCAGTTTGCCGGTGGCCACCAAGGTGCCCAGTTCGGTGAGGGCTTCGGGCCAGATTTCCATGTGTTCGCTGACGATGAAGCCTTCGATCTTCAGGCGGTTCACCAGGATCAGCGCGGGGTTGGTCAGCGGCAGCGGCGCGCCGTCGTAGCCGGCGATCATCCCGCACACCGCGATGCGGCCGAAAGCGTTCATGCGCAGCAGCACCGCGTCGAGCACCATGCCGCCCACGTTCTCGAAGTAGCCGTCGATGCCCTTGGGGCACACGTCTTTCAGCGCCTTGGCCAGCGAGTACGCGTCCTTGTGCAGCTTGTAGTCGATGCAGGCGTCGAAGCCGAGCTCTTCCACCGCGTACTTGCACTTGTCCGGCCCACCGGCAATGCCCACCGCGCGGCAGCCGCGCGCCTTGGCCAGCGCACCAAAGGCACTGCCCACCGCGCCGGTGGCAGCGCTCACCACCACCGTGTCGCCCGCCTTGGGGTTGATCAGCTTGACCAGGCCGTACCAGGCGGTGACGCCGGGCATGCCGACCGCGCCCAGGTAGTAGGACAGCGGCACGTGCGTGGTGTCGACCTTGCGCAGCGCACCGACCTGGTTGGCGTCGACCACGCTGAACTCCTGCCAGCCACCCATGCCCACGACCTGGTCACCGGCCTTGAACTTGGGGTGCATGGACTCGACCACCTCACCCACGGTGCCGCCGATCATGACCTCACCCAGCGCCTGCGAAGCGGCGTAGCTCTTGCTGTCGTTCATTCGCCCGCGCATGTACGGGTCCAGACTCAGAAAGTGGTGGCGCACCAGCACGTGGCCGTCCTTGAGTGCGGGGGTGTCGGTGGTGACGAGCTTGAAGTTGTCGACGGTGGCTTCGCCTTGTGGGCGGTTGTCGAGCACGATCTGGTGGTTGGTGGGCATGGTGTGTCTCCTGTGGAAATCGGTCGGTGGGTTCAGTCGGTCGAGATGCGGTTGAAAGCTTGTGTGCTTCCAGGCCCGACGGGCAGTCGGGCCACGAATTTGAAGGTGCCGGTGGCGTGCGCGCAGAGCTTGCCTGCCGCGTCAAAAATGCGCCCTTCGGTGAAGGCCATGGTGGCGGTGCGGTGCAGCAGCTTGCCCTTGGCCACCAGCGGCCCCTTGGCAGCCCGCATGAAGCTGGTCTTCATCTCGATGGTGACGCAGCCCATGTCGGCTTCCACCGAACGCGCCGCGTGCGCCATCACCACGTCGAGCAAGGTCATACTCGCGCCACCATGCACCACGTCAAAGGAATTGAGGTGGTCCGGCGTCGGGTTGAAAGCGATTTCCGCCTCGCCGCCTTCGAACTTCTGAAGTTCGAAGCCGAGCAGTTCGACGAAGGGAATGCGGACAGAAAATTTCATGAGGTGGTTAGCCACCGGTGATGATGGACACGCCACCATCTACCGCCAGCCATTGGCCGGTGATGTGTTTGCCGGCGTCGCTCGCGTACAGCAGCGTGAGGCCTTTCAGATCTTCGTCATCGCCCAGGCGACCCAGCGGGGCATGTGCGGCCAGGCGCTCTTCACCCATGGCCTTGAGCGTGCCCATGGTCATCTTGCTGGGGAAAAAACCGGGGCAGATGGCGTTCACTCGGATACCGTGTGCGCCCCACTCGGCGGCCAGCGCGCGGGTGAAGTTGATCACCGCGCCCTTGGACGTGTTGTAAGCAATGGTCTTCATCTCCCGCGGGTTGCCGCCCAGGCCGGCGATGGACGCGGTGTTGATGATGCTGCCGCTTTTGCGCGAAATCATGCTGCGCTTGGCCACGATCTGGCTCAAGATGAAGTAGCTGCGCACGTTCAGGTTCATCACCTTGTCCCACGCGTCCACCGGGTGGTCTTCGGCGGGCGCGCCCCAGGCGGCACCGGCGTTGTTGATCAGGATGTCGATGTCGCCCAGGCGCTGCAGGCTCTCGTCGGCCAGTCGCTGAATGTCTTCTTCCTTCGAGCAGTCGGCGGCGATCCAGTGCGCGTCGATGCCGGCGGCCCGCAGCTCGGCGGTGGCGGCTTCCAGGTCTTCAGCCTTGCGCGAGCTGACCACCACGCGGGCACCCGCTTCACCGAGCGCATGGGCCATTTGCAGGCCCAGGCCACGCGAGCCGCCGGTGATGAGGGCGGTCTTGCCCTTGAGGTCGAAGAGTTGGTGGATGGTGCGGGTCATGTTGTCGTCCTCTGGGTGTTGGAGAAATTTGCTGTGTGGCATTGTGGGCGCATCAAGCTGGCGTGTCTGTCACCGGCGCGGCCTGCAGGGCCTGCAGCTTGAGCCAGAGGTGCGCCCGCAAGCGCGGGTCGACGGTCAGGCCCATGCCGTGGCGCAGCACTTCGGCGGCTTGCATCCAGTGGCGCTGCTGCTCCAGCAGGTGGGCGCGCGCCACCCACCAGGGCGCGTGGTTGCGCACGTCTGCCTCGGGCAGCGCGTCCAGTGCGGCCAGCCCGGGCTCTGCGCCGTGTGCTGTGCCGAGCGCCACGGCATGACCGATCTGCGCACCCAGGGTGGGCGCGATCTGCAACAGGCCGTGGTAGAGCTGGGTGATGCCGCCCCAGGGCACGCGCCCGGTGAAGGCGCGTTGCGCGTGGGCCGACTGAATCGCGGCCTCCAGCTGGTAAGGCCCGATCTGGCCGAGTGCCGCGGCCTCGCGCAGCAGTGCGTTGGCGCGGGCGATCTGTGCGTGGTCCCAGCGCGCCGTGTCCTGTTCGTGCAGGGGCACAAAGCGCTCGCTGGTGTCGGGCGCGGGCACGAAACGCGCATGGCGGCGCGACTCGCAAAACAACATCAGGGCCCACAGTCCACGGGCCTCTGCGTCCCCGGGCAACAGGGCCACGCACAGCTCGGCCAGGTACAGCGCCTCGGCCGCCAGTTCGGCGGGGGCAACGGCGTCCCCGCTCGCTGCCCCCGGTTGCTCCCAGGCCAACCCATAGGCGGCGTACACCGCCTCCAGGAGTGCGTGCGTGCGCTGCGGCAGATCGGCGGGCTCGGGCTCTTCAAAGCGCATGCCGGC
>QBMB01000002.1:0-117714 GCA_003241965.1 Burkholderiales bacterium | reverse complement strand
GTGCGATCTTCTGCTTGGCGCGCACCAGCCGCTGCGCCATGGCTGCCGGTGACACCAGAAATGCAGCAGCAATGCGCTGCGCATCCAGACCCAGCACGACCTGCAGCATGAGTGGCGTGCGCACCGCGCGGTCGATGGCCGGGTGCGCGCAAACCAGCATCAGACGCAGCCGGTTGTCGGGTATCGGGTTGGCTTGCAGGAAGGGAAGCGGCGCCGCGTCGTCCTCGCGCGGCAGCAGATCGCGCACCAGCGGATCGTCGGCCAGGCGCTGCACGACGCCTTGATGGCGGGCCGACTGCAACAGCGCGCGGCGTGCCACGGTGAGCAACCATCCCTCGGGCTGCGCCGGCACGCCGTCCTGTGGCCAATGCTCCAGCGCTTTGAGCAGCGCGTCGCCAAGGGCGTCCTCGGCCGCCGCCAGATCGTTCCAGCGCCAGGCCAGATAAGCGACGAGGCGGCCGTAGGCAGCTCGCGCCGTGAGCGCAGCCGCCTCGGCCACCCCGGAGTTCACTCGACGGCCCTCCGGGCGGCGCTCATGCGTGCGGCGCGTCCATGGGCGGGAGCCCCGGGCGCACTTCCACGCTGCCGGTGCTGGCACAGGGGGCGCGTGCTGCCCATTCCAGTGCCTGATCGAGCGAGGGCACATCGATCACGAAGTAGCCGCCCAGGTGCTCCTTCGTGTCGGGGTACGGTCCGTCCTGCACCTGGCGTTGGCCGTCGCGCACCCGCACCTGCGTGGCGGTGTGCGGTGGCTGCAGGCCGTTGCCGCCCTTGCTGATGCCCGACTGCTGCAACGCAGCGATGTAGGCGCCCCAGGCACCCCAATAGGCGTCGTCGTGGCGGCGGTCGAAATCGGACTGGGGTTCCTTGAAAACGATCATGTATTCCATGTGAAGCTCCTGATGCGCCGCGAGATGGTGCGGCACGGTGGGTGAAAGCGCAACCCTGCGCTTCCTGCTCCATGGATGCCTGGACATCCGGTCAATCGACACCCGCGGCAACCGCCTGTCGGTCAGGTCTCGTAGTCCATGCACTGGCGCTCTTGAACCACCTTGCGCATGAACGGCTTGAGCGCCACATGCGAAGGATGGGTCTGGTACGCCGCGAGCGCCGCGCGGTCGGTGAAGCTGCTGTTGAGCACCAGATCGTGGGTGCCCTCCAGACCGGGCTGGGTCGTGGCCACGTCGAAGCGTTCGATGCCGGGCACCAGCTCGGCGCACGCGTCCAGCAAGGCTTTCGCCTTGGCGACGTTGGTGGCCTTGTCGCCCTCGGCGCCCAGGTCCTTGATCTTCCACATGACGATGTGGTGCAGCATCAGAACGCTTCTTCAGGCAGGGCCGCGCAGGTCTGGTCACGGCTGCTGACCACCTGCAACCAGGCGCCGATCTTCGGCAATTCGTAGTGGAAGAAAAAGCGCATGGCGGCGAGGCGTCCGGTGCGTGCATGGGACTCGGGTGCCGCTTGGGTGGCCAGCGCCACGTCCAGCCACACCCACGCCAACACTGTGTGACCGAAGGCCTGCAGGTAGGGCACGGCATTGGCCAGCGCATCGGTCGGCTCGCCGGTGGACCACGCGGCTTTGGTGGCGGCGCCCACCTGCGCGAGCGCCTGCCCCAGCGCGTTGGCGTGGGCCGCGAACTCGGGCACGTGGATCGCGCGCTGAATCGTGTCGTTGACGCGTCCGGCCAGCAGCGTGAGGCCCTTGCCACCTTCCATCAGCACCTTGCGGCCCAGCAGGTCCATGGCCTGGATGCCGTGCGTGCCCTCGTGGATCATGTTCAGGCGGTTGTCGCGCCAGTACTGCTCCACCGGAAAGTCGCGCGTGTAGCCGTAGCCGCCGTGGATCTGGATCGCCAGGCTGTTCGCTTCCAGGCACCACTCGCTGGGCCAGCTTTTGGCAATCGGCGTGAGCACTTCGAGCAGCAGGCGCGCGTCGTCCGCCGCCTTGGCTTCTGCCGTGTGTTGTTCGTCCACCAGCCGCGCGCAATAGAGTTCGAGCGCGAGCGCACCTTCGCAATACGACTTCTGCGCCAGCAACATGCGCTTCACATCGGCGTGTTCGATGATGCGCACAGGTGCTTGCGCGGGGTCTTTGCCGGCCGGCCCCATCGGGCGGCCCTGCGGACGGTTTTTCGCGTAGTCCAGGCTGGCCAGGTAACCCGCCATGCCGAGCATGGTGGCGGCCATGCCCACGCCGATGCGGGCCTCGTTCATCATGTGGAACATGCAGTGCAGGCCCTTGCCTGCCTGGCCCACGAGATAACCCACGGCACCGGCCTCTCCGGCAACGGGGTACTTGCCTTCACCAAAGTTGAGCAGCGTGTTGGTGGTGCCGCGCCAGCCGCACTTGTGGTTGAGCCCGGCCAGTGCCACGTCGTTGCGCTCGCCGGTCAATTCACCGACGGTATTCACCATCTTCTTGGGCACGATGAAGAGCGAAATGCCGCGCGTGCCCGGCACGAGCTTGCCGTTCTCATCCGGAATTTTGGCCAGCACCAGGTGGATGATGTTCTCGGTCAGCTCGTGCTCGCCGGCCGAGATCCACATCTTGTTGCCCTTGAGGCGGTAGCGTGGGCCCAGCGGATCGTCCGCAAAGTCGGCACCATCGGGCACGGCTTTGGTGGACACGTCGCTCAAGCTGGAGCCGGCCTGCGGCTCGGACAGACACATGGTCCCCGAGAAGCGGCCGCTGAATTCGTTGAGCGCAAACACCTGTTTCTGCATGTCGGTGCCGTGCACCATGAGCAGGTTGGCGTTGCCGGTGGTGAGCATGCCGCTGCCGATACTGACCGAGGCCATGGCAAAAAAAGCGTTGGCGGCTGCCTCCACCGTGTAGGGCAGCTGCATGCCGCCGATCTCGTAGTCTTGCGCGGCGCTCAGCATGCCCGAGCCGGCGTAAGCCTTCTGCGCATCGTGCGTGGCCTGCGGCAGGATCACGCGCTCGCCGTCGAAATGCGGCTCCTGCGTGTCCACCAGCCGGTTGAACGGCGCGTACTTCTCGCGCGCGATGCGCTCGCAGGTGTCGAGCACCGCGTCAAACGTTTCGCGGCTGTGGTCCGCGAAGCGCTCACGCTGTTGCAGTGTCTCGACGTGCAGCCAGTCGTGCAGCAGAAAGTCGACGGTCGGGCGCAAAGTCATGGTGCGCCCCGGTGTCAGAGAACTTCGAACACACCAGCAGCGCCCATGCCGCCGCCGATGCACATCGTCACGCAAACGCGCTTGGCGCCACGGCGCTTGCCTTCGATCAGTGCGTGGCCGGTCAGGCGCTGGCCTGACACGCCGTAGGGGTGGCCCACTGCAATCGCGCCGCCGTTGACGTTCAATCGGTCGCCCGGAATGCCCAGCTTGTCGCGGCAGTAGATCACCTGCACCGCGAAGGCTTCGTTGAGTTCCCACAGGTCGATGTCGCTCACCTTCAGGCCCAGGCGCGCGAGCACCTTGGGAATGGCGAACACGGGGCCGATGCCCATCTCGTCGGGCTCGCAGCCGGCCACCGCAAAGCCGAGGAAACGGCCCAAGGGTGTCAGGCCGCGCTTCTCGGCCATGGTTTCGTTCATCAGCACGCAGGCGCCACCGCCGTCGCTGAACTGGCTTGCGTTGCCGGCCGAGACCAGGCCGCCCGGCAGGGCCGAGCGCAGGCCGTGGATGCCTTCAAAGGTGGTGCCGGCGCGGATGCCTTCGTCGTTCTCGACCGTCACCTGTTTGGTGGTGAGGCCCATGACTTTGTCGGCCACGCCGGCGGTCACGGTGATGGGGGCGATCTCGGCCTTGAAGAGGCCCGCTTCCAGCGCAGCCGCAGCCCGCTGCTGGCTGGCAGCGCCGTACTCGTCCATGGCGTCGCGGCCAATGCCGTAGCGCTTGGCCACTTGTTCGGCGGTCTGCAGCATGTTCCAGTAGATCTCGGGCTTGTTCTTCACCAGCCAAGGGTCGGCAAGCATGTGGGTGTTCATTTCCTGCTGCACGCAGGAGATGCTCTCCACGCCGCCGGCCACGTACACATCGCCTTCGCCGGCAATGATGCGCTGGGCAGCCATGGCGATGGTCTGCAGGCCCGACGAGCAGAAACGGTTCACCGTCATGCCCGAGGTGGTGATGGGCAGGCCGGCGCGCAGGGCGATCTGGCGCGCGATGTTGGCGCCGGTGGCGCCCTCTGGGTTGGCGCAACCCATGATGACGTCGTCCACTTCGGCGGCTTCGATGCCGGCGCGGGCAACCGCGTGCTGCACCGCGTGGCCACCCAGGGTGGCTCCGTGGGTCATGTTGAAGGCGCCCTTCCAGCTCTTGGCCAGGGGTGTGCGGGCGGTGGAAACGATGACGGCGTTGGTCATGAAATGTTCTCCTTGTGTGGGTGCTTGGGCTCAGGCGTTGAAGGTCTTGCCTTCGGCCACGAGGCGCGCCAGCAGCGGGGCTGGCTCCCAGAATTTCGCGTCGTCCAGCGGGTTCTTGGCAAAGCGCTTCATGCTCTGCACCACGTTGAACAGGCCCACCGTGTCGGCGTAAATCATCGGGCCGCCGCGGTGTGCGGGGAAGCCATAGCCGAAGATGTAGACCACGTCGATGTCGCTGGCCTTGTTGGCAATGCCCTCTTCCAGGATGTGCGCGGCTTCGTTCACCAGCGAATACACCAGGCGCTGCACGATCTCTTCGTCAGAGATCTTGCGTGGCGTGATGCCGAGCGAGGCGCGGTGGTCCTCGATCATCTTCACCACTTCGGCGTTCGGGATCGCGTCGCGTTTGCCCGGCACGTAGTCGTACCAGCCGGCGCCGGTCTTCTGGCCGTAGCGGCCCTTCTCGCACAGCAGGTCAGCGGTCTTGCTGTATTTCATGTCCGGCTTTTCCTGGTAGCGGCGCTTGCGAATCGCCCAGCCGATGTCGTTGCCGGCCAGATCGCCCATGCGGAACGGGCCCATGGCCATGCCGAACTTCTCCATCGCCTTGTCCACCTGCTCGGGCGTGCAACCTTCGTCGAGCAGAAAACCGCCCTGGCGGCCGTACTGTTCGATCATGCGGTTGCCAATGAAGCCGTCGCACACGCCGGAGACCACCGCGGTCTTCTTGATCTTCTTGGCCGTGGTCATCACGGTGGCCATCACGTCCTTGGCGGTCTTCTCGCCGCGCACCACTTCGAGCAGCTTCATCACGTTGGCCGGGCTGAAGAAGTGCAGGCCCACCACGTCCTGCGGGCGCTTGGTGAACGATGCAATCTTGTTCACGTCGAGCGTCGAGGTGTTGCTGGCCAGGATCGCGCCGGGCTTCATCACACGGTCGAGCTCCTTGAACACGGCTTCCTTCACGCCGATCTCTTCGAACACGGCCTCGATCACGAGGTCGGCCGCACTCAGGTCGTCGTAGCTCAGCGTGGTGCTCAAGAGCGCCATGCGCTGCTCGTACTTGTCCTGCTTGAGCTTGCCCTTCTTCACCTGCGCTTCGTAGTTCTTGCGGATGGTCGCCAGACCCCGGTCCAGCGCTTCCTGCTTCATCTCGAGCATCTTCACCGGGATGCCGGCGTTGAGGAAGTTCATGGCGATGCCACCGCCCATGGTGCCGGCGCCGATGACGGCGATCGACGCAATTTCACGCTTGGGCGTGTCTTCGGGCACATCGGGAATCTTGCTCGCGGCGCGCTCTGCCGTGAACAGGTGGCGCAGCGCGCGGCACTCGGGCGTCCACATCAGGTTGATGAAGATGTCGCGCTCGAAGACCATGCCGTCGTCGAACTTCTTCTTGGTGGCGGCTTCGACCGCGTCCACGCACTTGGCGGGCGCGGGGAAGTTCTTCGACATGCCCTTGACCATGTTGCGGGCGAAGGCAAAGTACGCGTCGCCCAGCGGGTGCTTGCAAGGCAGGTTGCGCACCTTGGGCAGCGCACTGCCGTCGGCGTGTTTGGCGGCCATCTCGCGAGCCAGGGCCAGGGCTTCATCAGTCAGGCTTTCGGCCGATGCAGCCATCTTGTCAAACAGTTTCTGGCCCGGCAGCATGGCTAGCATTTCGCTCTTCACCGGCTCACCGCTCACGATCATGTTGAGTGCGGCCTCCACGCCCAGGGCACGCGGCAGGCGCTGCGTGCCGCCGGCGCCGGGGATCAGGCCCAGTTTCACCTCGGGCAGCGCCACGCTGGTGCCGGGTGCGGCAATGCGGTAGTGGCAACCCAGCGCCAGCTCCAGGCCACCGCCCATGGCCACACTGTGCATGGCGGCGATGACGGGCTTGGAGGTGTTTTCCACCGCCAGGATGACCGAGAGCAGGTTCGGCTCGGCGAGTGCCTTGGGTGAACCGAACTCGCGGATGTCGGCGCCGCCCGAAAACGCCTTGCCGGCGCCGGTGATCACGATGGACTTCACTGCCGGATCGGCCTCGGCTTTTTCGAGGCCGGCGGCAATGCCTTGCCGTGTGGAGAGACCCAGACCGTTGACCGGCGGGTTGTTCATCGTGATGACGGCCACATCGCCGTGGACCTGGTACTCAGCGGTCATGGAATCTCCTTCGTTGTTGGCGGAAAACGGCCCCCGTGGGGGCATTGACTGTGATGTTCTTCCTGAAAAAGAACGATCGTTCGATTCTAGAAACTTGCTGCGCTGCCGCAAGGGCCTCTTGTCGCCAGCGAGTCAGGCCTCAGACCTCAAGCCATTCTTTTCGGACCTGGGAGTCGGCGCGAAGCGTCTCGGGTGTGCCCTGGAACACGATGCTCCCGTGCCCCATGACCAGCACCCGGTCCGAAATGCTCAACGCGATGGTGAGCTTTTGTTCGATCAGCAGCACCGACACGCCGCGGGCCTTGAGCGTCTGCAGGTACTGGGCCACCAGCTCCACGATCTTGGGCGCGAGACCCTCGGTGGGCTCGTCGATGATGATGAGGTCGGGGTCGCCCATGAGGGTGCGGCACAGGGTGAGCATCTGCTGCTCGCCACCGGAGAGCACGCCGGCTTCGGTGTGCTCGCGCTCTTTCAGGCGCGGGAACATGGCGTACATGTCGTCAAAGCTCCAACGCGCTCCGATGCCCTTGCCCTTCTGGCCGAGCAGCAGGTTCTGGTGCACGGTGAGCTTGGGGAAAATGTCGCGGTTCTCCGGCACATGGCCAATGCCCAAGTGGGCGATCTCGAACGGCTTCTTGCCCAGGATGGGCTTGCCCTGCCAGGCCACACTGCCGGTGGCGTCCACCAGTCCCATGATGGCCTTGGCGGTGGTGGAGCGGCCCGAGCCGTTGCGCCCGAGCAGCGCCACGATCTCGCCCTTGCCCACTGAAAACTGCACCCCGTGCAGCACGTGGCTCTTGCCGTAGTAGGCGTGAAGGTCTTGTATGTCGAGCATGGTGTGTCCTCAGTGGCCTGCCGCCTGTTGATCCGCCAGCACCGAGCCCAGGTAGGCTTCCTGCACGCGCGGGTTGGCGCGCACGGCTTCGGGTGTGTCGAAGGCGATCACCTCGCCGTACACCACCACCGCAATGCGGTCGGCCAGGCCGAACACCACACCCATGTCGTGCTCCACGGTCAGCAGCGTCTTGCCCACCGTCACCTCGCGGATCAGGTCGATGAAGCGGCTGGTTTCGCTCTTGCTCATGCCGGCCGTGGGTTCGTCCAGCAGGATCACGCCTGCGCCGCCGGCGATGGTGATGCCGATCTCCAGCGCGCGCTGCTCGGCGTAGGTGAGGTTCATGGCCAGCGTGTCGTGCTTGCGCTCCAGGTGGATCATGCGCATGAGCTCTTCAGCCCGGTCGTTCGCGTCCTTGAGGTTGGCGAGAAACTTCAAAAACGTGTACTTGTAGCCCAGGCTCCAGAGCACGCCGCAGCGCAGGTTCTCGAACACGCTGAGCTTGGGGAAGATGTTGGTGATCTGGAAGCTGCGCGAGAGGCCCAGGCGGTTGATCTCGAACGGCTTCAAGCCGTTGATGCGGTGCCCGCCCAGCATCACGTCGCCGCTGCTGGGCTCGAAGCGGCCCGAGATCAGGTTGAACAGCGTGGACTTGCCCGCGCCGTTGGGGCCGATGATGGCCACGCGCTCACCCGGTTTCACCACCAGGTTCACGCCGCGGATGATGTCGGTTTTGCCGAAGCTCTTGCGCAGATCGCGCAGCTCCAGCGCCGGTGTGTTTGCCGCCGTGCTCATGCCGTCTCCCGCTGCTGCGTTTGTTTTTCGATCGTCACCTGGATGTCGTGCCACTGCAGCATGAAGCGCCGGCGCACCCACTCGAACAAGCCCAGACCCACCAGCAGCACGACCACCGACCCCACCCAGCTCGTCACGCTGTGGGCGTCCAGGTTCGCGCCCATGAAACGCAGCTCCGTGTTCTGCCCTGCGTTGAGCTGCAGGTGGTACATCATTTCGATCATGGCGCCGGCGCCGGACAACATGATCAGTCCGAACACCGTCAACAGCGCGTAGCTGCCCAGCACGCGCTTGAGCAGGCCGTGGGCCGCCACACGCACGTTGATCATGATCAGGCTGGCCACGCCACCGGGCGCATACATCACCATGAACAGGAAGATCAGGCCCAGGTAGAGCAGCCAGGCCTTGGTCAGCTCCGACAGCAACACCGAGGCCAGCACCATCAGGATGCCGCCGATGATGGGGCCGAAGAAAATGGTGGCGCCACCCAGGAAGGTGAACAGCAGGTAGGCGCCCGAGCGACCGGCACCCACCACCTCGGCGGTGACGATCTCGAAGTTGAGCGCGCCCAGGCCGCCCGCGATGCCGGCGAAGAAGCCGGCGATCATGAAGGACAGGTACCGCACCTTTTGCGTGTTGTAGCCGATGAATTCCACGCGCTCCGGGTTGTCGCGCACGGCGTTCAGGATGCGGCCCAGCGGCGTGCGGGTGAAGGCGAACATGAGGCCGACGCAGATGAAGGTGTAGACCGCGATCAGGAAATACACCTGCCGCGGTGGGCCGTAGGTGATGCCCATGAATGCCTCACCGATCACCCGATTGCCCGACACGCCCGCTTCACCACCGAAGAACTCGGAGAACATCAGCGACATGGCAAACACCAGCTCGGCCATGCCCAGCGTGATCATGGCGAACGTGGTGCCAGCTTTCTTGGTGGTGACATAGCCGAACAGGACGGCGAAGAACAGGCCCGCCACACCACCCACCAGCGGCAGCAAAGTCACGGGAATGGGCAGATGCCCACCCGCCGCAGAATTGAGCGCGTGCATGGCCACATAGGAGCCCAGGCCGGTGTAGACCGCGTGGCCGAAGCTCAGCATGCCCCCCTGCCCCAGCAGGATGTTGTAGGACAGGCAGGCAATGATGGCGATGCCCATCTGCGAGAGCATCGTGACTGCAAGGTTGCTGGTGAACACGAAAGGTGCCGCCAGCAGGACCACGGCAAAGAGGGACCAGACGGTCCAGCGGCCCTTGTTGAAGCCGGTGGCGGAGGGGACGATGGAGTTGTGCATGTTGCTCATGTCGGGTCAGCCCTCTCGCGTGCCGAGCAGGCCCTTGGGGCGGAAGATCAGGATCAGCACCAGGAACAGGTAGGGCAGGATCGGCGCCACTTGTGACAGCGTGAGCTTGACCACCGAGTTCTCCTTGGCGGCGTCCGACAGCTGGATACCGAGCTGCTGGGCCAGGCTGATGAATGAGTAGTCGAAGGCGACCGCGAATGTCTGGATCACGCCGATGAGCAGCGAGGCGAGGAACGCGCCCGAGAGCGAGCCCATGCCACCCACCACCACCACCACGAAGATCACCGAACCCACCGTGGCGGCCATGGCCGGCTCGGTGACGAAGGTGCTGCCACCGATGACGCCGGCCAGCCCGGCCAGCCCGGTACCGGCGCCAAACACCAGCATGAAGACGCGCGGCACGTTGTGCCCCAGGCTCTCCACCGTTTCGGGGTGGGTGAGCGCGGCCTGGATCACCAGGCCGATGCGGGTGCGCGTGAGCAGCAGCCACAGCGCCAGCAGCATGAGCAGGGCCACCATCATCATGAAACCGCGTGTGGCCGGGAACGGCGAGCAGATCACGCCGGCGGCGGAACACACGTCGCTGGCCGCTGCGCCCCAGACCATGTGCAGGGTGTCGTCGGCGAGGTGCACCAGCGTGAAGGCCGGGCCGCGCAAGGCCTCGGGTGGCGCAAAGTCCAGCGCCGTGCGGCCCCAGATCAGCTGCACCACCTCAAGCAGGATGTAGGAAAAACCGAAGGTCACCAGCAGCTCGGGCACGTGGCCGAACTTGTGCACCTTGCGCAGCGTGAGGCGCTCGAACAGCGCACCCATGGCGCCCACCAGCAGCGGCGCCACGATCAGGGCAGGCCAGAAGCCGATCCAGCTGGAGAGCGTGTAGCCCACGTAGGCGCCCACCATGTAGAAGCTGGCGTGCGCAAAATTGAGGACACCCATCATGCTGAAGATGAGGGTCAGCCCCGAACTCAACATGAACAGCAACAGACCGTAGCTGACTCCATTGAGCATGGAGATGATGAAGAACTCCATGAGTTCGCCTTTCGTGGCTGGTGTGTCAGCCGTCGGAGCACAGTGAAAACAAACCAGCGCCTGAAACGGCGCTGGTTCTACCCAAGACGACCGCCCTGCACGAAACGGGTGTCGTGCGTGGAGCGGTCTTGTCGATCAGCCTGGACGTTTCATCTGGCAGCTCGTGGGAGTGCTCGAGATGTAGGACGGATATTCCTTCACCGGGGCCAGCGTCATGCCGGTGTTCTCCGGGCTGTAGGGGAACTTGCCACCGGCCTTCTGCCAGACCGCGACGAACAGCGGCTGCTGCAACTGGTGGTCCAGCTTGCGCATTTCCACTTCACCGTTGAAACCCTTGAACTTCAGGCCTTCCATGGCCACCGCGACCTTCACCGGGTCGGTCGACTTGGCCTTGGCCATGGCGTCGGAGAGCGCAGCGTAGGCCAGCGGGATGGCGCCGGTGTACATGTCGTCCTTGTACTTGGCCTTGAACTCGTCGGCCCACTTGCCCATCTGACCGCCCATGTTGTAGTGCTGGTAGGCCACCTGGTACACACGGCCTTCGCCACCGGTGCCCAGCGCCGTCGGGGTACCGGTGACGCCGGTGTAGTAGGTGTAGAACTTGCCGGTGTAGCCACCTTCGTTGGCGGCCTTCACCAGCAGCGCGAGGTCGGAGCCCCAGTTGCCGGTGATCACGGTGTCGGCGCCCGAGGCCTTGATCTTGGCCACGTAGGGCGCGAAGTCGCGCACCTGGGCCAGCGGGTGCAGGTCTTCGCCGACGATCTTCACGTCAGGGCGCTTGCGCGAGAGGTTTTCCTTGGCAAAACGCGCGACCTGCTGGCCATGCGAGTAGTTCTGGTTGAGCAGGTAGACGTTCTTGACGTCGGGCTGGTCCTTCATGAAGGTGGTCATGGCCTCCATCTTCATGGAGGTGTCTGCGTCAAAACGGAAGTGCCAGTAGTTGCACTTGCTGTTGGTGAAATCGGGGTCGACCGCGGCGTAATTCAGGAAGATCACTTCCTTGCCGGGGTTGCGTTCGTTGTGCTTGCTGACCGCTTCGATCAGCGCGCCGGCCACGGAGGAGCCGTTGCCCTGCGCGATGTAGCGCACGCCCTGGTCGAGCGCGGCCTTGAAGTTGTTCAGGCTCTCGGCGGGGCTGAGCTTGTTGTCGAAGCCGATCACCTCGAACTTCACGCCAGCCGGATTGGACTGGGTGAACTTGTCGGCGAAGAACTGCCAGCTCTTGAGCTGGTTGTTGCCCACGGGGCCCATGAGGCCGGTTTGTGGGTCGATCAGGGCGATCTTGACGGTCTCGCCCTTTTGGGCGTGTGCTGCGAGGGCGCAGGCGAGCAGCGATGCTGCGGTGAGGCTCTTGATGGCGAAATGCATTGTTGTCTCCGATGGTTGGGGGTGAGTCCGCATGCAGCTTACAAGCCTGTTGCGGTGCAGCACACAGGGATACCCCCTAGGGGGTATCGCACTGGCGACTGTCTTGTGTAAAGGTGCCACCCCCGGCACCTTGACCCGTCCGAAAAGCGGGCTTCAAACCCCTGGCAACACGTAGTCCTTGAGCTGCTGGCGCAAGGTCATCTTCTGCATCTTGCCGGTGGCGCCCAGCGGGATCGCGTCGACAAACACCACGTCGTCGGGGATCTGCCACTTGGCGGTCTTGCCTTCGAAGAACGCCAGCAGTTCCTCGCGCGTGACTTCCATGCCGGGCTTCTTCACCACCACCACGATGGGCCGTTCGTCCCACTTGGGGTGGCGCATGCCCACGCAGGCCGCCATCGCAATGGCCGGGTGGGCCATGGCGATGTTCTCCACGTCGATCGAGCTGATCCATTCGCCGCCGGACTTGATCACGTCCTTGCTGCGGTCGGTGATCTGCATGAAGCCGTCGGGGTCGATGGTGGCCACGTCGCCGGTGGGGAACCAGCCCTCGCCCTGAGCGTCGTAGCGCAGCGGGTCTCCGCCTTCACCTTTGTAATAACTTGCAATGATCCACGGCCCGCGCACCAGCAGGTCGCCATAGCGCTTGCCGTCCCACGGCAGCTCGTCGCCGGCCTCGTCGACGATCTTCATGTCCACGCCATACACGGCGCGGCCCTGCTTGAGCAGGATCTTGTGTTGCTCCTCCGCAGGCAGCGCCATCTGCGCGTTTTTCAGCGAGCACACCGTGCCCAGTGGCGACATCTCGGTCATGCCCCAGGCGTGGATCACGGCCACGCCGTACTGGTCGTTGAAGGCCTTCATCATGGCCGGCGGGCAGGCCGAACCACCAATGACCGTGCTCTTGAGCGTGCTGAACTTCAGGTTGTTGGCCTGCAGGTGGCCCAGCAGCATCTGCCACACCGTGGGCACACCTGCAGCCATGGTCACCTTCTCGGATTCCAGCAGTTCGTAGATCGACTTGCCGTCCATCGCCGGGCCGGGAAACACCAGCTTGCAGCCAGTGGCCGCCGCCGAGTACGGCAGGCCCCAGGCGTTGACGTGGAACATGGGCACGACCGGCAACACGCTGTCTCGGGCGCTCAGGCCCAGTGCGTCGGGCAGGGCCGCAGTGAACGCGTGCAGGATGGTGGAGCGGTGCGAGTACAGCGCGGCCTTGGGGTTGCCGGTGGTGCCGCTCGTGTAGCACATGCTGGAGGCCGAGTTCTCGTCGAACGTGGGCCAGTGGTAGGTGTCGGGCTGGCTGCCGATCCAGGCCTCGTAGCTCTGCAGGCCGGGCAGGCCGCTGTCGGCGGGCAGTTTGTCGGCGTCGCACAGCGCGATCCAGTGTTTGACCGTGGGGCATTTGGCAGCCACCGCCTTGACCAGCGGCAGGAAGGTCATGTCGAAGCAGACCACCTTGTCTTCGGCGTGGTTCACGATCCAGGTGAGCTGCTCGGGGTGCAGGCGCGGGTTGAGCGTGTGCAGCACATGGCCGGTGCCGCTGACGCCGAAATACAGTTCCAGGTGGCGGTAGCCGTTCCAGGCCAGGGTGGCCACGCGGTCACCGGAAGCGAGGTGCAGGCCATTGAGTGCATTGGCCACCTTGCGCGAGCGCACGGCGATCTGGCCCCAGTTGCTGCGGTGGATGTCTCCCTCGACACGGCGGGACACGATCTCGCCGCTGGCGTGGTGCCGCTCGGCGTGCACGATCAGCGTGGAAATCAAAAGGGGTTGGCTCTGCATCTGGCCCAGCATGGAAATCTCCTGTGTGGTTTTGGTGGATTCAAACAACCGGACGATCATGCCGCAGTCGGTATCGGTGCTCCACCCGGGTTGGCCCAGATAGCCCGACCGGCAGTGGGTGCAAGTCGTCTCGGTGACAATGAACCGCATGACTTTGCCCCTGGCCTGGACCCACCGCTTCGCCGATCTCGGCCACGATTTCCACACCGAACTGCAGCCCACCCCCCTGCCCGATCCGCACTGGGTCGGCCAGAGCATCGCCGTGGCGCGCGAGTTGGGGCTGACGCAAGCCTTCATGCAGAGCGACGAGGCTTTGCAGGCCTTCACCGGCAATGTGCTGCTGCCCGGCATGCGGCCACTGGCCAGCGTGTACAGCGGCCACCAGTTCGGCCACTGGGCCGGCCAGCTCGGTGACGGCCGCGCCATTCTGCTGGGTGAGCTGCCCGGGCCGGCGGGCCCGCTGGAGATCCAGCTCAAGGGCGCCGGGCTCACACCCTACTCACGCATGGGCGACGGCCGCGCCGTGCTGCGCAGTTCGATCCGTGAATTTCTCTGCAGCGAAGCCATGCACGCGCTGGGCATTCCCACCAGCCGCGCGCTGTGTGTCACGGGCTCGCCCGGACGGGTGCGCCGCGAGGAGATCGAGACCGCCGCGGTGGTCACGCGCGTGGCGCCCAGCTTCATCCGCTTCGGCCACTTCGAGCACTTCTCGCACAGCGGCCAGCACGCGCAGCTGCGCACGCTCGCCGACTTCGTCATCGACCACTTTTATCCGGCCTGCCGCGAGGCACCCGGCAACCCTTACGCGGCGCTGCTCCAAGCCGTGAGCGCGCGCACCGCCGAGATGGTGTCGCAGTGGCAGGCCGTGGGCTTCTGCCACGGTGTGATGAACACCGACAACATGAGCATCCTGGGCCTGACGATCGACTACGGGCCGTTCCAGTTCCTCGACGCCTTCAACCCCGGCCACATCTGCAACCACAGCGACACCGGTGGGCGCTACGCCTACAACCGCCAGCCCAACATCGCTTACTGGAACCTGTTTGCGCTGGGCCAGGCGCTGCTGCCACTGATGGACGACCAACAGCAGGCGCTGGACGCGCTGGAGCCTTACAAGGCCCACATGCCGGCCGCGCTGCAGCGGCGCATGAACGCCAAGCTGGGCCTGTCCCACGTGAACGAGGGCGATGCCGAGTTGACCGAGATCTTGATGAAACTCATGGCGGCAGACGCGGTGGATTTCACCATCTTCTGGCGCCGCCTGAGCCACGCGGTGGCAGGACATCTGGAACCGGTGCGCGACCTGTTCCTGCAACGCGAAGCTTTCGACAGCTGGGCCACGCGCTGGCGCGAACGCCTGCAGGCACAGCCGGGCTTTGACGCCGGTGCCACGGGTGCGCAGATGTTGCAGACCAACCCGCAGGTGGTGCTGCGCAACCATCTGGGCGAAATCGCCATTCAACAGGCCAAACAAGGCGATTTCAGTGCGCTTGCGCGGTTGCAAAACGCGCTGGAGCACCCATGTGAAGAGATCGCCGGTCAAGAAGATCTGGCCGCCTTCCCACCCGACTGGGCCAGCCAGATCGAAATCAGCTGTTCATCATGACCCCACGCACAAGGAGCCACGCATGACCTTCCCCGTCCAGAAAACCGAAGCACAGTGGCGCGAACTGCTGGCCGCCAAAGGCGCCGAGCCGCGCGCCTTCGACGTGACCCGCCACGCCCACACCGAGCGCCCCTACACCGGGAAATACGAGCAGGTCTGGGCCGACGGCAGCTACCACTGCATCTGCTGCGGCAACACCTTGTTCGACGCCAAGACCAAGTTCGATGCCGGCTGCGGCTGGCCCAGCTTTTCGCAAGCCCTGCCCGGCGCCATCACCGAGATCACAGACAGCACCCACGGCATGGTGCGGGTGGAGACCGTGTGCGCCCAATGCGGCGCCCACCTCGGCCACGTGTTCGACGACGGCCCCACCGACACCGGCTTGCGCTACTGCATGAACTCGGCTTCACTGGAGCACTCCCCCACCAAGGACACGCCATGAAAGCCAACACCATCCTGCAGACCATCGGCAACACGCCGCACATCCGCATCCAGCGCCTGTTTGGCGATGCCACGCAACAGGTGTGGATCAAGTCCGAGCGCAGCAACCCGGGCGGCTCCATCAAGGACCGCATCGCCCTGGCCATGGTCGAGGCGGCGGAGCAAACCGGTGCGCTCAAGCCGGGTGGCACCATCGTCGAACCCACCTCGGGCAACACCGGCATCGGTCTGGCCGTGGTGGCCGCAGTCAAGGGCTACAAACTCATCCTCGTGATGCCCGACAGCATGTCGGTTGAGCGCCGCCGCCTCATGCTGGCCTACGGCGCGAGTTTCGACCTCACGCCGCGCGAGAAGGGCATGAAAGGCTCGATCGCGCGCGCCGAAGAGATCGTGGCCAGCACGCCCGGGGCGTGGATGCCGCAGCAGTTCAACAACCCGGCCAATGTGGCGGTGCACGTGCAGACAACGGCCGAAGAAATCGCCGCCGACTTCCCGGAAGGCATCGACGCCATCATCACCGGCGTGGGCACCGGCGGACACCTCACCGGTTGTGCCCGCGTGCTCAAGGCGCGCTGGCCCCAGCTCAAGGTGTACGCGGTGGAGCCTGCGGCCTCGCCCGTCATCTCCGGCGGCAGCCCGTCGCCCCACCCCATCCAGGGCATTGGCGCCGGCTTCATTCCGGGCAACCTCGACATGAGCGTGCTGGACGGCGTGATCCAGGTCGAGGCCGAACCCGCACGCGAGATGGCGCGCCGCTGCGCGCGCGAAGAAGGCATGTTGGTCGGCATTTCCTCGGGCGCCACACTGGCCGCCATTGCCCAAAAACTCCCCGATCTGCCGGCCAACGCCGTGGTGCTGGGTTTCAACTACGACACCGGGGAGCGCTACCTGTCGGTGGAAGGCTTTCTGCCCACCTGAACGAAACAAGACCCCATGAAGAACCTGAAAGACATCCGCCTCTCCATGCTCGACCTGGTGGCCGTGCGCGAAGGCGGCACAGTGGCCAACGCGCTGGCCGTGGCGCTGCGCACCGCGCAACACGCCGAATCACTCGGCTTCACCCGCTACTGGCTGGCCGAGCATCACAACATGAGCGGCATCGCCTGCTCGGCCACCGCCGTGCTGGTGGGCCACATCGCGGGCGGCACGAAAAGCATGCGCGTGGGCTCGGGTGGCGTGATGTTGCCCAACCACGCGCCGCTGGTGGTGGCCGAAGCCTTCGGCACCCTGGCCGAGCTCTTCCCAGGCCGCATCGATCTCGGCCTGGGCCGGGCTCCGGGCACCGACCAGCTCACCATGCGCGCACTGCGCCGCAACCGGGTGGAAAGCGAGGAAGACTTTCCGCGCGACGTGGCCGAGCTGCAGCACCTGCTCGGCCCGGAACAACCCGGCCAACGCGTGATCGCCAACCCCGGCGCGGGCACCAACGTGCCCATCTGGTTGCTGGGCTCCAGCCTGTTCTCGGCCCGCCTGGCGGCTGAACGCGGACTGCCCTTTGCCTTCGCCTCGCACTTTGCCCCGCGCATGCTGCTGCAGGCGCTGGACGTTTACCGCAGCCACTTCAAACCATCGGCTCAGCTGGCAAAACCCTACGTGACCATCGGCGTCCCGCTGATCGCAGCGCCCACCAACGACGAGGCCGAATTCCTGGCCAGCAGCACCTACCAGCGCGTGCTGGGCATCCTCACCGGCCAGCGCGGCCAGTTGCCACCACCGGTGCGTGGCTTCATGCAGGGCCTGCACCCGCAAGAGCAAGCCGGCATTGCCGACTTCCTCGCTGCGGCCGTGATCGGCGGGCCAGAAACGGTGCGCGAAGGCCTGAGCGCACTGGCCCAGGCCACCGAAGCCGACGAATTCATGATCGTCTGCGACGTGTTCGATCCGGCACTGCGCCTGCGCTCGATGGACATTGCCGCCGAGGCGATGTCCGAGGTGGAGCCGATCACCCTTTGATCATCTGCATGATCTGCCCCGCGTCCAGCGTGGCCGCCTTCTGCCGGATCTGCGGCAGGTACTGTGTCTGCATCTGTTTGGCCGGGCCGAGCAGGCTTTGGAAACTCTCCTGCAAGAGCGCGGTGCTCATGACGCGTCCGCCCGCGTAGTAACGCTTGGCCACCTGACCCAGCGCATAGGTGGTGGCAAACGAAAACGCCATGCCGGTGGCCGCGCCACCGATGCCACCGATGGCCCGGCCCGCCAACTTGCCGAGCAGACCGCCCAGCAGCTTGCGACCAAACTGCTCCAGGTACTGCGAAGTCAGGCCCACGCCCACCGCCGCGATGAATTCGCGGATGTGACCCTGGTCCAGCTCCACGCCGTGCGCCTTGCCGATGGCATACACCATCTTCACCTGCAGCGGAATGATGGCCATGGAGGCCCAGGATTGCGGCAACAACTCCAACGCACCGTTGAGCAACGCGTAGTTCAGGATGGATTTGTCGAGCTCTGCGCCCGGTACGGCCGCGAGCGTGGGAATTGACTCCCTATCTGTCTGGGAGAGGGCTGGGGTGAGGGCAGCGCCCGCCAAAACAGCCGCCGAAGCAGGCACCGCCACCTCCGCCGCGTCCACGATCGCATCGGCTTCACGCTCGAACGCAGCCGCGACCTCGGGATCAAGCTTCAACCGCGTCTTCAGGTCGGCCAGAAACACGCGCTCGGCGTCGCTCTGGCGGCCATCGGCGTCGCAAACACACACCGCCATTTCATAGGCCAGCTGGCGCTGACCGGCGTCTTGCAGGCCGGCCACCGCATCGGCCAGCGACACCCGCTTGAGCAGCACGTCCTGGTACAGCCGCGGCAAGCCGGCACCGGCGTCTTCCTTGCCGAGGGACTCGGCCATGCGCCGGATCGCCTCGCGCTCGGCGTCGGCCTTGTGACCATCGGCAAAACCTGCCAGCAAGGCGATGGTGAGGATGGATTGTTGTTCTTGAGGGGACATGTCGGTGGAGATTTTTGAAGCCAAAAAGGAAAAGGGTCATGTGGTGGAGCCGGCGGGCGGCCGCGAGTTCCAGTCCATGACCCCGCTGAGCGGCCACCCCGTAGCAAAGGGGATAATCCTGCGATGCGTTTCCTCATCGACTTCTTTCCCATCCTCCTGTTCGTGGCGGCCTACAAGATGGCCGACATCTACACCGCCACTGCCGTGCTCATGGCGGCCACGGTGGTGCAGACAGGCATCATCTACGCGATCGATCGCAAGCTGCAGACGTTGCAAAAGGTGACACTGGTGCTCATTCTGGTGTTTGGCGCCCTCACCCTCTTCCTGCAGGACGAGCGCTTCATCAAATGGAAACCCACCGTGCTCTACGCGAGCATGGCCATCGTGCTGGCGGCTGCGCTCTGGATCTGGAAGAAAAACTTCCTGAAACTGCTGCTGGGCAGCCAGCTCAACCTGCCCGATGCGGTGTGGGCCCGGCTCACGGTGGCCTGGTCGCTCTACTTTCTGTTCATGGCGGCGATCAACGCCTACGTGGCTGCCTATTACTCCACCGAAGACTGGGTCAACTTCAAGCTCTGGGGCTATGTGTTCCCGGTGGTCTTCATCATCGGACAGGGCCTGTACATCTCGCGCTTCTTGAAGGACGACCCGGTGGAGAAGTCATGAGAGAAGCTTCCATGCCGACCGCAGCCGCCATCGAGGCGCAACTGCGCGCCACGCTGGCCCCCACCGAGCTTGAAGTGCTGGATGAAAGCGCGGCCCACGCGGGCCATTCCGGCTCCAACGGGCTGGGTTTCGGTACCCACTTCCGGGTGCGCATCGCAGCACCCGGTTTTGCCGGCCTGAGCCGCGTCGCCAGACACCGCCTTGTGTATGATGCGCTGCAAAAATTCACCGACGCGGGACTGCACGCGTTGGCCATTGAAATCAAGGCCTGACAAGGCATGCAAGCCTTTCCCTACGTCCTGATACGAGTCCGCTGAAACCATCCAGCGCAGACGGCTCCAACCCCTTTTCAATCCAGAGGATCAACATGAAATTTTCCCGCTCAGTCCTGACCGTTGCCGTGCTTGCGGCGGCCGCCTTCAGCGCCTCTGCCCAGAACATCGCCATCGTCAACGGCAAGGCCGTGCCCAGTGCTCGTCTGGACGTGCTGGCCCAGCAGATTGCCGCTTCCGGCCGCCCGGTGGATGACACCGTGCGCGCCCAGCTCAAGGAAGAAGTGGTGCTGCGCGAGGTCTTCATGCAGGAAGCCCAGAAACGCGGCATCGGCACCTCGGACGAGTTCAAGAACCAGCTTGAACTCGCCCGCCAGACCATCATGATCCGCGCGCTGTTTGCCGACTTCCAGGCCAAGAACCCGGTGACGGACGCCGACATCAAGTCCGAGTACGACAAGTTTGCCGCGGCCAATGGCGGCAAGGAATACCGCGCCCGCCACATCCTGGTGGAGAAGGAAGAAGAAGCCAAGGCCATCATCGCTTCGCTCAAGGGCAAGGCCAAGTTCGAGGACATCGCCAAGAAGCAGTCCAAGGACCCAGGCTCCGGCGCCAACGGTGGTGACCTGGATTGGGCCGCAGCCGCCAGCTATGTGCCCGAGTTCTCGGAAGCCATGGTCAAGCTCGAAAAAGGCCAGACCACACAGGTGCCGGTGAAGACCCAGTTCGGCTGGCACATCATCCGCGTGGACGACGTGCGCCAGGCCGAGCTGCCGAAGATGGAAGACATCAAGCCGCAGATCGCCCAGCAAATGCAACAGCAGAAACTCACCGAGTTCCAGAAGACCTTGCGCGAGAAGGCCAAGATCGAATAACAGGCCCTCGTAGCCAGCAGAAAAGCGCGGACTTCCGCGCTTTTTTCGTTTCAGGCGAGCCGCGTTCCCAGCCAGATCAGGCCCATGAGCACCGGCTGGTGGACCAAGTAGTAGCACAGGCTCCATCGTCCCAGCGTCACGAGCCCTCGGCGCACACCGGTGCCGGCGGTGTCGACCGCGCCCAGCCAATGGGATCGGTGTTGCAACACCCACTGCCCGGCCGCCACACCCCACCACATCACCCCCAGCCAGGGCAACAAGGGCACGTAGTCTTCGGTCACGGGCTTGCGGCTGATGAGGCCCAACACGTTGAGCCCGGGCGTGTTGAACACCTCCAGCGCCGGCCACGCCAGGATGGCCGACGGCGCTGCGAACTTGAGTCCGATGGCCAGTGCACCGAGCAGCCACAACCACGCTCCCCACCCGGCGCTCAGGCGGGCCACGACAAGCATGACCGCGATGCCGTGCAGCACGCCGAAATAAATGAAGCTCTTCGGAAAGACAAGCAATGATCCGGCGGTGACCAGCAGCGCCGCTGCCGCCACCTGGAGCCAGCGTTTCCAGAAGCGCGCCCAGGTCTGCCCCTGGTGCACCGCCACCGCCTGCGACAGACCGGCCGTGAAAAGGAAAAGGCTCACGATGGCGGTGCGCTGCCAGGTCCAGAACGGGTCGCGGTAGAAGTCCTCCCGGACGAGCCCGAAGAAGTTCAGGTCGAAGCAGAAATGGAAGGCTGTCATCCACAGCATGGCGGCTGCGCGAAGCAGGTCGATGCGGTCCAGGCGCTGCGTCATCGGCGGCTCAGGCGCTGGCCTGCTGGTGGAGGTCCAGCAAGATGCGGCTGAGTGCCGCGGGCTCGCTCACCATGGGGTCGTGGCCAGTGGCCATCTCCACCACGTTCCAGCCCGGCTCGCTGCGCACCCGCGCGCGCGATGGAGCGATGGTGGCCAGCGCGGGCTGGGTGCAGTCGATGAAGGTGCGCGGTACCGCAGCCACCCGCGCGGCGTCGAAATCCAGCGCTTGCTGGTACAGCTGGAAGGGCTGCGGCGTCTGACGCCGGTTGACCCAGTCCCGGTCGGCCCCGCTCAGACCGAACAAGGCTGCATCGGGTGGTGGAAAGCTCAGACCTTCGCTGGGTCCCGCGGCGTCGATGCGGGCCTGCTTCGTTTCGGGCGAATGGTGGCTGCTCCAGCTGTCGCCCGGGTACGGCAGCGCGGCATCGAGGTACACCAGGTGCGCCAGCAGACCGGGGCTTTCAACCTGCAGCCGGTCGGCCACGCCTGTGATGACCATGCCCGCGTAGCTGTGGCCCACCAGCACCACGCGCTGCAGCTCCTCAGCTTCAACCAGGCCGATCACATCCTGGATGTGCGTGTGCAGATCGATCGTGGGCGCCAGAAGGTGGGCGCGTTCGCCCACGCCGGTGAGCGTGACGGCGTGGCTGTCCACATCGGCGTCGCGCAGCAGGGGCAGCACCCGGCTCCAGCACCAGGCGCCGTGCCAGGCGCCGTGCACGAGCACGATGGCGGTTTTCGCGGGGTCGGTGGCTGCGGTCAAATGCGGTCTCCAGTGGGTGCAACTCCACCGGATTCTGCCCTGAGCTCACCACCCCGTCAGATGTAGGCGGCCGGTTGCCGCACATGCTTCATGTGCAACGAGAGGCCGAGCGCGGCCATGTGGTTGCTGTTGCGATTGAGGATGGTTTCGGACAAAGGCAGGAACTCCGTTTCCTCGTAGCCCGCGTGGGCCGCATAGGCACTCACGAGCTGGTGCAGCTCGTCCACGTCCAGATCGGCGTCCTGGCCCTTGCCCACGCGCTTGAGCGCCTTCTCCAGGCCCTTCCAGAGTGTCTCGATGGCGCGATGCTCGCGTGTAAGGCGTTCGGTCATGCCTTGCACACGTTCGCGCTCCGCACCGGGCTGGGCGCTGGCCAGCACGGCCGGAAACAGGTCGCGTTCCTCGTCGAGGTGGTGCTCGAAGATGGCCTCGCGAAAGAAGGCCAGCGAATCTGCGGCGATCTGGCGGGCCTGTGCGGCGGGCTCGAGCAGGGCAGGCAGGGCGTCGAGCGACTGAAGGCGTCGGAGGATACCGACATGGCAATCGGTGAAGGTGGTCAGCGGGGCTGGTGTGCCGGTGACCTCATTTGCCGGGGTGTTCATGGTGTCTCCTTGCCACCACCGGGCCATTCCCGGGGTCTGGAGCCAGTCTAGGCAGTGCCCGCCCCGGCGCCTTGACGCAGGTCAAACCACCGCGTGACAGCGCTCCTCAGACCGGTGCGTTCTTGTTGCCGCGCAAACGGCCAATGAACCCAAGCACCAGCAACACCACGGCGCCCGCCACCACGCCCACCAGTGCACCAGCCAGGCTGGTCACCACGGGCGCCACCCAACCCAGCCCGGCTGCAAATTCCTCAATGCCATGGCCCACCGCAGGCACGCCATGCACCAGGATGCCGCCGCCCACGAGAAACATGGCGGCGGTGCCCACGACCGAAAGCGTCTTCATGAGCCAGGGCGCTGCGGCCAGAATGCCGCGCCCGATCGCCTGCTTCCAGCTGGCCACCTGCCGGTTGAGGTACAGGCCCAGGTCATCGAGTTTGACGATGCCGGCGACCAGGCCATAGACGCCCACGGTCATGAGAATCGAGATGCCGACCAACACTGCGACGCGCTGGCCCATGCTGGCGGCTGCCACGGTGCCCAGGCTGATCACGATGATTTCGGCCGAGAGGATGAAGTCGGTGCGCACGGCGCCCTTGATCTTCTCTTTCTCGAAGGCCACCAGATCCACGTTTTCGTCGGCCACGGCTTCCAGCCGTTTGGCGTGTTCGGCCTCGGTTTCTGCCTTGTGGGCGCCGAACGCGTGGACGAGTTTTTCAACCCCTTCGTAGCAGAGGAACAGACCGCCCAGCATCAGCAGCGGCGTGATGGCCCAGGGCGCGACCACGCTGATGAGCAGCGCCGCCGGCACCAGGATGGCCTTGTTGATCATGGAGCCCTTGGCCACCGCCCAGACCACCGGCAGTTCCCGGTCGGCCTTCACGCCGGTGACCTGCTGCGCGTTGAGCGCGAGATCGTCACCCAGCACGCCAGCGGTTTTTTTGGCTGCCAACTGGGTCATGGCGGCCACGTCGTCGGCCGCCGCCATGCCCTGGCGGGCCGCGACCTTGGTCATCACGGCCACATCGTCGAGGATGGTGGCGATGTCGTCGATCAACAAAAGCAAGCTGCTTCCGGCCATGTGAGGGCTCCAGATGGGGGATGGATGTCAGGCCACAGGCCAGACGGGTGGGAAAAGCGGATCGTCGAGCACTGCACCGTCGGGCATGCGCTCGGCCAGACCGGGAAACGGGGGCGAGGTGCGCCAAGGCCTTGGCGCATGGCGCGCATCGTCCCCCAGATAACGGGCGGAAAACACGCGCCGCCGCTGCGCCGGGCCAACACCGCTGGAAGCGTGAAGGCTGAGCATGTGAAAGGCCACGCAGTCGCCGGGCTCCAGCGCCCAGGCCAGCTGACGAAACTGCTCGGGCTCGGAATCGATTGCGGGCAGCTCGGCCAGCGTGCCTTCGGGGAACCACTTCGCCTGCTGGTCACGAAAGGTGCGCGGCATGTACCAGGTGCCGGCGTGCGAGCCCGCCACGAATCGCAGCGTGCTGGCCAGCGGCACCGGGTCCACGGGAATCCAGAAACTCACGTTCTGCCGACCGCTCACGTTGTAGTACGGCTGGTCCTGGTGCCAGGGCGTGGGCTGGCGCGTGCCCGGCTCTTTGACCAGCAGGTGGTCGTGGTACAGCCTCGCGCTGACGGACTGCATGAGCTGGGTGGCGATGTGGGGCAGCGCCGAGCTGCGCAGAAACGCTTCGTAATCCGGGTTGTTCTGCCAGGTGCAGAAGTCCTCGACGAACCGGCCCGGATCGTCGGGCTCGCTGGCCACCAAGGCGAGCGGGCTCAGGTGGGCGAGGTTGTGTTCGATGCCCCGCTCGAGCAGCGCAAGCTCACTGGCGTTGAACACGCCACGAAGCACCACGGCTCCGTCGGCAGCGTAGGCGGAAATGGTGGCGTCTGGCAGCAGGCAGGGCTCTTCGGACATGGTCACGCCATGCCTCAAGCAGCCATGGGCAGCACTTCTTTGGCGATCCTTGGCCCCAGCTCTTTCTGGGCAACCTTCACTTCAAAGGCGGTCTGCAGGTTCATCCAGCTCTGGACGTCCCCACCGAAGTAACGCACCAGACGCAGAGCCGTGTCCACCGTGACGCCGCGCCGTTCCAGCACGATGTCGTTGATGCGCGAAGCCGGCACCTTCAGGGCGAGCGCCAGTGCGTTGGCGCTCATGCCGAGCGGCAACAAATAGTCCTCCCGGAGAATCTCGCCGGGGTGGATGGGACGAAGCCCATTGGACGGTGCAGCAACAGCCATGATGAACTCCTTGTTAGCCTCAGTGGTAGTCCACGATTTCCACATCGCGCACCCCATCTGCAGCCCATACAAAACACAGGCGAAACTGATCGTTGATCCGGATGCTGTGCTGCCCTTTCCGGTCACCCTTCAGGCCCTCAAGGCGATTGCCGGGCGGGGCCTTGAGGGCGTCGAGCGTGGCAGCACTGTCAAGCTGCTGCAACTTGCGCTGGGCGACGACAAGGATGTTGGAAAACACCCTCACCTGCTTGCCGGCAAACAGATCGGCGGTGGCACGGTCAGCGAACGAAACGATCATGTCGAACGCATTCTATACCGTTTACCGGTAAACGGCAACTCCACCACCCCTCAACCCACCCAGCGGCGCGCGTTGTGCCAGAGCTGCATCCAGGCGCTGTGGGCCGCCGGGTCCTGATTGGTCCAGCTCATCTGGATGTTGCGGAACACGCGCTCGGGGTGCGGCATCATGGCCGTGAAGCGGCCGTCAAGCGTGGTCACCGCCGTGAGGCCTCCCGGGCTGCCGTTGGGGTTGAACGGGTAGGCCTCGGTGGCAAGGCCCGTGTTGTCGGTGAAGCGCATGGCGGCAATCGCCTTGCCCGCATCGCCACGGTGGTGGAAGTTGGCGTAACCCTCGCCGTGCGCCACCGCGATTGGCAGGCGGCTGCCCTCCATGCCTTGCAGGAACAGGCTGGGGGATTCGAGCACCTCGACCATCGACAGGCGCGCCTCGAAACGCTCGCTCTGGTTGGTGGTGAAACGCGGCCAGGCTTCGGCGCCGGGGATGATGTCGGCCAGCTCGGCGAACATCTGGCAGCCGTTGCACACGCCCAGGGCGAAGGTGTCGGTGCGCGCGAAGAAGCCCTGGAACTGGTCTGAGAGTGCCGGGTTGAAGGTGATGCTGCGTGCCCAGCCGATGCCTGCGCCCAGCGTGTCGCCGTAGCTGAAGCCACCGCAGGCCACCACGCCCTGGAAGTCGGCCAGCTTGGCGCGGCCGGTCTGCAGGTCGGTCATGTGCACGTCGAAGGCATCGAAGCCGGCCTGGGTGAAGGCGTACGCCATTTCCACGTGCGAGTTCACGCCCTGCTCGCGCAGGATGGCGACCTTTGGGCGCGAGAGCAAAAGTCCCGTTCGCCCTGAGCCTGTCGAAGGGATCTTGAGGTGCTGACTGGCGAGGGCTTCGACAGGCTCAGCCCGAACGGATATCACTTCAGTCGCGTCGAAAGTCAGGATCGTGTGCAAGCCAGGATCGTCGGGACGTCCAGCCGCCGCGTGCTCGGCGTCGGCGCAGGCCGGGTTGTCGCGCTGCTGGTTGATCCGCCAGCTCACGCTGTCCCAGACCTGGTGCAGATCGAACAGATTGGCCGAAAACACGGCCTTGGTGTCGCGCCAGACCTGCAGCTGGCCCTTGCCGGCATCGATGGCGGACGATGCGGGACGCGTCTTGCCGACGAAGTGGCTGTGTTTGCTCAGACCGAGTTCGCGCAGGGTCTGCATGACGGCGTTGCGCTCTTCAGTACGCACCTGCAGCAGCACGCCCAGCTCTTCGCTGAACAGCGCCTTGAGCGTGAGCTCTTCGCGCCGCGAACTGACCTGGCCGGACCAATTCTTCGCATCACCCACCTCGGCGCGGCTGTCGCTGATGCCGTCGCCTTCGGTGACCAGCAGGTCCACGTTGAGCGCCACACCCACGTGGCCGGCAAAGGCCATTTCGGCCGCGGCGGCCAGCAGGCCACCGTCGCTGCGGTCGTGGTAGGCCAGGACCTTGCCCTCGGCGCGCAAGGCGTTCACCGCGCTGACCAGGCTGATGAGGTCTTGCGCCTCGTCCAGATCAGGCGCTTCGCCACCGCCCTGCCCCAAGACCTGAGCCAGCACACTGCCACCCATGCGGTGGCGGCCTTTGCCCAGGTCGATCAGCACCAGCGTGGTGTCTTCCAGGGTGTTGTTCAGTTGCGGCGTGAACGTACCGCGCACGTCGGCCAGCGTGGCGAAGGCGCTCACGATCAGGCTGACCGGCGAAGTCACCTTCTGCGTGTCATTGCCCTCTTTCCACTGCGTGCGCATCGACAGGCTGTCCTTGCCCACGGGAATCGAAATACCCAGCGCCGGGCAGAGTTCCATGCCCACGGCCTTCACCGTCTCGTACAGCGCAGCGTCTTCGCCCGGTTCGCCGCAAGCGGCCATCCAGTTGGCCGAGAGCTTCACCCGCGACAACTCAAACGGCGCGGCCAGCAGGTTGGTGATGGCCTCGGCCACCGCCATGCGGCCGGAGGCTGCAGCGTCCAACGCTGCCAGCGGTGTGCGCTCGCCTATGCTCATGGCCTCGCCCGCGAAACCTTTGAAATCGGCCAGGGTCACAGCGCAGTCGGCCACCGGCACCTGCCAGGGGCCGACCATCTGGTCGCGGTGCGAGAGACCGCCCACGGTGCGGTCGCCGATGGTGATGAGGAAACGTTTGGAAGCCACCGTGGGGTGGCTCAGCACGTCGATCACGGCCTTCTGCAGGTCCACGCCGGTGAGGTCCAGCGGTGCGGGCGTGCGAGCCACGGTCTTCACGTCGCGGTGCATCTTGGGCGGCTTGCCCAGCAGCACGTTCATGGGCATGTCCACGGGGCTCTGACTCCCTCCCCCGCTGGGGGAGGGTTGGGGTGGGGGCGCACTTGAAGTGGTTTTGTCGGTGCGCGAGCCCCCATCCCTGCCTTCCCCCAGCGGGGGAAGGGGCAAATTCACGTCGGCCAGCACCAGCTGGCGCTCTTCCGTGGCCACGCCCACCACGGCGAACGGGCAGCGCTCTCGCTCGCAGAAGGCCTTGAACATGTCCAGCGATTCCGGCGCGATCGCCAGCACGTAACGCTCCTGGCTTTCGTTGCACCAGATTTCCTTGGGCGCCAGGCCACTCTCTTCCAGCGGCACGGCGCGCAGGTCAAAGCGGGCACCGCGCCCGGCGTCGTTGGTCAGTTCGGGAAAGGCGTTCGAGAGACCGCCCGCGCCCACGTCGTGGATCGCCAGGATGGGGTTGTTGGCGCCTTGCTGCCAGCAGTGGTTGATGACCTCCTGCGCGCGGCGTTCGATCTCGGGGTTGCCGCGCTGCACGGAGTCGAAGTCGAGCGAGGCGGCGTTGGTGCCGCTGGCCATCGAGCTGGCGGCGCTGCCGCCCATGCCGATCTTCATGCCCGGGCCGCCGAGCTGGATCAGCAGCGAGCCGGCGGGAAACAGAATCTTCTGCGTCTGGGTGGCGTCGATCACGCCCACGCCGCCGGCGATCATGATGGGCTTGTGGTAGCCGCGCTGCACGCCATCCACCAACAGCTCGTACTCGCGGAAGTAGCCCAGCAGGTTGGGCCGGCCGAATTCGTTGTTGAAGGCCGCGCCGCCCAGCGGGCCCTCGGTCATGATCTGCAGCGGGCTGGCGATGTGTTCGGGCTTGCCACCGGGCTGGTCGGAGAGGCCGCCCCAGAGTTTGCCCACAGTGAAGCCGGTGAGGCCCGCCTTGGGTTTGGAGCCGCGGCCAGTGGCACCTTCGTCGCGGATCTCGCCGCCCGCGCCGGTGGAAGCGCCGGGGAAAGGGGAAATCGCGGTGGGGTGGTTGTGGGTTTCCACCTTCATCAACACATGGTGGGTGGCGGTTTCGGACACATAGGCAGGCGATGCATCACCGTGCGCACGCGCCACGAAACGCTGAACCACACTGCCTTCCATGATGGAGGCGTTGTCCGAATACGCCACCACCGTGTGCTGCGGTGCGAGCGCGTGGGTGTGGCGGATCATGCCGAACAGGCTCTTGTCTTGTGCCACGCCGTCGATGGTGAACTGCGCGTTGAAGATCTTGTGGCGGCAGTGCTCGCTGTTGGCCTGCGCGAACATCATCAACTCCACGTCGGTCGGGTTGCGTTGGAGGCCTGTGAACGCATTCACCAGGTAGTCGATTTCATCAATGGCCAAGGCAAGGCCCCAGTCGGTGTTGGCGCGCTCCAGCGCCGAGCGACCACCGCCGAGCACATCGACATGCTCCATGGGGGCGGCGTGCAGCTCAGTGAACAGGGCCTGCGCCTGGCTGCGGTCCAGCGAGACGTTTTCCGTCATGCGGTCGTGCAGCAGGTCGGCCACCGCACGCAACTGGTCTTGCGACAGGCTGGCCTTCTTGCCCAGCAGGCCGCTCTTGAGCTGCAGGCGGAATTCAACCAGCCGCTCCACCCGGTGCAGCGCCAGGCCGCAGTTGTGGGCGATGTCGGTGGCCTTGGAAGCCCAGGGCGACACCGTGCCCAGGCGCGGCATCACCAGCAGCGCGGGGGCACCAGTGTTTTCGAGCTCGAGGTGGGCCTCGGTGGCGGGCTCTCCATAAGTCAAAAGTTCGCCCACGCGCGCCACGGTGGCCGCAATGGGCTCGCCGTCGAAGGCAGCGAGGTGCACGAAGCGGGCCGAGAGGCCGGTGATCTTGTCGGAGAGGGCTGCCAGACGGGGCAGGAGTTGCTGGACTTTGAAGTCGCTGATGGCATTGCCGCCATCGAAAGTGCGCAGGTGCAGGGACACGTTGGGAGCCTGAGGTGCGTTGACCCGGGGGGTGGGCGGAGCGCTGATTTTACCCGCGTGGCCCACCCCGACATCGCTACCGATACCCTGCGCCGCAGGGCCCGGTGGGATAATCTTGCCTATGAGCATCACCTACAAAGACGAAGCGGGCATCGAAGGCATGCGGGTGGCTTGCCGCCTGGCCTCCGAAGTGCTGGATTACCTCACGCCACTGATCCAGCCTGGCGTAACCACTCTCGAGATCGATCGCCTGTCGGCCGAATTCATGAAGCAGCAGGGCACGGTCTCGGCCACCATCGGCTACCAGCCCAGCGGTTACCCGCCCTACCCCGGTCACCTGTGCACCTCCATCAACCACGTGGTGTGCCACGGCATCCCCAACGAGAAGCCGCTGAAAAAAGGCGACATCCTCAACGTGGACGTGACGGTCATCAAGGACGGCTGGTTCGGCGACAACAGCCGCATGTTCATGATCGGTGGCGAAGCAGCCTGTTCGGTGCAGGCACGCCGTCTGACCCAGGTGACGTATGAGGCCATGTGGAAAGGCATCGTGATGGTCAAGCCCGGCATCCGCCTGGGCGACATCGGTCACGCCATTCAAACCTTTGCCGAAGGCAACGGCTTCTCGGTGGTGCGCGAGTTCTGCGGCCACGGCATCGGTCAGAAGTTTCACGAAGACCCTCAGGTGCTGCACTACGGCCGCCCGGGCACGCTCGAAGAGCTCAAGCCCGGCATGACCTTCACCATCGAGCCCATGATCAACGCGGGCAAGCGCGACATCAAGGAAGCCGGCGACGGCTGGACCATCGTCACGCGCGACCGCTCGCTCTCGGCCCAGTGGGAACACACCGTGCTGGTGACCGAAACCGGCTACGAGGTGCTCACGCTGTCGGCGGGCAGCCTGGCGCCACCGGCGTTCGTGACGCCGGCCGCTGCCGTGGCTGCCTGACCCAATGACCGCCCCCTTGGCGCCAGCGGGCGACGTCAGCGCGCTGCGCCAGCGCTACCGCGACGACAAGACCGCCCTCTTTGCGCTGCTGCGCGACCAGGGCGCCTCCACCCGTGGCGTGCGCCAGGCCCTGCAGCAACTCTCGCGCCTGACCGACCAGACCCTGCGCGAACTCTGGAGCCGGGCCGGCTTCGGCACCGGGTTCTCGCTGATCGCTGTGGGCGGGTTCGGCCGTGGTGAACTGTTCCCCCACTCCGACGTGGACGTGTTGGTGTTGCTGCCCGATGGTGCGCAGCCCGACGAGGATGCCGAGCTCATGAAGCAGCTCGAAGGATTCATCGGATCTTGCTGGGATCTCGGATTGGAGATCGGCTCCAGCGTGCGCTCAGTGACCGACTGTGTGAACGAGTCGGCCAAGGACGTGACCGTGCAGACCTCCATGCTGGAGAGCCGCCTGATCTGCGGCAGCAAAACCACCTTCAGCCGCCTCGTGATGCAGCTGGACGAGGCCATGGACCCCAAGGCGTTTTATGTGGCCAAGACGCTGGAGATGCGCCAGCGCCACACCAAGTACGAGAACACGCCGTATTCGCTGGAGCCCAACTGCAAGGAATCACCCGGTGGCCTGCGTGATCTGCAAATCATCCTGTGGGTGTCCAAGGCAGCGGGCCTGGGCCGCAGCTGGGACGACCTGGCCCGCAAGGGGTTGGCCACGCCGCTGGAAGCGCGCCAGATCAAGGCCAACGAGGCCTTGCTCAGCCTGATCCGCGCGCGCCTTCACCTGCTGGCCAACCGGCGCGAAGACCGGCTGGTGTTCGACCTGCAGTCCGCCGTGGCCGAGTCGTTCGGTTTCAAGGCGCAGGTGCCCGCCGTCATCACCGCCGGGCCACCCGGTGCGCCCCATGTGGCCCCCACGGCCAAAGGCACGCGCCGCGCCAGCGAGGCGCTCATGAAGCGCTACTACTGGGCCGCCAAGGCGGTCACCCAGCTCAACCAGATCCTGCTGCTCAACATCCAGGAACGTTTGCAGGACGACATGGCGGGTGTGGACCGGCTGCGCCCGCTGAATGCGCGCTTCTTCGACAAGGGCGGCATGCTGGAAGTGGCCAGCGACGACCTGTATGTGCAGCAGCCGCACGCCATCCTGGAAACCTTCCACATCTACCAGACCACGGTGGGCATCAAGGGTTTCTCGGCCCGCACGCTGCGTGCGCTCTACAACGCCCGGCCGGTCATGAATGCGAAGTTCCGCGCCGACCCGGTCAACCGCGCACAGTTCCTGCAGATCCTGAAAGAGCCCGAGGGCATCACCCATGCGCTGCGCATGATGAACGAGACCTCGGTGCTGGGGCGCTACCTCTGGGTGTTCCGCCACATCGTGGGCCAGATGCAGCACGACCTGTTCCATGTGTACACGGTCGACCAACACATCCTGATGGTGCTGCGCAATGTGCGCCGTTTCTTCATCGCCGAGCATTCGCACGAGTACCCGTTCTGCTCGCAGCTGGCGGCAGGCTGGGACAAGCCCTGGATCTTCTACATCGCGGCCATCTTCCACGACATCGCCAAGGGGCGCGGTGGCGACCACTCCGACCTCGGCGCCAAAGATGTGCGCACCTTCTGCCGCCAACACGGCATCGAGCGCGAAGACAGCAAGCTCATCGAATTCCTCGTGTCCCAGCACCTGACCATGAGCCGCATGGCGCAGAAGGAAGACCTGAGCGATCCGGACGTGATCAGCGCCTTCGCCCAACGCGTGGGCAACGAGCGTTACCTCACCGCGCTGTACCTGCTGACCGTGGCCGACATCCGCGGCACCAGCCCCAAGGTGTGGAACGCCTGGAAAGGCAAGCTGCTGGAAGACCTGTACCGCTACACCCTGCGTGCCTTGGGAGGCCGCGCGCCCGACCCGGGCGCGGTGATCGAGGCACGCAAGCGCGAGGCATTGTCGATGCTGGCACTGCACGCATTGCCGCACATGGCCCACAAGACGCTGTGGGACACGCTGGACGTGAGTTACTTCATGCGCCATCAGGCCGACGAGATCGCCTGGCACACCCGCGTGCTCACGCGCCAGATCGCCCAGACCGCGACCAAGGCCGCCGGCAAGGCAACGCCCGAGGGCGCGGCGGTGCCCGACCGCTGCATCGTGCGCGCCCGCCTCTCACCCGAGGGCGAAGGCCTGCAGGTGCTGGTGTACGCACCCGACCAGAACGACCTGTTTGCCCGCATCTGCGGCTACTTCGACAGCTCGAACTTCAGCATTCTGGATGCGCGCGTGCACACCACGCTCACCGGCCATGCGCTGGACACCTTCCAGGTGGTGGCACCCACGCTCTCGGATCACTACCGAGAACTGATTGCGATGGTCGAGAACAACCTGGCGCAGACCATCGACGAATGCGGCCCGCTGCCCGCGCCCATGAAGGGCCGGCTCTCGCGCCGGGTCAAGAGTTTCCCGGTCACACCCCGGGTGGATCTGCGGCCCGACGAGAAGGCGCAGCGCTGGTTGCTGTCGGTCTCGGCGAGCGATCGCGCGGGTCTGCTCTACGGCATTTCGCGAGTGCTCGCGCGATACGACATCAATGTGCAGCTGGCCAAAATCACCACCTTGGGCGAGCGGGTGGAAGACACCTTCCTCATCAGCGGCGCGCAGCTGCAGATGAACCGACGCCAGATCGAGATCGAGACGGAGTTGCTGGAAACACTGGAGGGCTGAGGTGCTCAGCACCGCACCGGATTGCGGCAGAAACGGTCCAACTCCCGCACCGTGCTGCGAGCGGCCACCGTCTGCCTCGCGTTGGGCCCGACCTCCAGGCTCAGTTTCATCTCGTACTTCTTGAAGAAGTCGTCGAACAACTCTCCACCCAACGTGCCGGTGGCCGTGAGCTGATCGGACTTCGCATCGTGCTCCAGCAGCACAGCACACAAGGGCTGTTCGGCCGGGCCACCCAGCACCTGGGCACCGCGCGCCGGGTCGTACTGGCTGTGGTCCGCGCAGCAATGGATGAGATCGCTGCCTTGGCTGGGCGTCTGAGGGTTCACCGCCGCGCCCTTGCGAAAGCTGATGAAACTCAGATCCTTGGTGGGATACACCAGCTTGTGCGCGCAGATGGCCGAGAACGCGACGAGACTGCGCCGGGGTCCGACACCGCCGGGCCATTGATAGCTCAGCTTCTCGCGCGTGACGAGCTGGGTGGCCGTGGCCGCCTTGCCCAGATCAAGCAGAAAAACAGGCGTGGCCTCGAACGGGTAGTGAAAGACGTAATTGGTCTGGGCCCTCAGGCTGGCGGCCTTGAGTGGCTTGCCCAGCTCGTCCACCAGCAACACGCGGCCGTGGCTGCGGGGTTTGGCGTCGGCAGCCCAGGCGCTGCCTGCCAGCACGGCCGCCAATGACCCTGTACCCACGGTGCAAGCTTCCACAAATTCACGACGATCCATCTGAAGACCCCGGTGCGGTGAAACGATGGCCACGGGCGGTGGCCTGCTGCGCAGTGAAGCGCATCGATGGGCGCCATGTCAACCAATGCAGACATTCCCCGCACCCCCCAGGGGACATGCCCGCTTTACAAACAGCCTCCGCAGCCAGTGAGCTTTTTCACGAAAACAAGTCATTGGAGGGGTGTTTGTTTGCGCACTGCATCCGATACAGAGGCAACGGCGTAGTGACCGAAAGGGTCGCTTGAGCCTTCTTCATCCGTCACTGTCTTGAAAGAACCCCCATGCATCCGCCAGCCGCATTGTTTTCCCAAACGGTCTCCCGTTCAACCAGGCCCTTTCTGCGCCACAGCCTGGGCATCTTGCTGATGGGCGCTGGCCTGTGGGCTGGCCAGGGTGCTGCCCGCGCGGCAACCAACAGCACCGTGGTCGAAGCGGTCCAGTTGCCGGCCTGGGTCGAGCGCAACGGCGAGCGTCGCCCGGCCGAGCCCGGCGTGCAACTGCGCGACAACGACAAGGCCATCACCGCAGATCACGCGCGCATGCTCCTGCGCATGCCCGACCGCAGCGTGATCAAGCTCGGCGAACAGACCGAGTTTCAGATCGAATCCCTGGCCGTTCGCCGTCCGCAAGCGGCAGGTCCATCGGAGCTTTCTGCCACGCTGCGCCTTGTCACCGGCGTGTTCCGCTACGCCACCGACTACTCCAGCAAAGCACTGGGCAACAAACGCGAACTCAACCTCAAGATGGCCACCGCCACCGTGGGCATTCGCGGCACCGATTTCTGGAGCATGACCGACGCTGCACACGATGCCGTGTGCATGTTCGAGGGCAAGGTGGAGGTGATGCGCGACGCCAAGCCCGGCGTGGTGCTGGACAAGCCCGGCGCTTTCTGGGTGGTGTTCACAGGTCAACCCGAGCAAGCCGCCGGTCAGGCCACGCCGGATCAACTCGCCAAGTTCATCGGTCAGGCCGAGATGCAGCCGGGCAAAGGCATCCTGTTGCAAGGCGGCCAGTGGCGCACGGTGGCGGGCTTCATGCCCAGCGGCGTTCAGGCCAACGCGCTTCGCACGCGCCTGCAAACCGCAGGCTACCCCGCCGACGTGGTGGCCAAAGATGGCAAATTCGAAGTCCGCATCAACCAGCTGGCCACCCGCGAAGACGCTGAAACAGTGCTGACGCAACTGCAGGCCAACGCCACGCTGGGCGTGACCGAAGGCCGCGTAGCCCTGGCCACGCGCTGAGATTCACAGTTGAAGTTGCGCCCAGGCCTTGTCCAGGCGCTTCACGCTCACCGGCTGCGGGGTGCGCAACTCCTGCGCAAAGAAGCTCACCCGCAGCTCTTCCAGCAGCCAGCGCAGTTCCTGCAGGCGCGCGTCCTGCACGCCCTTGCGCTCGGCCACCAGGCGCCAAAAGCGCTGGTCTTGCGGGCGCAGCTCCGCCAGCCTTGAGGCGTCGCGCGCCGGGTCGGCGCGCAGCTTCTCCAGCCGCAACTGCACCGCCTTCAGGTAACGCGGCAGGTGCTGCAACTGGGCGTACGGCGTGAGCAGCAGGAAACGTTTGGGCACCAGCCGTGCCAGCTGTTGGCCCACGTCGGTGGCCACATCGGCGGGCGGCTTGCTGTCCTTGAGCTTGCGCGCGGCGGCCGCGAACTCGGTGAGGATGGCGCCCGCGCTGCGTGAAATCTCGCTGGCGATCAGCGTGAGGCGCCCTCGCCCTTCGTCAACGCGCTGCTTGAAGGCAGCTTCGTTGGTGGGCAGGGGCTCGGCCAGGAAGGCGCGGTCCAGAGCCAGTTCCAGAATCTGGGTGCGCAGCTCTTCCAGCGTGCCACCGCCGCCCGCTTCCTTGCCCACCTGCATGTAGGCCGCAGCCATGGTCTGCAGGCCCGGCAGGTTTTTCTCCAGGTACTTCAGCGCGTCGCGGATCTGCAGTGCGCACAGGCGGCGCAGGCCTTCGCGGTGCCGGGCCTTGGCCACATCGGGCTCGTCGAACACCTCCAGGCGCACCGCGTCACCGTCGTCGATGAGCGCCGGAAACCCGATCAGCGACTGCTGGCCTTTGCGGATCTCCATCAGCTCGGGCAGTTCGCCGAAGTCCCAGGTGGTGTGGCGCTGGGCTGCACTGGCAGGCTTTGCTCCCTCTACCTTAGGGAGAGGGTTGGGGTGAGGGCTTTGTGGGCGCGCCGAGCCCTCACCCTGCCCGCTCCCAGAGGGAGAGGGTGAAGACCGGTCGCCGACTACAGCAAGCGAGCCCAGCTTGAGCGAGGCCAGCGCCTGAAACGCACCCCGCGCCTGGCTCCCGAGCTCGGCCTTGAGCGCGGCCAGGCTGCGCCCTTGGCCCAGCTGGCGGCCGTGTTCGTCCACCACACGCAGGTGCATGAAGTGGTGTGGGCTGAGCATGTCGACCTTGATGTCGTTGCGCTGGATGTCGATCTGTGTGGCCTCGCGCACCAGTTTCAGCAGCGCGTCCATCAGATTGCCGGCGCCAAACGCGGCGGGTTCGCACAGCGCCTGCGCAAATCGCTCGGCGGTGGCGGGCAGCGGCACCAGGCGCGAGCGCGGACGCTGGTGCAGCGTCTTGAGCAGCGCGAGCAGCTTGTCCTTGAGCATGCCGGGCACCAGCCAGTCGCAGCGGTCGTCTCTGGCCTGGTTGAGCGCAAAGATCGGCAACGTGACCGACAGACCATCACGCGGATCACCGGGCACGTGCAAATACTCGCAAGCGCAGTCCACCCCGCCCAGACGCAGCGTCTTGGGAAACGCCTGCGTGGTGATGCCCGCCGCTTCGTGGCGCATGAGCTCTTCGCGCGTGAGCAGCAGCAGCTTAGGGTTGCGCCGCACCTCGTCCTGGTACCAGCGCTCGAAGGTGGCGCCGTTGCAGATGTGCGCGGGCAGTTGCTGATCGTAGAAGGCGTAGATGAGCTCGTCGTCGACCAGCACGTCTTGCCGGCGCGACTTGTGTTCCAGCTCGGCCACTTGCTGCACCAGCTTCTGATTGGCAGCCAGGAACGGCAGGCGCGTCTCCCAGTCGCCGGTCACCAGGGCTTCGCGGATGAAGATCGCGCGTGCACCCACGGGGTCCACGCGGCCGTAGTCGGTGCGCCGGTTGTTGTAGACCACCAGGCCGTACAGCGTGGCGCGTTCCAGCGCCGTCACCTGCGCCGATTTTTTCTCCCAATGCGGGTCGAGCAACTGCTTCTTGAGCAGGTGCGGGCCCACCTGTTCCAGCCACAGCGGCTCGATGGCAGCAATGCCACGGCCAAACAGGCGCGTGGTCTCCACCAGCTCGGCGCAGACGATCCAGCGCCCGGGTTTCTTGCTCAGATTGGCGCCCGGGTGGCGGTAGAACTTGATGCCGCGCGCGCCCAGGTACCAGTCTTCCGCCTCGCTCTTCTGGCCCACGTTGCCCAGCAAGCCGGCAAGCATGGCCAGGTGCAGTTGTTCGTAGCTCGCGGGCTGCGTGTTGATCTGCCACTTGTGCTCGGCCACCACGGTGTGCAGCTGGGTGTGGATGTCGCGCCATTCGCGCACACGGCGCACGTTGACGAAGTTCTCGCGCAGCAGGTTTTCGTACTGGCGGTGGCTGAGCTTGTGGTCCTTGCCGTGGCCGCCCTTGGTGTCCTCCAGCCATTTCCACAACTTGAGCGTGCCGCTGAACTCGCTCTTCTCGTCGTCGAACTTGGCGTGCGCCTGGTCGGCCTGTGCCTGCTTGTCCAGCGGGCGGTCGCGCACGTCTTGCACGCTCAAGGCCGAGGCGATCACCATCACCTCGTCGAGCGCACCGCGCTGCTGCGCTTCCAGGATCATGCGGCCCACGCGTGGGTCCAGCGGCAGGCGCGAAAGCGTCTGGCCGATGGGTGTGAGTTCGTTGTCGTCGTCCACTGCGCCGAGTTCGGCCAGCAGCTGGTAACCATCGACGATGGCGCGCTTCTGCGGCGATTCGATGAACGCGAAGTCTTCCACCGCGCCCAGGCGCAGCGCCTTCATGCGCAGGATCACGCCGGCCAGCGAACTGCGCAGGATTTCGGGATCGGTGAACTTGGGACGGCCGTTGAAGCCGGCCTCGTCGTAGAGGCGGATGCAGATGCCATCGGCCACGCGACCGCAGCGCCCGGCGCGCTGGTTGGCTGCGGCCTGGCTGATGGGCTCCACCATGAGCTGCTCCACCTTCTGGCGAAAGCTGTAGCGCTTCACGCGTGCGGTGCCCACGTCGATCACGTTGCGAATGCCGGGCACCGTGAGCGAGGTCTCGGCCACGTTGGTCGACAGCACAATGCGCCGCCCGCCGTGCTCCTGAAAAATGCGGTCCTGCTCGGCCTGAGAGAGGCGCGCAAACAGCGGAAGCACCTCGGCGTTGCGCAGCGTGGGAATGTGGCTCAGGTGCTTGCGCAGGTGGTCAGCGGCTTCGCGGATCTCGCGTTCACCGGGCAGGAACACCAGGATGTCGCCACCCAGAGGGCCGCGCCAGAGCTCGTCCACCGCGTCGGTGATTGCGCTGTTGAGGTCGTAGTCGCGGCTCTCTTCAAACGGGCGCCAGCGCACTTCCACCGGAAAGGTGCGGCCCGAGACCATGATCACCGGCGCCGGACCGCTCTTCGAAGCGAAGTACTGGGCAAACCGGTCGGCGTCGATGGTGGCCGAGGTCACGACCACTTTCAGGTCGGGCCGGCGCGGCAGCAACTGGCGAAGGTAGCCCAGCAGAAAGTCAATGTTGAGGCTGCGCTCGTGCGCTTCGTCGATGATGATGGTGTCGTAGGCGCGCAGGTCCGGGTCGGTCTGCGTCTCGGCCAGCAAGATGCCGTCGGTCATGAGCTTGACGGACGCGTCTTTCGAGAGCCGGTCCTGGAAGCGCACCTTGAAGCCGACCACGTCGCCCAAGGGCGTCTTCAACTCCTCGGCTATGCGCTTGGCCACACTGGAAGCAGCGATGCGCCTGGGTTGCGTGTGGCCAATCATCTGGCCGCGCTGGCCCGGCTTCGCATTGCATTTGCCACGACCCATCGCCAGCGCAATCTTCGGGATCTGCGTGGTTTTGCCCGAGCCGGTTTCACCACAGACGATCACCACCTGGTGCTCGCGCATGGCGGCCTCGATCTCGTGGCGGCGCGCGGAAACCGGCAAGGATTCCGGAAATTCGATGTGCAGGGGCTGGGCAGGCCGGGGGGTGGAGGGGGAATTGACAGGGTCGTTCACGGCGGTATTATTGCAGGGCACAGGGTCACGTGCAGCACGTGTTTTCGTGTTGCCAGACCGGGAGTTTGAACATGACCAATCTGACCATTTCCATCGACGAAGCCGTGGTGCGGCAGGCGCGGGTGCGCGCCATCCAGGAAGGCACCTCGGTCAGCGCCAAGGTGCGCGATTTCCTAGCGGTCTACGCCCAGGGTGGAATGCCTCAACAGACCGCCGCGCAGGAGTTCATCGCCGCAGCCCGCAGCAGCCAGGCCAACGAGTCAGGCCAACGCTGGAGCCGGGCCGATGCGCACGATCGCCCCTACCCTGGCACAGCTGAAAAACCACCGGGCCGTTGATGATCTGTTTCTTCGACACCAACGTCCTCGTCTATTGCATGGACGCCGGAGATCCAGACCGGCAGACACGGGCGATCGAGCGTTTTGCACGCGCTTGCGAACAAGACACGGTGGTGCTCAGCGCCCAGGTGCTTCAGGAGTTTTATGCGGTCACCACCCGCAAGCTTCGGCCTGCGCTCTCCCCCAGCGCCGCGCAGGCGCAGATTGAGCGGCTGGCGAGCTTCGAAGTGGTGGGCAGCTCGGCCACCAGCGTCCTGGAAGCCACAAAGCTCGCAGAGCGGCACCAGTTGCAGTGGTGGGACGCACTCATCCTTGAAGCCGCGTTGCGAGCTCAGGCCGATGTGCTGGTGAGCGAAGACGGCCAGCACGGCCAGCGCTTCGGCAAACTCACCGTCGAAAACCCGTTTCTCTAAAGTCCCCAACATGTCCACTGTCTTCAATTTCACCTTCGTCCCCTGGTTCCGCTCGGTTGCTCCCTACATCCACAAGCACCGCGGCAACACGCTGGTGGTGGGCATCGCGGGCGAAGCCATTGCAGCCGGCAAGCTGCAGAACGTGGCGCAAGACCTGGCGCTCATTCAGAGCATGGGCGTGGAGATCGTGCTGGTGCACGGCTTTCGCCCGCAGGTGAACGAACAACTGCATGCCAAGGGCCATGAACCCAAGTACTCGCACGGCATGCGCATCACCGATTCGGTGGCGCTCGATTGCGCACAGGAAGCCGCCGGTCAGCTGCGCTACGAAATCGAGGCCGCGTTCAGCCAGGGCCTGCCCAACACGCCCATGGCCGGTGCCACGGTGCGGGTGATTTCGGGCAACTTCATCACCGCGCGCCCGGTCGGTTTGATGGACGGCGTGGACTTCCAGCATTCAGGCCTTGTGCGCAAGGTCGACACCGAAGGCATCCAGCGCACGCTGGACATGGGCGCGCTGGTGCTGCTCTCGCCGTTCGGTTTCTCGCCCACCGGTGAGGCCTTCAACCTCACCATGGAAGACGTGGCGACCTCGGTGGCGATTGCGCTGCAGGCCGACAAACTGATGTTTCTGACCGAGGTTGCCGGCCTGCGCACCGACCTGGCCGACCCCGAGAGCGAGATCGACACCGAGATTCCTCTGGCCGACGCCAAGACGCTGCTCGCCAGCCTGCCAGCGCCGACCCAACCCACCGACCCTGCGTTTTATTTGCAGCACTGCATCCGCGCCTGCGAAGGTGGCGTCGAGCGCAGTCACATCCTGCCGTTTTCGGTGGACGGCGCGCTGCTGCTGGAGATCTACACCCACGACGGTTTCGGCACCATGGTGGTGGACGAAAAACTGGAGAGCGTGCGAGAAGCCACCATGGACGACGTCAGCGGCATCGTGGCGCTGATCGAGCCGTTCGAGAAAGACGGCACCTTGGTCAAGCGCGACCGCACCGAAATCGAACGCGACGCTGGCAACTACACCATCATCGAACACGACGGCGTGATCTTCGGGTGCGCTGCGCTCTACCCCTACCCCGAAGCCCGCACCGGTGAGATGGCCGCACTCACCGTGTCACCCGACACGCAGAGCCAGGGCGATGGCGAGCGGTTGCTCAAGCGCATTGAGGTGCGGGCCAAGGCCCAGGGATTGCAGAGCATCTTCGTACTCACCACCCGCACCATGCACTGGTTCATCAAACGCGGCTTTGTGCAGGTCAACGCAGACTGGTTGCCCGAGGCCCGCAAGCGCAAGTACAACTGGGACCGCAAGAGCCAGGTGCTGGTGAAAAAGCTGAGCTGAAGACGCAGCCCGGGTTCAGGCGGGTGCGCGCTTGAGCCAAAGCGCAACCGCAGCCAGCGCAATTGCCGTGAAGCTGAGGAACGACCAGTTGGCGATCGACAGGCTCAGAAAGGTCCAGTCGACCACCGAACAGTCGCCGCTGCCGCGAAAGATCATGGGGATCGCGCGGCGCAGCGGGAACGATTCGATCATTCCGAAGAAATCGCGCCCGCAGCTCATCACCTCGGGCGGGTACCACTGCAGCCAGCTTTGCCGCGCGGCCACGCCGGCGCCGAACACGGCAAAAACCGCCATCACACCCACGCCACACCACAGCGCCGCGCGGCTGCGCAACACCAAGGCCGTGATACCGGCCACCAGCGCCACCGCAATCAGCGCATAGCGCTGCACGATGCACATCGGGCAGGGCTCCAGACCCACCACGTGCTGGAGGTACAGGCCAAAAGCCAGCATGCCGATGCACACCAGCGCGATCAGCCCGAGGATCTGGCGGGGGTTGCGCTCGATGAACGAGGGGCGAAAGGTCGGGATGGTGGTGATCAAGGGAGCCCTTGTGGTGCAACGGTGCTGAGGAACAGAGCGTTCTTGGTCCGATCAAGTTCCTGCGAACGCGCGCTCGATCACGAAAGCGCCCGGGCGGCTGGTGTTGCCTTCCTCGAAGCCCAGCTTTTCAGCCAAGGCCTTGAGGTCGCGCAGCATCTCGGGGCTGCCACAGATCATGATGCGGTCTTCCGCCGGGTTCAGCATGGGAATGCCCAGGTCCTTGGCCACCTGGCCTTCGGCCAAGAGCTGGGGAATGCGGCCCTGGTGCACAAACGCCTCACGCGTGACGGTGGGGTAGTACAGCAGCTTTTGCTGGACCATCTCGCCCAGGAACTCGTCGTGCCTCAAGGTGTCGCTGAGGTATTCGCGGTAGGCCAGTTCCTTGACCTGGCGCACGCCGTGGATCAGCACCACTTGTTCGTAACGCTCATAGGTTTCGGGGTCGCGGATGACGCTCAGGAACGGCGCCAGGCCGGTGCCGGTGGCCAGCAAATACAGGCGCTTGCCGGGCAGCAGATAGTCGATCAGCAGGGTGCCGGTGGGCTTGCGGCCCACGATGATGGTGTCGCCCACCTGAATGTGCTGCAGGCGCGAGGTGAGCGGGCCGTCGGGCACCTTGATGCTCAGGAACTCGAGGTGATCGGCGTAGTTGGGGCTGACGATGCTGTACGCGCGCAGCAGCGGCTTGTCGTTGACGCGCAGGCCGATCATGGTGAAGTGGCCGTTGGAGAAGCGCAGCGACGCGTCGCGCGTGGTGGTGAAGCTGAACAGCCGGTCGGTCCAATGGTGAACGCTCAGCACGCGCTCTTCCTGAAATGCACTCATGGGGGGTCCTGTGGAGGCGAAGGGATGTATTGTAAAAAGGGCGCCGGAGCAACAAGGCCACCATGGGCTTGCACACAACCGATCATGCGGGCTGCAGCCCTGAAGACATTGCGGTCGATCAAAGGTTGCTACAGTCGCCCTCTGCCGCACGAAGCCCGCATCATGCCGGCCTTCGCGAGAGACTGGAACGAATAAATTCTTCCATTCGATATAACCAAACAATCTGACCCACCCCAAGGACACCCCATGGCACGCACCGTCAACTGCATCAAGCTCGGCAAAGAAGCCGAAGGCCTGGACTTCCCGCCTTACCCCGGCGAACTGGGCAAGCGCATCTATGAAGGCGTGAGCAAGGAGGCCTGGGCCGCCTGGCTCAAGCACCAGACCATGCTGCTGAACGAAAACCGCCTGAACCTGGCGGATGCGCGGGCCCGCCAGTACCTGGCCCGCCAGATGGAAAAGCACTTCTTCGGCGAAGGCGCTGACGCAGCCGCCGGCTACGTGCCACCTCCCGCAGCCTGATCTGTGCCTGACGCCCGGCGCCACGCCCTGGTGATCGGTGCCGGGCTGGCCGGCGCTGCAATCTGTTCTGCGCTGGCACGGCGCGGCTGGCACATCACCCTGGTTGACGCGGCCGAAGGCCCTGCTCTGGGCGCATCAAGCCTGCCGGTGGGCATGCTCAGTCCCCACGTCACGCGCTCCCCCACCCCCCTCTCTCGCTTGTCCGCGCTGGGCGTGGCCAATACCTTGACAGAGCTGCAGCGCCTCGTTCCACAAGGCGCCGGCTGGCAAGCGTGCGAAGTCGACAACCTCGGACACGATCCCGGCCGCTGGCCTGCGGCGCTGGTGCGCCCGGCAGCGCTTGTGCACGCCTGGCTGGAAGAAGCCGGGTCCTTGACCTCACTCGACTGCCACTGGCACGCGCCCATCGCTCACCTGCAAGCGGTGCAACCCGCAGACCCGTCGTCACCGCTGATGTGGCAAGCCCGCGACGCACAGGGCCATCTGGTGGCCCAGGCGCCGGTGGTGATCGTTGCCGCCGCGCTGGGCAGCCTGGACCTGCTCGTGGGTGCCCCCACCGGGCTGACCCAGGACGACCTGCCACTGCGCCCTGTCAAGGGCCAGATGAGCCTGGCCGCCCTGGAGGGCCCTGCACTGGCCGATCGGCCCCAACGCAACGACGGTGTTTTTGTACCCCGGTACGAAGACACCGGCCTGGCGCCCCGCTGGCCTGCCACGCTCTGGACCATGGGCTCCACCTACGAGCGCGGCCTGGGCGACACCCGGGTGACCGCAGAGGCCCACGAGCGCAACGCCTGCAGCCTGCAGGCGATCCATCCGCAGGCCGCGCAGCGTTTGCGAGCCGCACTCGGCCACGATCGCCTGGAGGGCTGGGCGCAGGTGCGTTGCGCCTCGCTCGACCGGCTGCCGCTGGTGGGGGCTGCACCGGACACGCAGGCGCTGGCCCAGTTGATGGCGGCGCGCCTGCAGCGCTCGCGGGTGCAACTTGTGGACGTGCCCCGCTGGCCGGGGTTGCACCTCTTGAGCGCCATGGGCTCGCGGGGCCTCACGCTGGCGCATTGGTGCGCCGAGCAACTGGCCGCGCAACTCGGTGGGGAGACGAGGTCGGCGGATGCCGATCTGCTGGAATCACTGGACCCGGCCCGCTTCGCCTTGAAGGCCGCCCGCCGTCAGGGCGCTGTGCGCGCGCCGCCTACAGCAGGTTGAGCCAGACCGAGATCTCGGGCGGCTGGATCGGGCGCGCCAACAAGGCCGAAATGCCCGCGCGCTGAGCGTTCTTGCGCACCCGCCGCCGGCTCCACCAACCCGCCAAGGGGCCCGCGAGTTCGCTGGTGGCCAGCGTCAGAGCCTTGGGGTTGTGCTCGGCGAACAGCCGCATCAGCAACCAGACGTCGATATGCGGATCGTCCAGGTTGAAGACACCGCAGATGTAGTCGTTGCGGGCAATGGTGGCAATGGCTGCTTCGGTGGTGGTGACCTCGTCCACCTGCGCCACGCCGGCCAGGGCCAGGCGGGTTCGCAGGTAGGTGCGCTCCTGCTCGTCGGCACCGGCCACGAGGGCGCGGCGCACCCCGATGACGTCGTCGCCGAAAGCCAGATCGAGTGGCGCGGGCGCCGTCACATCCAGATCAAGCAGGCCGGAATCGGCCTGCTTGGCCGCATAAACCGCGTCCAGATCGTGCAGCACGGCGGCCCAGTCGATGGGACGGTCCATGACCCGCCAGGCGTGATCAGGTGCGTCCTTGCCGACCCAGATCAGGCGCTGCCCGGTCGGCATTTCCTTGGCGTGGGACAAGACCGCCTCGGCACTCTCGCCGTCCACCAGCGCCACTTCCGACACGCCCTTGGGCGCTGCTACGCCGGGCGCCGACAAGGGCACATAGGGCGCGTACGACAGGTCGCGCGACTGGGACAGCCGAAACACCGTGTTCAAGGCGTGGCGCTCCACATCGGAGAAGCCCACCACACTGACCAGGACACGCTGTTTTTGCATGGCCGCGATGTTACGTCAGCACTGCGCGGCACTCCGATGCACACATCGGCACACAGGCCGCGCTGTGCAATGCCGCACACCGATGCGCTTCTATATGCACCTCAGGCATACCCCCATAAAGAAAAAATCGTTTGGGATATATGCCCGCCTCCGTACAGTCGCGCCCATGCCTGACATTGCCATCATCCTGGCCGGATTCGCTGTGGGACTCATCGTGGGTCTCACCGGTGTGGGTGGCGGTTCGCTCATGACGCCGATCCTGATCTTCTTCTTCGGCGTCAAACCCTACCTCGCGGTCGGTACCGACCTGCTCTTTGCCGCATTCACCAAGATGGGGGGAACGGTGAGCCTGGCGCGCCAGAAGCTGGTGCCGTGGCGCGTGGTCGGCCAACTGTGTGCCGGAAGCATCCCGGCCGCGCTGATCACCCTGGGCGCCCTGCACCAATTGGGCCCCGCCAGCCCGGTGGTCCAGGCACTCATGACCAACACCCTCGGTGTGGCCCTGCTGCTCACCGCGGCGGCCATGCTCTACAAGGCAGCCCGCGGCAAGCAGTTGCCCCGCGCCCTGGCCGACGACCAGTTGCAGGGCGCCATGCGCGCGCGCCACTGGAGCCTGCCTGTGCTCTTCGGTGCGGTGATCGGCACGCTGGTCACACTCACCTCGGTGGGCGCCGGCGCCATCGGCGTCTCGGTGCTGCTGCTGCTGTTTCCGCTGTTGCCGCTGCCCCGCATCGTGGCCGCCGACATCGCCTACGCCGTGCCGCTCACGCTGGTGGCGGGCCTGGGCCACGCCAGCATGGGCTCGGTGGACTGGCCTTTGCTCGGCAAGCTGCTCGCGGGCTCGCTGCCCGGCATCTGGCTGGGCACCCGGCTGATGCGCCACACGCCCGAACGCCTGGTGCGCTCCGCGCTCTCGGTGTTGCTGGCCTATGCCGGCCTGAAATTGATCGCTCTTTGACTTTCACTGCCCACGACGATGTACCAATATTCCGACTTTGACCGCCAGTTCGTGAACCTGCGCGCCGCCCAGTACCGAGACCAGCTCACCCGCTGGCAGGCCGGCTCGTTGAAGGAAGACGAGTTCAAACCGCTGCGCCTGCAGAACGGCTGGTATGTGCAGCGCTTCGCACCCATGCTGCGCGTGGCCGTGCCCTACGGCGAAATCAACAGCGCACAACTCAAGGTGCTGGCCAAGATCGCGCACGACTTCGATCACAAGGAAGACCACGACGTATCGAATGCCAACGCCGGCCTCTCTGAAGTGCCCACGCTGCCCGACCGCTGCGGCCACTTCACCACGCGCCAGAACGTGCAATACAACTGGATCCCGCTGGCGCGCTCGGCCGACGTGATGGACCTGCTGGCCAGCGTGGGCATGCACGGCATCCAGACCAGCGGCAACTGCATTCGCAACATCACAACCGATGCACTGGCCGGCATCGCGGTCGACGAGGTGGCCGACCCGCGGCCGTTTGCCGAGATCATGCGCCAGTGGAGCACGCTGCACCCCGAGTTCGCCTTTCTGCCGCGCAAGTTCAAGGTGGCCATCACGGGTGCGCGCGAAGACCGCGCCGCCACCGCCTGGCACGACGTGGGCCTGCGCCTGCTGCGCAATGTGGACGGCGAGCTGGGTTTCCAGGTGCGCGTGGGCGGTGGCATGGGCCGCACGCCCATCATCGGCAGCGTGATCCGCGAGTTCCTGCCCTGGAACCAGATCCTCAACTACCTCGAAGCCGTGGTGCGCGCCTACAACCGCTTCGGTCGCCGCGACAACATCTACAAGGCCCGCATCAAGATCCTGGTGAAGGCCGAGGGCCAGGCCTTCACCGATCAGGTCGAAGCCGAGTACCGCGACATCATCGAGAAAGACGGGGCGCCGCACACCATCAGCCAGGCCGAACTCGACCGCGTGAGTGCCTTCTTCGTGCCACCGCAGCTCAAGTGCGACCGCAAGAGCGCCGACGCCAAGATCGCACACATCCTCAAGGCCGCGGCAGAGGACGACGTGGAGTTCAGCCGCTGGCTCACGCAGAATGTGAAGCCGCACCAGAACCCCGACCTGCGCGCAGTCACGCTGTCGTTCAAGCGCCTGGGCCAAGCCCCCGGGGATGCCACGGCAGAACAACTGGAACGCGCCGCCGATCTCGCCGAGCGCTTCTCCGCTGGCGAAGCCCGCGTGACGCACGAACAAAACCTGCTGCTGCCCTGGGTGCGTTGCGACCAGTTGCCCGAGCTCTGGCGCGAAGCGCGCCGCCTGGGTCTGGCCAAGCCCAACATCGGTCTGCTGACCGACATGATTGCCTGCCCTGGTGGTGATTTCTGCGACCTTGCCAACGCTCGTTCGCTCCCTTTGGCGCAAGCCATCCTGGGCCGCTACAAGGACCTCGACGAGCTGCACGACCTCGGTGAGATCGATCTGCACATCAGTGGCTGCATCAACTCCTGCGGCCACCACCACAGCGGCCACATCGGCATTCTGGGCGTCGACAAGGACGGCCAGGAGTGGTACCAGGTCACGCTCGGTGGCTCCGACGGTACGCGCCTCTCGGGAGAGTCCACCCCGGGCAAGGTGATCGGCCCCTCGTTTGCCGCGAACGAAGTGGCCGACGTGATCGAAGCCTTGCTCGACACCTACCGCGCCCAGCGCACCGGTGGCGAGACCTTTGTGGCCACACTGCGCCGCACCGGCGCCGATCCCTTCAAAACCGCCGCCAACGCGGTGCGCACGAGCACGGCCCGCGCCGCCGCCTGAGGACACACGCCATGAGCCCGACCCTTCAACTCTTCAGCGCCGACGCCTTCCAGCCCCAGGAAGAAGTGGCCCATCGGCTGGCCATCGCCAACGACGCCGACCCGCGCGAGGCCGACCTCGCCGGCATCACCGTGATCGAGCTGCACTTTCCCAAGTTCAGCGATGGCCGCGCCTTCAGCCAGGCCTTTCTGCTGCATCGGCGCCTGGGCTTCACCGGCGAGATTCGCGCCACGGGCGATGTGTTGATCGACCAGCTGGTGCAGATGCAGCGCAGTGGTTTCACCCAGGCCGTGCTGCGCGCCGACCAGAACCTGGCCCACGGTCAGGCGCTGCTGGCGCACTACCCGGCCTTCTACCAGGGCGACGCGGTGCACACCGCGCCCCATTTTGTCCCCGCCTGAAAGCGAACAGAGCCGCCGCCATGAACGCTTTATCCCTCTACGACAAACCCTCCCCCGAGTTCGCCGCCAAGGTGGCGCGCAGCATCGGCCTGCTGCGCGAAACAGCGGCCAACCATCCGAAGCTGACGCAGGCCTCCAGCCTGGGCGCCGAAGACATGGTGGTCACGCACCTGCTGCACCTGGCCGACGTCGATGCCAGCGTCTTTGTTCTGGAGACCGGCAAGCTGCACGCCGAAACCCTTGCACTGATCCCCCGGATCGAACGGCGCTACGGCACCAGCGTGCAGGTGTTCCGGCCCCGGCAGGAGTCGGTCATTCAGTTCGTGCGCAAGAACGGCGAAGAAGCCATGTACCAGAGCATCGAGCTGCGCAAGGCCTGCTGCGACATCCGCAAGATGGAGCCGCTGGCGCGTGCCCTGGCCGGCCACGACGGCTGGATCACCGGCCTGCGCCGTGAGCAGTCCAATGCGCGCGCCGAGGTGGGCGAAATCATTCAGGAGCCCGGCCGCATCAAGGTCAGCCCCATCGTCGAATGGACCTGGGGCGACGTCTGGCATTTCATCGGCCTGCACGCACTCGACTACAACGCGCTGCACGACCAGTTCTATCCCAGCATCGGCTGCGCGCCCTGCTCGCGCGCCATCAGCGTGGGCGAGGATTTCCGCGCCGGTCGCTGGTGGTGGGAAGAGGAAAGCGCCAAGGAATGTGGACTGCATGTGCAGCCTGTCACCGAACCCCTCGTGTCCTCCATCGAACGGACCCCATCATGAACGCCCGCACCGAAACCGCCGTGATCCAGACCGCCCTGCAACACGCCAGCGACCATCACCTGAGCAACGCCCACCTGGATGCGCTGGAAGAGGAAACCATCTTCATCCTGCGCGAGGTGGCGGCCGCCTTCGAGCGCCCCACGCTGCTCTTCTCCGGCGGCAAGGACTCGCTGGTCATGCTCAAGTGCGCCGAGAAGGCGTTCGGCGCCGGCCGCATCCCTTACCCGCTCTTGATGATCGATACCGGCCACAACTTTCCCGAGGTCACCGAGTTCCGCGACCTGCGCGCCAAAGAGTTGGGTGCAGAACTGATCGTGCGCAGTGTTGAAGACTCCATGGCACGTGGCACGGTGCGCCTGTCCCACCCGGGCGAAAGCCGCAACGTGCACCAGTCGGTCACGCTGCTGGAAGCCATCGAAGAATTCCGCTTTGATGCGCTGATTGGCGGTGCTCGCCGCGACGAGGAAAAGGCCCGCGCCAAGGAGCGCATCTTTTCCCACCGCGACAGCTTCGGCCAGTGGCAACCCAAGGCCCAGCGCCCCGAACTCTGGACGCTGTTCAACACGCGGCTTCAGCCCGGAGAACACTTCCGCGTGTTCCCCATCAGCAACTGGACCGAACTCGACGTGTGGCAGTACATCGCCCGCGAAAACATCGCACTGCCCTCGATCTACTACACGCACCAGCGCGAGGTGGTGGACCGCCGCGGCCTGCTGGTGCCGGTGACCGAACTCACGCCGCCGCGCGACGGCGAAACCGTGCAGGTGCGCGACGTGCGCTTTCGCACCGTGGGCGACATCACCTGCACCTGCCCGGTGGAAAGCCTGGCCGCCACCGCCGACGAGATCGTGATCGAGACGCTGTCCGCCGAGGTGAGTGAGCGCGGCGCCACGCGCATGGACGACAAGACCTCCGACGCCTCCATGGAAAAACGCAAGAAAGACGGGTACTTTTGACGCCCCCCGCGCCGCGCCTGCGGCGCGTCACCCCCCCACTGGGGGGCGGCGTCTGTGGGCCGGCGGAGCCGGACCCACGACGCCCTTGAACAGATATCTCTCGCCGAAGGATTGACATGACCACCGCTGAACTCGCTCCCATTCCCCAAGACACACGCTCCGCCCTTCGCCTGATCACCTGCGGCAGCGTGGACGACGGAAAGAGCACCTTGATCGGCCGCTTGCTGGTCGACAGCAAGGCCGTGCTGCAAGACCACCTGGCCGGCGTGCAGCGCCACGGTCAGACCGACCTCGCCCTGCTGACCGATGGCCTGTCGGCTGAACGCGAGCAAGGCATCACCATCGACGTGGCCTACCGCTACTTCAGCACCGAGGCGCGCAAGTTCATCATCGGCGACGCGCCCGGCCACGAGCAGTACACGCGCAACATGGTCACCGCAGCCTCCAGCGCCGACGCCGCCGTGGTGCTGGTGGACGCCACCAAACTGGCCTGGGCCGACGCCGCACTCAAGTTGCTGCCCCAGACCCGCCGCCACAGCCTGCTGCTCAAGCTGCTGCGGGTGCCTTCGGTGGTGTTCGCCATCAACAAGCTCGACGCGGTGGACGACAGCACCGTGGCTTTCGAGCACATCGGTGCCGCGCTGCGCACATTCGCCGCACAGGCTGGCATCCCGGTCACGGCCGTGGTGCCCATCTCGGCCCTCAAGGGCTGGAACGTGGTCGATTCCAGCGAGCAAACCGGCTGGTGTGGCTACAGCGGCCCCACGCTGCTCGAAATTCTGGAAGGCCTGCCGGTCACGCCGACCGACAGCACGCTGCCCTTCGCATTCGCCGTGCAGTGGGTTGAGAAATTCAGCAGCTCCGCCGACACATCGCAAGGCCGCCGTGTCTTCTGGGGTCGTGTGGCCACCGGTGGCGTGCAGGTCGGCCAGAGCGTGCGCATCATGCCCAACGGCCAGACCGCCGTGGTGGCCCAGGTGCTCAACCATGTGCGTCAACCGCAGGCCGTGCTGGCCGGTCACAGCGCAGGCATCGTGCTCGACCGCGAAGTCGACGTCTCGCGCGGCGACTGGCTGCTGGCCGAAGACACCGATGGCTCGTTGCCCGGCAGCCGGGAGATCCGCGCCACCGTGGCCTGGCTCGATGACGAAACCCTGGTGCCCGGCCGCGTCTACTGGGCGCTGCACGGCCACCGCTGGGTCAAGGCCAAGATCAAGCGCATCGTTCACCGGCTCGACATCCACACCCTGGCCCAAGAAGAGGCCAGCCAGCTCGAACCCAATGCCATCGGTCACGTCGAACTGACGCTGCAGGAACCGCTGGTCACGCTGCCCTTTGCCCAATCGCGGGCCTTGGGCTCCCTGGTGCTCGTGGACACCGCCAGCCACCGCACAGCGGGCGCATTGTTGGTCCTGTGAAGGCAGCGCGGGCCGCTCAGCGCGCCCGCATCCCCTTACCCTGTGTCACGGCAAGGGGTATGGCCCAGCCCCGTCCTGCCGGAAACCCTAAAATCACGGCTTCCACCGATTCCCAAGACCACCATGACTCACGTTGTCACCGAAGCCTGCATCCGCTGCAAATACACCGACTGTGTGGACGTCTGCCCTGTGGACTGTTTCCGCGAAGGCCCGAACTTCCTCACCATCGACCCGGACGAGTGCATCGACTGCGCGGTGTGCATCCCTGAATGCCCGGTGAGCGCGATCTACGCCGAAGAAGACCTGCCCAAAGACCAGCTGCACATGACCAAGCTCAACGCCGATCTGGCGCAACTGCCGGGCTGGAAGAGCATCACCAAGCGCAAGGCTCCACTGGCCGACGCCGACGACTGGAAAGACCGCACCGGCAAACTGCCCGAGTTGCTGCGCTGAGCGGCATGGAGCCGGAGCTGAATACGGCGGCCAGCACCACCATCACCACCATGACCGACGCACCCATCGAAACCGATGCGGTGGTCATCGGAGCCGGCCCCGTCGGGCTGTTCCAGGTGTTCGAGCTGGGACTGCTGGAGATCAACGCCCACGTGATCGACGCCCTGCCGTACCCGGGTGGGCAACCGGCCGAGCTGTACCCCGACAAACCGATCTACGACATCCCGGCCATTCCGCTCTGCACGGGCCAGGAACTGGTCAACAACCTGCTCAAGCAGATCGATCCCTTCGGAGCCACCTTCCATTTGGGGCAGGAGGTCACCACCGTGGAGCAGCAGGACGACGGCCGCTTCTTCGTGGCCACCACGCAAGGCACGCGTTTCCTCACGAAGACAATGTTCATCGCGGCCGGCGTCGGTGCGTTCCAGGCTCGCACGCTCAAGCTGGAAGGGCTCGACGCATTTGAAGGCAAACAGCTTTTCTACCGCGCGAGGAGCGCCGATGGATTCGCGGGCCAGCACATCGTGATCGTGGGCGGCGGTGATGCCGCGCTGGACGAAGCCACTGCATTGGCCGCACCAGGTCCGAACCAGGCCAAAAGCGTGACCTTGATCCACCGACGCGATGGCTTCCAGGCCGCCGCTGCGAGCATTGAGCGCATGCGCGCATGCTGCGAGCGCAACGAGATGCGTTTCATGGTCGGACAGCCCACCGGCTTCGAATCCAGCGGTGATCGACTCACGGCCTTGCAGATCACCGACCCGCAAGCCGTAACCCACACCGTGCCGCTTGACATGTTGCTGGTGTTTCTTGGCCTCTCGCCCAAGCTCGGCCCCATTGCCGAATGGGGGTTGGACATCGAGCGCAAACAACTGGTGGTGGACACCGAAATGTTTTCCACCAGCGTACCGGGCATCTTCGCCGTGGGCGACATCAACACGTACCCCGGCAAGAAGAAACTCATCCTCTGCGGCTTTCACGAGGCCACCCTCGCCGCCTTCGGTGCAACGACTTTCGTCTTTCCTGACAAAAAGGTGTTGCTGCAGTACACGACGACCAGCACCCGACTGCACAAGGTGCTCGGCGTCGCGTCACCCACAGTCGACTGACTTCGACAAATTTTCGACAAAACTGTCGTTGCGCCAGAAATCGAAAATTTCAACGCTATAATTTGAGGCTGTTCCCTGATAGCTCAGTTGGTAGAGCGACGGACTGTTAATCCGCAGGTCCCTGGTTCGAGTCCAGGTCGGGGAGCCAAGAAACACGAGAGTCAGCAGGTTAGCGCCTGCTGACTTTTTTGCTTTCTAGATCCCCCGCGTCCGACACGTGTCCGAAATTCTCCACGGATACATTCATGTGTCCGTATCGCAACAGACCGGCCTTGCTCAGACGGCATCGAAAACGTTCAGGGGCTCGGTGACAGAACTCTATGGGCTAGATTTCTCAGCGAATCCAGCGCGACGTGGGTCCCAATCGGACCCTAAAGTAGCGGCATGCCTCCACCGGGAGAACGCCGTGCAGCAGCCATCCAGCCCACCACTAGATTTTCATGATCAAGTGCCGACCGTGTTTCTGCGCATGCCATCCGTCATGCAGATGACGGGCTTGGGTCGATCCACGATCTACAGGCTCATGGCCCAACAACAGTTCCCCTGCCCGGTTCGCCTCGGCGTGCGTGCCGTGGCCTGGCGCCGCAGCGAACTGGATCTGTGGAGCCAGACACGTCCAGCTACATCGCACTGACGAGGACAGGCTCAACGTTGGAATCCATCGGGTTTGCAGCGACCCGAACACCCACCCGGAGATGGCCAACTGCGGCAGGAGAAGCCGTATCCTGAGTGGCTCCAATGCAGCGATGGACTAAACCGCTTTCGCGGTAATCGCTCCGGCAGCATCGTGGTTATTCGTTCCGGCGCTGGTTCTGCCATGTTGACGGGTGAGGCAATCCGCCTCGCTCTTCGACAGGAGTTGAACCATGAACTCATTGACGCCCTCCGTCTCCCCGTTGCGCCAGCGCATGATCGACGACATGCGGATGCGCAAGTTCAACGGCAAGACCCAGATCCACTACATCCGCGCCGTTCGCAGGCTCGCCGCCTATCTCAAGCGATCGCCGGACACCGCCACCGCCGAGGACCTTCGGGCCTTCCAGCTGCACATGGTCGAGACCGGCACGGCACCGCCAACCATCAACTCCACGCTCAGTGGCTTGAAGTTCTTCTTCGACGTGACGCTGGGCCACGCCGAGCTGTTGGTCAAGGTGCAGCCTGTTCGCCAGCCACGCCCGCTGCCCGTTGTGCTGAGCTGCGACGAGGTCGCCCGTCTGATCGCCGCTGCACCAAACCCCAAGTACCAGGCGGCGCTGTCCGTGGCCTATGGGGCCGGACTGCGCGTCAGCGAAGTCTGTGCGTTGAAGGTCACGGATATCGATAGTGAGCGCATGACGCTGCGTGTGGAGCAAGGCAAGGGGGGCAAGGACCGTTACGCCATGCTCTCGCCCGTGCTGCTCGAGCGGCTACGGGCATGGTGGCGGGTGGGGCACGCGCAAGGCAAGATCCTGCCCAACGGCTGGCTGTTTCCGGGGCTCAACCCCATGGACTCACTGTCCACCCGGCAGCTCAACCGCGCGATCCACCTGGCGGCCGACGCCGCCCAGATCGACAAGCGCGTGTCGATGCACACGCTGCGCCACAGCTTTGCAACGCATCTGCTCGAGCAGAAGGTCGACATCCGCGTGATCCAGGTGCTGCTGGGCCACAAGCGGCTGGAGACCACCGCGCTGTACACGCACGTGGCCACCGAAGTGCTGCGCGCGGTGATCAGCCCACTGGAGACGCTGCCCTCGTCGTAGGTCTGCGGTCTCTGCGGTCATGGGGCACGCCGCCCTGGAAGTCGCCGACATCTTCCGCATTCATGGACCCGCCTGGCGCCAGGCTCAGCGTGGCCACCTGAGCCTGGCCCAACTCAAGGTCATGTCGGCCATCGAGCAGTGCCGCAGCGCGGCATTGGGTGGGCATGTCTTGCGCTGCGAGGGGTGTGGCACCGACCAGATCGCCTACAACTCCTGCCGCAACCGGCACTGCCCCAAGTGCCAGGCCAGCGCGGCCCGGCGTTGGCTCCAGGCACGCAACGCCGACCTGCTGCCGGTGGAGTACTTCCACGTGGTCTTCACGTTGCCAGCACCCATCGCCGAGATCGCATACTGCAACAAGGCGGTGGTCTATGGCTTGCTGTTCGACATCGCCGCTGAGACTCTTCTGACCATCGGTGACGATCCGAAACACCTGGGCGCTCGACTGGGTGTGACGCTGGTGCTGCACACCTGGGGCTCGGCGCTCACACACCACCCGCACGTGCACGGCATCGTCCCCGGTGGCGGCCTGGCGAGCGACGGCGAACACTGGATCGCCTGCCGGCGCGGGTTCTTCCTGCCGGTGCGCGTGCTCTCCCGGTTGTTCCGCCGGCGCTTCCTCGAAGCGCTGCAACAGGCGCACCGTGAGGCCCGGTTGCAATTCTTCGGTGAACACGCGCCGCTGGCGGACGCTGCGGCGTTTGCCCGCTGGCTGGCACCGCTGCGCCAATGCGAGTGGGTGGTCTACGCCAAGCGCCCGTTCGCCGGACCCCAGGCGGTGCTGGCGTACCTGTCGCGCTACACGCACCGGGTGGCCATCTCCAACAGCCGACTCGTGGCACTTGATGAGCGCGGCGTGACCTTGCGGTGGAAGGACTACCGCGACAAGGGCCATGTCCAAGGCAAGACACGCCACAAGACGATGACGCTCGATGCCGGCGAGTTCATGCGCCGCTTTCTGTTGCACGTGCTGCCCGGAGGCTTCCACCGCATCCGCCACTACGGACTGCTGGCCAACTGCAACCGAGCAGCCTGCCTGGCGCTTGCACGCCAGCTGCTGCAAGTGCCTCTGCAGGATCCACAGGTTCCGCCACCCTGCGACGATCCGCAGGACACCGTGCGCCCAACCTTCGTCTGCCCGCACTGTGGCCACGCGATGACCATCGTGCTGACCTTCACGCGCGGCGAGACGATCCGTGCGCCACCTCTTCAGGCGCCGCCATGAACGTTCCTCGCTGCCTCGGCAACCCATGTTTGTTGACGCTTCAAACGTCGGCACGGTCAGCTCGTGTTCGGCGCTCTACACACTCACTTCGCGCCCGCACAAGGCCTCGTCGATGACGACCTTGCGCCTCCTTGCCCGTATGAGCCCGGTCGTTGGGAGGCAGCGCGCCATTCAAAAGCACCATCACCGCGCTACCGCACGCATGCAATCGCCATAGCGTGAACCGGCACCGTGGCGTTCGCCGCGGTTTCCTCCCTCGAGGCTTGTTCAACACCCGCCCTTCATCCTGGCGCATCGTGGTGTGTGAGGCTCGCGGGCAGGTGTCGAACAAACCTAAACGGTGAACAAACCTAAACGGTTGCTGCCGTTCGAGTTTTCAACGTGCATGCCCTTGGCGTGCCGGATTGCGATCACTCCTATTCATGCATCGTGGTAAGGCGCAGAGACAGGTTTCAGGCGCGTAGTTGACATTGCTAGAGAGTTGACAACAGCGTGCAGAGATCTGCAAGCTCGACGAGCAAGACTGCAGCAGCATCAAGCATGGTGCGATCAATCACCTGGGCGTGTCGCCAGCGTTGATGGCTTACCGCGAGCACAAGGCCATGCTGGGCAAGACTTAGGCCGGCGAGAAGTTCCCGGCGGTTGTGATGATGGGGGCTGGCTGGATGGTGGTCCCCGACATCAAACCAGGCAAGTGATGGTGAGTGGCTGACCCGCCCTGGGTCAGCCACTCAGTCGGGATCGCTGTTTGCAGGTGATCCCGTCCTTTTTGTCAGTTGGCGCAGCAGCGCTGTGGCCAACCAGCCATCACTTTGATCCACCCGAAGCCTTGGCCACGTAGGCCGCCAGGGCGGCAATTTGCGCATCACTGAGTTTGCCGTTGTAGGACGGCATCTGCCCAATCCCGTTGCGCAGCGCGGTGGCCACGCGCTTGGCATCGGGCTTGAGCTCGTCCAGGCTGGGGCCTACGGCGCCTTCGGCTCCCGCGTCCTTGAGCGCATGGCACAGGGCGCAGGCAGGCACCGCGCCTTGGCCGAACAACACCTTGCCTTGTTGAAGTTGCGCGGCATCGTCGGCGGCGTGCACGGGCAGCACTGTGAATGCCAACGACCACAGGGCAGCGACCAACGCGTGTTTTTGGATTGTGCGCTTCATGCCACGCTCACTTTCACGGCGTGGTCGGCCCAGCTGGTGTTGTTGTAGCCGCCCGCGTTTTCCATGCGTTGTTCGGGCTGCACGTTGCCTGCGGTGTCGGTGGCTCGGCTCGCCAGGGTGAACTGGCCCGCCGGCAGGCGTGCCGCAAAAACAAACTGCCGCCACGCAAAGCGGCCGAGGTCGGGCCCCACCATGCGCGCGAGCTGCCAGGTTTTTCCGCCGTCCAGAGAAACCTCGACCTTGGCCACCGCGTTCATGCCGCCAAACGCCACGCCATGGATCTGTGTGTCACCCGCTTTAAGCGGGGCGCCGTCCGTGCCGGGACCGTTGATCCACGACTTCACCGTCATTTCCTGCACCGATGGCTGCGACGGGTCGCCCTTCGCGCCGGGCGGTGAAATGCGGTAGCCGTGCGACATGATGCGTGCGTCGGTCTCCTGAGCGGTGAAGGCCAGGCGTTTGACGTACTTGATGTTGTTCACGCCCGTGTAACCCGGCACGATCAAGCGCAGTGGGCCGCCGTGGGCCAGCGAAATCGGCACACCGTTCATTTCCCAGGCCAGCAGGGCATCGGCGAGTGCGGCAGCAGGCACCGAGCGTTCCACGATCACGCTCTTGGGGTCCAGTCCATCGGGGAGTTTTTCGCCGCCTGTGCCGGTGAGGTAGGCCATGCCGGCCTCCACGCCGCCCAGGGCATCCACCACCCAGCGCACCGGCACACCGCTCCACACCACACAGCCTGCTGCGCCCACTTGCCAAGGCGTTCCACTGGGCTTGTTGGGGAAGTAGCCGCGTCCGTTGCCAGAGCATTGCAACACCATCGCCGTGGTCTCGATGCCCATGCGCTTGAGGTCGCCCAGCGTGAGTTTGCGCGGGTTCTTCACCCCCTCGATGTTGATCTCCCAGGCATCGCGGTTGCCCAGGATCGAGACGTCGGGCGCGGGCAGGTTGTTGCGGATGTAGAGCTGCTCGGACGGCGTGATTACGCTGGTGCCGAACACACTGCGCTTGGTCTCAATGGTGGTGCTGCTGTGCACGATCAGGCTGGCCGGGTCCTTCCAGCCCACGTACGCTGGCAGAGGCTTGGCAGCACCGGCCACGGCGACGGGCGCGGTCTCACCAGCAGCGGCTGCGGTGCGGCCAAAGCTGGCCAGACCAACGGCAGCCAAAGCAGCGCCGCTGCCGGCCAGCAGGTGGCGCCGGGGGAGCGAGGTGGGTTGTTGGTTCATTTCTGGGGTCTCCGGTGGTTGGGCGTCGTGCGCCGGTTGGGGTGAAAGGGGTGAGCGGTTGATTCGTTGACAGGGACGCGGTGCCTCAGCCTGGCCCGGACACGGGAGGTGCCTGCAGTGCCGTCTGCGCGACCGCCAGTGCCTTCTTTTTCTGGGCCACCAGCAACAAGGGCTTGCCCTCGCGCGAGCGGATCACCTTCCAGTGCACGTTGCTCCACCAGCCGCTGGCCTCGCGCAGGTCCACAGGCTGGTCAAAGGCATACACCGTCACCATGCCGCCCTTCTCGAAGAACGTGGTGAGGTGGTAAGCGAGGTGACCTTCGATATCGCATGGCCGCATGAGTTGGGGAAACCCGGGCACCACGTTGGCGTCCCGCATGCCCAGGTGCATGAGCAACTGGCGCTGCTCCATGAAACTGCCCCGCAAGCTGCGCTCGTGGTATTCGTGGTCGATCGCGTCGCGCACCATCGCTGGCGGTCGCACGGCTAGCACCCCGCCGCTGGTGCCACCGGCCAGCAAAAGCGCAGCCAGAAAACGCTGCAAGCCGCGTCGCGCCAGCAGCGGCTGCGGCTTTCGGTACAGGTGTGCCGGTGCGTCGCTGGCCTCGAAGGCGATCGCCAACTCGGCGCGCGCGCGCAAATCGAATTCGCTGTCGGGCAGGAAAGGCGCGTCGGTATCGGGGCTCATGTCTTGGTCCTGCGAAACGGGGTAACGTTGACATCGGCCTTGGGTGTCGCAGGTACCCCCATGGCCAGCTTCAAAGCGTCGCGCGCACGGGCTAGGCGCGACAACACCGTGCCGGGCGCGATCTCCAGCGCCTCGGCCATCTGGGCGGTGGGCATGTCGTCGAAATAAAACAGCACCAGCACCTCGCGGTGGATGGGCGCCAGGCGCGCGAGCGCCTTGACGACATCGAGTTTGTCGTCCAGCCCCGCGTCGGGCGCCGCTTGCTCGGGCTGCTCTTCATCGTCCAGCGACTGCATGCTGGGTGCGGCCTGGCGAAAGGCGGCGCGGCGCATGATCTGAAAGAGCCAAGCCCGTGCCAGCGCAGCGTCGCGCAGTTGCTCCCGGTGCTTCCAGGCGTTGGCAAAACAGTCTTGCACCACGTCTTCGGCAATGGCGCGCGAACCAGTGAGCGCCCACGCACTGCGCAGCAAAAAACGGTAGTGCTCACGCACCCATTGGTTATAGCGGGACTCGGCAGACTGGAACAGCATGGTGATCAAGAGCGCTGCGTGGCTTGGTTCATTCCGTGGCGCTCATCGGTACTTTCCCTAGGGCTGTCGATCAAGGCCCCCGCGTCCCACCCAGCGACGGAAATTCCGCTTCCGCACCTTTGGCTGTGCGCTGCTGCAGGGTGTGCAGTCGGCGTTGCATGCTCTGGATCTCCACCGTCTGCCCGGCAATGATTTCCTCGGCCAACTGCCGGGTGACAGGATCGCGCCCATGCTGCAACACCAGCCGCGCCATGTCCACAGCGCCGGCGTGGTGCGGAATCATCATCGCCAGAAAGTCCTGGTCGGCCTGGCCTGCGTAGCCCGGGCTGTGCATGGCCTGCATCATGCGGGCCATCGATTCGTCCATATCCCGCTGGAATGCGCTGGTGTGCGCGGCGCTGGCGCCGTGGCTGGTGTGCGCGCCGCTCATGCCGTCTGGCCCTTCTCGCCCACACGCACGTAGACGAGGTTGATGCTCTTTTTGTTGCGCAGCGCGCCAGAGGGCAGCGTCAGATTGCCCAGGGGGATCTGCGCAATGAAGGTCGGGCGCAGCGGGTCGCTCACATCAAATGCACTGCACACGGTCTGGCCCGCGTTGGGCGTGCCGGGCAGCTCGTCCTGTTCGTGGGCCACATACAGCAGCGTGTTCTCGGGGTTGGTCCACAACCCGTGCGACTCGCGGCCACGGCTGGAGAAGGTGCCCACCACCTTGCGCTGTCCGCCCGGAGCGCTGCGGTCGATGATGGCGATCGGGCTCGACGCCACGCCGCCGGGGCCACCATCGTCGATGCGCGCCAGGCTGGCATAGACCACGCTGCCGCGCGCATTGCGCACGAACTCAACGTGGTTGGGCCGCGCGCCCATGCCCAGCGGCACGGTGTCGATCAGGTCGAAGCCACCCTGCGTCGAGCGGCAAGACACCGCATCAGCCAGCTTGTGCGAGAACCACACCTCGGCACCGTCGGGTGTGGTCTTCATGAAGGGCGTGAAGCCGGGTTTGTCCTGTGCGCTGATGTCCAGCGTGGTCAGCCGCTGCGGTTGGCTGTGGCCATCCGCGCCGGGGTTGACGCGGAACACGTCGATCTTCGACACCTTCTGGCTGGCCACAAAGGCCAACGTACCCTCACGGTTGAACCACACCTGCGCCGGGCCGCTCAGCGTGGGCAGGTATTGGCGAACCGCGCTGGAGCCCGGGCTGTCGGCCCCCTTGAGCTGGCGAACGGCACGATCGACGCCGACGATGGCAATGCGGTCTTCACCGCGCAGCGTGACCCACAGCTCGCGGCCGTTGCGCGTGAAAGTGGGCTCGTGCGGTTCGCGGCCCAGCAGCAGGCCACTACTCAGGCGCTCGGGGTTGGTGGTGGGCCCAGACGCAGGGTTGGGTGTGTTGCCGATGACGCGGCGCTGCTCGGCGTCGATCAGATAAATGTTGCTGGAGCCGCGCCCGCTGGTGGCCAGCAACCGGCCATCGGGCGACGGCACCGCGCCGTGCGCATCGATACAGCCGTGGTACAGCGGCTTGTGGACCATCGCCGCGTGCGTTGGCGCCACGCCGGCCGTCACAAAGCGAAACGGGGGACGAGGGTCTTCGTCAAAGCTGGTCAGGTTGATCGTCGACTCGACGGTGTTGGTCTTCGGGTCGATGACCACCAGCGTGTTGGAGTCTTCATTGGTGATGAAGACGCGATCGCGCGGGTCGATGCCGGTGGCTGCGGCTCCCGCTGAAGCGCCGGACGGGGCCTGGGCATGTGCTGCGGGCAGCGCGCTGGCTGCCGCGGCGGCCAGGGTGTACTTGAGAATGTCGCGGCGTTGGGTGGTCATGTTTGCTTTCTGAGTTGGTGTGGAGAGTGATCGCTTGGGTCGTGGGCCGGCAGCCGCCGATGAACCACTGCCCAGCGCTTGCTTCAGGTCAAGAGCGCGGCTCAGGCCGTTTCATTCCCTGGCGCGAGCCGACAGCGCGTCGCGCCGACGCCGCCCTGGCCTTCAGCGCGGGGTGCCAAGTTGCCGATAGACCTCGGCCGACACCTGCGCCAGCACGCTGCGGTCGGCGTCGGACGACAGGGCGTAGCCGAAGGGACCGTCGACCCAGTAGAAGACATTGACCGCACCTTCGCGTGCGAAGCGGAAGGCCGTGTCTGTGTTCTTCACGCCGGCCTGCAGTGCCTTGTCCGGCCTCGCGGCACTGCCCACGTCGGCGACATCGTTGGACACGTACAGCGTCAGCTTGCTGCCGAGCTCGTTGCGGTACATGAACTGCGCAACCGGCCCCTGGCCACCCGGCAACAGGCGCCCGCCTTCCAGCGTGTAGCCCTGGGCCTGCAGGTGCGGCGGCTTCATCGGCGCGCCCATGCGCTTGGACAGCCATGCCACCAACTGGTCCTCGTGCGCCGCGTCCACCTCGACCGGGCGGCGCGCGTCGGGACTGTATACCGCGTGAGCCACCGCCGCGCGCTGCGCGAAGCCGCCCGCTGACGCCAGCGTCAGGCCGCGCTCGGCGGGTGCCGCGGCGGCCATGCGGCCGGCATCGTCGCCCCCCGCGGGCAGGCCGCCCCGCAAGCCCCAGCCAGTCGCGCCGCTGATGACGGCGATGGCGATCCCAGCGGCCAGGCGCTGGAGGTACCAAGGCGTCTGCGGCACGGCGCGCGGGCGCGCCGATTTCAGCAGGCGCTGCGGCGGCTGTTCATCCAGCACGGGATCGAACAAGGCGTGCAGTTCGCGCTTCTGCGCCCGGTAGGCCTCCAGGCGCTGCGCGTCTTCAGGGCGTGCGGCCAGATAAGCGGCGATCTCGACCTGGCGCTCAGCGGGCAGGCGGCCATCAACGAACGCATGCAGGTCGGCCTCGGTGACCGGGGGAATGGACGGTGGCGGACGGTCGGTATTCATGGGTTGCTTCGCAATACATTCATTTGACGACTTTCAGCCGCACCGGTTCTGCGCGGCCTTCCATCAGGCCGCGCAGGCGCTCACGGCCTCGCGACAGGCGCGACATCACGGTGCCGATGGGGATACCCAGGGCCTGCGCCACATCGGCATAGGCCATGTCTTCCAGCGTCACCAGAAGAAGCACTTCCTTCTGCTCGACGGGCAGCAAGTCCAGTGCAGCCTGCAGATCCAGTACAGCCAGCCTGTCGGTTTGTGTCGGCGCCACCGGCACTTCGGGCGTGTCGTCGTCCATGGTCACGGTGTGCAGCCTGGGACGGCGCACGCCATCGACGTGCAGGTTGTGCATGATGCTGAAGAGCCAGGCGCGCATGTCGGCCACGCCGCCCCACAGGTTCGACTTGGCCCAGGCCCGCTCCAGCGTGTCCTGCACCAGATCGTCGGCGTCGTCACGGTTGTTCACCAGCGCGCGCGAATAGCGGCGCAGGCGCGGCACCCAGCTCAGCAGGCTTGCGTCGTCTTGCATCGGGGGGTCGTGGCCTGAGGGACTGGACGGAAGTCGACAGCAAATGTCATTCCTTGATGATGTGCCAGACGTCTTTGAAGTTGTCGCCGGCGCGGTCGCCGGGCTTCTGGTCGGCCTGGTAGGTGTAGACCGGCTTGCCCTTGTAGGCCCACTGGCGCGCACCGTCGTCGCGCATGACGATCGTGTATGCACCGGCGGGTTGGTCGCTGGCGGCGGCCATCGCGGGCGGCCACAGCGCGGCGCAGCCGCCGTTGCAGGTGCTCTTGCCGCTGCCTGCCACGTCCTTGTCGAAGGTGTAGAGCGTCATGCCCTTGGCGTCGACCAGCGCGCCGTTGGCGAGCTTGGCCGGCGCGTCGGCAGCCATAGCGCCGGTGAGTGGTGCCGCGAAGGAAGCCGCTGTGATCAGCAGCGCGGCCAGAGTCGAAAGGTGCTTCATGGGGTTGTCCTTTGGGGTCTGGTGGAGAGTAGCCACGCTGCGTGCCGTTCAGTAAGCCGCAGCCACCGCCAGCTTGGGGTCGATCTGCCAGGTTTCACTGACGATCTTGCCTTCACGGAACGTCAGCACGTAGCGCACCTTGATGGGCATCTTGCCTTCGAAGACGACGTTGGCCGAGACGGTGGCGCCCTTGGGGTTGGCCGATTCTTCAATCTGGCCGACTGTGAGCTTCAGTGGGCCGACGGCCTTGCCGAACTTCTCCCAGGTGCCGCGAATGGCATCGGTGGTGGCATAGGTGCCGTCGAGTGGGCCGCCTACCCAGTTCAGCTGGGCCTGGTCGGCATAGGCACGCATGACGATCTGGGTGTCGCCCGAGGCGATGGCCTGGAAGTGCGTGCGGGCGTCGTCGCTGGGGGCGGCGAAGGCGCTGCCGGAGGCGAGCGTCAGGGCGGTGGCGGCGAAAGCGAAAGTCTTGAACATTGTGGGCTCCGATGAAGGGTTGGTGTGAAGTGAAGGGGGGTGAGTGCGGGACGAAGGGTCAGATAGGTCCCGACAAAAGAGCAGACGGCGTCGGCATGCGGTCTATTCCAGAGCGTGCAAAGAAATTTAGGGTCAGGGCCCTGGGCCGTGAATTCGAGGCTTCAGCCCAGCAGGGCCGGCACCCAGCGGTTGATGAGCGCGCCTCCGACGATGAGCCAGCCGAACAAGATCAACGCCAGCAGCAGCGGCTTGGCCCCGGCCTTGCGAATGGCGCCGATGTGCGTGGCCAGGCCGAGCGCAGCCATCGCCATCGCCAGCAGCGCGGTGTCAATCTCGGTCGTCACTGCCACCACCGACGCCGGCAGCCATTGCAGCGAATTGAGCAACACGACCGCGACGAAGCCGAAGGCGAACCAGGGCACAGCGAGTTGACCCTTGGCGTGAGCATGCTCTGCCTCCACTAGGGCTTGCAGGGTGCTGTCGCGCGCCAGCCAAGCCGACAGCATCACCAGGAACGGCGCCAGCATCATTACTCGAACCATCTTCGCGATGACGGCCGAGTTGGCTGCGTCCGGGCCCACCGAACGTGCTGCGGCCACCACCTGGGCCACCTCGTGGATGGTCGATCCGACGTAGATGCCGAACCCGTTGGCGCCGCCGGGGATCAGCGCCCAGTGCCGGTTCAGCTCGAACAGCGCCGGGTACAGGAAGATCGCCAGCGTGCCGAACACCACCACCGTGGCCACCGCCACCGTGACCTGCTCGGCGCGCGCCTTGACCACCGGCTCGGCGGCCATCACCGCAGCAGCGCCGCAGATGGCACTGCCAGCGCCGATCAGCATCGCCGTCTTGCGCTCCAGGCCCAGCCAGCGCGTGCCGATGAGGCAGGCCAGTGCGAAGGTCGAACCCAATATCATCGCGTCGATGGCGACACCAGCGATGCCGACATGGTCAATGTCCTGCACGGTGAGCCGCAGGCCGTACAGCACCACGCCCAGGCGAAGCAGGTTCTGCTTGGAGAAGTTGACGCCGGCGCCGCTGGCTACCGCCAAGCGCGGGGCCCACGGGTAAACCGTGTTGCCCACGATCATGCCCAGCACGATGGCCAGCGTCAGCGCACTGAAGCCATGGTCCTGCAGCCAGGCGATGCGGCCCAGCGCGATACCGGTGGCAGCCAAGGCGCCGCTCAGGGCCAGGCCGGGGAGCATGCGTGCGAAAGCCGATGCAGAGGCCAATGTGCGTGGCTCAGGAAGTACGTTGATGGTCATGCTGCTTGCCTCCGGTTGAAGTTCGTGAGGACAAAGCTTCCGGCTTCATGGATGACCCGTCAAACGGGTTGTATCGCTAAGATGTACCCATCTAATCGCTTTGCAAACGAATCCGCCATGAATACCCTTCGCCTCACGCTGCGACAGCTGCAGATCTTCGTGGCGGTTGCGCGCAGCGGCACTACCACGGCAGCCAGCGCCGAGATTGCGCTGTCGCAGTCGGCCACCAGCTCGGCCGTGAATGAACTTGAGCGGCTGCTGTCGCTGCGCCTGTTCGACCGCGCGGGCAAGCGCCTGCTGCTCAACGACAACGGCCGTGCGTTACTGCCGCGGGCCCTGGCGCTGCTGGACGGTGCCGCCGGCATCGAGCTGATGTCCCGCGATGGCAGCGCCCAGGCGCAGTCGCTGCGCATCGGCGCCAGCACCACCATCGGCAACTATGTGCTGCCCAGGCTGCTGGCCCGTTTTGTCGCAGCGCAACCGGGCCATGCCAGTGCCTGGCGCTCAAAGGTCGTGATCGGAAACACGGCGGCCATCTGTGACGCGGTCGCTGCGTTTGAACTGGACGTGGGCCTGATCGAAGGGCCTTGCCACCAAGCGGCGCTGGCCGTCACGCCATGGCACCAGGACGAGATGGTGGTCGTTACATCGCCTGACAGCGCGTGGGCACGAATGAGCCTGGCCGGCGAGCGGGTGCCAATGCGGACACTGCGTGAAGGGGTCTGGCTGTTGCGTGAGTCGGGCTCGGGAACGCGCGAGGCCACCGACCAAAGTCTGCTGCCCCACTTGCGCTCCTACCGTCGAAGCATCGAGCTGGGAAGTTCGGAGGCGATCAAACATGCGGCCGAGGCGGGTATGGGGGTGGCCTGCCTTTCGTCGTGGGTCGTGAGCGACGCTTTGGAGGCCGGCCGCCTGTGCCGCATCTCCACGACCTTGCCGCGGCAGCTCCGACAATCTCACCTGGTCGTGCATCGCGACAAACAGCCCACCGCTTCGCTGCTGGCATTTGTCGACCAGGTATTTGGCGCCGAGAACACGGCGCCATGAAATGTGACTCCATCGAGGTCAGGCCTGAGCAGCTCGCCAGTCGGCGCTCAAAGTTTATCCACGCACCTTCAACGAGATTCACGGCAGGCTCACCTGCACAAATGCCGGATGCGGATGGCGACGTCAAGACTGCCGCATATCCACATACCGCGCGCGATGTCTTGGGCATTGCGATCCAACGGCCACCCCTTGTTTCCTTCTTTATTTGCGGCGAGAGCAATGATCAGAATGTTGCAACAGCATCAGGTCAAAGTGAACTATTGCCCGTCTATCACGCACTTTGAGGAGCACAGGGAACCCGGGTGGCGGGTATTGCGCTACGGACACTGAAGGACCAAAAGAAGTGATTCGCCCTCCCTGCTGGCGCTTGAAGAAGGCCTGCCCATGGTCCAGAACACCGTTTCGTCCGTGACGCAAAGGGCCATTCCAGAACTTTGCACTTCGCTACAGTGCCGAACGACCGGTACAGGTAATCGATCGGTCGCTTGAGATCCTGACCGGTAAGCGACCGCTTGCGTTGGCGCCCATGGACTCTGCCGTCGAACCTAAGTGGCAGCAATCAGTCTTAAGCCGCCGGCCAGTGTGCGGTATGGGGTGCAGATTCATGGCGACAATCGAGTTTTGTGCTGCTCGGGTACATCAGCCACACAGTTGACCTGCCTCGATCAGTGTCAAGCTCCCTGTCCCGTCGCGAGCTTCAGCACCATCCCGATCACGAACAGCGAGGCGGCAATGCGACCCCAGCGCCAGGTGGTGAACCAGTAGCGATGATTGACCCACACCGCGCGATGGATTCGCTCTGCTGAAACCAGGAGTGCAATCGCAACGACCACGGGGCCGACGATTCCGACGGGCGCATCAATCTGGCCCAGCAGGAATACCCAGAACAGCGGCCACGCCACCGCATCGATGGCCGCGAGCCATCGTCTACCCGTCCAGTGCGGTGCATTGGCTCGGGGTTCACGCGCAACGAGCAGCCACATACCAACCTCCAGTCATTTCTTGCGTCACTGACCCAGTCCGTTGCTCTCCTCGTCCGTTCAGCCCACGGCACTGCCCAGAATGGAAAGGCAACCGACCAGCGATCAAACATTGCCACATCCCACCCGGTGATTGAATCCACACGGCAAACAACCGTAAAAGATGTTTCATCGCTCGTGGGTCCATGGCCAGCCCAGTGATCCACCAAATCGTGTCGTCTGATTCCCAAAGAACACTGCCCCAATTTCCGAGGGAGCTGGATTGGGAACCCGTCCCTCGATCATCAAGCCTGTTCAGGTGTGCACCCTGCCCCGCATTCGTCGGTCGCCGTGCGACACCGAAAGCGCTGGGTCAAGGCGCGAAAGCCTGGGCACCGTGGAATAAATGGAGGGGGCCCACCAGAGTGAAACGGCGGTGGGAAGGCAGCTGTTTATGCCGCGAAAGGCCTTGGCGAATGCGCCAGCAGCGCTATGGTTCGCAAGTAGGCGAGCGGCGAAGTTTCAGGTGTAGCACCTTGTGGAAATTATCAGAAGGACCATTCACAAATCGGGAACGCAACTCCATGAGTCTCGGTTCTTGAAACGCCGAGTGCCATCAATTCGTTCCAAGAAGCTCCGACGGACGGAAACGACTGGAAACCATTGAGACGCGCACGATACCCGCGCCATCTAGACAGGATTTCGCAGCTCCCAGCTAAATGGATGTAGTCAGCGAATTGCCGTTGCTGGCACTTCCGGAGCCGCTTCATATGCTGGATCGTGATCAGTTGGAAACGTTTGCCACTGTGGTCGAGCAGCAAAGCTTCGACCGCGCGGCGAGCGTGCTCAGCATCACAAGGGGCGCTGTCTCCCAGCGCATCAAGGCGCTGGAAGAATCGTTGTCCACGGTGCTGGTCAAGCGAGAACGGCCGGTGGCGGCCACGCATGCCGGTGAGGTGCTGCTGCGCCATGTAAAGGCGCTGCGCATCCTTGAAGGATCGGCACTTCAAGAACTTGCGCCAACCGCTAAACCACACGCACCCGTCTCCCTGGCCATTGCGGTGAATGCCGATTCCCTGGCCACCTGGTTTCCTGAAGTGCTCCGGGAACTGCTGATGGGTCAGCTGGTGGCCCTGGAGGTGATCGCAGACGATCAGGATCACACCTCCGCCCTGCTGGCTCGTGGCGATGTAATCGGGTGCATCTCGACATCTGCCAAACCCGCCGATGGCTTCTTGGCCGAATGCCTGGGCGCTATGGAATACCGCTGCTATGCGACGCCAGCCTTCGCCTCCACGCACTTTCCGAGCGGACTCACGGTCCCAGCAGTGCTCTCAACACCGGCTGTGTTGTTCAACCGCAAGGACTCGCTGCACGACGATTTCCTGAGAAGGCATTTTGGGTTTGCCGTTGAGCGGTACGCCAGACACTACTTGCCCTCGCCCGTCGCCTTGCTTGAAGGGGTTGCCATGGGCGCTGGCTATGGTCTGATTCCCAGCTGGCAGGCGGCACCCTTGGTGGAAGCGGGACAGCTCGTGGACGTCTGCCCCGATGCGCGAGAGATGGTGGACCTGTTCTGGCACCACTGGGACCTCGAACCACCAATGGCCAGTGACATCACCGCCCTGATCGTCAAGGTGGCCAGAAACAGCCTGGAGCCTTCGGTCGGGTTCGAGCCATCAACGGCGCAGACTGGACCATCGCCGAGCCCACTCTCCGGCCACAAAGCGGAGCCACAAGGCGGTGCCAGCGGACAAGAAGCATCCGAGCAGCAGTGACACCACGTCGGTGTCTTCACCATACTGCCCCAGCCAGCCCGCCAGATGCACGGCGACTGAACCTGCGAAGCCAACCGCCACGATCCACCTTGCGTGCTGCGGCGGTACGAGGATGCCTGTGACCATGGTGGCAAAACAAACACCGATGCTGGCGATGTAGACCACATTGACCGACACCATGGTGTCCACAATTCCCTGGTCACGAGAGGCCAGCAACACGCTCAAACCCAAGGCAATCAGCGCAAACAGCGGGTGACCCGCAGAACGACTGCCAGAGGCGGCGCACGCCAGCGCTTCCGTCATGGCGCGCAAGATCGCCGCGCCTGCACCCAACGCTGCCACCGACAACGCGATGAGCATCAACTTGTCTGTGTGCTGTCCCACCGACCCAGCGACCTGACCCAGCACCCAGGGAACCACCTGCTTGGCGTCAGCCAAGTCGCCCAACATGCCACCACTCTGCATGGCGACCACCACGGCCGACGGCAAGAAAGCGATCACGAAGAGCAGCAGCCCCGCCAGAACGCAGCCGCCCACGGCGGCCAAAGGTGAGCGCGCGGCCAATACAAATTGCTGGTAGTCGGCACCGGTACACACCAGCAAGCCGACAGCCAAAGAAATGGCCACCACGCGGGATGCACTGAACGTGGACAGGTCTTCGGCAAATGCGGGGATCGCCTGCAGGTAGATGCCCATGCCGTTAGCGACGACCAGCGCGTAGACCAGGACAGCGGCACTCGCAAGAAGACACATGGCGAACAGCGCCGAAGCGAACCGCAGGTCCAATCGCGATGCGCCGTAGATCAACAGCAAGATCACCAGGTGGCTGTGTGTCTGTTCAAGGCCCAACAACTCCAGCACAGCAACACCTCCCTGAATCTGGGCAGCCAGCACGCCCGACATCCAGATCAATGACAGCAACGCCACAACGCCTTGAAGCTGCTTGCCATAGGCACGGCCAAACAGATCCCAGACCGGAAGGCCAGTTGCCCAGAGCTGCCGTGCGAACGCAGCCAACACCAGCATGCCAAAGGCGGTGGCCACTCCATAGATGCTGCCTGCCATGCCGTGGGAAAGAGCCAGTTCGCCCGACCCGAAAAGGAATCCTATCCCATAGCTGGCCGAGACCAGGAGTGCCGCAACCTGCAAGCTACCCAGCGCCCTGTTCATGGAACCCGCCCTTGCGTCTGCCAGGCGCCAGTCACTGGATCGGCGTCGGTGAAGTAAGCACAACAGACCTTGCCGCGATCCCGAAAGACTTCTTGCCCTTTCAGCAACTGGTGCGCCTCGGGCAGTCGGTAGTAAGGCACCGCCGGCAGAAGGTGGTGGGTGAGGTGGTACCCGTTGTTGCGCGGGTGTATCAGCCAGCGCCAGACACCGTGGCAAGCCATGTCACGCGTAAAGGTGAACACGCCGCCCGGCTGAAGGCCGAAGTGATCACACATCTCGCGGAAGGTGGTGATCAGATGGAATGCCGTCGCCCTGGCCAGCAGCCACAGCACCAGGAAGGTGATCGTGAAGTCGGGGCCGGCCACAAACCACATCAACGTTACCGCCCCTAGCCACCACCCAACGATGTAGAGCTGACTCGCCGTGCGAACCTGGCGCGAGAACAGGTGCCCACCCATCGACGACAGCCAGGCGCTCAAAGTAAGGACCTGGTCCAGGTAGTACGAGAACCAAGTCGTCCGCCCACTTCGAGCGAAGAAAAGAAGATCGGGGTCACCCCCATCGGTCCCGAGTTCCATGTGGTGTTTGAAGTGCGTTTCGCGGTAGCGGGTCAAGCTGGCGAACAACAAGGGCGCGATGAAAATTCGGGCCACCAGGTCGTTTCGCCGTCGATCCCGCCACAGATTCCGGTGCCCCGCGTCGTGGAGGATGTTGCCGAGCGCGCGTTGCCGGTTGGCGATCAGCACAATGGCCACTGGCGCGAACAGCTCGCTCCACCAAACGACCAGCGCCACAGCGCTGAGAACGATGAGCCAGTCGAAGGCAATGTCCAACACGGCGCGCCAAGGCGACAGCCGAAACAGCTCACAGTGCGGGTCACCCTGTTGGCGCAGCTCTGATCGAAGCGCGGCCATGTCCGAAAGGACATTCGAAGTCGTTGTCATGGTGGACACTCCTTCTTCACGGCGTGCGGCTGCGGACGGCCTCGCAGCGCACGGTAGCGTATGTCGGAGCACAAAGCCCAGGCCGCGCCAAAAGGTATCAGGAGATCCCAACAGCGCGCGGTGGTTTAGGAACTTTGGCCTCGCGTCAATTCAGCTAAACCAGTCCCTTCTGCGATGCACCTGCGCACTTGTGCACACCCCGGGTCAATGCCAGCCGCCCATAATCAACGCCGAAAGCCAACACCATTTCCCTGTGCAGGAGGACATCGGAGTGAGCGGAGAAAAAGACCACGTTCGGCTGCAGCAAATGATGGCCCCTGACCTCCGGCCAGAAACCTACGTCTACTGCACCTTCCAGGACCATCGCCTCCCTGCGGACCTCTCCCCCATCTGCACGTTCAGGGAGACCGAAGGATTGACGGCCATCGTTGAGCGCGCTCAAGCCATTCAGGCCAAGGTGCCCTACATTTTTGAGGCCAAACTCATCACGCTCACCGTGCACTCGTCGCTGGAAGCCATCGGGTTTCTTGCCATGATCTCCTCGGCCCTGGCCAAAGCGGGTATCCCCTGCAACGCGGTCGCAGCCTTCCACCACGATCACCTGTTCATTCCGGTTGAGCGCGCCGATGACGCGTTCTCTTTGCTGAAGGCTTTGAGCCACAGCAGCGCTCCGGCAGTGATTTGAAGCGCTGCGTACCGTCGTTTAGCGCGACTGAACCCGCTGCAGATTTGGGCGCCCTGCCGGGATTTCCTTTGACATCGCGCGACGCGCTTGTCTACCCTACCCGCTATCCAGTCTGTTGAGACTTGGGGGTGGGTTACGCGGTGTGAGCGCTGCGTGGCCTGTCGGTCAACCAGACCTGCAGGAGTGGGGATGAACAACCTTCAACTTCCCGAGGTGACGCCGTCAGCATCTGCGGTTGCGCCACGCCATTCGGTCAAACGCCGTATCGATCCTATCGACGCACCCGCCCGCCCACTGGGCTCCAAACGTTTGGCGCTGATCGCAAAGCGCACCAACGCTGCCGCATCGACGTCTGACCGCCATGCGGAGCGCATCGCTGAGGGCGATACCTTGCTGACAAACCACGATGGCACCGTGACCTTCCTCCTGCGCGCCACCCGCTACGGGCTGCTGATGGAGCGCACCCAACGCCAAGCTTCAGGCATGCGGCTGGTACAGACGATGGTCTTTCATGACGTGAAGAGCTTCGACCGCTGGTGTGCGGTCGAGCCGTTGCGTTTTGATGATGGCCTGCTGTTCAGCAAACTGGGACGCCAGGGTCATGCTGCATTTTCAATACACCCCTGACCGCATCGAGCCTGCTTCAGGCAGCCCTGCGAGAGGGGACAACGCGCGCGTTCTTCAGCTCCTCCCATTGATCACAGATGCGAGGTCCCCGGGCGAAGTGATCTCATTGTTTCGCGAGGCAGTTGTGGGTCTGGGAGCTGATGCAGGCTACTTCCTGAGTTGCCTTCGAGACGATGCAACCCGAACCTCATTTCGATCGTTTTGGGCATGTGATCCAGCATGGCCCGCGGAGTACGCTGCTCAACGATGGTTCGAACATGATCCATGGTTGCGCTATGCATCGTGCGACGCGGAACCCACCCGTGCCAGCTACCTCCCCTGCACATCCCCCGAAGAAAACGCCTTCATCCGCGCAGCTGCAGAGCATGGCTTCGCATCTGCTTTGATCGCACCTGCCCCCAGCTCGGTTGGCCTCTCAAGGGTCGGGGTCCTGTGCCTGGGATCAGCTGACCCCGAAAGGTTCGAGGGCGAAAGCTACCCCAGGGTCAGGGTGCTGGCGCGCGCGCTCGCCATGGAGCTACATCACTCGATTGCAAAATCCATGCGAGAGGAACTGCTCCGGGGCGCGAGCCTTACAGAATCCGAACTGCACCTCTTGCGATGTGAGGCTGCAGGACACAGCAGCAAGGTGATCGGTGCGGCCATGAATCTTGAGGCCAAAACCATCGACAGCCGGTTTCAGCGCGTCAACGCAAAGCTGGGGGCGCCGGACAGGCGAACAGCTGTACGCATCGCCCGCCTTTACGGCCTGCTTTAGGCTGGATGCTGGCGGTGGTCCAGCACGCCTGAATGTCGGCTACGTCGGTCACCTGTCATTCGAGGATGGAAGGGCTTAACGACGCAGCACCTCCGTCATCGGTCATCCAGGAAAGGCCAGCCTGGTCTCGCCTTAAAAGTGACCCCTCGAACCCAAAGTGGGCGGATTGTGCGCGAATCGAAAGCCAATGGCGTGGCGCTGTGCGAGTTGTACGACCAACCGGGGACTCCTATGTGCACGTACCCGGTCAAGGCCATTCAGCCAAGGTTCAGCCGCATGGTTGCAACATGGCTCCAAGGTCCAGAGCAGACCCATTGCCCTCAACCTCTCAAAACTCCCGCCCTCACAGGATCCTCCATGAACTCCGACCTCAAGAACTTCCTTCAACCCATCGCACAGGTGATTGCCATCACAGTGTTTGTCGTGTTTACCGTGGCGTTCTTTTCTCTGCCCTACGTGCTACAGCAGCACCCAGGTGATCCTCAAAGTCCATCGCAGCAGACCGCCCCGCGCCATATGACCTGAAGCGTTTTGCCCCTGTGTCTTCATTCATGCCGAGAAAAGCCGCAGACAAAAGCGGTTTTCTACCCTGTGTCCCACGAAAGAATCCCATGAAATCCATCAATCGGGTTTTCCTGTTGGTCGCCTGCTGCACGGTGCTGCTGACCGCATGCAACAAAGCAGATCGCTCGAGTCCGCAACAAGAGATGACCGCAAGTCCAGCGGTCAACGTTGCAGACGCCGACATCACGATCCATGTCAAATCCGCTCTGAACAACGAACCCGGTTTGGCAGGTCTGGACATCGCAGTCGTCACGACCAAAGGCGACGTTCGGCTCACGGGCGCGGTGTCAAGTCAGACTCAGATCGACGCTGCCATCTGCGCCGCGCGGACCTCCGAGGGTGCCCACACCATCCACAACGAGTTGACGATCAAGCCATAAAGCACGGGAAGATGCTTTGGTCGCCATGCCCGTCGCAGCGATGTTGAATAGCGCTATTTGCTAAACCGGCCCAGTCCCACCTCGATCAAACCTTCAGCGCGGCGAAGCAGAAAAAGCACATCCAACCCCATGCGCTGAGCCATGGTCAAACCTTCATCGGGGCCTGCTACCAGCAAGGCCGTGGCCCAGGCATCCGCGTGCATACAGCTGCGTGCCAGCACGGTGACGGATGCCACGGCGTTGTTCACGGGCGCACAGCGGCGGGCGTCCATGGTGTGGGCCAGGCGCGCATCGCCCACTTGCAAGAAGCGTCGATAGTCGCCCGAGGTGGCCACCGCCACACCATCAAGTTCTATGACACCGTGCACCGCGCGGAGCCCCGCCTCGGGGCGTTCGAGCGCCACAGACCAGGGCACACCGCTGGCCTGGCTGCCCAATGCGCATAGCTCACCATCCAGCGCTGCCAGCGCATGCCGCACACCATGCTTTTGCAGCACGCTGACCATGCGATCGACCGCATAGCCTTTGGCGATGCCGCACAGATCGAGCTGCAAGGACTCGCGCTTGCGCACACGGCCTGCGGGTTTGTCCAGCTCCAGGCAGCCGTCCGCATGGCGTGGTGTGGTCTGGCGTGCGGTGCGGATCGCTTCCGAATCGGGCACATCGCGCACCGCGCCAAACCCCCAGGCATCGACCAGCGCGCCCACGCACGGGTCGAATGCTCCAGCGCTCAGCCGGTGGACATCGAGCGCACAGGCCAGCACCTCCATGATTTCGTCGGGCAGGTTCACCCAGTCGCCCACGGACGCGCGGTTGAGGCGCATGAGGTCGCTGTCCGGTTTCCAGGGTGACATCTGCGCATCCACCTGCTCCACCTCAGCGGCGAGGTCCTGGCGCAAGGCGGTCACGTCCAAGGTGTGGTCGGCGTCGACTATGGCCGACCAGCGTGTGCCCATGGTCGGGCCGTTCAGGGTGGTGCGCTTGCACGCCACAGCCGACTCAGAAGACATCTTCGGCATAACGTTCCTTTGATTTCAGGTTTGCGACGCTGAGCTGCAGTGGCGCTAGTACCGCGTCGAGCGCTTCGACCACACCCTGCGCCATGGCCCGGCTGCCGCACACACGCACGATAGCGCCCTGTGCAACCAGGCTTCGCACGGCGTCGGCGTCTCTGCGCAGGGCGTCCTGCACATAGCCGCCGCCGTCGGGCACGCGCGAGAAAACGGTGTGCAGCGTTGCCAGGCGCCCTTCGCCAAGCCAGCGTTGAATATCGGGACCGAAGTAGAAGTCCTGCGCCGGGTCGCGTCCACCAAAGTACAGGTGCATGGGCGCCAGTCTGTCGTTGCGACGGATGAAGCCCGCCAGCGGTGCCACCCCTGTGCCCGCCCCGATCAGCAACACCGGCTTGCGCTTGCTTGGCAGAGCGAACCCGGGGTTGGGCCGGATGAAGGCGGTGATGAAGTCCCCCGTTTGCAGGCCCAGCAAGTGCGTGGAACACAGACCCCCAGGCATTTGACGCACGCAGATTTCCAGGAACCCGTCCTGCCAGCCCGAGGCCAGCGAGTAGTACCGCGGCACGGCCGAACCCGGTGGCACGATGCCCACGAGATCGCCTGCGGCAAACTGGGCCAGACCCCGCCCTAGCACGCGGGCGCCCAGACTTTGTGCAGGCCATGCAAAGCGCAAGATCGCTGTGGACTGTCCACTGATACCGACGAAGTCTTGGCGCGAGATCAGCGTGAGCGCAGTGGTGGCTGGCACGCGCGGTACATGCTCCAGCACCAGCGGTTCGCCGAGTGCTTTGGCCAAGTCAGCGCCCCAGCGCGCGAACTGCTGGCCCGATTGCTGGTGGATGCACTCCAGCGGCAGCAACGACGGCCAGCCCTGGCCCCGCAGCGTCTGATCCAGCGCCACGGCAAAGGCGCAGAAGGTCGGGTACTGCCGGTCGCCAAAGCCCAGCACGGTCACAGGCACATCGCTGGCTTTAAGTGTGGCGATGTGGGACAGAGCCCGGCTGGCGTGGGCCGGAGCCTGGCCTTCGCCATAGGTGGCGGCCAGCACAAACACCTGCCGTGTGGCGGCCATGGTCTGAAAATTCTCCAGCGCGCTGGTGTGCACGCGGTGGCCGCCCTGTCTCAGCGCGTCTTGCAGCGTTTGCGCAAAACCCCAGGTGCTGCCGCCTTCGCTGGCCACGAAGATGAGCACATCGGCCTGTGCCATCGGTGCGTTGCCCGTGATGTGCGGCGACTCTCGGCGGGCTTGCCACCAGATGACAACACCCGACAGCCAGAACAGCAGCACGCTGGCGCCCACGAGCCCGAGCACCACGGCCCAGGGCCAGGCCGCTTCGCCCGTGTGAAGCACCACGGCCCAGTCGTAGACGCGCTGAGCCAGGGTGGCGTCTTGCCAGGCCAGCATCTGGCCCGAGTACCGATCGATCCAGCCTTGACCCTGTGTGGTGGCGACCTTCCAGGTGTCCTCAGGATCGGTGGCGCCCGGGAAATTCAGCTTGCGCAGATCCTGCACCACCAGGGTTTGCAGCGCAGCCAGTTGCGCGCCGGGTAAGGCTGGTTGGCTGACAACCACCGAAAGCACATCCGGCTCGGTCCCGGCGTCCAGAGCCACCAGCCCCAGCGTGGACGCGCTCATGGTCAGCGCCGTGATCGAGCTCAGGCACAGGACGAGGAGCACCACACGGCCCGCAACCACGTGGATGCGCTGCGCCACCGAGCCACGCACCCGCGCCGCCAGCTGTCGCCAGCCGCCCATGCGCCGCAGCAACAGCACCAGGGCAGAGACGCACAACAAGGCCATGGCCAGCGCAATGCCCGCTGCGCCCCAGCGCCCGGCATCGCCCAACAGCAGCGAGCGGTGCAGGTTCTTCACCCAGCGCGGCAGGGCCGAGGCTTGCCAGTCGCCCAGTACCCGTCCATCGGTCGGGTCCACATACCGCGCCTGCGGCTGGTCGCCGGCAAAGCTGAACACCACGACGGCACCCGATGGCAGGTGGCGAATCTCTTCCGCGCCCGGAACGGTGCGCGTCACGCGCTCCACCAGCGTGGCCACGGGCAAGTCGCCGGGTGCGGCGGGTGCCTGCCACGCCTGCTGCACCGGATCGATCGCCAGGATGGCGCCACTGACACCCAGCACCACGGCCAGGGTGCCTACGGTCAGTCCCAACCAGCGGTGGATGCCTTTCCAGCTCATGCGAAAGCCTTTACTTGAGTTGCAAGGTCACCGACTGGATGTACTGCTTGCCGGCCTGCGGCTTGCCGACATTGGCGGTGGACAGGGGCATGCGAACCTCCGACGGACTGTCACGCATGTCTTCTGCAGCGGCATCGAGGCGAATTTCATAGCCTGCGTCGATCAGCGCGTCCGCCAGATCGGCCGTGACCTTGAGGGTGCGCCCCGAGCCCACGCTGGCGCCGGTGACGCCGTCCAGGCGCTTGGTGTCACCTGCGGACAGGCGGCTCCAGTCGGACAGGTGCTTGTGGTACTTGGCTTTGCCTCCGGCCACCCACAGCGTGCGCACGTAGGCGCCTTTGGCATCGGTCAGGTACGCCGCCACGTAGGCGCCATTGCCTCCGTAGTCTTTGAGCTGGGCGGTCAGCGTGACCTGACGGCTGTGTGCCAGAGCGGGAAGGGCCAATGCGCAGGCGGTGGCCAGAATGGTCAGAAGCGGTTTGGACATGGTGATGTTCCTGTGAAGTTGGGGAATGAGAGGTGGTTACTCGATCTGGCCGCGCGGCGCGCTACCGGGGGGCGGCAAAGGCGATGAAGGGGTGGCACCATCGGCTTGTGCGGGGCGGACTGGCTGCGAGGCCTTTTCATCGCGATCGCGCTGGTGGTCGTCTTGCTTGAGCTTCAACACCTTCAGGGTTTCCGGATCGATCTTGGCTTTGAAGCTGCGGCCTTGGGCGTCTGTGCCGCGAACTTCGTAGCAACCGTCGTCGATCTTCAGCCGCTGGATCTGCCAGCCCTGTGCAGCGGCCATCTGCCGCACGGCGTCGCGTGACTGCCAGCGATTGAGCGGCGCTTCGCAATCGTCTGTGGCCGCTGCAGGCAAGGCGGCCAGGCCCAGAGACAGCACCAGCAGGCCCTGGCGCAGATGGACGGTGGATTTCATGGGGGCTCCTTTCGAGCGGGTTCGCGGGTGACCACGGTTAGGCCGTGGTGTTGGGGGCATTGTGGAAAGACCACCGTGTACGCATGCTGAATGGCGCATTCAGCTTGTGTTCATCGATCCAGCATCTAAATCGCTGACCGACGATAGCTGGAGCCAGCATGGATGGGCCTGCGGTAGATCAATGGCCAGTTAAGGTCTGGCGCGTATGCTGAAAACGCGAAGTGAGCCATGTCCGGCTCTTCCCACTCGCATTGAACATGCCATGCCATGCCATTCTTGAATCCCACCGACGACACCGAAGACCCCGACCACAGCCCCACCGAAAGGGCGGCCGCTGCGTCGCGCAGCACCTGGGTCAGCGTCGCCGTCAATCTGGTCCTGACCACCACGCAGCTCGTGGCGGGTGTCTTGGCGAAGTCCCAGGGCCTGATCGCTGACGGCATCCACTCGCTGTCCGATCTGGTCGCCGACTTCGTCGTGCTGTTTGCCAACCACCACAGCCAGAAGGACGCTGACGAGGGCCATCCGTATGGTCACCATAGGTTCGAGACCGCGGCCAGTCTCGTCCTGGGTGCGATCCTGCTGGCCGTTGGGCTGGGCATGTTGTGGTCCGCGTTCCTCAAGCTGGAACAACCCGAAACGGTCCAGAAGGTGCATGTGGCGGCGCTCTGGGTGGCTGGCGGCGCGCTGGTCGCCAAGGAACTGTTGTTTCGCTACATGCTCTCGGTGGCCAAACGGGTCAAGTCGAGCATGCTGGTGGCCAACGCCTGGCATGCGCGGTCCGATGCAGCTTCTTCGCTGGTGGTGGGCATCGGTATCGCCGGCAACCTCGCTGGCTACCCGATCCTCGACCCCATCGCCGCCGCCATCGTCGGCTTCATGGTGTCCAAGATGGGTTGGACATTCGGCTGGGACGCCCTGCACGACCTGATGGATCGCTCTATCGACGACGCCGAGGTTGCCGCCATCCGAACCACGCTGGAAGGAACCCCCGGCATCCAGGGCGTGCACGACATCCGCACCCGCAAGATGGGCGACATGATCGTGGTCGATGCACACATCGAGGTCGATGCCTTCCTGAGTGTCGAAGCTGGCCACGACATTGCCGTGGAAGCCCGCAGCCGGGTGATGCGGCGACACCGCGTCCTCAACCTCATGACCCACGTGGACCCCTGGCAACGGCCCGACCTGGACCATTCGGTGGCCATGCCATAGCCCGTAGGCCAGGACGACAGTATGGAGACCGTTCCTGCCCGTGGTCTAACGTCGATCGAGGCACGCCAGCGCCTGTCGCAACAAGGCCCCAACGAGCTGCCCGCCACGGCGCAGCGCGGCGCGTGGGGCTTGCTTCGGGATGTGGTGCTGGAGCCGATGTTCCTGCTGCTGGTAGCCTGCGGGGCCATTTACCTGGCGCTGGGCGACCGGCATGAAGCCCTGATGTTGCTCGGGTTCGTGCTGGTCGTCATCGGCATCACTTACGTCCAGAAGCGCCGCAGCGAACAGTCACTGGAGGCGTTGCGAGACCTGTCAAGCCCGCGTGCGCTGGTGATCCGCGATGGGCAGGCTGTCAGGATAGCTGGCCGCGAACTGGTCGTCGGCGATACCGTCCTGCTCGCCGAAGGCGATCGGGTGCCTGCCGACCTCCAGTTGATCGAAGCATCGAACCTGACGATCGACGAATCGCTGCTGACCGGCGAATCGGTCCCTGTGCTGAAGCAGACGAACGAAGTTGTCGCCGCCGGCGACCCAGATCCTCGCAGCCAGGCTCTCTCGGGCACGCTGGTCACGCAGGGCATAGGCAAGGGCATCGTGCTGGCCACCGGCGCGCGCAGCGCCCTGGGACGCATCGGCAGCTCCTTGAAGTCGATTGCCACCGAGACCACGCCGGTCCAGCGCGAGACACAGCGGATCGTCACTTGGGTGGCTGCGTCCGGTCTCAGCCTCGCCGCGGTGCTCGCCTTGGCCTGGGGCATGTCGCGCGGCGACTGGCTGCATGGGTTGCTGGCCGGCCTGACGCTCGCGATGGCCATCCTTCCGGAAGAGCTGCCGGTCGTGTTGACGATCTTCCTCGGTCTCGGTGCCTGGCGACTCGCGCGCGAGAAGGTGCTCACACGCAGCATGCCGGCCGTCGAACTGCTCGGGGCGACGACGGTGCTGTGTGTCGACAAAACAGGCACGCTGACGATGAACCGCATGGCGGTGCGCAAGCTGTGGTCAGCTGGGCGGCAGCAGTATCTGGGTACAACAGACGCTCCAGACTTGCAGGAGGCGCTTCACCCGGTGCTGGAGTACGCCGTGCTCGCAAGTCACCGCCGCGCGTTCGATCCGATGGAGTCCGCCATCGCCGAAGCGGGTCAGTGTCGCCTGTCGGGTACAGAACATCTGCACGTGGACTGGGATCTGATCGACGACTATCCGCTGTCGCCGCAGATGCTCGCCATGTCCCGCGTCTGGCAGTCACCGGATCAACAGGACCGACTGGTTGCTGCCAAGGGTGCGCCAGAGGCGATCATGGACCTCTGTCACCTCGATCCATCGCAGCAGGAGCCTATTTCGCAGCAGGTTGAGGCGATGGCTGCCGAAGGGTTGCGGGTCCTGGCGGTCGCACGGGCCTTCTTTCCCTCAGGTGAGTTGCCCAGCGGCCAGCACGACTTCGAGTTCGAGTTCGTGGGACTGGTTGCACTGGAGGATCCGGTGAGACCGGATGTGCCGGCTGCCATCGCCGAGTGCCGATCTGCAGGTATCCGGGTCGTGATGATCACGGGCGACCATCCCCACACAGCACTGGCCATTGCACGACAAGCAGGCTTGGTCGCCGACGGGCGGGCCGTGACAGGCCCAGAGTTGGACCGACTGGATGACGCAGCACTGGCAGCGCGCCTGGCCGACACCCATGTGTTTTGTCGTGTGCAGCCCGAACAGAAGCTTCGGCTGGTACAGGCTTTTCGCAAACGAGGCGATGTGGTCGCGATGACCGGGGACGGCGTCAACGACGCACCCGCCCTCAAGGCTGCCCACATCGGCGTCGCGATGGGTGCTCGCGGTACCGACGTCGCCCGCGAGGCCGCGGCTTTGGTGCTGCTGGGCGACGATTTCGCGTCCCTGGTGACGGCCGTGCGTTACGGACGTCGCGTTTTTGCCAACCTGCGAAAGGCCATAGCCTTCGTCTTGGCGGTGCATCTGCCGATTATCGGACTGTCGATCGTGCCGCTGATTCTGGGCTGGCCGATGGTGCTGATGCCGGTGCACATCCTGTTCCTGCAGCTGATCATTGACCCGGCATGCTCCATCGTCTTCGAAGCCGAGCCGTTGGAGGCAGAAGCCATGCGGGTTCCACCAAGGCGACCGGATGCACGACTCTTCGACAAGCAAGTCCTGTTGCGCGGAGCGCTTCAAGGCGGCGGACTTTTCGGCATCGTGCTGATGGCCTACCTGCTTGCCCGATCGGCATCCGGCTCCGACGAGACGGCACGTGCGCTCGCGTTCACAGTCCTGGTGGTAAGCAATCTGGTGCTCATCCATGTCAACCGGACATGGACAACTCGAAGCGAATCAGCGCGAACCTGGAATGCCGCTTTCGGCTGGATCGTATTGGGCACGTGTGTGCTGCTGGCGCTCGTTCTGGGAGTGCCAGCCATCAGCGACCTGTTTCTGTTCGCGACACCATCCACTGCGCTCTTGCTGAGTGGTGCGGCGTTTTGCCTGGGGGCGTTGGTGTGGTTCGAGAGCACCAAGCGGCTCGCGAACCGATGGAGCATCTGAGTTTTCCACGAATGCATCAAGTCATGTAGTTCGGCAAGGTATCCAGTGGGGCTAATTCACCTACGAGACGGCACAGCCTAGGCGGCCTATTGCCGATGTCGGCTTTGAAGGCGAAACCAGTCTTCGAGCTGCGAGGTTCTCTGGCACTCCGGCGTCCGCTGCCGGCAAACATCCGTGAGGTCACGGCCTGCTCCCTGCAGACCGCTTTCGCTGCGAAGCAGTCTCCCACCCTCCTTCAATCTCGTTCACTTCCCACCCTCAAACCCTCCGCCGCAAATGGCGCCAGGAACTGCTCACAGCGCTCAGCCGTCGCTACCAGCCACTCGTCATAGACCGACTCCGGCAACACCACAACCATGCGTTTCTCGTCGGTCGGCTTGTGAAACTGGTTCATCAGCGGGTGGGTATCGGCGTTGGTCGTCAGCATGGTGTAGCTGTGCACCCATTCCCCCTGGGGAGACTTCCAGGCAGACCACAAACCTGCAATGCCCATGGGCCGACCGTCTGACCGTTCGATACGAGTGGGAATAGCCTTGCCGCTGCGCCAGTCCGGTTCGTAGATGGCCTGGGCCGGGATGATGCAGTGCTGCGCCCGCTTCCAGGCCTCCCGAAAACTTGGTTTGGTGGCCACCGTCTCGCTGCGGGCGTTGTAGGTACTGCGGCAGATCTTCAGGTCGGTCGCCCAGTGGGGTACCAGGCCAAACAGGCCGGGTAACGCTTCCCTATCAGGCACCGCGTCATCCCCCGAGTCCTTCTCCCTGGGGCGGCGGATCAGCAGGCCGGGGTATCCCGGCCAGAGATCGGTTTTTCCCAAGTCGGCCGGTGGCTCCACCTGGAACACCTTTCGCAAGACCTGGACGTCCCGCACGCCTTCGTAGTGACTGCACATGGTTCCATCCTATGCGCGGATTCGCGCCGGTTTTCTGTGAAGCATTCCCAAGGGATGGGCTTGGCCTCTATACTGTTATTATGTCCAGTATTGTAGAAGATCACCTGTTGTCACCCATGTTCCCTGGTGCAGCGTCAGGAAGCTGCAGCCCACCGAGGCCCTTGGCCGAATGCCCACTTCCCGCTTTCCAACTTGAATCCCGGATTCGGGCGGGTTTTCCGTCGCCGGCGGAGGACTTCCAGGCCAAACGCATCGACGTGCTCGAACACCTGATCAAACATCCACAGGCCACCTACAGCATGACGGTGCGGGGTGAGTCCATGCGCGAGGCGGGCATCTTTGATGGGGATGTGCTGCTGGTGGACCGGGCCATCAAGCCCAGCCACGGCCAGATTGTGGTGGCGGTGGTGGACGGGGACTTCACCTGCAAGGAGCTCTGGCAACGCGGGGGGCGGCTGAAGCTAAAAGCAGCCAACCCGACCTTTGCCGACATCGTGCCGACCGAAGGCCAGACGGTTGAGGTCTGGGGCGTGGTGATCGCGGCGATCAAGCAGTTCAAGCGCTGAATCTTGTTGAACATCTCTGCGAATGCTTCATGGCTTCCCCGCTGTATGCCCTGGTCGATGGCAACAATTTCTACGTCTCCTGCGAGCGTGTGTTCCGCCCCAGCCTGAACAGCAAACCGGTGGTGGTGCTCTCCAACAACGACGGTTGCGCGATTGCCCGCTCCAACGAGGCCAAGGCCCTGGGCATTGCCATGGGGGCTCCCTGGTTCAAGATCCGGCATCTGGCGGAATCCCAGGGGCTGGTTGCACTCTCGGCGAACTTCCCGCTGTACGGAGACCTAAGCGACCGCATGATGAGCCTGGTGGCCGGGCTCGGTCACCGGCAGGAGATCTATTCCATCGACGAGTCGTTTGTGGATCTCTCGGGTATCCGGGGTGACCTGGTCCAACGCAGCCGGGTGATCCGCGAAAGGGTGTTGCAGTGGGTGGGCATCCCCTGCTGCATCGGCATCGGGCCGACCAAGACCCTGGCCAAGCTGGCCAACCACATCGCCAAGACAGCCGAACGCAAACCCGGCAGTTACCCCGCCGAACTGGCCCAAATCTGCAACCTGGCTGCACTGGAACCAACAGCACGAGATGTGGTGCTGGCGGCCACGCCGGTCGAGGAAGTCTGGGGCGTGGGTCGTCGCATTGCCGCACAGCTCAAAGAGGGTGGCATCCACACGGTGCTTGCTCTCGCCCGCATGGACCTGGCCACGGTACGCCAGCGCTGGTCGGTGGTGCTGGAGCGCACGGTGCGTGAGCTGCAGGGGCAGTCCTGTGTGGTTCTGCAAGACGTTGCACCGGACAAACAGGAAATCGCCTGCACCCGGTCGTTTGGTCGCCCGGTGACCGCACTGGAAGACCTCAGTGAAGCCGTCAGCGAGTTCGCCAGCCGGGCGGCCGAGAAGTTGCGGCGCCAGGAAGGTCTCGCCAACCAGGTCTTGACCTTTGTGCGGACCAGTCCGTTCCGGCCCGATCCCCAGTACAGCCGGTCCATCGTGGTGCCGTTACGAAGACCCACCGCCGACAGTTCGCTGATCGCCGACGCAGCCCTGACGGGCCTGCGCTGCATCTACAAGCCGGAATTCCTGTACGCCAAGGCCGGGGTGATGCTGATGGCGTTGCAACCGGCTGCGGTGCACCAGGGTGAACTGCTGCTTGACGAGGAGCCTGGTGAGAGACGGGACAAGGGCCGGTTAATGGGTGCCCTGGATGGGCTCAACCGCCGCTATGGCCGGGGCACGGTCCTCCTGGGCAGCTCTGGCCTAGAAGGAGATCGCAGGCGCTGGGCGATGAAGCAGGAGCGGCGCACGCCGCAGTACACAACGCGATGGGAAGACATGCCCGTGGTGCGGACGTGAAGTACTCCCAATGAGGGGCACTGCTGTGCATCAGGCCCAATTTTTCGCAGACGTCTTTAGCGACCTGAATCGATAATGCATCCGGGTCGGCCTGAACAGTCGGCCCTCCTCCCTGAAAAGTCGTGTGACAGCGACTTTGAATTTGCCCGGCCCTCGTGCCGGGCTTTCTTTTTTCAGCGCGCCCAGCAGACACCGACTGCGCACGGTGCAAATGTGCTGGAAAACAGCCCAAATCCAGCAGCAGCGCAGGGGGTTTCAAGTCCTACATTGACCTCACGGTGTTCAGAGAAACGGCAAGCACTGCCACCTCACGAACAACGTCGAACCGAGGACTTGACCATGAACCATCCACCTCTCGCTCACACCCTGTGCTGGCATTCCACGAAAGCGGCAAACCTGCCGAGAAGCTTGGCGGCAACGCTAGCGAGCGCCGCCGCCAGCTTGTTGCTCACTTTGGGGCTCCTCGCACCATCGGCGGCACGCGCCGTCGATGGCTGCCTGGTTCTGCTGTGCTTTGCGGCACCGAGCTGGAAGTCAGTCCCTCAGTGTGTGCCACCGATCCGAAAGGTGCTTCGGGATCTGGCTCGGGGCAAGGCCTTTCCTACGTGCGGGATGTCTGGCGCGGGCAACTCGGCTCGGCATGTGTGGGCTCGGGCGCCGGGCAACTGCCCACCCCAGTACACCCGGGTGCATGAGTCCGAGAGCGGTCCGATCTACACCTGCGACTACACCGGGGCGATCACGGTCACGATCGACGGCAAGCCGTTCACACGCACCTGGTGGGACATGGGTGGCGACACTGTGACGGACTTCAGCCCAGTCGCGAAGTCCCAACTGGGCACTTGGGACACCCAGTACGACAACGACCATGCCACCTGGCTTCGCTCCCGTCCGTGAGGGCTGCGCCATGGAAGCATCTACCTTCGCGGCACTGGCCTTGGCCTGCGCGCCACAGGTCCACCTGACCACCGCGCACGCGCTCGTCGCCGTCGAAAGCGCCTTCAACCCCTGGGCCATCGGCGTCGTGGGCGGTTCGCTGCAACGCCAACCCCGCCACCGCACCGAGGCACTGGCCACCGCGCTGGCTCTGCAGGCTGCTGGCCGCAACTTCAGCGTGGGCCTCGGGCAGATCAACCTGGGCAACTTCCAGCGCCTGGGCCTGTCGTTGGAATCGGCCTTCGAACCTTGCTCCAACCTGGCCGCCATGCAGACCGTGTTGAGCGAGTGTTTCGAGCGGGCGCGACGCAAGTCGTCTCGGAAATCAGCAGAGCAGGCAGCTCTGCGCGCTGCCCTCTCCTGCTACTACGGCGGCAACTTCACCACCGGCTTTCGCCATGGCTACGTGCGCAAGGTGGTCTCCGCAGCCCGCAACCCTCTCCCCATCAGACAACCCAACCCCGTGAAGGAGCCGTCATGAACCGCTTTCATCTCTTCGTTTCCATGCGCCACACCGCAACCGCCCTGTTGCTGTTGGCCGCAGCCTCAAAGAGCTGGGCACAGGGCTTCGACAAGATCAACACCACGGTCACCAACGTCAACACCATCCTGGTGACGATCTCGATTGCAGTGGTGACCATCGCGATCATCTGGGCCGGTTTCAAGATGATCTTTCAAGGCGCGCGCCTGGCCGATGTAGCCAATGTGCTGATTGGCGGCACGCTGGTGGGCGGGGCGGCGGCCTTTGCCAGTTACATCGTTAGCTGACGGCTGAAGGTGCAGACCATGCGGGCCGAAGCCATCTACAAGGGCGCCACGCGCCCGGCCATGAAGCTGGGCATCCCGCTGGTGCCGCTGGTGATCCTGTTTGGCACCGGAATGTTGCTGATCATGTGGGGCGGCATCCTGGTGAGCTGGTGGCTTGCGCTGGGTGTGGTGCTTTCCATTGCACCGGTGTTGCTCTGGATGCGCTGGTTGACGGCCCGCGATGACCAGCGGTTCCGGCAGATCTTTGTGGCCATCAAGCTGAAGCTGCACGACCGCAACCGGCGGTTCTGGCGCGCACGCAGCTACTCGCCCACGCTCTACCGGGGAGGCTCCGATGTTTGGCATGTTTGACCGATCCGGCGGCGCGGCCCGTCGTCGCCCTGGGCGACCTGCCGCAGGGCAGCCACAACCACGCCACTGGGCACAGGCGCTGAAGGAAAACCCGCTCACGCGGTTTATCCCCTTTTCCTCGTTGGTCAGCGAGCACGACGTCATCACACGCGGAGGGGATTTCATGCGCGTGTGGCGTCTCGACGGCGTGGCCTTTGAATGCGCCGACGAACACCTGATCACCGAACGGCATGAAGCCCTGTGCAGCCTGATGCGCAACCTGGCCGGCGGCCAATGGGCCGTGTGGACGCACCGACTGCACCGAAAGATCCATGACCAACTGGAAGACCCGCTGCAAGCTGGCTTTGCGCGCGACCTGTCACAGGCCTACCAGGCCAGGCTGGGCAAACACGCCATGATGAGCAACGAGCTGTACCTGACGCTCGTTTACCGGCCCAATTCCTCGCGCCTCAGCCGGGCACTGCAATCGACCCAGCGTTCGAAGACCGCCATTGGCGCAGCGCATGCAGAGGCCTTGCGCGTCATGGAAGAACGAACCGCTTTCGTACACCGGGTGCTGCGCGGCTTTGGCCCTCAAATGCTGGGGGCCCGCATGCAAGGTTCAAGGCGGTACTCCGAACTGGCGGAGTTTCTGGGTTACCTGGTCAACGGCAGCTGGAGGCCGGTTCCCCTTGCGGCAGGGCCACTGTACCGAACCTTGCCTACCACCCGCCTTTCTTTCGGTGGCGACAAGCTGGAACTGCGCTATGGCGAACAGCGCCGTTGCGCGGCCCTGGTGGACATCAAGGAATACGCCGATGCGGTGGAGCCTGGCATCCTGAACGCGCTGCTGTACGAAGACAGCGAGTTCATCGAAACCCAGAGCTTCTCGATACTGCCCCGGCGCGAAGCCATGCGTGCGCTGGAGCTGCAACGCGACCAGCTGATCGCCAGCGACGACGTGGTGGCCAGCCAGATCGCCGATATGGACGAAGCGCTCAACGAGCTGGGTGATGGGCAGTTCTGCATGGGTGAGTACCACTACAGCCTGGTGGTGTTCGGTCAGCCCGGCGAAGACAGTCTGGCCGATGCCGGGCGACGGGCCGCACAGGCGATTGGAGCCGTGGGTGAGGCGTCCAGCCAGCAGATGTCGCCGGTTGATCTGGTGGCCGATGCCGCCTGGTTTGCCCAGATGCCCGGCAACTGGCAGTGGCGCCCGCGCGATGCCAAGTTGTCGTCCCGCGCTTTCGCGGCCCTTGCCAGCGGTCACAACTTTGCCCGCGGCAAGCGCGACGGCAACCCCTGGGGAGAAGCGCTGGCCTTGCTGCGCACCCCATCGGGCCAGCCCTTCTATTTGAACCTGCACAGTAGCCCGGAAGGCGAAGACTCTGCCGACAAGAAGCTGCCGGGCAACACCATCATCATCGGCTCCACCGGCGTCGGCAAGACCACGCTGGAAATGTTCTTGCTCACGCTCACCCGAAAGTGGAACCCGGCCCCGCGGCTGGTGCTGTTCGATCTGGACCGGGGTTGCGAGATCGCGATCCGCGCCCTGAACGGCCGCTACTTCACCCTCGAAGCGGGCAAGCCCACCCACCTGAACCCGCTGCAGCGCGACCCGACACCAGCGCGTATCCAGTTCTGGGAACAGCTGATCCGGATTTGCATCGCCACACCCGCCCTGCCCTTGCTGCCGGCCGATGAGCGCGCGATTGCTGACGCCGTCAAGACGGTGGCCAACATGCCAACCGCTCTACGGCGCTTCTCGACGATTCGCCAGAACCTGCCGAAGTCAGGTGAAAACAGCTTGTACGAGCGTCTCGGGCGCTGGTGTGAGGGCGGTGCCCTGGGCTGGGTGTTCGACCAAGCCAACGACCAGTTGGCGGACCTGGATGCGGCATCGGTGATCGCCTTCGACACCACAGAGTTTCTGGACCTGCCCGAGGTGAGGACGCCGATCATGCTCTACCTGCTGCAGGTCATGGAAGAGCTGGTAAACGGCGAACGCCTGATCTATGTGATCTCGGAATTCTGGAAAGCGCTGGACCACGAGATCTTCAGCGACTTCGCCAAACAGAAGCAGAAGACCATTCGCAAGCAAAACGGCCTGGGCATTTTCGACACCCAGAGCCCGTCCGATGTGCTGCGCCACCCCATCGGGAGGACCATGGTCGAACAGAGCGTGACCAAGATCTTCCTGGCCAACCCGGAAGCGTTGCGCGAGGAATACGTCGAAGGTTTTGGGCTCAGCGAGGCCGAATTCGGCATCGTGCGCAGCCTGGGCGCGCAAGGCGGGCGGCGCTTCCTCGTCAAACAGGGCCACAGCAGCGCCATCTGCGAGCTGGACCTCAGCGGCATGGACGATTTCATCACCGTGCTCTCGGCCACCACCGACAACGTGGCCCTGCTCGACACCGTTCGTGAACGGCACGGTAACGATCCGTTTCTGTGGCTTCCCGAGCTTCTGCGCGAGGTTCAGGATCGCAAATCACGTACTTCAAGGAGAACCCCATGAAACCACACGTTCAATGGTTTGCGCTGATCGCTTTCGCGTTGGCCCTCAGCACAGCCTCGGCCCAGTTCGTCAAAGGCAATGAGGCGGTCCGTGTCATGACCGATGACACCAAGAAGGTGGAGGTGCCGCCGCTCCCGTCGGTAGCCTTGGGCTCGCCATGCCCAGCCGCCAAGCCTGGTTGTGCTGGAGGCGGTTGGAAGATGCTGGAGAGCGATTTGGGTCTGGTTGAGTGCACCGAAGTCTTTGCACGTGCCACGACCTGCAGGCCCTCGACCTATGGCGTTGAAAAGCGATCACGCACCTGGATCGTGAAAGTCAAAGGCCAGTGGGTGCAGTGCGCGCAACCCGACATTTCGGGGAAGTGCGTCAGTCTGAAAAGCCTCCCTGTCAGCGCTGTTCAATAGCCGAGGAGAAACCTCATGTTCGCCTGGGTCGGTTCACAGTTCGATGCGGTCTTGAGCACCTACGTGCTCGGCGTTGTGGGTTCGCTCATGGCCGGGATCGCACCAATCGCACTGACGGCGATGACGATCTGGGTGGCGCTGTATGGGTGGGCCGTTTTGCGCAATGAGGTTCCAGAAACAGTACCCACCTTTCTTTGGAAAGTATTCAAGATCGGTCTGGTGCTGGCGTTTGCTCTGCAATCGGCTTTCTACATCGCGAACGTGGCCGACACCGCCAATGCGATGGCAACGGGTGTGGCCACCACGTTTCTACCGGCAGCCGCAGACCCCACCACGATTTCTTCACCCTACGCACTGTTGGACCGGTTCAATGACGGCGCCAGCCAACTGGTGCTCGATCTGCTGAAGGACGCGGGAATCATGCGTCTGGACCTGCTCTTCGCTGCCGTGGTCTGCTCCATCGGCAATGTCGTCTTTCTTTGCATCGCCCTCTTCGTCGTCACGCTGGCCAAGCTCTTCCTGACGTTCGTGATCGCGGTTGGCCCGCTGTTCGTCTTGTGCCTGGCGTGGCGCCCCACGGCACGCTTTTTCGATAGCTGGTTGTCGATGGTGCTGAATGCCGTCGTACTGACCTGGTTTGCATTTTTCGCATTGGGCATCAGTGCGTTCATGGGCGATGCGATTGTGCAAACCGTCCAGGTCAACGGTGGCTTCCAGGGCTCGACGTTCAACGTCGTCGGGGAAAGCCTGAAGTACTGCGTCGTCATGGTCCTCATGGCCATCATCTGCTTTCAGGCGCCCAGTCTGGCCTCGGCGCTCACCGGCGGTGCCGCCATTCAGCAGGGCATCCAGATGATCCAGAACGCCATGATGGTTTCGGGCCTGCGTTCTGCATCGTCCGCTCGCAGCGCCAGCGCTGCCGCCAGCGCTGGCGGCGTCATCCGCGCAGGCGCCGGTCTTCCATACACCGCCGCGTCCATGGCCCGTCGAGGCTATGGCGCTGCGCGCTCCGCCGCTTACAAACTCGCCGCCCAACGCGGCCGGTCCTGACCACCCCACCCACCAAGGAGTTCACCATGCACACCCGCCTCAAAGTTGCCGCTGCCGTCCTCATTGCTCTGGGCGCAACCCAGGCCCGAGCCACCGGCATCCCCGTGATCGACGTGGCCAACCTGGTTCAGACCGTGCAGCAGGTCATCAACGACATCACCAAGATCAACAACCAGATTCAACAGATTCGACAACTGCAAACCCAAATCGAGAGCATCAACGGCATCCGGAACCTGGGCGATGTGTTCAACAACCCACTGCTGAAAAACTACATCCCGGCCGAGGCCTTCACCTACCTCAACGCGGTCAACACGTCGGGCTACAGCGGGCTCAACGCCACGGCCAAGGTGCTGCGCGACGTGAGCATGATCTACAACTGCATGGACCTCACAGGCGACGCACGCACCCAGTGCCAGGCCGCTCTGGCTCAGCCCTATCAACAAAAAGGGCTGCTGCAAGACGCCATGCAGACTGCGGCGGGCCGACTTACGCAGATCCAGTCGCTGATGACCCAGATCAACGCGACCACCGACCAGAAGTCGGTGCAGGAAATCCAGGCCCGCATCGGCGCTGAAAACGCCCTGCTCGCACACGAGGTGTCGCAAGTGCAGATGCTGCAAGGCATGGCCGACAGCGAAGAACGCATTGCCCGATCTCGTGAGCGCGAACGGCAGTACGAAATGCTCGGCCGCACCGGCAAGGTGGCGGACTTTCTGCCGTAAACCCGTCTGAGTCCCGCCACCACCCAGACCCAACGGAGAACCCCATGAGTGCCATCCTGATGTCAGGTAAAGCCGCCGCATGGCCGAAACGGCCCCCGGAGCCTTTGAACGAGGCCGAATCGGCGCCATTCAACGCGAACCGCGACTGGGAAATCGACCGTGCGCTGATGCTCGAACGCTCGGAGCGCAGGGCCTGGCGGGTCGCGGTGGCCGGGCTGGTGCTCGGCTTGATCGGCATTGCTGCCGTGTTCGTGCAGGGGCCGCTGCGCCGCGTGGTGGAAATTCCCATCGTGGTGGACCGCGTCACTGGCGAAACCACCATCCAGCAGCGGCTGAGCGAAGAAACCATTCCCGCGATGGAGGCGCTGGACAAGCACAACCTGGCGGCCTTCGTGCGTGCACGCGAAAGCTACAGCTGGATGTTCCTGCAGCGCGACTTTGACCAGGTGGCGCGCATGGCCGTGCCGGGTGTCTTCGCCGAATACAACCGTCAGTTCGAAGGCGACGGCGCGCTGCAGAAGAAGATCGGCGCCGCTGAGGAATGGCGCATCAACATCGTGGGGGTGCGCCTGCGGGCTTCCGGGCGAAGCGGCAACCTGAGCGACGCCACGGTCACTTACGACAAAGTGGTTCGCCTGACCGACCGCAACCTGCCAGACGTCACGACCCGCCACGTGGCCAGCATCGTCTACCAGTACCAGCCCAAGGTGCTCGCCAAAGAAGCGGATCGGCTGGAGAACCCCTTCGGCTTCGTGGTCACCGCCTACCGGTCAGACCCTGAGATCAATACACAGGCAGCGGGAGCACGGCCATGAAGCGCACTGCCTTGACGCTACTGGCTGCCTGCGCCGCGTCTTTGAGCCTGTTCGCTCAAACGAATCCGAAGTCAGCCGACCCGCGCCTGCGCGACGTGGTCTACGACCCAGCGGCGGTGGTGACCGTCCCCGTCAAACGGGGCATGGTGACCCTGGTGGTGCTCGCCCAAGACGAAGTGATCACCGAGGTGGCCGCAGGCCAAGGCGGCGATTGCAGCAAGGCAGATGCCGTCTGGTGCGTGGCGGCTCAGCCAGGTGGACGAAATCTGTTCGTCAAAGCCAAGTCTGGCGCGGACGCGCCCAACAACCTGGCCGTGGTCACGGACCGGCGCACGCATGCGCTGCGTTTCGTGGTCCTGCCCGACGGCGACCGACAACAGCCCGTCTACCGCTTGACCCTCAAGGCGCCAGCACAACCCAAGCCCGCCTCGGGTCTGTCAGCAAAAGACCGCTCTGCACTCGCCGCCTTGCCTCCGCTGCCGTCTCATCCGACGCCACAACAGGTGGTTGCTGAACGCCTGCAGGCCAGCCCCACGGTGATGAACTCCCTGTATTCGCTGGCCGAAGGTGCGGGCTCGCAAGACATCGTGCCGACGCTGGTCTACGACGACGGGCGATTCACCTACCTGCGCTTTCCGGGCAACCGCGAAGTTCCAGCCGTCTTCCATGTGCTCGGCGATGGCAGCGAAACCTTGGTCAACGCCCGGATGGAAGACGACCTGCTGGTGGTGGACCGCGTCAGCCGACAACTGATGCTGCGAGCGGGCAACGCGGTCGTAGGAATCTGGAACGAGGCCTTTGATCTGGATGGCGCCCCGGCGGAAGGTGCGACCACTGTCCCGGGTGTGCAGCGGGTGCTCAAGGCTGCCAACGCCTCTCTCGACAACCGTCCCACCGGAGTCAGGCCATGAACGATCAAGCCAACGCCCAGAACCCGTCCACACCAGAGCCCCCTGACGGCAACACCATCACCCCGCTCCCGGGTGAACCCGGTATCCCCCAAGTGACGGCCGCACGCAGTACCAACTGGTCGCGCAAGGGCGCGCTGGGGCTCGTCATGATGGTGCTGACCCTGGTGCTTTTCGCGGGCTTTGCCATCAACCGCTACATCACAGGCGGACCGGCAACAGACGAAGACGCCAAGCTGGTGCGGGACAAACCCTCCGCCGCCAGCGCCGGGACACGCGCACTGGACATGACGGCTCCACCTGCGCCGCGTGTGCCAGCTTTGCTACCGACCCACGAGGTGGGTGAGCCCATTGGGGTGCGCAGCGGTGGGCCTGCGACGCCCAAAGGCCTCTCTGCAGACGATGCCCCGGTGCTGATCGTGTCTTCTCGTCCTGGCGGGCACTCCAGCTCAGCGGGTCTGCCGAATGCAACGGGTCCCGGCGACGCCTCGGCCGACCCGGACGATCCAGTGGCCAACACCAGTCGCAACCTGCAGGCCTACCAGAGACAACTGCAGGGCCTGCTCGACAACCTGACCCAGAGCACGGCGATGGCCGGTGGTCAAGGTGGCGATACGGCCAACCTTGGCGCCCTCGGCTCTATGGCAGGGGCCTCACCGGGCGCGGGTCTGCCTGCGCCTTCTGCAGGCCTGTTCGGCGGTCAACTGCAAGGCTCCGCCACCCCCAAGGTCGCGGCCAGCACGCTGGGCGACCGCAGCCTCACGCTGCCCAAGGGCACGGCCTTCACCTGCGCTCTCAAAACCAGGGTGATCAGCGCCACGTCAGGCCTGGTGGGCTGCCAGGTGCAGCGCAACGTGTACGGCGACAACGGGCGCGTGCTGCTGATCGAACGCGGCTCACACCTGGACGGTGAATACCGCATCTCGTCGGTCCGCCCCGGCATGGTTCGCATACCGGTGTTGTGGACCCGGGTGCGAACACCCCATGGCGTGACGGTGGACATCGAGTCGCCCGGCACTGGTCAGCTCGGCGAGTCCGGCATTAATGGTTTCGTGGACAACCGCTGGGGTGAACGCATCGGCGCCGCCATGCTGCTCTCGCTGATCGACGACTCGGTCAAGCTGGTCATCCAGAACCAGACGCAAGACCAGCAGGCCGACACCATCGTCCTGCCGTCCACCACCGACAACACCAGCAAGCTGGCCGAGAAGGTGCTGGACAGCACCATCAACATCCCGCCCCTGCTGTACCAGAACCAGGGCGGCATCGTCGGCATCTACGTCGCCCGCGACGTGGACTTTTCCTCGGTCTACGAACTCCAGCCGCGGGAAAGGTGAAGGCGATGAACACCCTGCCCGGCATTGAAGAAGACCCGCTCGACGGCTGGTGCGGCGATGCCACCTCGGTGGTGGAGTTCCTGCGCCCGCTGCGCGAGCAGTTGGACGCCCCTGGCGTGCTGGAGGTCTGCGTGAACCGCCCCGGCGAGCTGCAGGTGGAAACGGTCCATGGTTGGCAAGCGGTCAACGCACCGGCCATGACACAGGAGCGTTGCTTGTCCCTGGCCACGGCGCTGGCCACCTACTGCGATCAGCAGATCAACCAGGAACGCCCGCTGCTGTCGGCCACGCTGCCCACCGGCGAGCGCATCCAGTTCGCCATACCGCCCGCTGTGCCGCGCGGCACCGTGTCCATCACCATCCGCAAGCCGTCGAATGTGGTGCTCCGGCTGAGTGACTTCGAGCAGGACGGCCTGTTTGGCCGCGTGGGCGAAAAAACCAGCGCACCAAACCCTGAACACAACGACGGCCTGCAACCCTTTGAGCGCGAACTGTTGGCCTTGAAAGCCGCTGGCCGATACGCCGATTTCATGCGCCTGGCGGTGCGCCACCACCGCACCATAGTGGTCAGCGGCAAAACCGGATCGGGCAAGACCACCTTCATGAAAGGGCTGGTCGAAGAGGTGCCGAAACACGAGCGCCTGATCACCATTCAGGACACCGCCGAACTGACCTTGCCCAACCACCCCAACGTGGTTCACCTTTTTTACAGCAAGGACGCCCAGGGCACGGCCCGGGTCACCGCCAAGTCTCTGCTGGAAGCCTGTTTGCGCATGAAGCCCGACCGCATCTTTCTGGCCGAGCTGCGCGGTGAAGAGTGCTTCTCGTTCATCCGTCTGGCCGCCTCGGGCCACCCGGGCAGCATCACCAGCGTGCACGCCGGCAGCTGCGATCTGGCGCTGGAACAGATGTCGCTGATGATCCGCGAAAGTGGAGCAGGTGGCGGCCTGCGCATGGACGAGATCAAGGGTCTGCTGCGCATCGTGATCGATGTCATCGTGCAGTTCGACCGGGACGAACGGGGCCGCTTCATCGCTGATGTGGCCTACGAACCCCGGCGCAGACACCATGCCGCCAGTCTCAACCCGCTGCGCGCCAGCACCCTGCAGGAGCCTGGCGCTGCCGCGAGCGAAGGGTTGTCATCATGAGCCAGGCGTTGGCCTTGCCCTTCACCGCCTGGTCCGTGGGCCGACGGGTTGCCGCTGGCGCCTTCGCAGCGGTCGTGGCCACTGCCCTGCTCTGTGCGACGGTCTACGTCTCGGGGGTGTTGTTTCTGCTGCTCAGCAAGGCCGACCCCAGGCAGGCCCGGTGGAGCAGCATTACCACCTACTGGCAGCTCTATTCAGACGATGCTGTTTTGCGCCAGCGCCTGTTCACCGCCATGGCCCTGTCCGGCACTGGCTTGCTGGTCATCCTGCCCGGCGCTCTCATCGCAGCGGCCCGGCCACGCCGGGCCTTGCATGGCGACGCGCGTTTCGCCTCGTCTGGCGAAGTGGCCTGCGCTGGGCTTGTTGATTCGGCCAAAAACCCTGGAACTCCGAGCATCCTCATCGGACGATTCAAAGGCCGGTACCTCGCCCTGCCCGGCCAGCTGTCGGTGATGTTGTCGGCCCCCACCCGCAGCGGCAAGGGTGTGGGCGTGGTGATTCCCAACCTGCTCAACTGGCCCGACTCCGTGGTCGTGCTCGACATTAAGGGCGAAAACCACGCCATCACGGCGGGCTATCGCGCCGCCCATGGCCAGGCGGTCTACGCCTTCTCCCCGTTCGACGAACAGGCCCGCAGTCACCGCTGGAACCCGCTGACGGCAGTACGCACCAGCCCGCTGCACCGGGTCGGCGACCTGCTGGGTATCGGCCAGGTGTTCTTCCCTAACGACGGCAGCGGCACCTCGTCCGAAGCCTTCTTCAACGACCAGGCACGCAACCTCTTTCTCGGCCTGGGCTTGCTTTTGCTGGAAACGCCCGAGCTGCCCCGCACGGTGGGTGAAATGCTGCGGCAGTCTTCCGGGCAAGGGCGCCCCTTGAAAGAACACCTCAGCGGGCTGATCGAACAACGCAAGGAAGCGGGCAAGCCGTTCTCCGAAGAATGTCTGGATGCTCTGCAGCGCCTGCTGTGCAACTCGGAGAACACGCTCGCCAGCGTGGTGGCCACTTTTCACGCACCGCTGACGATCTTTGCGGATGCGGTGGTCGATGCCGCCACCAGCGCCGACGACTTCGACCTGAGCCAGTTGCGCCGCCAGCGCATGTCGGTCTACGTGCGCATTCCGCCGCACCGGCTGGCCAATGCACGGCCGCTGCTCACCCTGTTCTTCTCCCAGTTGGTCAGCCTCAATACGCAGCAGCTTCCGGAGCACGACCCGTCGCTCAAGTACCAGTGCCTGCTGGTGAACGACGAGTTCACCGCCATGGGCCGCGTGGGGATCATCACGCACTCAGCCGCCTTCCTGGCCGGCTACAACCTGCGCCTGCTCACCGTGGTGCAGGCCATGTCGCAGCTGGACGCGGTCTACGGCGACAAGGTAGCCCGCACCTTCGCCACCAACCACGGCCTACAGATTCTCTTCGCCCCGCGCGAGCAGCGTGACGCCGACGAGTACAGCGCCATGCTGGGTCATTTCACGGAGCGCGTCACTTCCCGTGGCCGGAGCCGCTCCTTCAGCGGACACGGACACAGCACTGTCAGCCGCAACGAAAGCGAGCAGCGGCGGTCCCTGCTCTTGCCGCAAGAGTTCAAGGAGCTGGGCTCCGAACGGCTGGTGGTGATCTTCGAGAACTGCAAGCCCATCCTCGGCGAGAAGATCCGCTACTTCCAAGACAAGGCGTTCACCGACCGTCTGCTGCCCGCCCCCAAGGTGCCGCAGATGAACATGGATCAGCACCTCGCCAAAGTCCAGCAGCGGTGGCGCTTCGCCGAAGACGAACTTCCCCCCGGGCAGACCAGCCTGGACATCGGCGTTCTGAATCACGACGTCAAGCTCACCAAAGACCAGATGGAAGGTCCACCCGAGAAGCTGGCGGAGACCTGCATCGGCTTCTTTGACTACAGGCTGGAAACCGTTGGTGAAGGCGGGTCCATCGAGCCGGTCGATGAGGTCGATGAGGTCGATGAGGTCGATGAGGTCGAGTCCACCCCAAACACTACTTCCGCACCGTCCGCTACCAGCAAGACAGAACCCATCCGGCTCGAAACCCTGGAGGAACAGCCATGACCACCCACCTGACCTCGCGCACCGCGCTGACCCTAGCGAGCCTTACGTTGCTGGGCGCCTGCAGCTCACCGCCCAAGCCCCCCACCGTGGACGAATCTCAGAAGCGGCCCGCCAATGCGCAAATGGCCATCGAACTGCAGGTGTGCAAGAACGACTTGCAGAACACCCGCATCCAGGCCAACGAATCCAGCCGCCTCGCCGAGATCACCACCGCCACGCTGGCTCACATGGCCGCGCGCCAGCAGCTGATGGCGTCGATCCAGGAGAAGGCGCAAGCCAACAGCGTGCGCATCGTCCACTTCGGTTTCAACAGCACCCGGGTCTCGATCCCCACCGAAGACGCATCCACTCTGGTGAAAGAAGCCAAGGCCGCGCCGCTCGTGGTGCTGAGGGGGCGCACCGACGGCACCACCGATTCATCGGCCGAAAGCCGTATCGCACAGGCACGGGCCAACGCCGTGCGCGACTACCTGGTTGCAGCCGGCGTGGACGCCGCTCGCATCCGCACCACCCACCAGCCCAGCGGCGACCACCTCGCAGATAACGGCAACCCGCGCGGCAGAAGTATCAACCGCCGCGTCGAGATCGAGGTGTACCGGGTGCCACCGGTCTCCGTCCAGGCCTCAGCCCCACCCCAACCTTGAAACCCCACCTGCTGGCAATAGCCACCGAAGGAGACCACCATGGACGAAAGAGCTGCACCGGCCCGGCGCATGGACACCACCACGGCCAACACCAACGCCACCTTGGGCGGCACGGTGGAACCCGTAGATCGCGCCGCCGTCGCCATCCGGACCTTCCAGACGCCCGAGCCAGAGCCGGGTGAGCGGTACGAACTGCGCGACCCGTTCGCCGAACTCACCTACAGAACCGACCGCTACCAGGACATAGTGGCCAAGGCCGACCAGCTCGGTGCCAACCGGTTCGTCGTCGTGGATGTGCGAGGGCAAAAGTCCTTCGTCCACAAGATAGACGGCCAATGGCAGCGGGACGAATCCCGTGATGCCCAGCCTCCCGCGACTGCACCGCAAACGAAACCGGCAAAGACCGATCCAGCACGCCAGACGGCGGAGTCGAATGTCATCCCCTTGCCGGCCAAAGACAAAGGGTTGGAAACACCCGACGCATTCAGCCCGCAAAGAGGCGCCCGCATGGACGCGCAGGCCGAACGCGAAGCCCTCGTCGCCCGGCTGGAAGCCGCTTTGGTGGACCGCTACATCATCAAACGCGCCCCAGTCGCGCTGGGCGATGTCAGCCTCGGCCTGACCGAATACCGCTTCCGGGGCGACACCTCACGCGTTGCATTCACCGAATCCACCTTCCGGTTGGCAACGGACACCAACAGCCCCTCGGTGGCCCGCTCCATGGTCGACGTAGCCGAAGCCCGCAACTGGCGGTCCCTGCGGGTCACAGGCAGCGAAGACTTCCGCCGCCTGGTCTGGCTAGAAGCCGCAACGCGTGGTGTGAAGACCCTGGGCTACGAACCCAACCCGGCCGACCTGGAGCGCCTCAAGGTGGAACGCGAACTGCGCCAGATCAACCGCATCGAACCCCACCGGGACACCAGCGCACCCACTGCTGTCACCAATGCCGACAAACCGTCGGGTCGCGGCAGCGGTGGTCGAAAGACCGTGCTGGCCGCCATCGAAGCCATCCTTGTGGCCAACCGGGTGCCCGAGAAGCGGCGCGAAGCCGTCATGGTGGCCGCCGCCGAAAAGCTCGCCCAGCGCATCCGCGACGGCCAGAACCCCAAGGTCCGCGTCTACGACAAAAACGCCCCGTCTCATCGCCCGGTGGTGGTGCCCCAGCAGGACCCACAGCGCGGTCGTGAACGCGCTGCACCTGCCCGCTGATGTGGTGCTATGAACTCCACTGCAGTTCAGGAAGCGGCCTACGCCATCGGCGATCAGCGCTGGGCGAGAGACGAACCTGGCTTCGCAGACGCCATCGCCAAGGCGCACGAGCACCACTCGCGCCCCCGCTGCCTGTGCCAGCTTGGCGGGCCAGGTATCGACATGTACGTGGCCCGCGTCCTGAACGGTTTCACGGTCAAGCGCATGCCCAACACCGGCCGCCAACACGCCACCACCTGTCCGTCCTACGAACCACCGGCAGAGTTCAGCGGCCTCGGCCCATTGGTCGGCACCGCCATCGTGGAAAACCCGGCCACCGGCATGACGACGCTCAAACTCGACTTTCCGATGTCCAAACTGCCCGGCCGGGCCGCGCAGCCCCCATCAGCCAGTTCCAGCAGCAGCGTGGTCGCCCACGGCCACCGACTTGGCCTGCGCGCCCTGCTCCACTACCTGTGGGACCAGGCCGAACTGACCCACTGGAAACCCGGGTTCGCTGGCCGCCGCACCTGGGGCACCGTGCGCAAACTCCTGCTGCTGGCCGCCGACAACAAGTGCGTCCACGGCCACGCCCTGCTGGACAGCCTCTACATCCCCGAGGTGTTTTCTGTGGAACAGCGCGACGTCATCCAGTCCCGCCGACAACGGCTGTGGGCGCATGGAGCACCGCGACACGGGCAACCACAGCCCCTGCTGCTCATGGTGGCCGAGGTCAAGGAAATTGCGCCTGCTCGCTTCGGGCACAAGGCGGTCTTCAAGCATGTGCCGGACCAAGCCTTCGTGCTGGACGACGTGCTTTATCGGCGCCTGGGCAGAAGCTTTGAACATGAACTCACCCTCTGGGGCACCGAGCCGGACGTGCACCTGATCATGGTGGCCACCTTCCGGGTGGACGAAGCTGGCACACCGGGCATCGTGGAACTGTCCCTCATGCTCACCACCGCGCAGTGGCTACCGGTGGACGACGGCTGGGACAGGCAACTGGTCGGGGCACTGGTACGGCAGGGCCGCTCCTTCGTCAAAAGCCTCCGGTACAACGTGCCCACCACTCAGGCACTGGTCTGTGCCAGCCTGCTGGACTGCGGCCCCGCGTCCTATCCACTCTTCATCGACCGCGAGTACAACCCGGAAGCATCCCCGTCGGCGGAAATCACAGAGCCCAACAGCGACAACCCTGAGTGGCGGTGGAGCCCAACCCACGGCGACATGCCTGCGCTGCCGCTGCGCCAGCAGACCGACCCGATCCAGCTTCCTCACCCAGCCCCTTACAGTTCCGATACCAGGAATTTTCCAGATATCCGAATCACACCAAATATATAAACGCATACCCGAAAAGGATTTTTTGGCTTAGAGTCCAGATATCCATCCACCCCATTTCAGATACCAGTCACCATGGTTCAGTTTGTTCACCACCCGCTGCGGCTGCTGAACCCCAGCTTTGACTCACCGCTGCTGGATGTATTGACAGACTTGGAGCACCTGCGGCGGCTGCAGATCCAGGGCACCACGCCGATGCCGGTGTTCATGCAGCTCAAGCAGGTCTTCCACGTGCTGGAGAGCCTGGCCTCGGCACGCATCGAGGGCAACCACACCACGCTGGCCGACTACGTGGAGGCCAGGGTCATCGACGGCCCGAATCGGTCCGAGCAGCTGCAGGAGATCGCCAACATTGAGCACGCCATGCAGCAGTTGGAAGACAGCGTGGAGCCCGGCGCCCCATTGACGGAGCACCTGTTGCGCGGCCTGCACGCCACCACGGTGGACGGCCTCAAGCGAGAAGGCGACACCAACCCCGGCGCCTACCGCCAGGGCGCGGTGAAGATCGCCCAGGCCGAACACCTGCCGCCCGAGGCACCCCAGGTGCCGGACTACATGACCGAGCTGGTCACGTTCATCAACCGGGCGGACCCGCCCAAATACGACCTTATGAAAGTGGCTCTGGCGCACCATCGGTTCGCCTGGGTGCACCCGTTTGGCAACGGTAATGGCCGGGTGGTGCGCCTGCTCACCTACGCCATGCTCATCAAGTACGGCTTCCGCGTGAACGCGGTGGGCCGGCTGCTGAACCCCGCCGCTGTGTTCTGCGCAGACCGCAACGCCTACTACGCCCGGCTGGGCGACGCAGACGCGGGCACCGACGAAGCGCTGGAACGCTGGTGCGTGTATGTGCTCAGCGGCGTGCGCGACGAACTGACCAAGGTGGACCGCCTCGCCGACTACGAGCACCTCAAAGCCAAGGTGCTGTTGCCCGCAGTGAACTACGCCCGCGAACGACAGCTGATCACCCCGCTAGAACAGGCTGTGCTGACCACCACCATCAAAGCCGGCACAGTGAAAGCGGGTGACCTGGAAGCCGCCATGCCCGACCTCAACGCCAACCAGCGCACTTACCAGATACGCAAGCTGGTGGACGGCGGCATGCTGCAACCCATCAACCCCGGTGCACGGCAGTACAGCATCGGGTTCAGCCACAACATGCTGTTGCGCGGCGTGGTACGTGCGTTGACGGATGAAGGGTTCATTCCTGCTGCGCTCGTCGCGCCGCCAGCCTGAAGGACCGAACCGCAATGGGAGCAGGCATTAGAAGTGGATGCATCGCTGACTGCTACAAGCACAAGCGCAAACGCTGTCCATCGGATGTAACCTGCTTCGTGTAGATCCAAGCTCGCTCGGAAGTCGCCAGAAGTCGACACTACGCGAGTTTGGAATTGAATCAGAGTGACTTCGTGGAGCTAATCATGGAGCCATCGCGAGCTGCAAGACGATCCAATCTAGAGATTGGATCGCAAATGACCATGCCCGGCAAGAGAGTCGCCGACGAGTTCTACATTCACCTGTCGGCGGTCGAGACCATTCAGGATGCGACAACTCGCCAAGCCATAAGTCGAGCTGTCCAGGGCTTACCGCCGCAGCTTTCACATGTACCCAACGTTGCCAAGATCAACGTCGTTACGGGTCGTCTGTCGCTGCTTTCCTACCCCGACTTCATTGACTCACCCTTCCCCGTGCTGGCTGCAACATGGGTGTTTCCGCCTGGCGCCGCGACGCCAGCGTGGCACCGTACGTATACCGATTCGCTAAATCCTCCCATCCTGCATCGCAAGGAATTGCTGGTCGCTTCGTCGCATCCGCAGCGTGAACGATGGGCAAACATCACAAAGGCCGCCGAGAGTCTCGGCCTGTTCGATGATGTCGCCACGATCGGGTTTCGGCTCAACTGGGACAGGCTAATCCAAAGCAGGGGCTATAGCTTGGTAGGCGACGAGTTCCTTCCGATAGGAAATGATGTCAGCACCGGCAGCGACCAGTCAAGGCAAGATTCTGATGGACCGATTCAGCGCCATTTGACAGCGCTGTCGAGGACTAGCCTGTCGGCGCCCGTACAGATGCTCGTCCGGCATGGATTGCTTCGGCCTGGAATGACGTTCTTTGACTATGGCTGCGGGCGGGGCAACGATATTTCCGCGCTCAGCTCCGACGGCGTCGCAGCCAGCGGCTGGGACCCACACTACCTACCTGAGGCAATCATTACCCCTGCGGATGCCGTCAATCTCGGATTCGTGGTCAACGTCATTGAGGACCCCGCCGAGCGGATAGACGCCATCACAAAGGCTTTCGGCCTAGCGCGAACCGTGATGTCCATCGGCGTCATGCTGTACGGCAGCGACCTTCCTGGAAAACCTTATCGAGATGGCTTCCTCACGTCACGAAATACCTTCCAGAAGTACTTTTCGCAGAGCGAACTGAAGGACTACATCGAACAAGTTCTTCAGCGTGATGTGTTCATGATCGGACCAGGCGTCGCATTTGTCTTTGCAAACACCGAAGCCGAGCAGCGCTTCAGCGCCGGACGCTATCGACGTAAGGACGTCGCTCTGCGACTCCTGACCACGCGTTCGCCAAGACCGGCCAGAGCTAAAGCCATCCGCGAAGTCGAGGCACGCGAGCCGCGACTTCCTCGGCGCTCGCGCGAAGAGCGGAATTTGGCCGCCGCGCAACCGCTGCTGGATGAGCTTTGGGCAACGACGCTCGACCTTGGCCGAAGACCCGAGGCGGATGAAGTCACAAACCTCGCAGTGATCGATGCTGACCTTGGCGGCCTGCCCAAGGCATTCAGGCTCATAGCTCGCCACTATGACCACACGATGCTGGAGGCTGCGGCCGTGGCGCGTGCGGATGATGTCCGTCTGCTAATGGCAACTCAGCAGTTTGCGAAGCGATCCATCTATCGACACCTTGAACAGCGGCTGCAACGCGACATCAAGGCATTCTTCGGAGACTACAGGTCGGCGCAGGCTGCGGGCCTGCAACTACTTCTTGATGCGGCCGACCCCAAAAAGATTCTTGCGGCGTGCCGGCTCGCAGCGACGCAAGGTCTTGGTTGGCTAGACGCGGAACACTCACTCCAACTCCACATCTCGCTTGTCGAACGACTTCCTGCGCTCCTTCGCGCGTATGTCACCTGCGGCCTGATCATCTGGGACGCACTCAGCGACGTGCAGCTTGTCAAGATTCACATAGCCTCCGGCAAGCTGACCCTCATGGAATTCGAGGCCTTCGACGAACACCCACTTCCTCGCCTCCGTCGTCGGATCAAAGTCATGGTTCGAAAGCTCGACTGCGATGTTTTTGATTACGGCAGTCCGGCCTACCCAATGCCGCTTCTGTACCGCAAGAGCCGCTACGTGAATGAGGACCACCCTGGTTACGCAGAGCAACTCGCCTTCGACGAGGCCCTTGAACGATCGGGAGTGTTAGACGATTCGGAGTTCGGACCTGCGGCTGACACGCTCACAAGGCTGCTCGACGCCAAGAGGCTAGCCATCGAAGGAATGCGGCTCGGTCGCAGCACGTCGATCCCCGACCTCGACACTCGCTGCGGTGCCTCTCTTACCTACCGCACGCTGATTCAGTGTGGAGAGACAAGGCATCGCCTCGGCATTGCGAACCTGCCGCTCAACCCAGCGACCTACAACGCGTTGCATGACCTCGCGACCCTCATACTCGACCCCGTGATCGAGTATTTCGGTGCCATACAGCTAACCTACGGATTTTCGTCAGCCGAGCTGACGCGCAACATTCAACGCGGGATCGCGCCGAAGCTCGATCAGCATGCCGCCTGCGAGCGCGGGCCAAGGGGAACATTTGTGTGCGAGCGCGGCGGCGCGGCCTGCGATTTCGTCGTCGAAGACGAAGACATGCGCGAGGTGGCGGAATGGATCGTCGCCAACACACCGTTCGACCGCCTGTACTTCTACGGAAGTAACAGACCCGTCCATGTCAGCTTTTCCTCGCCACCCGCCCGGCAAGCCTTTGCAATGATTTCATCGCCTACCGGGCGAGTCATCCCGCGCCCATTCCTGCCTAAAGCGTAAGCTTCAGTTCAATCCCTTTACCCTGCGTGGCAAGTTAACCTGCTCACCCTTCACGTCCGACCACTTGGCCCTTAGCTCGGCTGGAGGGGGCGATTTGGCAGCGCACATATAGAGCAGCAAGTCGCGACATAGAACGCGATGCTTTGGGTCCATCGTATTTCGATGAGACCAAATTGTGCCGGCGAATGGCGCCTGATCCAATCGCCGTGGCAAAAGCGCCAGCCACTCCCACCAATTGCCTTCCTTCTCCGCCTTAAGGCGCATCGCCACATCCGTCATCAGCGCGAGGCCCATCGGTCGGAAGTACACGCTGCCACCTTCCGCCGTTCTATTGCGCTGGCACACCTCTTCAAGCTCGCTAGCCTTGAAGTACTCCGCAAGGGCTGGCTCAACGACCGACAGTCTCTCGAAATACTTGGTCGCCCACTTATAGTACTTGTCCAATTCGACATCGGAAGGCCGGTTGTATTCCAGGTTTTTCCTCTTGGAACCGCTGTGTTCGAGGAACAGCTCCCGAAGCACGTCGTACAAATTGCCGATCGTCGTGAGGGCGATACCTTCATCCCTTCCCAGATTATTAGTGTGATGCAAGGCTATTCGCGGCGAGCGGAACCAGGGATGGTCTTCGACCATGCGCCGGGCCGTGATTGCCATTGCGTCGTTCTCATCGAGCGCAATCCTTTCCATCTTTGAGACGGGGATCGCTGTCTTGTTTAGCGTCGTGAACAGCCGCCGTGTACGCTCTTTTTTCTCAACGCGATGCGCGATGACCAGTACCGAGACAAGGTCTGACATCGCGGTTGGTGCATCCCCCGGAACCTGCTTCGGTGGTGACTCCATAAGTCGCTTCATGCCCGCCAGCCGGTGCTGTCCATCGACAGCAAACAATTGTTCGCTGCCGCTCAGTTCCAGTACACCTAGCGACTCACTCGCGCTACTCAACTGGGGTCTTCCTTCTCTACCAGCCTGGACCGCGAGCGGCACCCATTCAGGCGTCCCGCCGTACAACGCAATGACCAGCGAATTGAAGAAGCGCTCCGGCTCCTTCTTCAAATAGTCGGAGATGTCATCCGCCCGCCCTTCCTTCAGCGAGCGCTGAATCCAGGCCGAAAGCTCTTTGTTGTTGTGAAGCTCATTTCCGAACGACACGCGCTCTGCAAGCTCGGGAACCGGAATGACCGTGCTGTAGTACGTCCAGTCGCCGAATCTGCCGCGCAGCGCCGGCAGTGCCAGCGGCAGACTGACATGTGCTGTGGTGTTAGAAGGCATGGCTAGGACTCAGGTAGGTGGCAGGATAAGTTCTGTCGGTAAACGGCGGACGAAATGCCCCCAGCAACTGCGTCTCCAAATTCACCAGTTCCGCCTTGCGAGCAGGCAGCGCTGAATAGAAGAACTCAAGATGCCCATCCCATGCGTTCAGCATGAAAAAGACCCTCGCACGCTTGAATTTCTTCTTCTCCTGCAAATACTGACCAAAGCGGCCACGAAGCGTTGCATCGCTCGTGCCATCCCCCGTTTGGCCGATGTACATCACCCAGCCATGGGGAGGTAGACCAGCATGGGGAATTCGCACGACAAACGCGTACAGGCCCGGTTCCTCGGGCACACTTTTCTTCGCCGAGGGTCCGAACTTTACAGACTGCCAAGCCAACGGCGGAACAACGTTCGCGCGATGAAACTCGGCCGGCGCGACGATGAATGTTGCGGCTTGCAGCTGGTTGTCGACGAGACTCGCACCCACCGGATCTCGCGTTAGCGCTTCTGACCAATGCATGTCATCCTTTGTCTCGTCTGCGAGTTCTTCGCTGGATCGATTTCCGACAGCGACAGCTTGGACCGCCCAGCTGTGTCACGCGAAATGCGTTACAGGCTAGAACGCCTTGACCTTGATCGGCTTTGAGTCCTTGACTGTCATAAAAACCCCGGTTGGAAGTGTGGCGAAACTCACTTTGCCCCGAAACATGTTTTGCAGCACTTGGTTGCTCGCCGCGTTCGTCTTAAAACAGATCGGCAGGCCAATATTTTCGAGATGATCATCACCAGCCCCGTCGTAGTCGTCCGGGCTCTGCGACGCGAGCGCCACCATGAGGCCCTTGGACCGGTGCAGTCGAATGTTGTCCGATAGCGCCTTGTGCCGCGAAGCAAGTAGATGTCGGGCTTCGTCGACTGCGAGCACTGCGCGAATGGCACGATGGCCTTCCGCATCCTGCGGCGCTTCGGCCGTGCGCTTGAGGAACGTATTGAGCGCATCAAGAAGGAGGTAGGCTGCAAGATTCTTCTGTGTGTCGTGCGCGCCGGCAAACGTGATGATCCAGCTTTGCGCGAAGAATCTCGCCGGAGGCATCTCCGGTCGAAAGATGGTTCGCTCGGTCAAGTCGCTGATGGTCGAAATTACGCTGTCGGTTTTCAACCCACGATCTTGATAAAAGTCTCGCAGCGCTTGGCCAACGTCTTCCAGGCTGATCTGCTTGCGCATCGAAAAGAGCGGGCGGAGCGCGTCCTTCATCGCCTCCAACTGCACAGCGCCCGCCTTGCTCTGCATCACCTTCGCGAACGAATCGCGGAATCCCATGATGGCGTCCGACGCTGTCAGATCCGACTCGTCCGACCCAAAGAACATATCGAGTGGTATCGGCTCGTCAGGGACACGCACTACACGCGCACCGATGGCCTTAATGAAGTCATGCCGGTTGGCTAGGTCGCCCTTGCCAAGGTCCAGCACGATCACTGGTGCGCCACTCTGCTTTCGCACTTGGGCGATCATCTCGAGCATGGTACGCGTCTTACCGGAGCCAGCCTGACCCATGACCGCCACATGCGGGGAATATCCAACCCCGTTGACCGTCCATCGGAACGGACCATCGGATTCCACTGTTCGGCCAAGATCGACGAAGACGGGCACGGGGTCGCGCCCCGGGCCTTCCCATTGCGAGTCGGGAACGTCCGCAGTTGCTGTGGGACTCACACCGCCAGTTTCCGGAAGATTTGCTCGTCGACGCACAAGTACGTCGACGAATTTGTTGTAGTCTTCCCCTGCCTCCTCCCAATCCTCATACAGCAGGGAGATGCCGCGATTCCAGTGCCGCTTGACCAAGTCCTGCAATGTCGACAGTGACATCTCGGCCCGAGGGTCGGTCCTACGCAGATGCGTAAACAGCAGGCCCACCCAGAGCGGAAGCTCTTCCAGGCCAAACAGCACATCTCCTTTGATCGACTTCCCTGCTCCGTCTAGACTGCCGGTTGGATAAGAGTCTTCCGAGAGTGACCTCCCAATGGCAAGACGCGCAACGCGGTTCCTTGCCTGAAGACCAAGACTCGAACGAAGCTGCTCGGTGCGTTTGTCTGCGTCGGCCGAAGTCTGAAAGCCCGCGAGGAGCACTTGTTCCAAAGTAATCGCGCTCATTGCGTCAGCTCCGCGAAGTAATCGTTTTCGATGGCCGTTGTGCGGCCGACGCCGCTGCCAATTTCCGCGTGCTGTAACAAGTACGTCATGCCAACGTTGGGCTCCATTGCCGCGTACGTTTCGCGGTCAATTTCCTTATCCTGAGATAGCAGAATCACTTGCCGCTTCTTGTCCGAAACCCAATACTTGAGGATGTTCGCTCGATGCGTGCTGTCGAGTCGACCCAGCGGGGTATCGACGACTAGCGGCGCATCGATACCGGAAATGTCAGCCAGCCCCGCGAGCAGAGCAGTTGCGAATACCTGGTTTTCTCCGGCAGACTTGTCGAAAGGAATCTCTTCGCCTTCTTTGCTCAGGATGGTGGTCTTGCCAGACTCATCGATGTGTATGCGATTCACCTGCTTCTTGTGCGCGAGCTTCTTGTAGACATCTGTCATGGCTTCAGCAAGCTGTTCTACTTTTAGCGCATAGAGCTGCGGAATCAAGTCGTTGATGAGGTTGCAAACCCGCTCGGCGCGGCCAACCATCGACTTGACTGGGTTCGCCTGAACAAATTTCTCATGCTCACGGGCGTAGAGCGCGCGCTCCTGATCGATGGTGCCCTTGAGACCCGACATTAGCCGCTCGATGTCGCCCAACTCCCTCTGGCGCTGATCAAGTGTCGAATTCACTGCCGTTAGTTCCCCATTCAGCTTTGCAAGCGAACCATCGCGGTCTACACCTTCGATCTTCGTGTAGCGATTGACGAGTTCGCGAATCTTCTTCTGTAGGGACTCACGTTTCGCCACCAGGCCGAGAACATCCTGCGCACCCATGCGTAGGCCATTCATGGACTGCAACAAAGCCGCGCGCTTGGGGCCGAGGTACTGATGCACCACGACCTCTGCACACCCTGCCGGCATCGGATAGAACAAGCTTTCCCAAGCCGCGTTCAAACGGGACTGCAACGCTGCTTCCTGGTCCGCCGTCAGCTCTGGCGACAGCGGCGGTTCCGTGGTTGCATAGAACGTCCCGATGAATTTGGCCTTCTCGGGCTCCAGGCTTCGCTTGCGGGCATCCCAGCTTTCGCGAGCAGTCTCTTCCTGAACTTGCTTCGACAGTTCCTCCATCAGCTCGCGGGCCACTAGGTGGAACGGGAGCTTGCTTGCAACCAAGTCATCCAGTGCGTCCTCAGTCGCTTTAAGTTCGGTCTCCGCGTCAGCCTGCTGCTTAACAACGTCCGACACGCTGGCCACATCGCCCGCGCCTGCGCCCAGCTGCATCATGCGGTTGGTGAGGTCGGTGCGCTGAGCTTGGAGGCTCTTCACAGACTCATCCAGGGCATGCTGTTTGCGTTCGGCTTCCTCATATTCGCGTTCGTGATGCGTCAAGGTCTCGAACAGTTCGCGGTGCTTTTGTTCATCCATGACAGAGATGCCCGTCGAACGGTTTGCTTGGAACTCCTCAAGACGCTTTTTCAGCTTGCGTAGCAAGACCACGCCCAGCAACCCCTCGATACCTGTGCGAATCTGGTCACCGCGGCTCTGATCAGCGAGTTTTTTTACTTCCTCCCCGTCGAAGAAGAAGAACGGGGCGACGTGCGCTGGAATGAATCGCTGATCCAGCAGTTCCGGAAGGTTGTCAGAGGCAAGCGCCCGACCCCGGATTCCGTCGCGGACTTCATATATGACCACCTCGTCCTCACCCGTCCAGTCGCCGGACCGACTGAAGAACCACTTGCGAGTGACTTCAAACCCCTCAGCCTTTGACTTATTGATTTGGATCTTCACCCACATCGAGTCTCGGCCCGTGCGGATCGCCGTGCCGTGCAACGCTCTTTCGACGAACTTCCGATAGCCTACGTCGTCCTTTAGGCCGGCACGGCCGAGATGCTCGACCGCTTCTTTGCCATAGAGTCCGAGATAGAGCGCCTCCAACACGGAGGTCTTTCCATACCCGTTCATACCGCCTATCAGCACGATATTCCTGCCCGCTCGGGGTTGGGGGAACTCAAATGTCTGGTGCTGATAGCTCTTGAAGTTGAACAATTCGATCTTTGCAATCCACATGGCGCTGTTCTTCTTTCAATCCATGCGACTTAGCGTTTCTTCGATGCGCGGGTATACATTACGCGCCCGCTCCTCACCCGAACGTTCGCGCTGAATACCGACAAGGTCCTCAAGCACGTCCATCGGCACGCCATGTTTCACGCATAACTGCTCCAAAACTGCGCGGGCACCGGGGTCCGACCACAGCGGCAAGTCTCCAAGAAAGACATCACTCATCACTTTCCTCCTCGTTGTTTAGCTGGCCGACTTATTTCCTCGGCCCAGATCGCGTGAATTCGTTCGATTTCATCCGCAGAGATCAGCGTATCACCATATTCAGCCTGCACGGCAAGCAGCCTGTCGAGAATCATCTTCCGCGCCTGAATCGTGAAGGGGCCCGGCACATGCTGAATCTGCTCACCGCGCGGGTTAAAGCGAATTTCACCGTTTCGGCGCTCAACTGATCTGTAGCGAGGATCGTTGCGTATGTCCTTCAGCCATTGCCGAAACTCGATGAGCGCCGAGAAGTGGTGGTTGCCGGAATCCACGAACCCCTGGAGGCTCTTGTCCTTTTCCACCACAGTGCATGTCCAGCAGCCGAATCGGCTGTTTGCTGTCCCGCACCCGGGAGCCTCATCCTTGCTCAAAACAACGGGACACTCCCCCCCCTCAGCATCCCGATAAAGCTGAATCAGGTCGCGGTGCGTCCCACCCCAGGGAGGCTCGCGCACACCGAGCACCTCCCATACATCGTCGATCGTCAAATGCACAATCGGCCGGTAGATGAAGGCACCCGGCAGCTCCGAATGGGGCGTCAGATTAGAGTCGACCAGATTCTGAAACTTGTTGATAGAGTTGCGTCGGCTGTCGCTCTCGTCAAGTCTCACACCGAGCGCGACAATCGCGGCCCCATGGGCCGACACGTTGTCTAGGATGTAACGACTGGTCGGCTGAATTTTGAGCCGATCGGTACACCAGCGCATGGTCTGATTTGGGCTCGGATAGCCCTTACCAATGAGCAAAGTCCAGAATGTTTTGTCAGCGGCCGGCCGCGTTGTGACAACAGTGACTGGCAGGCGCAGGTTTTCTGCCATTTCTCTGAGCGCTGCTTGCACCTTTGAGAGATGCGCCATGACGAGCGGACTCTCAACCAGCGTGTCGTTTGAAACAACGTGAACATGGCGCTTGCGCCGCGATGGCGGAACCTGCAAAAGCGCCTCGAAAACAGCCTGCGCTACGACGGTCGAGTCCTTGCCTCCAGAAAAGCCAATGATCCAGGGATAGTCCTGAACATCGGACAAGTATTCCGCTCGGACTGAGGCGACAACTTCGTCCCACATGTCTAGCGTGTCGAGAGGGGCCGCCGGCCCTCGGGTAGCTAGCTCAGTAGTGGTCTGTTCAATCAGCATGAAAGTTCTTGGCAATTATTTTTCGCGAGACGCGCCCCTAGAGGCCTGTTCGCTCGAAGGTAATACTGAGGCGCGCGCCTATAGCGGCAGCAAATTTTTTGAGCGTTCTGGTCGACGGAATCGTGCGACCAGCTTCCAAGCGAGCAATATTGCTTTGCGTCGTCTGCATGCGCTGAGCAACTTCTTGCTGCGTCAGGCCTGCACTACCCCGCGCTTTGACAATGGCTTCCGCCAACGCGTGTTCAACGTCGGAGGGTTCGGACAGGTCAGCCCTGAACTCTACTTCACTCAAACTGCCAGGCACGCCCTTGCGATTTTTCACTTCACTCTCACACGCGGCGTTGCAGCGGGTTCGGACCATAGGACACCATAACGGAGAAGCGCCGCTGAACGCGCGGTTCGCTTTGTGGAAAGGCAATGATCGTGTTGGCAACTCTCACAAACAAGAGTATATCGAAAATGATATGCAAAATTCTACGGGCACCCCAAAGCGAGTACGCCGCTTAAACAGGCTCTTCAGCCCGCCCAGCGGTGCGACTTCGGATTGGAGTAGAGCACACACGCTTAAACGCACGGCCACTGGTGTCCATCGGATGGGCCGGTCAATGTAAGTTCTCATCTGTCGTAGCCATTCGGAATGGGAATCTGGATCGACGTCACCCTGCCATATTCGGTCAGTCTGCAGCCACTTGATGGCTCGGTAGGCACTGAGGTCAACGTCGAATTTTCGAATCGACAGCCAGACCAGGTCGCTGCGTTTCCCTGCCAACCTCATGCGCTGTCTTCTGCACATTCCAAGGTAAGGTCGCCTCCTGGATAAAGACCGCAATCGATCCAGCCAGCTTCACGTCCAGAGCGTCGGGTGATCCCGCCAGGGCACGCCCTATGTGCAGCCAGCCCTTCAAGGCTTCGGCCCTGCTGGAGCGCGCCTTGTCACCCGATGTGGTGCCTGGTCGAGCCTTCCTCAATCGGCCTGCCTCATTGGCTTTTAGTTGCCACAGGTCTGGGTGGCTCATGTTCCGGCCGCGCGTGGCCTGCCGGGTGGCTTCGGCCTCCACCCCGTAGCCACGCAGCTTCTCTGCAAAGGTCTCGCGCCATCGCTGCAGGTCGGCCTTGCGCGGGTAAAGTCTTCTGCCGCTCATGGACTCCGCCCGCACGCTGATGTGCACATGCGGGTTGGCCTGGTGGTCGTGCAACACCATCACGTACTTGTGGTCCGCCAGTTCGGTCTGCGCAAACTCACGCGCCGCCCGCAGAACGATGAGCGGGTCTGTGCCCCGGGGCATGGACAGCATGATGTTGAAGGCCTCGCGTCGGTACCCTTCATCCCCGATCAGACTGCCACCGTAGCGCCAGTCTTCTCCCAGTTCGTGCACAGCCGATTTGCCGCGCACCGTGTCGCCTTGTTCGGTCTCGATATCGAGTCGGCCGTTCTTGCTGATGTAGCGGAAGTGGGCGGCAATGGCCAGCATGCCTCGCCCTCCCCCGGTAACCTTCACCATGACCTGAGGCGCCCTCTTCACCACGGTGGCTTCAATGCGCTTGCGGATGGCTTCTGCGCGCTGACACATGCCACCATCACCCAGCCTGGGCTGCGGCTTGACCTTGACCACCCGGTTGCCCGGGTAGAACAGGCGATCCCCCCACTGGACGAGCACCCCGTCGATGTTCGGCGCTTGGCTCATGGCGTTCCCCTTGAAGTCACCGGTTGGCCCGGTGGGTGGTTTCTGCGGATGGCCCACGCGGGCGCAGATCGACCATCAGGGCCGCCGCCTGGGTGAGGTGCCGATGGATGTCTCCGTCCAGCGTGTCGAGCATGTCGCGGTAGACCAGCGCCTTTTGCACGTTGCTCTGGGTCAGCAGTCGCGTGAGGGCGTGGATGCTGCGGCTGAGGCTGGAGAGCTGTGCGTTGGACGTGGTGAGCGCAGAAACCAGCTCTGCGCGGTTTGCGCCCGAGGTCAACGCAGGGATGCCCGCTATCAGACCTGAAAGGTAGGCGCCGCGCGACAGCCCTGCTGCGCGCGAACCGACTGCCAGTTGCATGGCCTCGGCGGTTGTCAATCTGATTGACAGCTTGACCTGAGACTTTCGCGACGCGGCAATGCTCTCCGAATTGCTCTCCGAATCCGCGACCAGCTGAGGAAACGAAGCAGCCTGCCCGAGTTCGCGCGCTACAGCCCGGCGAACCAGCACCGAGACGCTCTCACGCCGAGACTGTGCATGGGCCACCAACGCGGTCTTGAGACCGCGCATATCGACCGTGACGAAGTCAGGGTTGTGGGTATTCATGGGCCAACCGAAAGGTGCAAACGTGAGCGAAGCGAGTCGTTTGTGAAACCGGCGGCGTGCCGCCTATCCTGCAATCCACCATGCACCTATGCTCTCCGAGGATCGACCGATCCGAGGTGCTGGATTCACCCCAAAATCCAGCAGAACGCAGGCAAGCTCCCGCCCACCAGGTTGTCAAACCGTTTGACAACCGGTGAGGCAAGGGACCGCGATCAGAGGGAGATTTGCCGCAGGTCGATGGCGTCAAAGCCAGGGCTCCTGCTGCTGGGAGAACGTCGAACTTCTGTTGTTGTGACCGAGTGAGTTGTCAAACCGTTTGACAACTCACTTCGCCGACCAGCCCATGAGGGTCAGCTGACTGGCCTGCACCGCTTGCACCGAGCCTCCACTTTCGGGAGTCACGTAGACCTGCCCTACTTGTGGTGGCGCCTGCAGAGTGTTCACCACAACCTGCGCATCGCCCAGACTGGCTATCAGCCTCAGTGGTGCTGGCCGAGGGGCACGGGTCACAGGTTCTGGGGCAACAGGAGGTGATTTGTGCCCCTTCACAGATTGGCCCTGGTCTGCGCCCTGCCCCAGACTGGCTTCCATGGATTCGATCAGCGCCGACGTTCCACGGCGGACACTGCCCGAACCTTCCGTGAGATCGTTTCGCAGAGCAGCGACACTCTCACGGGTGATGGCGTCCCGGTCTGATGCCCAGGCCTCGACGTACTGGGGATGCTGACCCGCCAGTTTGCGCAAGTCGTACAGCTCGGCCAGTCCCCGACAGCGCCGTTCCCGGTACGCAGCCAGCAACCAGTCCGGCGGGTCGATCAGCGCCGTCGCCAAGGTCACGTACTGCCGGCTTTTGCCGATGGCCCGTGCGATGTCGGCCTGCGTCTGCCCCTGGTTCAACGCCCGTTGCACGAACAGCGCAATCTCCAGCGGGCTCAGGCCCTTGCGCTGTTCGTTCTCGATGAACTGGTCCACGCTGTTGGCGGTCTGGTCCACGAAGGCGGGTATCTCGAACAGTCCGACCCGCTTGCAGGCTCGCAAGCGACGGGCGCCGAAGTTGAGCATCCATCGCCCAGGCTGGGTGGGGTGTGTGCGCACCGAGACGGGCTGGCGCACGCCCCGTTCTCGAATGGTTTCGGCCAGTTCGTCCAGGCTCTGATCGTCGAACTCCTGCCGGGGCTGGTCCGGGTCTTCGTCGATGGTGTCCAGCGGAATCCGCAAGGGGGTCCCGCCTTCTCCCCCGGTCGGCGGCAGCAGGTCCAGACTATCCAGCGACAGGGCCATGGTCCGCTCCGTTGATGGGGGTGATGGGGGTTGTCTGTGTCGGCACTCCATCCAGCACAGCTTTGGCGATCACGACCATTGCCATCTCGATCTCGCGCCAGGCGTCTCGCGCGGCGGTCTTCTTCATCTCCCACAGCGCCAGGCCTTCGGCCTGCGCTTCGGCCACGGCCGAGCGGCGTGGCATGGACGCGTACTGCCCTGGCCTGGGCCCGTAGGGGATCAGGATGGGGTGGAACTTCTGGACCAGCTGCAGGAAGTTCTCCCGCTGAAACGGATTGGCCTCCACCATCACCGGGAGCAAGCCGATCAGGTGCAGCTTCGGGTTGAGCATCGACGTGATCTTTCGCACCCCCACCCGAGGGTGGTTGAGCAGTGCGTGCACGCCGTCCAGGGCTTCCTGGTTGAGCTGGACCGGCGAGAGTACGAAATCGGCCGAGGCCAGCGCCGCGATCATGCGGATGTCCGGGTTGGGATTGGTGTCGATGAGGCAGACATCGAACCGGTCGTCCATGGCCTTCAGGAAGGCCCGCAGGTGGTTCGCGAAGTCGTTGTGCAGGCTGGGCTGGCGCTCCAGCCCGGACAGGTCCCGGTCGGCCGCGACAAGGACGAAGTCCGCCGCCGGTATGACCGGGTTCACCTGCGTGAGCAAGGCGCTGGCCGGGACATCGGCCACGGCCGCGCGCTGGGACTTGCGCAGCGGGTCGGAGAAATTGCCCTGGTGGTCCAGGTCGATGGCCAGCACGCGGCAGCCGAGTTTGCGGAAGTAGTGGGCCAGCAAGGTGGCGACGGCGGATTTGCCGACGCCACCCTTCTGGTTGGCGAGCACAAGCGTCTTCATGGGGAGTCCTCCAGCGCGACCGACAAGGGAGGTCGAGGCGGAGGACGTTTCCCGGGCGCCGCGCTCGATGCGCCAGCGGCCGGGATCGCGCGAGCCGGCGCCGGCCGGCGAGCGCGTTTCAAAACTTCACGCGCACGCACCGTCCGATGATGGGTGCGCTGCGGCGTATGGGCGGCGCTGGATTCGGGGTTGAATCCAGCGCCGAGTTCGTTCAATCCTTGTGCATCACGCCTTGAGCTTGCGCATCTCTTCGGCCAGCACCCACAGCGCCCGGTTCAGGCTCACGCTGCGGTCGATGCTGCCCACCGGGCGGGTGTGCAGGCGCCTGCCCTTGGCACCGCGACCGGGCTGGCCACCACGCAGGGCGTTTTCCTGAACCCGCTGGAACGTGGTCCACAGGCTGTTGCCGAAGTCCTCCGGCCGACGGGCTTCGATCAACTGTTCGGCGGTCACCGGCGCAGGTGGTTCGCCCTCCCCTCGTTCACCGTAGCGCAGCGCCAGGGCGGCGGTGGCAAAGGCCTGCTGTTCCTCGCGCTGCAGCGGCAGGGACTTCATGCGGTCGGTGGACGCGTCCACCAGCTCGAAGTCCTCCAGCACCCGGAAGGCGCCTTCGATCACCTCGTCCTGGATGTTGCCTTTGTGAGGGATGCGGATGTCGTTGGTGACATCGCCGACCACCAGTCCGTTGCAACAGACGAACCTGAACAGACCCGAAAGCATCTGGTAACTGCTGGCGCCGTCATGGCTGTTGATCAGGATGATCTCGTTGGCCTCGGGCCGGGTGTTCACCTGACCCGCGTGACGCATGCGGATCATGTGTTTGGTGAACTCGGTCTTGCCTTCGATGCGGCTTTTGCTCTGGGCCACCATGAAGGGCTCGAAGCCTTCCTGGCGCAGACCGCGCAGCACGTCGATGGTGGGAATGTAGGTGTAGCGCTCGGAACGACTACCGTGTTTGCCTTCGGCAAAGATGGACGGCGCAGACTGACGCATCTGGTCTTCGGCCAGCGGGGTTTCGCTACGGATGACAAAGGTGTTCTGACCAAAGCGGGCGGCCAGTCGGGGGGAATGGGCGGTAGAGATCATGGTGATGCTCCTGGTTCGGAAAATGCGGAGTGAGGGATACCGGGCGGACGAACCGCCCGGTGTGTGAATTCAGGCGTGTGCCGGTTGGCGTTCGCTGCGGGCCTTGCGGCTGCTGTTGGGTGCGCTGGGGGCGGCTGGGGCTGGATCGCCTGCGCTCTCGCGCGCGCGGCGGGCCTCGCCTTCGGCCTTGCTGTCGAGGTAGTCGATTTCGTCCACGGTGAAGGCCAGCCCGTAGACCTCGACCCCGTCGTTGTCCTGGTAGTTGTTGTTGCGCACCCGCCCGACGATGTTCACGTGCGAGCCTTTGCCCAGGTACTCGGCGGCGTGTTCGGCCTGCTTGGCCCACAGCGTCCACTGGATCGCGGTGGCTTCCTCGGACCGCTCTTCGCCGCTGCCCCGGCGGCTGTTGCTGATGGCGGTCAGCACCGCCTTGGCGACCTTGCCTTCGCGACCGTTGACGAATTCGAGCTTGACGGCGGATGCCAGGTGCGCGTGACGCTGGATGACTTGAACGTTGGCCATGGTGAAACTCCTTGCAAGAGCGACCAGCCGGACCCCGATCCGGGCTCCTCAAAACCGATCCTCTCGCTCGGACTCCCTCGCTCCCGCCCACGGGCGGGCGGGAGCGAGGGAGTCCGAGCGAGAG
>QBMB01000029.1:18380-44655 GCA_003241965.1 Burkholderiales bacterium | reverse complement strand
GCACAACACGGCCGCGTTCCTGCCACCGCCGCCCAAGGGCCGCACCGTGGTGATCGGTGCCGGCAAGGCCGGTGGTGCCATGGCGCAGGCGGTGGAAGCGCTGTGGCCGGCCGACGCGCCCATCTCCGGCCTGGTGGTCACGCGGTACGACCACACGCCACCGCGCCCGGCGGGTTTGAAGAACCGCATCGAAGTGGTGGAAGCCTCGCACCCCGTGCCCGACGCTGCGGGCCTGGCCGCCGCGCAGCGCATCCTGCAACTGACGCAAGGCCTCACGGCCGACGACCTGGTGTTGTGCCTCATCTCGGGCGGCGGCTCCTCGCTGCTCACGCTGCCAGCCGATGGCCTCACGCTCGAAGACAAGCAGCGCATCAACCGCGAACTGCTCAACAGCGGTGCCAACATCCTGGAGATGAACACGGTGCGCAAGCACCTCTCGCGCATCAAGGGCGGGCGCCTGGCCGCCGGCTGTGCGCCGGCGCGCGTGGTCACCATCACCATCAGCGACGTGCCGGGCGACGACGTGAGCGTCATCGCCAGCGGCCCCACCGTGGCAGACGCGACCAGCTGCACCGACGCGCTGGACATCCTGCAGCGCTACGGCATCGACGTGCCACCGGCCGTGCGCGCGATGCTGAAGCGCGGTGAATTGGAAACACCCAAACCCGGCGACGCGCGCTTTCATGGCCACGAAGTGCACCTGATCGCCACCCCGCAGCAAAGCCTGGAGGCGGCCGCGGCTGCAGCCCGCGCGATCGGGCTCAACACCTATGTGCTCAGCGACGAGATCGAAGGTGAATCGCGCGAGGTGGGCAAGGTGCACGCGGCGCTGGCGCGCTCGGCGGCGCTGGGCCGCAGCGATTTCAAGACGCCGTGCGTCATCCTCAGTGGCGGTGAGACCACGGTGACCGTTCGCCCCCGCGTTGAAGGCCAGGCCAAGGGCAAGGGCGGCCGGGCAGGGGAGTTCTGTCTGGGCATGGCGCAGGCGCTCAACGGCATCGCCGGCGTGTGGGCGCTGGCGGCCGACACCGACGGCATCGACGGCATGGAAGACAACGCCGGCGCGCTCGTCACACCCGACACCCTGACCCGCGCAGCAGCGAAGGGCCTCAAGGTCACCGACCACCTCGCGCGCAACGACGCCTACGGCTATTTCGAGCCGCTGGGCGACCTGGTGATCACTGGCCCCACGCACACCAACGTGAACGACTTCCGGGCGGTGCTGGTCATCTGACGCGTGCAGGCGCAGGACGCCAAAGTCAATGCGACTGCCGCCAAGTGCTGCGACTGACCACAACCATCTCCCCGGGTGTTGTAGCCAAGCTTGGAGCGCATTGCCGAGGATGATGCTGCCTCGGCTACGACGGCGCCGATCGGCCAACAACAGCCGGTCGCGATGCCTGGCCTTTCTCCTGCATTGGGCTGTTGCCAGCCATTCACTGTGAACTTCAGCAGGTCAGGTACGTCGAGAAAGCTGGTACTGGTGCACGCAGCTTTTCAGAGGTTCAGGTGGTTCCCATACCAAACAGGAAACCTGACAAACCACAACCTTTGGGCATTTCAGCCCAGCGTGAATGCGAAGAAGCGACCCCAGCCAGGCATGAGCCGGGATCGCTTGTCAATGCATTGCCGAGACCTGCTCAGTTCAAGCGATTGGGTGCTCTCAACTTGCGGCGACGGGCCACAACACTCAACATGCCGACGCCTGCCAAAACAAGCGCCAAGCTTCCGGGCTCCGGTACCTTTTGAAATCCAAGGCTTGCCGCTGCAATCTGCTGCAAGGCATAGGCGTCTTCACCGGAAATGCCGAGATCTCTGGCTGCCCATTCGTGATAGCCCAGCGATTGCGGGTCCAATCCGGTGACCGAGCCAAAGACAGTCAGGGCGCTCAAATATGAGCCCCACTTGCTTGGATGGGTGCCATCGTTGAACCAAAGGTCCATCAGGCCGTCGGTGCCCGCGTCGGTTGCGTACATGTTGCGGGTGGCAACACCGTCTTGCACAGCGCGCAAGAAGGCTTGGCCTGTCGGGATGATTCCCTTGATTCCCGAGGAGCCATCATCGTCCGCGTAGTCACGGACGCTCAGCATCGCCAACCTCATTTGTTCCGTCATCTCCTCCAGCGACCCGAAGTAGCTTGGTGTCGGTGTGTTGGTATCGTAGGTGGCCATGGCGGTGACGGGGTTGATGGTTTTTGCGCCAGGTGAATTGATCAAATCGGGGCGCGCCCACGTCTCTTGCAAGTAGATCCTGGTATCAAGGTTGGCGTTCACGTTCAACCCCAAATCGCGGGTGAGCGAGTTGGTGCAGAAGGTTCCTCCGCCGGCATTCAGGCAAGCAGCATCTGCTTGGGCATTGGTGCCACCAGGAGGACGGTACTGCGCGCGGAACATGTCACGTTCGATGTAGCTCGTGACTGCGGCCAGGCCCTGGGCAATGGTCACCTTTCCGGTATGTACCCAGTCCTCGATCAGGTCGACATAGGCCCTGACCGATGGGAAATTGGACCCCAAAACACCACTGGTTCCAGCGTTCAAGGGTCTGCCCGCAGCGTCTGTGGTGACGGTCTTCGGAGCCAAGGCCTCGTCGCTCTGGTCCTGCAAAACAATGCTGCCCCATTGCTGGCTGCTGATGTTGCTGCGCAGATCCCAGTTGCTGTTGGCCGTGTTGAGCAAATGGCCGCGCAAAGAGGCCGCATTGCGGGTGGACAGGGCCACGTCGTAATCAAGCCCCGCCTGGACTGTGAATTGTTTGAAGATGCCTGCAGTGCCGCCCCAGGTGTTGACCTGGGTGTGCGGTGAGTACGAATTGCCCTGGACGCCCGACGGGTTGTTCACGCCGACAGGGTATGAGTTTGTACCCGTCAAATCGGTGAACTTGGGTGTGCTGGCGTTCGTACCTCCAACAACCAGATCAGGACCCCGGGGCGCGGAAAGATCGCGCACATTTGCAGCGTTGTAAGTCAGCACTTGATTCGTCAAATTCAAGGTGCCATCAGGATTCAAGGAACCATCGGTTCGGCCAAAGGTATAGCTGTTGCCGACGAAGAGTATGGAAGTGGGAGCCGCGTTTGCTGAACTCACAGCGGCAAGCGCTGCGATCGCGATAGGCAAGGCTCTGGAAATGGAAAATTTCATATGGCTCCAAGTTTCTAGTTATGAATAACCAGGGAACAACAAATGAACCCGGGTGCTTGAACAGGTTGCAAGCACTCTGCCGAAGCAACAAACGAGCCGCCTCCAATCCTTGAAAAATCAAGTTCAGATTCAAAGACTTGTGAAACTTTCAAGAGAGAGCCTACACAATCTGTGTGAATAAATTCGACACCGATTTGCCCAATTGAAAGCCGTCATTCGGCGTGAATCTTCCAGACCAGGCTTTCAAGTTCGCCCTGTGTGACTGGGTCGAATGTCGGGCTTGAAAGAGGGAAAGGGTGGAACGCATCGTCAGCTGGGTGACTTCTGGAGCCATCCACTGTCAAAACCCCAGAGCCCCTTGGCGCTGCACGACTCTCACTCAGTTGGCAGCTGCCCGACTGCAACGGGCCCGAAGCAGAAAATTCAACGACGGCCCGGGTCCTCTTGCTGAAAGGCAATCAGGTAGCCATTGCAGTCCACGATGGCAAATTCGCGGCTTCCGTAGGGCATGTCCTGCAGCGCCCAGGCTACCGTGACGCGGTCCTTGATTGCTGCAAAGTAGGCGTTGACCTCAGCAACCGTGATGTAAATGGTCCCCGACAGGCGAGGCTCCAGCGCCCACAAATCCTGAGACGTGAAGACCAAGCGCGCGCCATGCTTGCTGACGGTCAGTGTGTTCCCCGGAGTTGCCGCGCTGTCAAATCCAAGCAAAGACTGGTAGAAGTCTCTCGTTGACTGCAGGTCAACGCATCGCAAGAGGATGGTCAGCGACATTTGATTTCCCTCCCATTCAAGGTCAGCTTCTGGCCGAAAGCGGAAAGTCAGCCAAGCGTACCCCAGGTCCGACAGCATTTTGAGCGGTTGGTGAGTTGATCCGCTCAAGCATTTGGGCCTCCGAAGAATCGTGGAAGCCGGCTGGTCAAAGTCAGGCAGCGATTGCGGCCTGACTGTCGAGATGAACGGTAGAGGATTCACGCCGGAGGGCCAGTCGCAAGAACTTTGGAGCAATCGCACTGCCTTTCGCCTGCTTTTGCGCGCCTTGCCATCCCGCAGGGCCAATAGCATCTGTCCACACGGCGGTCTTTCGGGGTCGTCACTCGTGGCAGTCGCGGGAGGTGCAAGCCTTTCCGCGTTCAAATGCGGTGGCTTTGCAACATGCAGTTCTCGATTCCTGGGCTCACAGTCGCGCTGTTCGTCGCACTGCTCGGCGGGCCGGCCCTGCCGGTAGGCGCCACGCCATCACCCGACATGCCAGGTGTCGCTGCGATGGCGCTGGCCCGTCAGGTGATTGCCTCGGCAGACCACGGAGGCCTGCCTTTCGCTGTCGTCGACAAAAAGGCGGCCATGCTCACGGTCTTCCTGGGCAACGGCCAGCTCGTCGGCTCCACGCCGGTGCTGCTGGGGGCGGACTATGGCGACCGGGCCGTGCCGGGCGTAGGGGCACGCACCCAGAGCGGACAACTGCGAAAGGGCGACCGGGTGACCACAGCAGGCCGATTCGTCTCCCAGCCTGGCCGCAACCTCGGGGGCGAATCCGTGGTCTGGATCGACTACGACAGCGCGCTGGCTATACACCGATTGCGCCCGGGACCGTCGCAGCAGCACCGCGCGACGCGCCTGGCCTCGGTAGACCCGCAGGCGCGCCGCGTATCGGCCGGCTGCGTGGTGGTGCCGGTGGCGTTCTATGAAGCTGTCGTATCGCCTGTGCTGGGTCGCAGCCGCGCTGTCGTTTACGTGATGCCTGAAGCCGACGGGGCGGCGGACGAACCATTGGCCCCCAGCAACGCCTGAGTGAATTCTCTGGCTGCCTGCGGCACGGGCCAGCAGCCGGTTACAAGTCGGTCCGGCGGATCGTTTCTAATGTCGCCTTGGCCACCGGAGCCTTCCGGTCTGGCCACCGCTGACGGGCGTGCACGCCCCCCCATGTCGGCAACCCACCCAGAACCCGATGCCGATTGCGCCCCCAGGGCGCCAAGGAATGCTTTTTTTGCGCAGCAACTTCAACCGCTCAGCCCTGGTGCGCCAGTTCGCCGGCTGGCTGCCCGCGCCCGTTGAGGCGCCCCGGCAAGACCTGGCCGAACGGCTGGGCCAGTGGCTCAACGTGGCCGACGCCATCGCGTTGCACTCGGCCCACCAGGCCCTGCCCGCGGTGGCCCGGGCCAAGCGCCTGGCCATGCCACCCGCTGCCAGCGCCGTGCAGGCCGAGCTGGAGCGTGTGCGTGCCGCCCTGAGCCAGGCCATCACCCACCCACCGGGCGAGCCGGGTGATGAATCCACCGCTGACGCCGACGCTGGCTTTGCGCCGCACCACCAGCGCTGCCTGGAGCTGCAGCGCCGCATGGAAATGAGCATCGACGCCCTGCGCGGTCACGTGCGCAAGACCTTGTCCCAAACCTCTCCGCGCCTGGCCCAGCTCGCTGCGCTGGACGCCACGCTCGACCCGATGCTGGGCGGGCGTGAACAGAAGCTGCTGTCCACCGTGCCGGCTTTTCTCAAGGTCCGGTTCGACCAGCTGCGCCAGACCCAACCCGATGGATGGCAGCTGCTCTTCGAACACGACCTGCAACACGCCCTGCTGGCCGAGCTCGACCTGCGGCTGCAGCCCGTGATCGGCCTGCTCGAAGCACTGAGCCACGAAGTGAAACAACAGCCATGAACAACACCGCCTTGAATCGCCTTTTTTTTGCCATCGCCTTTGCCCTCGGCCTGCTCGCCGTGGTCTGGATCGGTGCGGGTTTTGTGGGCACCAGCACGCTTGCGCTGGTGATGACGATCGCCATTGGCGGGGTGTACCTGATGGGCGCCCAGGAGGTTCGGCGCTTTCGTGCCGCCACGACCGCGCTGGGGCAGGCCCTGGCCGACGTGCCGCAGCCGCTGGCGCAACTGGGCGACTGGCTTGGCCGCGTGCCGCCAGCGCTTCAGGCTGCAGTGCGAGCGCGCATCGAGGGCGAGCGAGGCGCCTTGCCGGGCCTCGCCCTCACGCCCTATCTCGTGGGTTTGTTGGTGATGCTGGGCATGCTGGGCACCTTCCTCGGCTTGGTGGTCACCTTCCGTGGCGCCGTGTTCACGCTCGAAGGCACGGCCGACCTGCAGGCCATCCGCTCGGCGCTGGCTGCACCCATCAAGGGTCTGGGCCTGGCCTTCGGCACATCGGTCGTGGGCGTGGCCACCTCGGCCATGCTGGGCCTCATGTCGGCCATCAGCCGGCGCGAACGCCTGGACGTGGTGCGCCAACTCGATGCCCTCACCGCCACCGTGTTCCGCCCGTTCACGCTCGCGCACCAGCGCCAGCAATCCCTGGACGCATTGCAGCAGCAGGCGGGCGCCTTGCCCGCCGTGGTGGATCAACTGCAGGCCCTGATGGCGCAGATAGAGCGCCGTGGCCAGCAGCTCGACGAACAGTTGCTGCAGCGCCAGGCGGTGTTTCACCGCGAGGCCAGCTCGGCCTACCAGGAGCTCGGGCAATCGGTGGCCCGATCACTCAACGAAAGTCTCTCGGCCAGCGCGCGCATTGCCGGCGAAACGCTGCAGCCGGTGGTGGAAAACGCCATGACCGCCATCGCGGCGGAAACGACCCGCCTGCATGCGCGCGTGTTGGAGACGGTGCAGACACAAACCGGTGAGCTTCTGGCGGGCGTGCAGGCGACCGTGAGCCGCGCGCACGCCGAGCAGGCCGCCGCTGGCGAGCACCAGCGGGTGGCGTGGACGAATGCCCTGCAAGCCATGGCCACCACCCTGCAAACCGAGTGGCGACAACTGGGCGCACAGACGCTCGCGCAGCAGCAGGCCGTGGGCCAGACACTGGAGCAGACAGCGACCCGCTGGCGCGACGAGTTGGCCGCCCTTCGCAGCGAAGAAGCCGCGCGCGGTGAGGCCGCCGTGCAGCGCCTGCTGGACACCGCCGCCGACGCGCCCAAGGCCGCGGCCGAGGTGATCGCACAGCTCAAGCGCGAGACGGCCCAGCTCGGCGAGCGCGACAACCTTGCCCTGCAGGAGCGCAACGCACTCATGAACAACATCGGCATCCTGTTGCAGACCGTGGCGCAAGCCACAGGCGAGCAGCGCGCGGCCATTGAATCGCTGGTGGGTTCGGCCAGCGCCGTGCTCGACCAGGTGGGCCGGCAGTTTTCCGAGACGGTGGGTGCGCAAGCCGTGCGCGCGGAAGACGTGGCCGCGCAGGTGAGTGGCAGCGCCATCGAGCTGGCCAGTCTGGGTGAAGCCTTCGGACACGGCGTGCAGCTCTTCGCCGCCACCAACGAAAAACTCATCGACAGCCTGCAGCGCATTGAAGAAGCCGTGGGCCAGTCGATGGTGCGCAGCGACGAACAGCTGGCTTACTACGTGGCGCAGGCGCGCGAAGTGATCGACCTCAGCATTGCGTCGCAGCAAGGCATCGTGGACGACCTGCGCCGGCTGCGCACGGCCGAGAGGACTGAATGATGGCGGGGCTGGACGACACGCTGGACGACGCGATGGAGGCGGGAGCGGGCGAGCAGACCGCGCCGGTCTGGGCCGTGTTCGGTGACCTCATGGCCGGTCTGGTGGGCGCCTTCGTGCTCATCCTCATCGGCGTGCTGGTGGTGCAGATGGACCTGGTGGCCAGCCTGCAGGCCGAGGTGCAGAAACGCCAGCAGGAAGAGCAGCGTCGCATGGCGCTGGAGAAAGCGCTCGCCATCCCGCTGCAGACCGGTCGCGTCACACTGGACAACGGGCGCATCGGCATCAGCGGCAGCGTGCTGTTTCCGCTGAACTCCGACGAGTTGCGCTCCGAGGGCCGCCTCTTGCTCAAGAGCCTGGTGCCACCGCTGCAGGTGTACCTGGGCGAGCGCGACGAAATGCTGATGGTCAGCGGCTTCACCGACGACCGACCGGTGCAGGCCAACAACCAACGCTACACCGACAACCTCGAACTCTCGGCCCAGCGCGCACTCACCGTGACGCGTGTGCTGATCCAGGAGGGCATGCCGCCGCAGCGCGTGTTCAGTGCAGCCTTTGGCGCCGAACAACCGGTGGCTTCCAACGCCGACGAGCAAGGGCGTTCGCTCAACCGGCGCGTGGAAATGGCCCCCGTGCCGAAGACGGCCAACGCACCCAAGGTGCCTGCGCGTGAGTGATTCGGTGCATGCCCACTTCGCGCAGGCGTTGCAGCGGCGCATGCAGGCGGCGCCCGAGGCCGTGCAGCGCCTGCTGCAGGATCGGCTGCAGCGTGCGCTCGCGCAATCGGCTGACTCTGCTGACAAGGTCGTTCAGAAGCCGCAGCACACCGGTTCGAAAAAAGCCCTCACGCCAATGGCCCAGCTCAACCAGTACATGGCCAGCGCCACCCAGGCAGGCCCGGACCTGAAGAGCGCGCAGCGTTTCCGCGAGACATGGTCTCGCCTCTGCGCCGAAGACGAAGTGACCCAGGCCGTGCAGCGTGGTCCCGAGAACGCGGGTCCGCTCAATTCGCACATGCTCGTGCTGCGCACCCTGGGGCTCATGCGCGATCTCTCACCCGACTACCTCAGGCGCTTCATGTCGCACACCGACACGCTGCTGTGGCTGGAGCAGGCGCACGGCAAACTCAAGGAAACGGCAGGCAAAACAAAGCCCGTCAAGACGGGCCGTGTGAAGCGGTGAAGATCAGATCTTCGCCGAGGTGATGTAGCTGTCGTAGCGCCACTCGGAGAAGCGGCTCCACAGGATCTGGTCGCGCTGGAAGGCGCGCATGTCCTGGTGGATCTTCTTGAACTCGGGCGACCGGGCTTCGTGCTCGGCGAACACTTCCATGGAGACCTTGAAGCCGGCGTCCATGATGGCTTTGGAGAAAGGCAGCAGCTTGGTGCCACTGGCCACCAGGCGCTTGAGCGCCGGTGGGTTCTGGGCGTCGTACTTGGCGGTCATGTCCCGCGCAGCCACGGCACCGGCTGCGCGCACGATGGCTTTGTTCTCTGCCGACAGTGCGTCAAAGGCTTTCTTGCCGATGAAGAACTCCAGCTCGGCGCCACCTTCCCACCAGCCGGGGTAGTAGTAGTAAGGCGCCACCTTGTTGAAGCCCAGTCGCTCATCGTCGAACGGGCCGACGAATTCGGTCGCATCCAGCACGCCTTTTTCCAGCGCCTGGTAAACCTCGCCGGCAGGCATGTTCTGCGCCACCACACCCAGCTTGGCCATGGCTTCGCCGAACAGGCCGCCACCCATGCGCATCTTCAGGCCCTTGAGGTCGGCCACCGTCTTGATCTCCTTGCGGTACCAGCCACCCATCTGGGTGCCGGTGTTGCCGGCACTCATGGAGACGATGTTGAACTTGCCGTAGAACTCGTCCATCAGTTTGCGGCCGTTGCCGTGTTCCATCCAGGCGTCCATGTGGCGCGCGGTCAGGCCGAAGGGCACGGCGCAGCCGAACGCAAAGATGGGGTCCTTGCCGGTGAAGTAGTAGGGCGCGGTCTGCGCCATTTCAATGGTGCTGTCCTGCACCGCGTCGACCACACCGAAGGCGGGCACGAGGTCACCGGCTGCGTGCACCGAGATTTCAAAACGGCCACCCGACAGGGCCTTGACCGTTTCAGAGAATTTTTCTGCCGAGCCAAAAATGGTGGGCAGGGATTTGGGGAAGCTCGATGCGAGGCGCCAGCGCACGGCGGCTTGGGCATGCACGGCGGGTGCAATGCCGGTGGTCAGAACGCCGGCGATGCCAGCGTTCTTGATCAGGGAACGACGATCCATTGGGTTTGTCTCCATAGGGAAGTAAACAGTGAGCGTGGAGCAAGGCACCACGCCCTAGAGGGGCATTGAGTGTGCCATTGATTGAAGCTTGAATGACCCGGGCTGAACCCGGGGGGGCACAGACATCAGCGACGGATCTTCCAGCCCGTCTTGAATACCCACCACACCACCGCCAGACACACCGCCATGAAGGCCAGTGTCATGCCGGTGCTCACGGCAATGTGCACGTCGGCCACGCCGTAGAACGCCCAGCGCAGGCCGCTGATGAGGTAGACCACGGGGTTGAACAGCGACACCGTTTGCCACACCGGCGGCAGCATGTTGATGCTGTAGAAAGCACCGCCCAGGAACGTGAGCGGTGTGATGATGAGCAGCGGAATCACCTGCAGTTTCTGGAAGCTGTCGGCCCACAGGCCGACGATGAAACCGAACAGGCAGAAGGTGATGGCGGTCAGGATGAGGAATCCCACCATCCACACCGGGTGCGCCACTTCATAAGGCACAAACACCCGAGCCGTGAGCAGGATCAACAAGCCCAGCGTGAGGCTCTTGGTGGCCGCTGCACCCACGTAGCCCAGCAGCACCTCGACCCAGTTCACCGGTGCACTGAGCAGCTCGTAAATGGTGCCCGACCACTTGGGCATGTAGATACCGAAGGCCGCGTTGGAAATGCTCTCGCTCAGCAGCGAGAGCATGAGCAGGCCGGGGATGATGTAGGCACCGTAGCTCACGCCGTCGATGTCGCCCATGCGCGAGCCGATGGCCGAGCCGAAGACGATGAAGTACAGCGAGGTGCTGAGCACCGGCGCGATGATGCTTTGCGCCCAGGTGCGCAGGGCGCGGTTCATCTCGAACTGATAGATGGCGCGCACCGCGTGAATGTTCAATCCCATCATGCTCGGGCCTCTTCTTTCTTCTCGTGCACCAGGCTGACAAAGATGTCTTCGAGCGAACTCTCGCTGGAGCGCAGGTCCTTGAAATGGATGCCCGCTTCGCCCAGCGCGCGCAGCAGCTCGGCGATGCCGGTGTCTTCCTTCTGTGCGTCGAAGGTGTAGGTGAGGGCGTGGCCGCCCTCGGTGATGTCGAGTGCCCACGGAGCTAGTGACAGAGGAACCGTCTCGATGGTCTGCTGCAGCGTGAGCGTGAGTTGTTTCTTGCCCAGCTTGCGCATGAGCACGTGTTTGTCTTCCACCAGGATCAGCTCGCCCTTGCGGATCACGCCGATGCGGTCGGCCATGTCTTCGGCTTCTTCGATGTAGTGCGTGGTGAGGATGATGGTGGTGCCCGCTTCGCGCAGCGCCCGCACCATGCGCCACATGTCGTGGCGCAGCTCCACGTCCACGCCCGCGCTGGGCTCGTCCAGAAACAGGATTCTGGGCTCGTGTGACAGTGCCTTGGCAATCAGTACGCGGCGCTTCATGCCGCCCGAGAGCGCCATGATCTTGCTGTCCTTCTTGTCCCAGAGCGAGAGGTCTCGCAGGACTTTCTCGATGTAGGCCGGGTCGGGTGCCTTGCCGAAGAGGCCGCGGCTGAAGTTCACCGTGGCCCAGACGGTTTCAAACGAATCGGTGTGCAATTCTTGCGGCACCAGGCCGATGGCAGCGCGTGCGGCGCGGTAGTCGTGCACGGTGTCATGGCCGTCGGCCAGCACCGTGCCTTCGGTGGCGTTGGTCATGCCGCAGATGACGCTGATCAGCGTGGTCTTGCCGGCGCCGTTGGGGCCGAGCAGGGCAAAGATTTCGCCGCGTTGGATGTCGAGGTCCACATGTTTGAGGGCCTGGAAGCCGCCGGCGTAGGTTTTGCTGACGCCGCGCACGGACACGATGGCCGTGGTGTCTGGCGTGGCAGGGGTTGAGGGCATGGGGTGCTCCACGGAAGTGGCAAAAAAAGATGCCAGAGTTTAGGCTGTATCTGTGTACAGTGTTTGTTCCATGTTCACTGCCCATATTCCCCTGCAGGCCATCAAGGGCCGCGGTCTGGCCCAGCACCAGCCGCACCGCTTCGAGCGCGATGCCCGTGAAGCGTTTGACGACGGTTGGGGTGCGCTGGACGACGCGGTGCTGGCGCGCGACGAGGCCCCGCCGCCGGCCACCGTGGTGAGCTTTGAAGACGCGAAAAGCGCCATCACCCACAACGACTCACCCGACATCGGCTTCCGCCTGGGCCTCAACCCATACCGGGGTTGCGAGCATGGTTGTGTGTATTGCTACGCGAGGCCCAGCCACAGCTTTCTCAACCTCTCGCCGGGCATCGATTTCGAGACGAAGCTGATCGCCAAGCGCAACATCGCCCAGGTGCTGCAGCGCGAACTGGCCAGTCCGCGCCACGTGCCCGAGCTGCTCGCCATCGGCACCGTGACCGATGCTTACCAACCCATCGAGCGCGAGCTGCGCCTCATGCGCGGTGTGCTGCAGGTGCTGAGCGACACGCGGCACCCGCTGGCCATCGTCACCAAGGGCAGTGGCGTGGAGCGCGACATCGACCTGCTCGCGCCCATGGCCGCGCAAGGACTGGCGGCGGTGTACGTGACCATCACCTCGCTCGACGCGAAACTCACCCGACTGCTGGAGCCGCGCGCCGCCGCCCCGCACCGCCGGCTGCGCACCATCCGCACGCTGGCCGAGGCCGGCATTCCGGTGGGTGTGAGCGTGGCGCCGCAGATCCCCTTCATCAACGACGACATGGAGCAGGTGCTGGAGGCCGCGTTTGAGGCGGGTGCGCGGCGCGCCTTCTACACCGTGCTGCGCCTGCCGCACGAGCTGAGCCCCATGTTTCGCCATTGGCTGGAGCTGCACTACCCCGACCGCGCCGCGCGTGTGATGGCGCGTGTGCAGGAGATGCGCGGTGGGCGCGACTACAACGCCGACTTTGCGCAGCGCATGAAGGGCCATGGTGTGTGGGCCGACCTGATCCGCCAGCGCTTCGAGAAAACCTGCGACCGCCTGGGCTACCAGCGCGAGCGCGAGCCGCTGAACACCGGCCTGTTCAGGCCGGCGGGCCCGCAGGGGCAACAGTCGCTGTTCTGAGCAGGTCCAGCGCATCGTCGCGCCAGTAGCCCAGGGCGGTGTAGTAGCCGTCCCACACGCAGCCGTTGCAACCCTTGCCGCAGCAGGTGGTGGGCTCGGGTGGCGGGGGGCGCAGGGCGGTATCCAGATCGATGCCTCGGCGCCCTGCGCGCCCGCGCAGGTGGGCAATGAGCGCCGTGGCGGTGGCGCGGTCGGCCAGCCGCAGGTCGGTCAGGTTGTGTCGCTCAAAGCGCGGCTGTGTGCGGCCTTCGAATTCGGCGGTCTCGCCAAACATGGCCGCCGGGCGCACCCACCAACCCCAGCCGCCGTAGAGCGCGCGGTACAGCGTCATGCCCTGCAGGGTTTCGCTGCAGCGCACGGTGTCCAGCACCTCGTACCAGCCGCCCTTGTAGTGGCGGTAGAGGCCGGGTGGTGTGGCGTGCAGTGGGGGCAGATCGTCGTCGGTCATGTGTCGGCGTAGGGGAGCAGGGCCTTGGCGGCTTCGATGCGCAGCGCCAGCGCAACGCCGGGGTCGTTCATCACCGCCATCAGGAAGCGTCGGGGGTGCAGCGCATCGCCGGGCGCGGCGCCCTGCGGGGCCGTGGGGCCAGCAGCGGGCAGAGATGGAAGCGGTGTGTCTGTGGGTGCGATGGGGCCCAGCTGCGCCAGCGCCAGCTCGAAGTCGGCGGGTGCGATGCTGGCCAGGCGCGACAGCAGCTCGGCCTGCGCGTCGGGGCCTGGCGGCAAGTCCAGCCAGGGTTCTTCGGCAAACACGGCGGCCAGATCGGAGCTGACGAAGGCCGACCAGTTGTCCGTGCCTTCCAGGCTGGCGGGCACCACGCGGGCGTGGAGCAGCTGGTCAGCGGCCGTGGCGCTGGCTCGCGGTTTGGCGTCGATGCGGGCCGGCGCGATGTGGCCGAGGTAGCGCAGGCGCAGCCCTTGCAAGAAAGTTTGTGCCTGCTCGACCGCCACCGGCTGCGACAGCGAGAACCACAGTTGCAGCCCGTCGGCACCCGCCACCGCAATGGCCGGCGCGGGCAACTCCAGATCGGCCTGCACGCCTTGCCACACGGCGCTCAGTGCGCTCCAGTCGGCTGGTCGGGCCAGCCCGAGCACGAGGGCCCGCACCTGTCCTTCTTGACTGACCAGGGGAGACAGCGCCACGCTGGCGTCCGTACCCTCGGCATGGCTGACGAGGTAGAGGCGGCGGAGTTCGGTGTTCAGTCGGTTCATGGAGCGGTGGGTTGCAGCGTTCGGCGCTGCCACGACTCTAGTCGACAAGCCGACCGCGCAGCGGCACTGTTCGCTACGATGGCGGGCGTCGAAACAACGTGCACGGATGCACCATGAAGACCCTCCCGCCATTCGTTCAATGTCTCATCAAGTGGCCGCTGCTGTTGTGCACGGCGTGGCTGGCAGGTTGCGCCTCTGCGCCCCCGGCGAACAGTGTTGCGGTGGTGGCCGTGTTGCGCACCGTGAACCCGGGCGACCTCGAAGGCCAGCACGCCCAGACCCGGCAGGACAGACAGGCGCTTCGGGACGCCGGCGTGGACAGCACTGCGGTGGCGGCGGGTCGTGTGGTGCGTGTGGCCTGCGCCATGATGACCGACGGGACCTGGGGCGGCTTGGGCATTCTTCCATCGGGAGCCCAGGCGGCGCCCGGCAGCGTGTGGCGCCTGCGTGTGGCGGAGGTCGGCGGTAACGACCAGACGGCGGTCAATGCCCTGATCGATCCCCTGCCCAACCTCACCTGGTCTGGCAAGTCGGCTTACACCTTTGTGCCCAACTGGCGTGAACTCGGGCGCTGGAGCAACATCGATCCGGTGGAGCTGCCCAAAGACCAGCGTGGTCACTACCATGTGGTGTTCAGCCATTTCCTCGTGAGCTGCCGTCCTTGAGTTTGGGAAGACCGGGATTTGCAAAGGTTGGCACCGAGCTTGCTTGATGGTTGTCAGGCGCCAGCCGTTGGCGCAAACCAGGTGATCCACCCATGTCCGCAGATGCTCCGTCGCCGACCATTCCCGCCGAGGCGCCTGCCTCGCCCCTGTCTCCCCACCCGCGCCACATCCGCCTGACCTCGCATTCCGGAGGCTTCGGGGCCTTGCCCATCCAGTGGGGCGCGGCCACCGCGCGCGAGCGCGGGCCGGTGGTGGGCACCACCCTCAACCTCTCGCACCGCAACGTGATCGGCACCCACAGTGGCAGCTACAGCGTGTACCGCGCACTCGCCGTGGCAGCCGGTGCGCTCAAGCGCGAACACCGCGCCGACCTCACCAACACCGCGCCCACCGACACCATCGGCCCCTACCCGCAGTGGGCCGACCCGGAAAAGATGGTCAGCATGGACCCTTGGGGCGCGGTCATTGCCGACGCCTATTCCAACGAACTCGCCGCTGGCTACGACATCCGGCCCTCCATCGCGGTGACCAAAGCGCATGTGATCCTGCCCGAGGTGATCGACGCGCTGCAAAAGGGTCGGCTCAAGCCCGACGGCAAGTTCCTCACCGCCGGTGGCGCGGCTGTGGTGACCAAGGTGGCGGTGGAGCCGGTGTGGTACCTGCCGGGTGTGGCCAAACGCTTCGGCTGCACCGAGGCCGACTTGCGACGCGTGCTGTTTGAAGAAACCGGCGGCATGTACCCCGAGCTGGTCACGCGCTCCGACCTGGAGGTGTTCCTGCCGCCGATTGGTGGGCAGACGGTCTACATCTTTGGCTCGCCCGCCGACCTCGCCGATCCCTCGGTGGAGCTTACCGCTCGCGTGCACGACGAGTGCAACGGCTCCGACGTGTTCGGCTCCGACATCTGCACCTGCCGGCCCTACCTCACGCACGCCATTGAAGAGTGCATCCTGGGTGCGCAGCGCGGCGGTGTGGGCCTGGTGGCCTACTCGCGCAAGGAAGGCCGCGCGCTGGGCGAGGTCACCAAGTTCCTGGTCTACAACGCGCGCAAGCGCCAGGTGGGCGGCGACACGGCCGACCAGTACTTCGCGCGCACCGAGTGCGTGGCCGGCGTGCAGGACATGCGCTTCCAGGAACTCATGCCCGACGTGCTGCACTGGCTGGGCGTGACGAAGATCCACCGCCTGGTGTCCATGAGCAACATGAAATATGACGCGATCACCGGCGGCGGCATCGAGGTGGGCGAGCGCGTGAACATTCCCGACGAACTCATTCCGGCCGATGCGCGGGTGGAGATGGACGCCAAGATGGCGGCGGGCTACTTCACGCCCGGTCTGGTGCCCGATGCCGACGAACTGAAGATTGCCAAAGGCCGGGGGTTGACGCCTTGAGCGCGCCCACCGGAGATGCCTTGGCGGCGGTGCAGGCGCTGCGCTCCACCACCGCCATCCGCGAGCGCGCCGCGGCCTTGCTGGCCCGCGCGCGCGCCGGCGAATCCACCCACTTCACGGTGGACGACGCTGCGCTCGCCTCGGCCGCACGCACGGTGGCTGAGCTCACGCGCCAGCGCTTCCCCGACCTGCGCATTCCGTACCACAGCCGCTGGCGCCATTTCGAGGCGGGCCAGGTGAACCGCGTGGCGCGGCTTGATGCCTTGCTGGGCCCGGTGGACGCGGCCGAACGCGCCCGCACGCAGATCGACCTGGCCTTGGTGAGCGTGCTGCTCGACGCGGGTGCGGGCGCCGACTGGGGCTATCGCGAGGTGGACAGCCAGCAGACTTTTTCGCGCTCCGAAGGCCTGGGTGTGGCGAGCTTTCACGCATTCACCGCCGGCCTGTTTTCCAGCGACCCGGCACAGCCACTGCGGGTGGACGCGGCGGGGCTGGCCGCGTTGACGGCCGAGCGCCTGGGCGAAGCCTTTCAGGTGAGCGAGCGCAACCCGCTGGTGGGCCTGGAGGGGCGCACGGTCGTGCTGCGTCGCCTGGGTCTGGCCATGCGCGAGCATGCCGCCACCTACGGCCCGCTCGGCCGCCCCGGGGCGCTGTTCGACGCGCTGGGCAGCGGCCCCTCCCTCGATGCGCACGACATCCTCGCCGCCTTGCTCGCCACGCTCTCCAGCATCTGGCCGGCGCAAAACGCCATTGGCGGCATGGCGCTGGGCGACTGCTGGGCGCACCCCGCCGTGCAAGGCGCGGGCCTCACCGCCGGCTGGATGCCGTTTCACAAACTCTCGCAGTGGCTCACCTATTCGCTGCTGGAGCCATTTGAATGGGCGGGTGTGCGCGTGCAGGGGCTGGACGCGCTCACCGGCCTGCCCGAGTACCGCAACGGCGGCTTGCTGATCGACGCCGGCGTGCTGCATCCGCTGCCCGTGGATCACGCCACGCGCACCTGGCAGGCCGGTGATGAATTCATCGTCGAATGGCGCGCGCTCACCGTGGCCCTGCTCGACGAGATCTCGCCGCTCGTGCGGGCCGAACTCGGGCTGAGCGCCGCGCAGATGCCGCTGGCTTGTGTGCTCGAAGGCGGCACCTGGGCGGCCGGGCGCCTGCTGGCGTTGCGCTTGCGCGGCGGCCTGCCGCCGCTGAACATCGCCAGCGACGGCACGGTGTTCTGAACCCATTCCCGACCCCGAACCACCAAGGCCCCACACCATGAGCAACGTCCACCTCATCGACCACCCGCTGGTGCAGCACAAGCTCACGCTCATGCGCCGCAAGGACGCCAGCACCAACAGCTTTCGCCGCCTGCTCAACGAGCTGGCCCTGCTCATGGCCTACGAGGTCACGCGCGACATGCCGATGCAGACCATCGAGATCGAGACGCCGTTGGAGACCACCACCGGCCAGGTCATCGACGGCAAGAAGCTGGTGTTCGTGTCCATCCTGCGCGCGGGCAACGGCATTCTGGAGGGCATGCTCAGCGTGGTGCCCGGCGCACGCGTGGGCCACATAGGCCTGTACCGCGACCCCAAGACGCTCACCGCGGTGGAGTACTACTTCAAGATGCCGACCGCCATGCACGAGCGCGACGTGATCGTGGTCGACCCCATGCTGGCCACCGGCAACTCGGCCATTGCCGCGGTGGACCGGCTGAAGGAAATCGGCCCCAAATCCATCAAGTTCGTTTGCCTGCTGACCTGCCCCGAAGGCATTGCTGCCTTCCAAAAGGCGCACCCAGACGTACCGATTTACACCGCTGCCATCGACCGCCAGCTCAACGAACACGGCTACATCTTGCCGGGGCTGGGTGACGCGGGCGACCGTATCTTCGGCACGCAGTGATCCGGGCTTTCAATTTTTTCGTTCCCCCTCCCTCAACCTTTCAAGGAGTCGCGTCATGTCCGTCCCCGCCATTCAACGCCGTCCACTGATGGCCTTGGCCGCTGCGCTTGTGTTGTCCGCACCCGGGTTCGCCCTGGCCCAGGCCAAGCTCAAGGTCGCCGCCATCTACACCGTGCCGTTCGAGCAGCAGTGGGTGAGCCGCATCCACAAGGCGCTGAAGGCTGCAGAGGCGCGCGGTGAAATCGAATACAAGGCGAGCGAAAACGTGACCAACGCCGACTACGAACGTGTGATGCGCGAGTACGCCACCGCCGGCAACCAGCTCATCGTGGGCGAAGCGTTTGCGGTGGAAACCGCCGCGCGCAAGGTGGCCAAGGATTTCCCCAAGACCTCGTTCCTGCTGGGTTCCTCGGGCAAACCGCAGGCACCCAACTTCAGCGTGTTCGACAACTACATCCAGGAACCCGCCTACCTCACCGGCATGGTCGCCGGCGGCATGACCAAGACGAACCAGATCGGCATGGTCGGTGGCTTCCCGATCCCCGAGGTGAACCGGCTCATGAACGCCTTCATGGCGGGCGCGAAAGAGGTGAACCCCAAGGTGACGTTCACCGTGAGCTTCATCAACAGCTGGTTCGATCCACCGAAGGCCAAGGAAGCGGCCTTCGCCATGATCGACAAGGGTGCCGACGTGTTGTACGCCGAGCGCTTCGGGGTGTCGGACGCGGCCAAGGAAAAAGGCAAGCTGGCCATCGGCAATGTGATCAACACCCAGGCCCAGTATCCCGACACCGTGGTGGCGTCGGCCCTGTGGCACATGGAGCCCTCCATCGATCTGGCCATCAAGAAAGTCAAGGAAGGCAAGTTCACCGCAGAAGACTTCGGTCCGTATTCGATGATGAAACACAAGGGTTCCGAGATGGCGCCGCTGGGCACGTTCGAGAAGAAGGTGCCGGCCGACATCGTGGCCAAGGTCAAGGCGAAAGAGGCCGACATCCTGGCGGGCAAGTTCACGGTCAAAGTCGACGACGGTCAGCCCAAGTCCAGCCAGTGATCTCGACCGAGGCGGGACACCCCGTCCTTCGCCTGTCGGGCATCACCAAGCGGTTCGGCACGTTGGTGGCCAACGACGGCATCTCGCTCACGTTGGCCGGGGGTGAGGTGCTGGCGCTTCTGGGCGAGAACGGTGCGGGCAAGTCCACGCTGGTCTCCATTTTGTTCGGGCACTACGTGGCCGACGCGGGCCACATCGAGGTGCACGGCCAGCGCCTGGCGCCCGGGCAGCCGCGCGCGGCCCTGGCCGCCGGCATCGGCATGGTGCACCAGCACTTCACGCTGGCCGACAACCTCTCGGTGCTGGACAACGTGATGATGGGCACCGAGCCACTGTGGCGGCCTGCATCGCACCGCGCCGAGGGCCGTGCGCGGCTGCTTCAGGTGGCTGAAAAGTTTGGCTTGTCGGTTCGGCCCGACGCGCTTGTGGGCAGCCTCTCGGTGGGTGAGCGCCAGCGCGTGGAGATCGTGAAGGCGCTCTACCGGGGCGCGCGCATTTTGATCCTGGACGAACCCACCGCGGTGCTCACGCCGCAGGAGAGCGAGGCCTTGTTCGAAACCCTCTCGCACATGGTGGCGCAGGGTCTTTCCATCATCTTCATCAGCCACAAGCTGGCCGAGGTGCTGCGCGTGTCGCACCGCGTGGCGGTGTTGCGCCAGGGCAGGCTGGTGGCCGAAGCGCCGGTGGGTGGCACTGCCCCGGTAACGCAGGCGCAGCTGGCGCAGTGGATGGTGGGGCATGCGGTCGATGCGCCGGTGCGACGTCCGGCTGCGTCTGTCGGGCGTGTGGTGTGCGCTCTGCAGGGCGTGAGCACACCGACCGGCACACGCGACCGGCTCGACGGCGTGGCGCTGGAGTTGCGCGCGGGCGAGATCGTGGCCATTGCCGGTGTGTCGGGCAACGGGCAGGTGGCGCTGGCCGACGTGTTGTGTGGCGTGCGCCGCGCCAGCGCGGGCGAGGTGCTGCTCGACGGTCAGCCGCTGCGTGCGTCACCCGCCTGGCTGGTGGAGCAGGGCGTGGCCCGCATCCCGGAAGACCGCCACGCCGTGGGCGTGGTGGGTGATTTGCCGGTGTGGGAGAACGCGGTGGCCGAGCGGCTGCGCAGTGCGGCGTTTTCGCGCGGGCCGTGGGTGCGGCTGCGCGCGGCGAGGGCCCATGCGCAGCGCGTGATGGAGGCCTTCGATGTGCGGGGTGGCGGGGCGAACACGCCGGCGCGTGCGCTTTCGGGCGGCAACATGCAGAAGCTGATCCTGGGCCGTGCGCTGCTGGCGCCTGCGGGAAACGCGACCCAGCCGCGCTTGATCATCTGTCACCAACCCACCTGGGGGCTGGACATCGGTGCCGTGTCGTACGTGCACCGTCAACTCACCGAGGCGCGCGACGCCGGTGCTGCCGTGCTCGTGATCTCGGACGATCTGGACGAGGTGATGGTGCTGGGCGACCGCATTGCGGTGATGCACCAGGGCCAGCTCACCGAAGCCTTGCCGGCGCAAGACTGGACCCGCGAACGCATTGGCCTGGCCATGGCGGGAGCCGCACATGCGGCTTGAAAAGCGCGCACAGCCTTCGCCCGCCGCGCTGGTGGGTGCGTCGCTGCTGGCCGTGTTGTTCACGCTGCTGGTGAGCAGCGCGCTGGTGCTGTGGGCTGGTGCCTCCGTGGGGCAAACCTTCGGCCTGCTGTTCACGGGCGCGTTTGGTTCGCTCTTTGCCTGGAGCGAAACCCTCACCCGCGCTGTGCCGCTGCTGCTCACCGGGTTGGCGGCCACGGTGGCGTTCAAGGCGCGGCTGTTCAACATCGGTGCCGAAGGGCAGTTGTACGTCGGTGCGCTGGCGGCGGTGGCGGTGGGCGGGCTGCACGGTGGCGTCGGGCTGGAATGGCCCACCTGGGTGCTGTTTCCGCTCATGATGCTGGCCGCTGCGCTGGCCGGCGCCGTGTTGCTGCTGGGGCCCACGCTCATGAAGCTGCGCCTGGGGGTGGACGAGGTGGTGACCACGCTGCTCTTCAACTTCATCGCGTTGCTGCTGGTCTCGGCCCTGCTGGACGGTCCCATGAAGGACCCCACAGCCATGGGCTGGCCTCAGAGCGTGGTGCTGCAGCCGGCCCTGGAGCTGGGCAAGCTCGTCGAGCGCACGCGGGTGCACACGGGGCTGCTGTGGGCGGTGTCACTCGCCGTGATGTTGTGGGTGCTGCTGAAATACACCGTGCTGGGCTTCGACATCCGCGCCGTGGGCGCGAATCCCCGGGCCGCTGCCTTTGCCGGCGTGTCGGTGACCCGCACCATGGTGATGGTGGCCCTGCTCTCCGGTTCGCTCGCGGGCCTGGCCGGTGCCATCGAAGTGGCGGGCCGCGCCAGCTACCTCACGCTGGACATGTCGCCCGGCTATGGTTACAGCGGCATCGTCATCGCCATGCTGGCCGGGCTGAACCCGCTGGGCGTGCTGGCGGCGGCGGTGTTCATTGCCGGGGTTCTGGTGGGGGCCGACAGCATGAGCCGCAGCATCGGCGTGCCCACGTATCTCGCCGACGTGATCGTGGCCGTGTCCCTGCTCTCGGTGCTGGTGGCCAGCCTGCTGGCGCAGTACCGGTTTCGCAGGCGCTGAGCAGCACCATGAGCGAGTGGATCGACATCCTCATCAACCCCGCCTTCTGGGTCGCGGTGCTGCGCATCGCCACGCCGCTGATCCTGGGCACGCTGGGGGTGCTGTGGTGCGAGCGGGCTGGTGTGCTCAACCTCGGCATTGAAGGCATCATGGTCGCGGGCGCGCTGGCCGGCTGGCTGGGTGTTTACATGGGCCTGCCGCTGTGGGCCGGTGTGGCGGTGGCCGCGCTCACCGGCGCGGTCTTCGGCCTGCTGCACGCCGCGCTCACCGTGGGGCTGGCGCTGTCGCAACACGTGGCCGGCCTGGGCATCACGCTGCTGGCGACGTCGTTGAGTTACTTCACCTACCGCGTGAGTTTTCCCAAGGTCACCACGCCGCCCACCATCACGCCCTTCGCACCCATGGACTGGCTCGGCATTCCGGTGCTCGCCGAACAAACCCCGCTGACGCTGCTGGCGCTGCTGGCCGTGCCGTTGTCGGCCTGGGTGCTGTACCGCACCCCGGCCGGTCTGGCCGTGCGCATGGTGGGCGAAAACCCGCAGGCCGCCGAAGGGCAGGGCATCTCGGTGGTGGCGGTGCGCACCAGCGCCATCGTGCTGGGCTCCGCGCTCATGGGCGTGGCCGGCTCCTTCCTCACGCTCTCGGCTTTCAACGCCTTCTTCTTCAACATGGTCAACGGCCGCGGCTGGATCTGCGTGGCGCTGGTGGTGTTCGCCTCATGGCGGCCCGGCAAGGCGCTGGCCGGCGCGCTGTTGTTTGCCTTCTTCGATGCGCTGCAGTTGCGCCTGCAGCAGTCGGGCGGCAGTGTGGTGCCCTATCAGATCTACCTGATGCTGCCGTATGCCTTGTCCATCCTCGCGTTGGTGCTGGTGGCGCGCCGTGCGGCTTATCCTCAGGCGCTGATGAAACCCTACCGCAAAGGTGAACGTTGACATGCTCGACTTGCTGATCACCCACGCCAACCTGCCCGACGGCCGAACCAACATGAGCGTGGCCGTGCAGGGCGGGCGCATCGTTGAAGTGGCCGCCGGCCTGCAAGCGCCGGCACACGAAACACTGGACGCCGAAGGCCAGTTGCTGACCCCGCCGTTTTGCGACCCGCACTTCCACATGGACGCCACACTGAGCTACGGCCTGCCGCGCGTGAACCAGAGCGGCACGCTGCTCGAAGGCATTGCGCTGTGGGGCGAACTCAAGCCGCTGCTGACCGAGGAAGCCCTGGTGGAGCGCGCGCTGGCCTACGGCGACTGGGCCGTGGCCAAGGGGCTGCTGGCCATCCGCAGCCACGTGGACACGAGTGACCCGAGCCTGCTGCCGGTGCGCGCCATGCTGGAGGCCAAGAAGCGCATGGCGCCTTACCTCGACGTGCAGCTGGTGGCCTTTCCGCAAGACGGCGTGTTGCGCTCACCGGGTGGGCTGGACAACTTGAAACGTGCGCTCGATCTCGGCGTGGACGTGGTTGGTGGCATTCCCCATTTCGAGCGCACCATGACTGAGGGCGCAGCCAGTGTGAAGCTGCTGTGTGAACTGGCCGCCGAGCGCGGTCTGCCGGTGGACATGCACTGCGACGAGAGCGACGACCCGCTCTCGCGCCACATCGAGACCCTGGCTTTCGAAACGCAGCGCCTGGGTTTGCAGGGCCGCGTGAACGGCTCGCACCTCACCTCCATGCACAGCATGGACAACTACTACGTGAGCAAACTCATTCCGCTGATTGCACAGAGCGGTGTGAGCGCGGTGGCCAACCCGCTCATCAACATCACGCTGCAAGGCCGGCACGACACCTATCCCAAACGGCGCGGCATGACACGCGTGCCCGAACTCATGGCCGCCGGCGTCACGGTGGCCTTTGGCCACGACTGCGTGATGGACCCCTGGTACTCGCTGGGCAGCGGCGACATGCTGGAGGTGGCCCACATGGGTCTGCACGTGGCGCAGATGACCAGCCAGGCCGGCATGCGCCAGTGTTTCGAAGCAGTGACCACCAACGCGGCGAAGGTGATGGGCTTGAGCGGTTACGGCATCGCAGCGGGCATGGATGCGAGCTTCGTGCTGCTGCAGGCGCGCGACCCGATCGAGGCCATTCGCCTGCGCGCCACGCGCCTGAAGGTGTGGCGCAAAGGACAGCTGCTGTCGGAGATGGCCCCGGCCACCGCGCGCCTGACCTTGCCGCAGCGGCCGGACACCACCCGCTTCGTCCGGTAGCGCACTGATTTCACGGGCGCGGGAACTCCGCGCGCCACGTGCTCTCCATCTTTCGTGGCCGACTTGTGCGACGACCCCTGGAGAAGACATTGGTGATCCATTGCCTGACGAGAAGGAAGCCGCATGGCCGATGTGAATCGGCCTGAACCCAAAGCACAACTGTCCGTCTTCGATGCCGTCGTCATGATGGTCGGCCTGGTCGTGGGCATCGGCATTTTCCGCACGCCCTCCATCGTGGCCGGTGGCGTGAGTTCCGAGTGGATGTTCGTCCTCGTGTGGATCGTGGGGGGGCTCATCACGCTCATTGGCGCACTCTGTTATGCAGAGCTGGCCGCTGCCCACCCCCATGCCGGTGGGGAGTACCACTTCCTGTCGCAGGCCTACGGCAAGCCCGTGGCGATCATGTTCGGCTGGGCACGCTGCACCATCATCCAGACGGGTTCGATCGCGCTGGTGGCGTTTTTGCTGGGGGACTATCTGGCGCAGGTGGTGCCCATCGGCCCCCACGGCCCGGCGCTGTACGCGGCGCTCTCCGTGCTTGTGTTGACCGTGGTCAACATCGTGGGCACCACCGAAGGCAAGCGGCTCCAGATCGTGGTGACCTTCATCCAGCTGGGCGCCATGGCCGCGATCATCCTCTTCGGGTTCATGGGCTCGCCCGGACCGGTGGAACTGTCGGCCCCCGCAGTGGAGCCTCAGACCGCAGCCCTGGGCCTGGCCATGATCTTCGTGCTGCTCACCTATGGTGGCTGGACCGACGCGTCCTACCTCTCCGGCGAACTGCACGACGCGCCTCGCAACATCGCCAAAGTGCTGACCCTCGGCACCGTGATCATCGTCACCATTTACGTGCTCACCAACATGGCCCTGTTGTCCATCCTCGGGCTCGAGGGTTTGCGCAGCTCGGACGCGGTGGCCGCCGACATGATGCTTGTGGTGGCCGGGCCCTCCGGTGAACTGCTGGTCACGCTGGCCATCGTGGTGGCCGCCATCTCCACCCTCAATGCCACCCTCTTCACGGGTGCCCGTGTTTTTCATGTGATGGGGCGCGACATCCCTGCATTTCGTTGGGTGGGTGTGTGGAACCAGCGCGGTGGCGCACCCGTCAATGCACAGATCGTGCAGGGCGGCATGGCCCTGACGCTGATCGGCATCGGCTCCCTGGCGCCCGACGGCTTCAGGGCCATGGTCGACTACACCGCGCCGGTCTTCTGGATGTTCCTGCTGATGGTGGGTGGATCGCTGTTTGTGTTGCGCTGGCGCCATCCCCACCAGGCGCGGCCGTTCAAGGTGCCTCTGTACCCCTTGACCCCCATCCTCTTTTGCCTGACCTGTGTGTACATGCTTTACGCCAGCGTCATGCACACCGGCGCTGCGGGCCTGTTTGGCCTGGGCGTGCTGCTCGCGGGCGTGCCGATCCTGCTGTTCAGGCGGTCGCAGCCCGCTGGTGCGCCACGCCACACATTGCTCATGGAAGCCCCTCTTGCCCAGCGTCCTCAATCACCAGGAGATCCATCATGATGACCACCCGAAAGTCCTTCCTGACCGCTGCCGTCTGCATCACCGCATGGGCAAGCGTGGGCCAGGCCTGGGCGCAAACCAAGGCGCCCGCCACCGCACCCGCCGCGGCACCCACCCTTGCACCGGACTACGCGCCCTCCTCAGGGCAGGCCGGCAAGGACGTCATCTGGCTGCCCACGTCGCAGGCGCTGGTCGACCGCATGCTGGAAATGGCGAAGCTCACACCGAAGGACCACCTGATCGATCTGGGGTCGGGCGATGGTCGTCTGGTCATCACTGCGGCAAAGCGGGGCGCCACCGCGCACGGCATTGAATACAACCCGGAACTGGTGGCCTATTCCCAACGCATCGCCCAAGCCGAAGGCGTGAGCGCGCGCGCCACCTTCGAGAAGGCCGACATCTTCGAGTCCGACTTCAAAAAAGCCACGGTGATCACACTCTTCCTGTTGCCCGAACTCAACGTGCGCCTGCGCCCCACGCTGCTCGACATGAAGCCCGGCACGCGCATCGTCTCCAACTCGTTCAACATGGGCGACTGGCAACCCGACCAAACCGGCTCGCGTGTGGTGGAGGGCTGCCAGACCTATTGCGAGGCCTACCAGTGGACGGTGCCGGCCAAAGTGGCGGGCACCTGGCGCCTGGGCAACGGTCAGGAACTGGTGCTGGAGCAGACCTACCAGATGCTTGAAGGCACGCTGCGACAGGACGACACGGGCCAGCCGATCAGCGACGCCCGGCTTGATGGCGTGCGCATCGCCTTTTCGGTGGGCAACGAGCGCTATGCCGGCGAGGTGAAGGGCCGTCAGATGCAGGGAAAGGTCAATGGCGGGAAGAGCTGGAACGCGATGCTTGCCAAGCCCTAGAC
>QBMB01000029.1:0-18370 GCA_003241965.1 Burkholderiales bacterium | reverse complement strand
ACTTTGGCGGGCGCGCCGGTTCCCGGGCGCGGACAGGACTTCTCCAATGAACTCATTCGGCAAACGTGCCCAGGGCGCGCGACTGGAGCGCATGCAGGCCTCGGCGATGTGGAGCGGCCTGGGTTTTCGCAACGTGCATCCGGCGCTGCCCGGCCTGAGGGACGCCACCGTGCCCCGGCCCACGCTCAAGGAATTCCTCAGCGCCGGTGACCGGCGCGCACCCACCGGACCGTTGCCCTCGCTGGACCCCCGCGAAGCCTGGAGCCGCCCCGTGCAGAGCGGCCTGCGCGCCACCTGGCTCGGGCACTCCACGGTGCTGATCGAGATCGACGGCCATCGCGTGCTGACCGATCCGGTGTGGGGCACACGCGCGTCACCCTTCCGCCTGCTCGGTCCCAAACGTTTCCAGCCGGTGCCGCTGCGCCTTCGGCAGATGCCCGAGGTGGACGTGGTGGTGATCTCGCACGACCACTACGACCACCTGGACTACCCGACCATCCGCGCGCTCGCCAAACACAGCGCCGTGCCCTTCGTCACCTCGCTCGGTGTGGGGGCGCACCTGCAGGCCTGGGGCGTGGCGGCCGAGCGCATCACCGAGCTGGACTGGTGGGAAAGCCACCGCGTGCCCAACACCGGCCTCACCATCACCGCCGCGCCGTCGCAGCATTTTTCAGGGCGTGGCCTGAAGGACCGCAACGCCACACTGTGGTCGTCGATGGTGGTGCAGTCCGAACAGCACCGCGTGTTCTTCAGCGGCGACACGGGCCTGACCACCGAGTACGCCACCATCCGCGAGCGGCTGGGCCCGTTCGATCTGGTCATGCTCGAAGTGGGTGCCTTCCACCCTGCCTGGGGCGACATCCACCTCGGCCCGGTGAACGCCCTCAAAGCCCACGCGCTGCTGGGCGGCGGTGCGTTTCTGCCGGTGCACTGGGGCACCTTCAGCCTGGCCATGCACGCCTGGGACGAACCGGTGGAGACCCTGCTGCAACTCGCCCCCGCGCAAGGGGTGCCACTGCTCATGCCGCGCCTGGGTGAGGCGGTGGAGCCGGCGCATCTGGAAGCGGTGGTGCCGTGGTGGCGCGGGCTGAACGGTGGTGTGCAGCCGTCCAGCCCGACCGAAAAGCCCGCCCTGCAGCGCGATCTGCCGTGGCCGCTCGACTGAACGTGCCGCGCAGTTCATCCCCACCTGAGCGCAGTTCGCGGCGCGTTTCCCGGATTTCGTCGCAACGGCGTGGCCAGGTCCAGCCGCTCCGGGCACATTGCGCCATCGGCCTTGCCTGGTCGCTGTTCAAGGAAACACCATGTTGCTGCAACTCCTCACCCACCACCCCGAAGCCCTCATGCCCATCCTGCGTCAGACCCCCGTGTGGGTATGGGGCCTGTTCGCGGGTCTGCTCGCGCTGGGCACCAGCCAGCTGCGCGACCGCACGGCCAGCGTGGCCCGCGTCTCACTGCTGCCGCTGGTGATGACCATGCTCTCGGTCTCCGGCACCTACTCGGCCCTGGGGAGCTCGCCGCACGCGGCCATGGCCGTCGCGGCCTGGCTCGGCGCCGCAGCCCTGGCCTTCGCCCTGCTCGCGCGGGGCCGTGCCCACGCGCAGTTCGATCCCGCTCAGCGCGTGTTTCACCTGCCGGGCAGCGCCGTCCCGATGCTGCTCATCGTGGGCATCTTCCTGGTGAAGTACGTGGTGGGCGTGGACCTCGCCATGGCGCCGCAGCTGGTGCGTGACCCGCAGTACGTGTTGAGCGTCGCGGCCCTGTACGGCGCATTCACCGGCGTCTTTGTCGGCCGCGCCTCGCGGCTCTGGCGCCTGGCGTTGCGCCCGGCCGTGGGCGGCGTCGCGGCCTGACCAGGGTGCATCGCCATAATCCGGACGATGCACAACCAGCGCGAAGAACACTTCAAGACCGCCCTGCAGGTGGTCGGCATCCTTTGCCTGATGGGCCTCTTTGCCATGATCTTCCACAAGGCCTTCGTGGACATTTCCGTGGTGTGGCAGCAGCACTCCGGTGGCGATTTCTGGGTGGCGTTGGGGCGCTACCTGTTCCGCAATCTGGCGGGTTGAGCGGGCTTCGTCAGCGGCCCGGTTCGGCATGCTCCGGGTACGGCGCCGGCGGTTCGGCGCGGGCCGGTTCGCCGGCGAGTTGGCTGGCCAGGCCGTGGTTGATGTCGCGGTGGTGGGCCTCGTCGGCGCGCACCACCAGCACCACGTCGCGCAGGGTCGCGTGGTCCTTGAGCTTCCAGTAGCGTTTGGCGATCTCGGGCGCGGGCCCGTTGGGTGATCGGCCAGCGTCAATCTCTTCCAGATACTGCGTGTAGCTGATCACCGCCTCTTCCTCGAAGTAGCCCACCAGGCGGTGAGCCGTACGGCGCGACACGAGGTAGAGCAGGAAAAAGCCGAGGTAGAAGACCCACTGCGCAAACAGGATGAGCCAGCGCTCGAGTGCGGTCGGCTTCGCCACTTCGATGAAGGTCATCAGGTGCATGCGCTCGTTTTCGGCCTCCTCCAGCAGCGTGCGGATCCAGCCTTCGTCGTTGACCATGCGGCGAAGCGAGTGCAGGTGGGTGAGCGTGGCGCCCACCATGCCCGGCACAGCGGCCACCGTCTCCAGCACGATGGCGCGGTGGCCATAGCGCTTGGCGAAGAAGGCGTCTGCAAAGAAGCGCAGCAGCTTCGTCACGCCGCGAGCGAAATGGTCGCTGGCCGTGCGGGGCGGGTGTTGCAGCCGGGGTTCTTCAGTCATGGGTATCCGTTTGTGTGTCGGGGTGCTGGGTCAGCTTGTCACAAACACCCTGACCGCTTCGCCCGTATGGGTCTGGGCGCTGGCGCACACAGGCTGCGCGTCCCATCGGGCGTGCCGCATTGCTTGCCCATTGACCTGAGTCAAGGATCGGTGCCTGATGGAGCGGCACACTGAAACCCAGGCAGTGGCAGGCAACGAGCCCGCGCTCTCCGCGGCCACCAACGAAAGGCGAACCGATGTTTCCAGAGTTCCGAGATCTCATCACGACACTCAAGCACAACGACCACCATTTCACGCGCTTGTTCGACAAGCACAACGCGCTCGACCAGAAGATCAAGAACATGGAAGACGGTCAGGAGATCGCGACCAACGTCGAGATCGAAACGCTCAAACGCGAGAAGCTGCAGCTCAAGGACGAGCTCTACGCGATCCTCAAAAAGGCCAGCGCGGCCTGACCCCGCCGGGCTTGTCCAACCTTTTCTGGAGGGCCCATGGCCACCATGATGAAAGCCGCCGTCTTCGTCGAGAAGAACCGCATCGAGGTGGTGGACAAGACCATCCCCGATGTGGGCCCCAACGACGCGCTGATCCGCATCACCACCACCACCATCTGCGGCACCGACGTGCACATCCTCAAGGGTGAGTACCCGGTGGCCCAGGGCCTCACCATCGGCCACGAGCCGGTGGGCGTGATCGAAAAACTCGGCAGTGCCGTGCAGGGCTACACCGAAGGCCAGCGCGTGATCGCCGGCGCGATCTGCCCCAACTTCAATTCGTACGCCGCGCAGGACGGCGCACCCTCGCAAGACGGCAGCTACCTCATTCCCCAGGGCCTGTGTGGTTGCCACGGCTTCAAGGCCACGGCGGGCTGGCGCTTCGGCAACCTGATCGACGGCACGCAGGCCGAGTACGTGCTGGTGCCCGATGCACAGGCCAACCTCGCGCCCATTCCCGACGGCTTGACCGACGAGCAGGTGCTGATGTGCCCCGACATCATGTCCACCGGCTTCAAGGGCGCGGAGAACGCCAACATCCGCATCGGCGACACGGTGGTGGTGTTCGCACAAGGCCCCATCGGCCTGTGTGCCACGGCGGGCGCGCGCCTGCTGGGGGCGTCCACCATCATCGCGGTGGACGGCAACGACCACCGCCTGGGCATTGCCAAAAAGATGGGTGCCGACCTCACGCTCAATTTCAAGACCTGCGACGTGGTCGACGAGATCATGAAGATCACGGGCGGGCGCGGTGTGGACGCGTCCATCGAGGCGTTGGGCACGCAGGCCACGTTCGAGTCGGCCCTGCGCGTGCTCAAACCTGGCGGCACCTTGTCCAGCCTGGGCGTGTATTCAAGCGACCTCACCATTCCCCTGGGCGCCTTCGCCGCCGGCCTGGGCGATCACCGCATCGTCACAGCGCTGTGCCCCGGCGGCAAGGAGCGCATGCGCCGGCTGATGAACGTGGTGGCCTCGGGACGCATCGACCTGGGCGTGATGGTCACGCACCAGTTCAAGCTCGACGACATCGTGGCGGCCTACGAGCTGTTTGCGAACCAGCGCGACGGGGTGTTGAAGGTGGCGATCAAGCCCTGAGGCTGCACGGCGCCCCTGTGTACGTTGAAGCACAGACCCGGCGGCGCCGGGGGGTGAGCATGGACCTACGCAGTCCACTTCACAGGGGAACACCCATGAGCCCAACCAACACGCCTTCCTCAAAAACCGAGCTGGTCGACAAAGACATGGCCGAGCAGGCCCGCCCCGGCCACGGCATTCCCTCGCAAGACCCGGAGCCGGCGGCGCAGTCGCCTCTGAACCCCGACGAAGCCGAGCGCGAGGCCAAATCTGTGCTGGCCGGTGGTGGTGTGATCGTGGGTGCGGCGGCGGGTGCGGCCATCGGCACCCTGGTGGCTGGCCCGGTGGGCGCGGTGGTGGCGGGCACCGTGGGTGCCGTGGCCGGCGCACTCGGCGGCGTGGCCGCTGGCCCGCTGATGAGTCAGGACGACATGGCCGCTGCCGATGCAACGAAGAAGGCGCCCATCAAACCCTGAGGGCGTCAGCCGAGATCCTCAGCCTGCCACCGGTGCCAGCCAGGCGCGCAGGTAGGGCAGCAGCCGGTCTTTCATGCGCTTGTCGCTGTGCAGGGCGCAAAAGTTCAGCGCCAGCGTCTGCACCAGAAAAGCCTCCACCCCTTCGACCAGGATGTCGTTCGGCACGTCTTTGCGGAACGTGCCTTTGCCGATCCACTCGCCAAGGATTTCTTCCAGCCGGCCGAAGGTGGTGGCGATCGGGCCGATCTCTTCCATCGCAGCCGCGCCTGAACGGCGCAGGATCACGTCGAACACATAACGCTCGGAAGCCATCAGGTCCACCAGCGGCCCCAGGCGCTTGGCCAGCTGGTCCACGTCTCGCGGAGCGGGCCGCGCGGCCATCTGGTCGAGCAGCGTGTTGATGCGCTCGCCAATGAGCAGGTCCATCAGTTCGTCCTTGTCCTTGAAGTGGGCGAAGAACGTTCCTTTGGCCACTTCGGCGCCCGCCACCACTTCTTCAATGCGCAAGGCCTCGAAGCCTTTTTCGGTCACGAGTTCTTGCGCCACGGCGGTGAGGCGGGCGCGTGTATCTAGGGTTCGCTGCTGGACGGCTTTTCTCATGGGGTTGGGCTCATCTGAAAATGACTGCAGTCAAAATAAATTGACCATGGTCAACAAAATGGCTATAAAAGTGACTTAGGTCAATTTTACAGGAGTCACTTCATGAAACGCATCTTCATCCTCAACGGCCACCCGGCCGAACGTTCACTCTCGCGAACCCTGGTGGAAGCCTACGCCGACGGAGCCCGTCAGGCCGGGCACGAGGTCCGTCTCACCCACCTGCACGACCTGCACTTCGACACCGACTTTGGCTGGGTCGAGATCGAGCGCCCCAAGCCGCTGGAGCCCGCGCTGGAACAGTTGCTGCAAGACCTGTCGTGGAGCGAACATTTCATGATGTCCACCCCCATGTGGTGGGGCGGCCTGCCCGCCAAGCTCAAGGGCCTGTTTGACCGGGCCCTGCTGCCCGGCCGCGCCTACGACACGCGCAAAAAGAACATGATCGGCTTGCCCAGCCCCATGCTCACAGGCCGCACCGCGCGCGTGGTGATCACCTCGGATACGCCCGGCTGGTTCATGCGGCTGGCCTACAAGAACGCGCTGATCTGGCAACTGCGCCGACAGATCCTGGAGTTTGTCGGCCTCAAGCCGACACGGCTGACCCATTTGGGGCCGGCGAGTGAGCCGAAGGCGGGGGAGGTGCAGCGCTGGGTGGCGCAGGTGCGGGAACTGGGAAGCCGGGCGGCTTGATCGATGGGGACCGGGGAGGGCGGCCTCCTGGATACCAACAACTGGAAGCCCAGACCGGCCTGGCCCGGCTCGTGGCCTTTATGGCACCCGGTACAGCGCGCAGAGCTTGTTGCCGTCCGGGTCGCGCACATAGGCCAGGTGCATGCTGCCTGATGGCCCGCCACGCGGGCCGGGTGCTTCCTCGATCGACACGCCGCCATGCGCCACCGCTGTGTCGTGAAACGCCTGCAATTGTTCGGGTGACGCGCACTTGAATCCGACGGTGCCGCCGTTGGCGTGGCAGGCCGCTTCTCCGTTGATGGGTTCGCTCACACAGAACGACGTGCCTTCGTGGCGAAAGAAGAGCCGCTTGTGGCCCGAGCCCGCGGTGTTTTCCACGGGTCCGCCCACGCCGAGCGTGGCGAGCACCGCGGTGTAGAACTTCTTCGAGCGCTCAAGGTCGTTGGACCCGACCATCACATGACTGAACATTGTTTTTCCTTGTGTTGAACAAATTGGCCGCCGGATGGTAGCGCTGGGCGAGGAGTTGAGTGGGCTGCAGGGCTGAACTGAAGCGGGCATGGACAGGCTCGGCTGACGTGCCAGACTCGTTTCCACCGTGCGGCCGGGCAGTATGGTGTTGTCCCAGAGGCCGGGTATTGCGTCTGCAAGCTTGCGTTACGGCTGCAATCTCGTTCACGAACTTCATGAGGTATTCACGTGAGAAAAACGCTGGTCAGGAATGGATTCGTCGCAGCCGGTGCCATGAACATCGGGGGTGTCTTGCTGTTCTCTCGTGCTTTCACCAACGAAGCCATCGCTGAAGCCGACCCCATCGTCATGTCGAACTTTGGCCTGCTGATGATTGCTGTGTGGGGCTTGGCCTACCTGGGGGCTGCAACGGCGAGCACAGGTATCAAGTGGTTGGCTGGCGCTTTTGCTGCAGAGAAACTCGTCTATGTGGTGGCGTGGTTGCTGTGGCTGTCAAATAACAAGCTTGAGGCTCTGTACGCCAAGGATTTGTTCGCCGGGATGTTTTTCAGCATCTACGGCTTGAACGATTTCGTGTTCATGCTGTTTTTTGCATGGGTCTTCTTTTCGACCCCAGCTGAGAAGCGTCAAACGGGCCGATGACGGGTCACGGACATTCGTTCAGCGAGGGAATACCCGCGTTGCCAGAGGTTGGGGCGTGTAGTCCGGCACGAACGCGCAACCAGCTGCCGGCGCTCCACGCGCCACTTGCAGCTGTTGGCATCGCTGGGCAATGCTGGCCGGTGTGGGTTTCTGGCCCTTTTCCACCCAGCTCAGCAGGGATTCAAACAGCACCGGGTAGTGGGCATCACCCCAATAGCTGTGTTCTTTGGAGTCCACAAAGGCCTGGACCAGACGCCCGCCATTGCCTGCCGCAGTCATGCGTTGGCGCAAGGTGTCCTGGCCTTGCACAAACACCGTGGCGTCATTGATGGCGTGCACGCTGATCACGGGCACAGCGAAACGGCCTTGGTGATCGACGTCAGCGGCAAAACGCGCCACCGCTTGAGGGTCGGCCTTGAAGCGGGGCATCGCGGCATTGAGTCCGGCGTCGTCGGATGTACCGATATAACGAACACCGCTGTTGCCCAACGGGCTGACGCCACCGTTCTTTTCCACCACGTCGCCCAAGGCGAAGGTGCCCCAGTTCAGGTGACTCATCACCGAGGTCTCGGGAAACTTCAGCACATCAACAATGGTCTTGAGACGCCGCGCCTGCTCAGGCGTGCGCTGTGCTGCGGGTTTGCCCACGCCCAGGCATTCGTTGGCCCGCGCAGCCAGCTCGGCCGCAGTCAGCTTGCTTTCCTTGGGCAAGCCAATGGCCAATGAGTAGCCGGGCTCGTCCGGTCGCGGATGGTTGTTGCAGAGATGCTGGTACAGGGCGCGCATGTCGAGGCGGAAGTCATAGGTGGCAGGGCCGGCCACGACACCGCTGGTCAACAGCACACCTTCCCATGATTTCGGGTACATCTCGGCCGCGCGCGTGGCCACCATGGCTCCCCAGGACTGCCCGTGCAGCAGTGTGCGGCGTGGCTTGGCCACGTGGTCCACAAAGATGCGGCGAACACGCTCGGTGTCTTCGGCTGCGGTGGTGACGGCAAAACCGCCCTGGCGGAAGACCGAACCCGCCCAGGCATGCCCTTCGCTCACAGTAACGGCCCAGCGCTGGATGTCCTCATCCGCCCGCTTGGTGGTGGGTGGCCCCAGCGTGGGGCCGCCGTGGGCATGCACGACCAGCACACCGCTCCATTGGGCAGGCATCACGATCAGGTAGTGCGCGCTGGCTGAATCCTGCCCGCGCAGACAGCGAGCACCCTCCGGCACTCCCGCCGGACAAGCTTGCGCAACAGGCGCAGCTTCAACGGAGGGCGCAGGCGTGCTGGCGCATCCGGTCAGTCCCAGGACTGTGGCGCCGAGCCAGACCAGGTTCAAGTTGATCTTCTTCTGTAGGGACATGGTTCAGTTATCAGAATGACAGACAAGCCTGAGTGTTCTGCGTGGGCTGGGCACGGTCCATACCAGCTAACCCCTATTGTGGGACGCAGGGTTGCTTGCAGCGTTTGCGCATCGGGCCTGTCTGACCACCATGCCGAAGGTCAGCTGCTTGGCGCCGCCGCGAACCTGGATCTTCGTCCAGTTCCTGCCGTTCGACGCACCGCAATAGGCGGCAGGACAGTGCCCATGGTCGAAGTTGATCTGCAGCCAACAGAAGCGTCGAAGGCTGGTCGAGCCCTTCATAATCAAGACCTGTTCCCCCCGCTTGTTCGAGATGCTCACCCTTCATCATGGATAAATTCTTGCTGCAGCAGCAGGTGCTGGAACGGCTAGCCGAAGACCTGCTGCAAGCCGAACAGGCCGTGCGGGCGGCGCATGAAACGGCGACTCACGAAGAAAACATCGCCGAAAACAAATACGACACATTGGGACTTGAAGCCGCCTACCTGGCCACCGGCCAAGCTCGTCGCGCCGAAGCCATCCGCCAGGCGATGGCCAACTGGCGCCAATTCCGCCCACCTCCCTACGACGCCAGCAAAGGTATACAGCTCGGAGCGCTGGTCTGCCTGGTCGACTCCGACGACAAGCAGCAACAGATCTTTCTCGGCCCGGATGGGGGCAGCATGAAGTTGGTCACCGGCGCTCAGCTCGTTCAGGTCATCAGCAGCGAAGCCCCTTTGGGCAGGGCCATGCTGGGTAAATGCGAGGGTGATGAGGTGTCGATACAGGTCGCTCCCATCCGACAGCAGTTTGAGGTGCTGCGGGTTCATTGAGCCGCAAGCAAGATCACGCCGAATGGGCCGAGGTCAACAGACCGTCGTTGTGGACGCACCGGCTGGCTGGCAATTTCAGCAGTACTCTGAAACCGGCCACTGGGTCCGAGATGCCACTGGCGCACGAATGACCGCTGCGTGGCCAAGACCGTGAACTCACGGGGCCGACATCACTGGCAGCAACCGCTGCACATATGCCGGATGATCGGGACGAGCTTGGCGTCGGGCCTGCCGGGAATCCCACTTTGAAGAATGGAGCAGCATCAATGGCATTGACGAAGAAGGGCGAGTTCTGGTACGGGACGACGTCGGGCGACACCCAAGCCGAGCTGCGCAGTTACAGCGTTGCGAATCGCCATGAAGCCGTCCGGTTTGCCGCGTCCAAATGCGACTGCGGGTGCCGGAGCTTCGCGCTGCAGACCGATGAAGAAGCCGGCGTTGCAATCCGCACCTGCACCGACTGCGGGCGGCAACACCTGATGGGCGACAATGCGGAATACGTTGAAGAAGCCGTGCCCGAGGCGCACGAGTGCGTGTGCGAAAACGAGGTGTTTGAACTGATGTCCGGCGTCTCCGTGTACGAGGGCACACATGACGTGCGTTGGTATTACATCGCTTGCCGCTGCGTGGAATGCAATCTGGTCGGGGTCTTTGCAGACTGGAAGTGTGAAGCGGGTGATGCGGCGGCCTTCCTCGCCAAGGTATGAACGGCCGAACCCCGCAGAGATCAGGTTCGCAGGCTCTGGGTCACGCGAGGCTCAGAGTCAGGGCTCAAGTTTCAAGCCCTTTAGTGAGCAAAACCTGACCTTCTCGCGCTGGAGCGCCAAGCCTCGGCACGTCGAAGGCGCCGAGATCGCGCTTGCGCGCGAGCGGCCAAGTGGTGTCATGAATTGGTCGGTGGACTTGGCTGTATCAATAGCCGTAACTGTTACGGAGCAGAAGTCCGGAGGACTTCAGCATCAGACTGCACAGAGTCGTTCGAGCGCCTTGCTTTGAACGGCAGTTCCGTCCAGTTCCGGTCATTCATCGAACACCGTCTGCAGGCCAAGCCAAGCCCATCAATCACAGCCTGGCGCCCGCCAGAAGATCAGCATTACTTCACTCGGAAGTAGCCCATCAAGCGCACCAGTTCTTCTGCATCGGTCTTCAGACCGTCGGCAGCAGCCGCAGATTCCTCTACCAAAGATGCATTCTGTTGAGTGGCTGAATCCAGTTGATTGACCGCTGTGCTCACCAAGCCAACGCCTTTTGTTTGTTCGGCAGTCGCGTTGGAGATTTCGCCGATGAGGTCGGTGACCCTTTGCACCTGTTCGACGATGTCTTTCATAGTCACTCCAGCGTCGGCCACCAACTGAGTACCGATCTTCACGCCATTCACGCTTTGGGAGATCAGGCTGCTGATCTCTTTTGCTGCGCCAGCAGAGCGCTGAGCGAGGGTTCGCACCTCAGCGGCGACGACGGCGAAGCCGCGCCCCTGTTCACCTGCACGCGCTGCTTCAACAGCCGCGTTCAACGCCAGGATGTTGGTCTGGAAGGCGATGCTGTCAATGACGGAAGTGATTTCACCAATGCGCCGTGAACTGATCGAGATGTCTTCCATGGTCGACACAACGTTGCTGACCACGCTCGCGCCACGTTGGGCCACACCACTGGCCGACACGGCTAGTTGCGTGGCAACTCTTGCGTTCTCCGCGCTGGTCTGCACAGTGCCCGAGAATTGATCCATCGCCGAGGCCGTTTGTTGCAGGTTGGCAGACTGTTGTTCCGTCCGAACACTCAAGTCATGGTTGCCATTGGCGATCTGCAGTGAGTCAGAGGCAATCCTTTCGCTGCTCGCGCTGACCTGGACAACCAACTCGCGAAGCTTGCAGCACATCTGCTCCATGGCAGCCATCACGCTGGTGGTATCACCCTGCCTGACGACCACATGCACCGTCAGATCACCCTCGGCCACTGCGTTGGCAATCCGGGCGACTTCGGTCGGTTCGCCGCCGGTCGTGCGCAAAACTGACCGCAACACCCAGGCTCCCAACACCACCAGCCCTGTTGTGGCACCGACAAAGACAAGGGCAACCAACCAGATCAACTCCTCACTTGTGCGGTGATAACTATGGATGGCATCGGTCGCAAAGGCACTGGCCACTGAAACGGTGGAATCGACGCCGGCGCGGTGCTCGAGGTAGAGCCCGTGTGCGGTTTTCATGGCCGCTTGGGTCGCTTCCCTGTCTCCCTTGGCTGCGGAAGCCAGAACCGATTCAGCGGCAGTTATGAACTTTTGCCCCGCATCATGTTGTGCGCCCAACAGTTGCTTCTCCAGTCCATAGGGTGGATTGTCTTTCCAGAACTGGATGCGGTCGTTGTACTCGCCAACCAAACGTTTGAACTCTTGTTGCGCGACGGAAGCTTGCACCGTACCTTCCACCGCAGTGCTCAAAAGCAGTCGCAGTTCAATCAAGTACATCGGCGGCGGGAGGATGTCAGCCACCACATCTTTGGCGTCAAAGCCACGGGTAACGGACTTCTCTGCTTTGTAGCTACCGACGGCAGTGGCCGCGCCCAACGTAAAAAGTGCAGCAATGCCCGCTGCAACCAGGATCAACAAACTGAAACGCAAGGTGGTTTTCATGGCTCGCTCGATTCAAATTGGTGCCCTGCGTCGATGCGAAAGTTCAGGTGCTCGCCCTTGGCTAGTCGTTTGTCTTGGGTGATGAACAGCGCCTCAGACTCCAGGTGGGTGATGGCATTCACGGCATGGTTCCTCGTTGGGTTTGAACAGCCCCGACCATTCGATGGGGTACGAAGTAGCTATCGACGCGAATATCTTTGTACTTGAGCAAAAATATTCGCAAACTTCGAAATGGTGGAAATCTGTGCACCTTATGCACGCTTACAGCGAATGGCATTCGTGGTGCAATCAACGCTTATTACCTATCCCCACGATGCCGTGCTACCCAAGACCCTTGCCTTGATCGATGACGACAGCGCCTATGCCCAAGGCCTGTCAGAACACTTGCGTGCGCTGGGCGTGGGTGTTGACGTGTTCGGCAACAGCAACGACCTGCTGGCCCATGAAAACGTGTTCGGATATGACTTCTACGTCGTGGACCTGATGCTGCCGGGCGTCGACGGCATCGAGTTGATTGACATCCTGCGTCGTCGCACCCAGGCCAGCGTTGTGGTGGTCTCCGGTCGCCTGGCGCCAGACGTGTTCGAGCAGGCCGTCAACGTGGGAGCTGATATGTACCTGGCCAAGCCGGTTCGGTTCGAGCAGGTGGTGCTTGCGGTCAAGGCCGTGCATCGCCGCGCTGGCGCTGCGGGCCCGAGCCAGAACGCCTGGCTACTTGACCGCCGCGCCGGCCAACTGATCGCGCCTGATGGCGCGCGCGTCGAACTCAGTCCAACGGACGTCACGCTGCTCGAGTGCTTCCTTGAAGCAGGCGGCGAAGTCGTTCGGCGCGAATCGCTGCGAGAGTGTTTGGGGCGCCCCAGTGACCCAGCCGGCATCGACGGGTTGAGCGCGACAATCTTCAGGTTGCGCCGGCGAATTGAGCGTGCCACGCCGGTCACTGTGCCACTGCAGACGAAATCCGGTGTCGGTTACGTCTTCGGGGCGCCACTGAACTCGGTCTGAACCGGCTCGAAGGTGGATGTCGTGTGCCTTGGTCGCGCCTGCGCAAAACCACTAACGCAATGCAGAGTCCGCACGAGGCGTCCAACATGAAACCCGATGCAATGCCCGTATCCCCGCGTCGGCGCGGCAAGGGCCTTGCTGTCTGGGTGTCGGGTGTCTGCCTCTTGGCACTCGGTCCGCTGCTGGTGTTCTCGACCCTGATGGTGTACCGCGAGAGTGCGGAACGGCAGCGTCAGGGCATTGAGGCGCTGGAGCGCCGCGCGATGACGGCCGCGGCCGAGATAGGAAGTGAAGTGGACAGCGTCGTCAGCTCACTGAATGTTTTGCCGCTGGCGATAGGTAAACCCGGAGGTAGCCTTCAGGCTACCTATGACCTGGCGGTGCGCGTGGTCGAGTCGGATCCGCGCTTGGCGTCGATCAGCCTGAGCGCGCCCTCGGGTCAGCAGCCTTTCATCACGTCGCGCCCCTTCGGAACGGAGCTTCCCGATTCCAATGCCATCGCCTTGCTGAAACCGCTGTTCGAAGGCGCAGCGCGGGTGGTCTCACCCCTCGTCATTGGAGCGGTCAGCAAACAACCGGTGGTCGGGGTGGCCCGGCGGATCGACTTGGGCCCGTCGGGCGCCTTCGCGCTGCGCGCGGTTGTACGACTCGACGCCATTGGCGCCCGATTCAACGAAGTGGATTGGCCAGCCGGCTGGACGGCGGCCGTGGTCGATCAAAACGGCATCATCATTGCTCGCTCGCGCGACGCAACCCGCTACATCGGCCAAGCTGCCACGCCGGGCTTGATGGACAGCTTGAAAAAGAACACGGGACCGTTCCGTACGTCGACCAAGGAAGGTCAGGCCACGGTCGCCAGCGGTGCACCCGTTCCCGGTACATCCTGGTACGTGGTTGTCGGCCGGCCTGCGGCGGCACTCGACGCGCAGGTACGCGACTCGATGGCGACGATCCTGCTGGCTGGCGCGCTGTGCACCGTGCTGGGCATAGGCGCGGCGTTCTACACGGCTCGGTCGATTGGCGCTCAACTGCGCCACGTCGTTGACGTGCATGTGCTTGGCGCATCAGATGGCCCAACCAGCATCGCGATTCGTGAGGTAGACGAGATTGCGAGTGTGTTGGCAACGTCGCGGGCGGTAGCCTCAGAGGCATTTGCCCAGGTCGAGGCGGCGCGCGAAACCGCAATCGCGCAGTTGAAGGAGCGTGGCGAGATGCTGGACGTGCTGGCCCACGAAGTTCGTCAGCCGCTCAACAACGCCTCGGCAGCGCTGCAGGTGGCCAATGCAGTCATGCTGAAAAATGTCTCGCCTGAGATCCTTGTGCCTTTGTCCCAAGCCAATGGCGTGTTGACCGAAGTGGTTGCCAGTATCGACAACACACTGGCCGTCGCGGCGCTGCTGGTGGGCGACAAACAGATTGCGCGCGTCGACTTTGACATTGATGTCCTGATCGACTTATCAATTGCCGACATGGCGGCGCATCAGGTAGATCGTGTGCAGATCGAGCGCACAACCCGAACACGCACGGCCTCGATGGAGCCCAACCTCTTGCGGCTGGCATTGCGCAACCTGCTGTCCAACGCGCTCAAGTTCAGTCCGCGCGAATCGCCTGTCACAGTGCGCATAGCGGATTCGGATGAGCCTCTGGCGGTCGTCCTCGATGTGATCAGCAACGGTCCCGGCATTGACGCCGAGCTGCTGCCCCGGTTGTTCGATCGAGGTGGCCGTACGAGCCAGAACCTCGGCGGGCGGCGGCAGGGACTGGGCTTGTACATCGTCCGGCGCGTGATGCAACTGCACCAGGGAACTGTGACGCTCGAGAGCAACGGCACAGACGGGATCATCGTGATGCGGTTGACGATTGTGCAGAGTGACGCTGAGTGACTCTCCGCAAGCCACTGACAAGGCGTTTCGCTTTCCACGACTCTGCAAGGGGGCGACCACCCGAAAAAATAGCGACTCCCCTGCGGCCGCTCAGTAACACCAAGCGGAAGTTCGTTCGCCAGCCGCCAGCGGCAGCAATCGCTGCATGCCTGCGGTTCAGAGCCGCGCGCGATGGACATCAAAACGCATCAGTTCGTCACTGCAACTGAAGCGCTCACTACTTACCCCACCGCCCTCAACACCTCTTCCGCCGTCCCAGGCGCATTCATCCCCTCCGGCCGCCCACCCGCCTGCGCCACCGCGTCGCGCAGCGCTTCAAACACGCTGATCGCCAGCATGAACGGGGGTTCGCCCACGGCTTTGCTGCCGTGCACGTTGTCTTCCCGGTTGGGCTCGGGCCAGAGGTCCACATGGAAGTGTTCGGGGATGTCGCCGGTGGCGGGGATCTTGTAGGTGCTGGGGGCGTGGGTTTGCAGGTAGCCCTTGTCGTTCCACACCAGCTGTTCGGTGGTGAGCCAGCCCATACCTTGTACGAAGCCGCCTTCGATCTGCCCGATGTCGATGGCGGGGTTGATGCTGCGGCCCACGTCGTGAAGGATGTCTACCTTGAGCACGCGGCTCTCGCCGGTGAGGGTGTCGATGGCGACTTCGGTGACCGCTGCGCCATAGGAGAAGTAGTAGAACGGCCGACCCTGCATGGTGGTCTTGTCGTAGTGGATCTTGGGCGTGCGGTAGAAGCCGTCGCTCCAGAGCTGGATGCGGTTGGCGTAGGCGGCTTGCACCACGTCGTTGAAGGCGCGTGTGGTCTGCGGCGTGATCACCTGGCCGCCTTCGAAGCGCACGGCACCGGCGCCGCAGCCTTCGAGCCCGGCCACAAAGGCGGCGAGGTTGTCGCGCACGTGGCGCGCGGCGAACTGCGCGGCGCGGCCGTTGAGGTCGGTGCCGGCACTGGCGGCGGTGGCGCTGGCGTTGGGCACCTTGCTGGTGTCTGCTGCGGTGGACATGACCTGCTCGAACGGCACACCGAGTTCGTCGGCCACGATGGCCGCCACCTTGGTGTTGAGGCCCTGACCCATTTCGGTGCCACCGTGGTTCACCTGCACGCTGCCGTCGGTGTACACGTGCACCAGCGCGCCGGCCTGGTTGAACAGCGTGGCGGTGAAGCTGATGCCGAATTTCACCGGGGTGAGGGCCATACCTTTTTTGATGACGGGGCTCTTTGCGTTCCAGGCTTTGATCTGCTCGCGGCGTTCGCGGTAGTGGCTGGTTTGGGCCAACGTGGTGATGAGGGGCTCCAGGATGTTGTCTTCCACCTTCATCTGGTAGTGCGTGACGTTGCGGGTCTCCATGCCGTAGAGGTTGCGCAGCCTCACGTCCAGCGGGTCCAGGCCGAGCGTGCGCGCGATGTCGCTCAGGATGCGCTCGATCACGATCACGCCCTGCGGGCCGCCGAAGCCGCGAAACGCGGTGTGGCTCTGGGTGTTGGTCTTGCAGCGGTAGCTGGCCACGGCCACGTCTTCCAGGAAGTAGGCGTTGTCGGCGTGGAAGATGGCGCGGTCGGCCACGGGGCCTGAGAGGTCGGCGCTGAAGCCGCAGTTGGCCAGCATTTCCAGATCCAGCCCGCAGAGCAGGCCACTGTCGTCAAAGCCGGCGCGGTAGTGGTAGGCGAAGGGGTGGCGTTTGCCGGTGATCATGAAGTCGTCGTCGCGGTCCAGCCGCAGCTTCACCGGGCACTTCAATTTGTTCGCGGCCACGGCCGCCCACACGGCCAGGTGGCCGGCCTGCGTTTCCTTGCCGCCAAAGCCGCCGCCCATGCGCCGGCATTCCACCGTCACAGCGTGGTTGCCAATGCCCAGTGCGTGCGACACCCAGTGCTGCACCTCGCCGGGATGCTGTGTGCTGGTGTAGACCCACCACTGGTTCTGCTCCAGCGGCAACACGTAGGCGACTTGGCCTTCCAGATAGAAGTGCTCCTGGCCGCCGACCTCGAAGGTGCCTTCGATGGTGTGCGGCGCACGCTTCAAGGCAGCGGCAGCGTCGCCGCGTTTCACGTGCACCGGCGGCAACACATAACTTTCCAACGCGTGTGCTTCGTGCACGCTGATAACGGCGGGCAGGGGTTCGATGTCGAGTTTCACCAGGCGCGCAGCGCGGCGCGCGGTCATGGTGTCGTCGGCCAGCAGCAGGGCGACCACCTGGCCGGTGAACTGCACGATGTCGTTGGCGAACACGGGTTCGTCGTGGCTGAAGGCGGCGAGCACCGGGTCGCCCGGGATGTCGCGCGCGTCGACGATGCCGCGCACGCCTGGCAGGGCGAGGGCGGCGCTGGCGTCGATACCACGCAGGCGGCCGTGGGCCACGGGCGAGCAGATGGGCGCGGCGTGCAGCGTGCCGCGCACTTCGGGGATGTCGTCGATGTAGGTGGCGCCGCCAGCCACTTGGGCGCGCGCGCTTTCGTGGTGGCGGGAAACGCCGGCTGCCCGCAACACCGTTCGCCCTGAGCTTGTCGAAGGGGGGGCGGATGGCGCCGCCGCGTCCGCCCGGGAGGAGATCACCACCTGTGTTTCTGCGGTGTTTTTGTCGCGTGCGTTCATGCCAGGGCCTCCATCGACACCGACTCAAGGTTGATCGCCTGCAGGCCCTGGCTTTCCAGCCAGAAGCGCTGCAGCAGGTTGCCCAGCACGGTCTGGCGGTAGGCGGCGCTGGCGCGCATGTCACTGATGGGCTGGAACTCGGCGCGCAGCGCGGCCACGGCAGCCATCACGGTGTCGGCGCTCCACACCTGGCCGCGCAAGGTGGCTTCGGTCTGGCGGGCGCGCACGGGTGTGGCGGCCACACCGCCTGCGCCGATGGAGATGGTGCCGACCTTGCCGTCTGCCAGCGTCATGCGGATGGCCAGGCACACGGCGGAGATGTCGTCGTCGAAGCGTTTGCTGATTTTGTAGACGCGGAGGAATTCAGTTTCTGCGGGCCTCGGCACCTTGATCCAGCACAGCAGCTCGTCCGGCTTCATCACATTCGTGCGGTAGCCCGTGTACAGGTCTTCCAACCGAAGCTCCCGATGAGTGATCTGCTTGCGCTTCGCATCCCAGCGCATCAGCACCACGCTGGCGTCCAATGCGATCAGCAGCGGCATGCTGTCGCCGATGGGCGAGCCGTTGGCCACGTTGCCGCCCAGGGTGCCCGAGTTGCGCACCGGCAGGCCGGCGAAGCGTTGGGCAAAGGTCTTGAGGGGTGGGCGTTCGCTCACCAGGGCGGCGTAGGCCTGGTGCAGCGACACCGCCGCGCCGATGGCGATGTGGTGCGGGTAGGTTTCCACGCGCTTCAGCTCCTGGGCGGCGGTGACGTCGAGCACCTGGGCAAAACGCTTGTGCATCTTGTTGATCCACAGGCCCACGTCGGTGGTGCCGGCCACCACCTGGGCTTGGGGGTGGGCGGCGCGGGCCTGCAGCAGGCCGCTCAAGGTGGTGGGGCGAAGGTAGTTGCCAGCCTGCGC
>QBMB01000028.1:46021-47819 GCA_003241965.1 Burkholderiales bacterium | reverse complement strand
CCACGCCCTTCTCCCTCAGGCGCACGGCTTCTTCCACCGCGATCTCGTCAAACGGGTTCATGCTCATCTTGACGTTGGCGATGTCCACGCCCGTGCCGTCGCTCTTGACGCGCACCTTGACGTTGTAGTCCACCACGCGCTTGACCGGGACGATGACCTTCATGTTGGGTTGCTCCTGCTGTTGTGAAAAGAGGCGTGCGAATTGACGTGCACGTCAACTGGAGGATTGTATGCCGCGCCCCCTGTCGGAGACGGTCAGGCAACGCACAAATCGAGGGGTATAGAAAAACGAACGATCGTGCTTTTCAGCGATTATAGAAGAACCACCAACGGGTACAAAGCCCTTGTTTGAAGGCGGACAAACCTCCTCGAAGTCCATTTCCCGACCGCTGAGTCGGTGAATCCGGGTAAGTCATGAGGCGGCCAGCGCATGAACTGTCCTACATTGCGTTTGCCGAATTGCTGATGTTGAGAAACCATTTCGCGTCCACCCACAGGAGTTACTGCATGAAGTCACGCACCCTCGTCGCTTTCGCCTTGACATCGACTCTGCTGATCAGCGGCCTGGCATCGTCGCAGACGGTGTTCACCGTCTCCAGCTGGCTGCCGCCCAGCCACACGCTGAGCACTTCGCAGAAGACCTGGTGCGACATGCTGGAGAAGGAAAGCACCGGCCGCATGAAGTGCAACATCCTGCCCAAGGGCGTGGTGGCTGCCCCCGGCACCTTCGACGCGGTGCGTGACGGTCTGGCCGACATTTCGTACACAGTGGACGGCTACACGCCCGGCCGTTTCATCAACACCCAGGTGGCCGAGTTCCCGTTTCTCGGCAGCAATGCCGTGGCCACCTCGGTGGCTTACCAGCGGATCTACAGCAAATACTTCGCGCCCCTGGGCGAGCACCGCGGCGTGAAGGTGCTGGCCGTCTTCACCCACGGCCCCGGCGTGATCTTCAACAGCAAGAAGCCGGTGACCTCGGCCGCCGAGGCAGGCAGCCTGAAGTTCCGCATCGGCGGGGGCAACATCAACGAACTCTCCAAGGCCATGGGCTGGAACACCACGCTCAAGGCCGCGCCGGAGTCGTTCGAACTGCTCTCCACCGGCGTGATGGACGGCACCTTTTTCCCTGATGAATCGATCGCTTCGTTCAAGCTGAGCATGATCAAGCACGCCACCGATTTCCCGGGCGGTCTGTACAACACCAGCTTCGTCTTCATGATGAACCCGGCCAAGTACAACGCCCTGTCGGCACAGGACAAGGCCGTGGTCGACAAGCTCTCGGGCGAGCCGGCGGCGCGCCTGTTCGGTGAAGGCTGGGACAAGGTGGACGCGGCCAGCCGCGAACTGCAGAAGGGCCAGGGCGTGGCGCGCATCACCGCCGACAAGGCGTTCGTGAAAGCCGTGATGGACAAGCAGGACTACCTGGAGACCAAATGGGCGGCGAGCGCCCAAGTCAAGGGCCTGCAAAATCCCAAGGGCGTGCTGGGCGAGTTCCGCGCAGAGATTGCCAAGGTGAAGTAACTCCCCTGGCCACTCCCGCGTGGCCTTGCCGGGCCGGCTGAGCAGACAGCGCAGCCGGCCTTTTCACATCAAGACTCCTCATGCTCAAGACGATCGAACGCGTGTTGCGGTGGTCCACCGGACTGATGGCCGCCATGGCCCTGTTCGCCATCATGTGGCTCACGCTGGTGGACGTGACCGGGCGACGCTTCTTTGACCACTCGGTGCCCGGCGGCCTGGAGATCACCGAGATCCTCATGGTCATCGTGATCTTCGGTGCGCTGCCGATGGTCTCGTG
>QBMB01000028.1:21798-45984 GCA_003241965.1 Burkholderiales bacterium | reverse complement strand
GCGCAATGAACACGTGGTGTTCGACTCGCTCGACAGCTTCCTGCCCGATTGGGTGCGCAGCATCCAGGCGCGCCTGGTCAACCTGATCTGCGCGGGGGGTTTCGGCTTCCTCGCCTACCTCATGAGCACACGCGCCGACCGCTTCGCCGAGTACGGCGACACCACGGTGTACCTGCAGGTTTCCATCGCACCCGTGGCCTGGATGATGGCGCTGTTCCTGGCCATCACCGCGGCGGTGCACCTGCTGTTCGTCTTCGTGGTGGTCCCGGTGCCCTCACCCCACCACCCGCCGCCTGCCGACCTGGAAGGCCTCGTCCCATGATCGAAGCTGCCCTGGGATTCCTGGCCGTCTTTGCGATGGCCTTCATCCGCATTCCGCTGGCGCTGGCCATGGCCATCGCAGGCATTGCGGGGCTGGGCCTCATGCGTGGTTGGCAACCGGCTTTCGCCAGCACCAGCCAGGTGATTTTCGAAACAGGCTTTGCCTATGTGCTGTCGGTGATCCCGCTGTTCATCCTCATGGGCAATCTGGTGGCGCGCGCCGGCATGGCGCGTGAACTCTACACCGCAGCCAACGCCTTCGTGGGGCACCGCAAGGGCGGCCTGGCCATGGCCAGCATCATTGCGTCGGGCGGCTTCGGCTCCATCTGCGGCTCGTCGATCGCCACAGCCGCCACCATGACGCGCGTGGCCTACCCCGAGATGAAACGTCACGGCTACAAAGACACCCTGGCCACAGGCGCCATTGCCTCCGGCGGCACGCTGGGCATCCTCATACCGCCTTCGACCGTGATGGTGATCTACGGAATCATCACCGAGACCGACATCGGCAAGCTTTTTGTGGCCGGCATCCTGCCCGGCCTGGTGGCCATCGCCTGCCTGTGTCTGGCGGTGGTCTACATCACCTGGCGCGACCCGGCCGCCGGCCCACCGGCTGAACGATTCAACTGGAGCCAGCGCCTGGCTGCTGTGCGCGGCATCTGGGGTGTGGGCTTGCTGTTTGCGCTGGTCATTGGCGGTATCTACGGCGGTGTGTTCACCGCCACAGAGGGCGCGGGTGTGGGCGCGGCGGGGGCGTTTTTCTTCGCGCTGTTCCGGGGCGCGCTCACGCCGCGCGTGTTGCTGGACATCCTGGTGGAAAGCACCCGCACCACGGCCATGCTGTTCACCATCCTGATCGGCGCGATGGTCTTCACCAGCTTCATCAACTTCACCAGCATGCCGGGCGACCTGCGCGACTTCCTGCTGCAGTTCAGCCCGCACCCCCTCATGGTGGTGGTGGTGATGATGGCGATCTATGTGGCGCTGGGTCTGGTGATGGAGGAGCTCTCCATGGTGCTGCTGACCATTCCGGTGTTCTTCCCGGTCATCACAGGACTGGGCTTCGATCCTGTGTGGTTCGGCATCCTCATCGTGACCATCGTGGAGATCGGCATGATCTCGCCGCCGGTGGGCATGAATCTCTTCGTCATGAACTCGCTGCTGCCGCTGGTCAAACTCAAGAACATCTTCAAGGGTGTCTGGCCCTTCGTCGTGGCCGACATCGTGCGCCTGTGCATCCTGATTGCCTTCCCCGCCATTTCCCTGTGGCTACCCGGCTTCATGAACCGCTGAGCTTGAGGGCTCCACGGGTGGCGCCGGTTTCAGGTGCACCACACGCTGCGGGTACGGAATCTCCAGGCCGTGTGCCTGCAGCGACTGCAGGATGCGGCGGTTGATGAGAGAGCGCAGCCGCAGCTGGTCGGCGTTGTCGGCCGACTCGATCCAGTAGCCCACGGTGAACTCCAGGCCGTCGGCACCGAAGGCCGACAGCGCCACCAGCGGCGCTGGCTCCTTGAGCGCGTCGGCTTGCTCCTGCACCGCGTCCAGCAGCAATGCGCTCACCTGCTCCACGTCGCAGCCATAGGCCACCGACACCACCGTGGTCTGCCACACGCGGGTGATGGCCGTCGACAGGTTTTCCACCCGGTTGATGACCATGAATTCGTTGGGCACGATGGACTCGCGGCCGGCCGGCGCGCGGATCACGGTGTAGCGGGCGTTGATGTCGAGAATGCGGCCTTCGAAGTTGTCCACCCGCACGTTGTCGCCAATGCGCATGCGGCGCTCGGCCAGGATCACGAAGCCGCTCACGTAGTTGGAGGCCAGCTTCTGCAGACCAAAACCGATACCGACACCGACTGCGCCACCCAACACCGAGAGCGCAGTGAGGTCGATGCCGACGGCCGACAACGCGATGATCAGGCCGACGAACATGAGCAGCGCACGCGTGGCGTTGCTGGCGGCCTTGCGCAGCGAGAGGTCGGCGCCAGCGGCCTTGCGCAGCAGACGCGTCTCGATGGCCGAGGACACCCACAGCGAGAGGATCAGCACCGCGCCGGCCGTGAGGATGCCTTCGATCGTGGTGCGCAGGCTCAGCGTGGTGGCGCCGATCTTCCAGGTGATCTGGTCCATCTCGGCCAGCACCACGGGCAGCAAACCGCTGACCCACAGCACCATGGCCAGCCATGCCACCCAGGAAATCGTGCGCTCCAGCGCGCGCACCCAGGGCGCGGCGGCAAACGCCACCTGCAGAACCTTGACACCCACCCGGATCACCACCAGCGACACCAGCACCGGAATGGCCACCTTGAACGCCGCCAGCGGCACGACCTGGGTGATGAGCGCGCGTGCGATGTAGCCCAGCGTGAGCAGCACCAGCGGGAACATCACGCCGTCGATCAAACGCCGGCCGAACATCACGGACGTCTTTTCGTCCTGCATGCGCAGCGCTTTGCGCACGGCCCAGCTGAAAGCCCAAGCCAGCGCAATGCAGACCACGAGCGCACCGAGCTCGATCAGCACCGTGGGTTGGGTGAACCCCGCCAGCCACAGGCCGATGTCGTCGATGGGTTTGGGGGAAGCGGTCGAGAAGGTGGCCATGGGAAACCGTTACCGGGTAAGTTCAGACGCGCCAGCTCGGCGCACGTTTGTCGATGAAGGCCTGCACGCCCTCTTGCGCCACGGCGTGCGCCATGTTGCAGGCCATCGTCTGGCCGGCGAGCTGGTAAGCCGCTTCGATGCCGGTTTCCAGCTGGCGGTAAAACAGCGCCTTGCCCATGGCGATGGCTTCGGGCGGTTTGGCCAGGATGCGATCGACCAGCGTCGCCACGGCTGCGTCCAGCGCATCGGGAGCCACCACGCGGTTGACCAGGCCCCGCGTGCGCGCTTCGTCGGCCGAGATGAAATCGCCCGTGAGCAGCATCTCCATCGCCTGCTTGGGCAGAATGTTGCGCGACAAGGCCACGCCCGGCGTGGCACAGAACAGGCCCACATCGATGCCGTTCACACCAAAACTCGCGGTCTCGCTGGCCACCGCCAGATCACACTGCGCCACCAGCTGACAACCCGCCGCCGTGGCCAGGCCCTGCACACGCGCGATCACCGGCACCTCCAGTTTTCGGATCGCCAGCATCAGCCGCGAGCAGCGCGCAAACAGCGCCTGGTAATACGAGAGTTCAGGGCTCGCCTTCATCTCCTTGAGGTCATGCCCGGCGCAAAAAGCTTTGCCGCTCGCACCGATCACCACCAGACGTGCCTGCGGGTCGGCCGCCACCGCGTCAACGGCCGCCTGCAGCGCTGCCAGCATGGCTTCGGACAGCACGTTGAAGCTGCGGGGCGTGTTGAGGGTGAGGGTGTGCACGCCGCGCGCATCGCTCGTGTGCAGCAGCACGGCACCGTCGGACGTTGGAGATGAAGGGGTTGCGGTGTGGGTCATCGACGCATTATCGGACGCCCACCGACCGCCGAAGTTCAGACGTCGGCCAGCACCCGCAAGTGCGCTTCCACGCTGCGCCCCAGCGCGCTCAGGGCGTAGCCGCCTTCGAGGCAGCTCACGATGCGCCCCTTGGCGTGGCGATCGGCCACTTCCTTAACCCGCATCGTCATCCAGGCGTAGTCCTGCTCGACCAGACCGAGCTGCCCCATGTCGTCTTCGCGGTGGGCATCAAAGCCGGCGCTGATGAAGATCATCTGCGGCTTGTGGGCCTCAAGCCGGGGCATCCACATCATGTCGATCAGCTCGCGGATGTCCATGCCCTTGGTGTAAGCCGGCACCGGCAGGTTGACCAGGTTGGCGGCGGTGGAGTGTTCAACCAGCGGATAAAACGGGTGCTGGTAGAAGCTGCACATGAGGATGCGGTCGTCTCCGGCCACGATGTCTTCGGTGCCGTTGCCGTGGTGCACGTCGAAGTCGATGATGGCCACGCGTTTCAAGCCATGGCGCTCCAGCGCGTACTTGGCAGCCACGGCCACGTTGTTCACAAAGCAGAAGCCCATGGCCTGGTTGCGCGTGGCGTGGTGGCCGGGTGGGCGCACGGCGCAAAAGGCATTGGGCATTTCGCCGGCCATCACCGCGTCGGTGGCGTCGATGGCAGCACCCGCGGCCATGAGGATCGAATCCCAGCTGTGGGTGTTGATGGAGGTGTCGGGGTCGACCTGCGCGTGGCTGGGGCCACCCGCTTTGATCTCGTCGCGAAGGTTGTCGCTCAGGCCCCGCAGCGAGGCCAGGTGCATGCGGCCGTGGGCGAGTTCGAGGTCGGCCATGGAGGCCGGTGTGGCCTCGCGCCGCTCCAGCGCCACGTCGAGTCCGCTCATGAGCAAACGGTCTTCGATCGCGTCCAGACGCTCAGGGCATTCCGGGTGTCCGGCGCCCATTTCGTGTCTCCAACAATCCTTGTGGGTGAAATACCCGGTGGCCTGGCCCATGATCGTTCTACGGTAAGGTTCGCGGCATGCAAGCCGACACAAAAATCCAACAGTTGCTGAATCAGCTTAACACGGTGATCGTGGGCAAATCCCAGCAAGTTTCAGACTGCGTGGCCTGTCTTCTGGCCGGTGGACACCTCCTCATCGAAGACGTTCCCGGTGTGGGCAAAACCACCCTGGCGCACGCGCTGGCCCGCTCGTTCGGCCTGCAGTTTTCACGGGTTCAATTCACCGCCGACCTCATGCCTTCGGATCTCGTGGGCGTGTCGATCTACGAACGCGGCCGCGAAGGCTTCGTGTTCCACCCGGGCCCGGTGTTTGCCCAAGTGCTGCTGGCCGACGAGATCAACCGCGCCAGCCCCAAAACACAAAGCGCGCTGCTCGAAGCCATGGAAGAAAAACAGGTCACGGTAGAAGGCGAAACCCGCGCCCTGCCCGAGCCCTTCTTCGTCATTGCCACCCAAAACCCGCACGACCAGCTGGGCACCTACGCGCTGCCCGAATCGCAACTGGACCGCTTTCACATGCGCCTGTCCATCGGCTACCCCGACCGCGCCGCCGAGCGCGAACTGCTGCGTGGCCAGGACCGCCGCGACATGCTCGACAAACTCTCCGCCGCCTTGACGCCGGCCGACCTCGCGGCCCTGCAGCACACGGTGAGCCAGGTGCACACCGCCGAGCCGGTGCTGGAGTACCTGCAAGACCTGGTGGCCGCCACGCGCAACGGGCAATGGTTTGCGCAAGGCCTGTCGCCGCGCGCCGCGCTGGCCGTGGTGCGCTCAGCCAAGGCGCAGGCGTATTTGAGTGGGCGCGACTACGTGGCGCCCGACGACATCGCCGCCATCCTGCCGCAGACCGTGGCGCACCGCATGATTCCCGTGCGCGATGCGGGGCGTGGCCCTGTTGAACAGGTGCGCGCCATGCTGGAAGCTATTCCACTCCCGTGACATGGTGGCCACCGCTGCGCGCTCGCCCGCTGGCGCCCTCACCTTGCAGCCCTGGCGCCACCCCTGGCGCACGCTGCGCACTCACTTGCAGACCTGGTGGCACAACCGCCTGCCCAAGTCCGACAAGCTCACGCTGACCCAGCGCAACGTCTACATCCTCCCCACCCGTCCGGGCTGGATGCTCGCCATCACCTTGCTGCTGCTGCTGGTGGCCAGCATCAACTACCAGCTCAACCTGGGCTACCTGCTCACCTTTCTGCTGGCCGGCAGTGCGGTGGTGGGCATGCACGTTTGCCACGGCAACCTGCGCGGCATCACCCTGCTGCTCACGCCACCCGAGCCGGTGCACGCCGGCCAGGCGGTGACGCTGATCGCACGCCTCTCCAGCGAACGCAAGTCAATGCGATACGGCATCGGCATGGGCGTGATCGGCGCTGACCCGACCCACGCGCCCCTGGCCTGGATCGACGTGCCCGCACAAGGCAGCGCACAGCTCAAGGTGAGCTTTCCCTCCCCCGAGCGCGGCCTGCACCCACTGCCGCCGCTGAGCGCACAAACCCTGTTTCCGCTCGGCACCTTTCGCGTGTGGACGGTGTGGCGCCCGGCTTCGGGGGTGCTGGTGTACCCCGAGCCCGAAAACCATCCACCACCGCTGCCCCCGGGCGAGCCTCAAGCTGGCAGCTCGGGCGCGGCGCGCGTGCAGAGCACCGGTGAGTTCGACGGCGTGCGCGCTTACCGCCGCGGCGATCCGATGAAGGCCGTGGTGTGGCGCAAGGCCGCGCAGGCGTTCTCCAGCGGGCGCGACGATCTGGTGAGCCGCGACGCCTTGTCGCACCAGCGCCACCAGCTCTGGCTGGACCACGCGCAGTGCGGTGGCACAGGCCTGGAAGCGCGGCTCTCACGTCTGACCGCCTGGGTGCTCATGGCAGACCGGCAAGGGCTGGACTACGGCCTGCGCGTGCCCGGACGCGAGATCGCGCCCGACCAGGGGCCGGGACACCGCGCGCGCTGCCTGGAGGCGTTGGCCATATGTTGAAAGCAGCGACAGCGGACGCGGGTCTCGCCCGGCGGTGGAGCGTGGGGGTCGGTTCTTTGCCGAGAGACACGCGGGACACGCTCTTTTTGCTCGCCGTCATCGGCTGGGTGGCCTTCATGCAGGCAGGCCACGCGCCCTGGTGGTGCACCGCGCTCACGGCCGGCGTGCTGGTGTGGCGCACAACGCTCGCGCTGCGCGGCCTGCCCCTGCCCGGCTGGCCGGTGCGCGTGGGTCTGCTCTGCATCACGCTGGCCGCCACCTTCATGACCCACAGCACACTGCTCGGGCAAGACGCGGGTGTCACACTCATCGTGGTGCTGCTGTCTCTCAAGACGCTGGAGATGCGCGCCCGGCGCGACGCCTTCGTGGTGTTCTTCCTCGCGTTCTTCACGCTGCTAACCCACTTCTTTTATTCACAGTCGCTGTTGACTGCGGCCGGCATTCTGGTGGCGCTGCTGGGCCTGCTCACAGCGCTGGTGAACGCGCACATGCCGGTGGGCCGGCCACCGCTGGCGCAGGCCGCGCGCATTGCCGGCGGCATGGCGCTCATGGGCGCGCCCATCATGCTGGTGCTGTTCTTGTTGTTCCCTCGCCTGTCGCCGCTGTGGGGTGTGCCGGGGCAGGACGAAACCGGGCGCAGCGGCCTGTCGGGCACCATGAAAGTGGGCCAGATTGCGCAACTGGTGCTGGACGACAGCATCGCCTTTCGGGTGCGCTTCGAAGGCACCCCGCCGCCGCAAGGCCAGCTCTACTTTCGCGGCCCTGTGCTCAGCAGTTTTGACGGCACCGAGTGGCGCGCACTGCGCTCGGGCTTCCCACCGTCGATGGCGCTGGCCGCCGACCTGCAGGTGTCGGGCCCGCCCGTGCGCTACGACGTGACCATGGAGCCCAACCGCCGGCCCTGGCTGTTCGTGATGGAGTCCACCCCGCAAGCGCCCGAGGTGCCCGACAACGCAGCGCGCATGAGCAACGAACTGCAGTGGTTCACGCAGCGGCCCATCAACGCGCTGGTGCGCTACAGCGCCGAGAGCTACCCCGTCTTCCGCCACGGGCCGCTCACCCAGGTGGTGGGCCTGCAAGACCAGATCGAGCTGCCTGCCGGCTTCAACCCGCGCACGCTGGCGCTGGCGCAAGCGCTGCGGCGCGAACACGGCGCCGGCCCCGAGGCCAACCCCAAACTCATCGACGCCGCCATGGACCGCCTGCGCACCGGCGGCTACACCTACACGCTGGAGCCGGGTGTGTACGGGGCCAACACCGCCGACGAGTTCTGGTTCGACAAACGCGAAGGCTTCTGCGAACACATCGCCAGCAGCTTCGTCATCCTCATGCGCGCGCTCGACATCCCCGCCCGCATCGTCACCGGCTACCAGGGCGGCGAGCTCAACGGCGTGGACGGTTACTGGACCGTGCGCCAGCGCGACGCCCACGCCTGGACCGAAGTCTGGCTGCAAGGCCAGGGCTGGGTGCGCCTGGACCCCACCGCCGCCGTGTCCCCCGGCCGGGTGGGTTCGTTCGACCGGTTGCGCCCACCCGAAGGCGCGCTGGCCGGCGCCATCCGCAACTTCAACCCCAACTTCGCCGCCCAACTGCGCGCCGCCTGGGAAGCCGTGAACAACAGCTGGAACCAGTGGGTGCTGAACTACACCCAGGGCCGCCAGCTCGACCTGCTGAAAAACCTCGGCTTCAAATCCCCCAGCTGGGCCGACCTGGCCTATGTGCTCATCGGCGTGGTGGTGTTTGTGAGCCTGCTCGGCGCCGCGTGGACGCTGTGGGAGCGCCAGCAACACGACCCCTGGCTGCGCCTGCTCAAGCGCGCGCGCGCCCGCCTGCACAAGCTCGGCGTGGAAAGCGCCGAACACACCCCGCCGCGCGAACTGGCCCGGCGCGTGCAACAACGCTGGGGCAACGGGGGCGCCGCCGCGCCGCTTGCACAATGGCTGCTGGCGCTCGAAGCACAACGCTATGCGCGCCCCGGCGCGGGCACCACCAGCCTCGCCAGCCTGCAGCGCGCGTTTCAGCGGCTGGCCTGGCCCAAAAGCATCGACACCTGACCCCCAACCAAGGCACCCATTGCAATCTGTGAACCGCTTTCTCTGCGCCCTCGCCGCCACCCTGTTGGTGGCCGCCCCGGCCCTGGCCCAGTCACCCGCCAAGACCCGGCCCAACAGCGCCGCCCAGAGCGCGCCCGCCTTCACCTACGACCAGAGCGAAGCCGCCATGGCCTTCGCCGCCGACCTCGCCGTGCGCCGCAACCTCGACCCCGCCTGGGTGCGCCAGCAGATCGGCCAGGCACAGCGAATGCCAACCGTCATTCGCCTCATGCGCCCCGCACCCACCGGCACCCCCAAGAACTGGGCGGCCTACCGCGCCCGCTTCATCGAACCCGTGCGCCTGCGCGCCGGCCAACGCTTCTGGGAAGACAACCGCGAAACCCTCGCCCGGGCAGAGATCGAATTCGGCGTGCCCGCCAGCCTCATCGTGGGCGTGATCGGCGTCGAATCGCTTTACGGCCAGCACACCGGCACCTTTCGCGTGATCGACGCGCTCAGCACCCTCGCCTTCGACTTCCCCACCAGCCACCCCCGTGCCAGCGCGCGCACCGAGTTCTTCAAGAGTGAACTCGAACAATTTTTGAGCCTGAGCGAACGCACCGGCACCGACCCGCAAAGCCCCCTGGGCAGCTACGCCGGCGCCATGGGTTGGCCCCAGTTCATGCCCAGCAGCTGGGTGAAATACGCCATCGACTTCGACGCCGACGGCAAGGTGGACCTCAACAACAGCCAGGCCGACGTGATCGGCTCCGTGGCCAACTACTTCAAGGCCTTCGGCTGGCAAACCGGCATGCCCACCCACTACCCGGTGAGCTTCGACCCCAGCAAGCTCGACCTGGACACCCTGCTGGCCCCCGACATCCTGCCCACCTTCGGCGTGGAGAGCTTCACCGCCAAAGGCGCTGTGATCGAAGGCCCTGCCCTGCAACACCCCGGCAAGCTCGCGCTGGTGCTGCTGGAAAACGCCGGCGCCCCACCCAGCTACGTGGCCGGCACGGAAAACTTCTACGTGGTGACGCGCTACAACTGGAGCAGCTACTACGCGCTGGCGGTGATCGAGCTGGGGGATGCGGTGCGGGCGTTGGTGCCCAGCCGCTGACGTTGGGATCCAGCAAAAGCCATGAACCCCCTGAACCCCAAGAAACTGTTGTTGACCAAATGGACGGCGGTGACGCCTGTGGCCAAACAAAAGCACTTCCTGGTCAGCCGAGTGATTCAACCCGACTTGCCCACCGACCCGATTGAGTTGGTGGAGATTGAAGCCGTGTTCTCCAAGGCCACTCAAATCATGCCGTGGCGTGAACTGCAGGATGAGGGTGTCTGGAAACAAGGCTGGGTTTGAGTGCCAGTCGGCCGTTCATACCTTGGCGAGGAAGGCCGCTGCATCACCCGCTTCACACTTCCAGTCTGCGAAGACCGCGACCAGATTGCATTCCACGCAGTGGCAAGCGATGTAATACCAACGCACGTCATGTGTGCCCTCGTGCACGGAAACGCCGGACATCAGTTCAAACACCTCGTTTTCACAGACACACTCGTGCGCCTCGGGCACGGCTTCTTCAACGTATTCCGCACTGTCGCCCATCAGGTGTTCCTTCCCGCAGTCGGTGCAGGTTCGGATTGCCACGCCGACTTCTTCATCGGTCTGCAGCGCGAAGCTCCGGCACCCGCAGTCGCATTTGGACACGGCAAACCGGACGGCCTCATGGCGATTCGCAACGCTGTAACTGCGCAGCTCGGCTTGGGTGTCGCCCGACGTCGTCCCGTACCAGAACTCGCCCTTCTTCGTCAGTGCCATTGATGCTGCTCCATTCTTCAAGGTGGGATTCCCGGCAGGCCCGACACCAAGCTCGCCCCGATCCTCTGGATTTTGCCCGGAGGCCCGGCGAATCCTCGTCAAAGGCCCTGGTCGAGGTGGTCGCCTGGAACCGAGACGCATTGGCGACCGGCAGTTGTGCAGCGTATGCCGCCGACGGGCATCCCCCCGCAGCCGACCGTAGTCGGCGAGAAGCCGTCCATGAAAACGGTCGGCAGAAATTGTTATCGACGGTCGCTCAACCCGACGGGGATCGAAAGTGTGGAATGCGTTCGCATCCTATTTGGCAAGGTGGCGGAAGAGAATTCCGGTTGGCGATGCGCGTCTTGCCTTGTCTGCGGCTGCAATTTCGACATATTTGGTTTTGATGTCCTTCAGTGTTGCCAAGCCGACCGCACCGAGGGCGGCGGAGATGCCTTGTAGAGGTACATTTCCCGTTATTGCCCCCGCGACTCCAATTCCCCCAACAGCCAAGCACGTAGGTACATCTATGCCGTAGAGCTTCAGCTTTTTTTGCTTTGCTTCCGACAGCTCTCGCTGGTGCTTTCGAAAGGCTAAGTCCAAGTTCTCAACAACTTGGTCAGCGGTTCGAAAATAGTTGTCTGGGTTGGCTTTCAGGAGATCTGATAGTCCGTTAGACAGCAAACCCCTCAACTCCTCTGCGTGCCCATTCTTTCGAATCTCCAGCACAGACTCTGGTGGCACATTGCCAAGCCACTCCAAGTTGGCACCAGCCTCAGCCGTCAGTGCGCGTGCCACATGGCACGCCTCTAGGCTTCCTGCTTGGTTTCGCGCCGTCGCGCCTTGGTACTCAAGGAGCCACGTGTAGTAATTCCAAGACGTGGGTGCCGAAATCAATGGCGATCCGCCGAACTGAAACGCTGCATCCTCAGCGGCCATCGCTTGTGGCATCCGACCAATGCATGCGCCAATGACCTGATGTCCAGCAACATCCTCTGCCATCCCTGGCAAAGCAGGATTCTTAGTCATAGCTTTGCGGAGTTGATGTGCCGCATCACCACCCCATTCAGTGTCAAACAATAGCCGTTCCGGGCATTTGAGTCGGGCTACCACGTCTTCTACGCTTCGCAGGCCGTTACAGAACTCCATCAACTCGTCCAACTCTTGGAACGAGCTGCCGAACAAGCGATTGCCATGCTTCACCATCGCCGGTTCCGCACGCGCTACCAGCTCCTTTCTTCCTCGACCTTGAATGTCGTCTCGCGAGGGAACGACCAGAACAATCGGAGGCGAGACGTTCGCTGTGGCGAGATTCCGGTAGGTCATCGCAGTCAAAACGTGTTTTATCAAGAGCCTCACAACCTCTGCCTTGGGCAACACCTTTGCAAGCGGCGCTATCCTAAGAATCGGGCAGGGCAAAACGATGGTGTCAATGTATAGCCCAGCCGTTGAAACCACGTTCTCGTCATAAGCCGGAAACAGATCACCCGAGAAGACGGACTTGAGCTGCTGGCCGTCTTGCAGGTGGTACTCGGAAATCTCACCTGCTACTTCCCAAAAATCTTTTACGGCCTTTTCGAATTCAGGAATAAAAGAAGAAAATTTCTCGACAAAATCGGCTTGCTCAGAGAAGTGATTCGCAATGGCATGTGGTGGCGCCTTGTGATGCACCATCTGGTCGTATAGCCATCCGAGCTGTTCATAGAGGAATTCAAAGTACTTCTCTTGAAGATCTTGCAAGCTTGCAGAATTCTTCATGTCGTCGCGTTGCTTCATGGCCATAAGCGCAAGGGTAGAGGCTCGGATGCGTCCATCTACTGTTCGAGGGTCGACCTTCCCGTCCGGCCGAAGGCGAATCGCATCGAAACTCTTACGGAATTCGTCGGCCAAATGCGGGGCAAAGAACATCTTCCCTGCTTCAAGTTTCTCCTTGAGCAGAAACACTCGGTCCGTGAGATCTTGGATTTCTTCTTCGGTGTAGCTTCGTTCGGTCATCTCGCGGCCTTTCATTGGCAAGTAGATCATCAATTGGTGAGGGCAATGCTAAGCTCCTTATTCCGTTGCGAGCAGATAGGGGCGCCACAAAAGCGCTGCCACTTGACCAATCGAAGCAAGACAGGTTCGTTGGAGCGCAACGTAGTCCACACAAGGCGGCAAAGATAGACAGAACTCCTTTCGCTCAGTTTTTGGCCGCCTACCCTTTCGGTTGGATACGAGTCGCCGACATGCCAGCGAACGTTTGGTAACGGCTGCTTTAGTGGCGGTCGAGGCCTTGGCCCGCAGGACTACACAGGGTCGGAAGCTGCCGACCGCGCTACGGAGGTGAACGTCCGAGACCAGTCTTGAGGGGTCTTCCATGCAAAGGCTTGCAGCTTCGTAGCGCGCCCAGACCATGGCAGCCAAGTGGACAAGGTGTCCGGAAAATTGATGGGCACTCATTCCTCCAGCAGAGACTGAGGCAGACTCTGGCCGGTCAATCGCCAGTCAACTGGCCCCCTCAACATCCTGGACGGTTCAATCTGTATTCTTTTGGCGGACTTCGACTTCATCCCCACCGATCCTTTTGCTGTTGAACATGAGCTGCGCCGCGTGCACACCCTCATGCAGCTTGAGCAAAAGGAAGACCAAGCGCAATTCGCACTCAAAAATGCCAAGGCCAGCATCCAGGAGCGCCAGCGGCGCGGCTTGACCTGGTATCCCGTCACCATCACCGCAGAAGACATCGGCTTTGGCGGCAAGGTGGTGCTGGAATTGGAACGACCCGCCAGCCAGCAAGGCCTGCACTTGTTTCAGGTGGGCAAAAACGCTTCGCTGTTTGGCAAAGTGCAGGGGCATTCGGCTGTTGACCAGCCCACGCTCAATGGCGTCATCACCAGCGTTCGGCGCAACAAGCTGCTGCTGACCACCACCAAGGAAGAGCTTCCCGACTGGGTACTCGACGGCGGCAAGCTGGGCATTGACCTCACCTTCGACGAGGTGAGCTACCGCGAGATGAACCAGGCCATGCTTGAGGTGATGCGCGCTCGGGGCGACCGGCTGGCCGAGCTGCGCGATGTGCTGCTGGGCGCACGTCAGGCCCGCTTTGACGCGCCCCAGGCCGACGACCTGTTCTATCCCGGCCCGCTCAACGACTCGCAGCTGGCGGCAGTGCGCCACGTGATGACGGCTCAGGACGTGGCCATCATCCACGGCCCACCCGGGACCGGCAAAACCACGACGCTGGTGCAGGCCATTCGGGAGACCGTCCGGCGTGAGCGGCGCGTGCTGGTGTGCGCGCCCTCGAACACGGCGGTGGACCTGCTCACCGAAAAGCTGGCCGAGCGGGGCGTCAAGGTCATTCGCATGGGCAACCCCAGCCGCGTGTCAGACCTGCTGCTTGAGCACACCCTCGATGCCCGGGTGATGGCCCATCCAAGCCACAGCAAGATGCGAGCGATGCGCCAAACGGCTGACCAGTACCGTCAAACCGCCAGCGAGTACGTCCGCCATTTTTTTGGTCACGAGGAACGGCAGCAGCGCCAGATGCTGAAGGAAGAAGCGCGGCAGCTGTTCCTGCAGGCCGACGATCTGGAGCGCTTCATCACCGAAGATGTGCTCGATTCGGTGCAGGTCATCACCTGCACGCTGGTGGGCGCCAGCAACCGCAACCTCCGCCACCTGAGCTTTGAGACCGTCTTCATCGACGAAGCCGCCCAGGCCCTGGAGCCGGGCTGCTGGATTCCGATTGCCAAAGGCCAGCGCGTGGTACTGGCTGGCGATCACCACCAGCTGCCGCCCACCGTGAAAAGCGACAAGGCCGCCCGCGAAGGCCTGCGCGAAACCTTGTTTGAGAAGTGCATCAAGCGCCAGCCGGCCACGGCCCGCATGCTCACCTTGCAGTACCGCATGCACGAGCAGATCATGGCGTTCAGCTCCCAGCGGTTTTACGACGGCCAACTGCAGGCGCACCAGAACGTGCGCCACGCTGGCCTGGACGCCTACGACCTCGCCTTCGCACCCGACCTGCCCGTGGAGTTCCTGGACACGGCCGGCTTTGGGTTCGTTGAGGTAACCATTCCCGAAAGCCGCTCCACGGCCAACCCGGAAGAAGCGGACTTGCTGCTCAGACGCCTCACCCAACTCCTGGAGCCCTACGACCCAGGCCAGCATGAACATGACCCGCTCAAGCACCCACTCACCATTGGCGTCATTGCGCCCTATCGCGCCCAGATCAACTGTTTGAAGGACGCCATTGAGGAGAACGAAGCGCTCAACGGCCTGTTGCAGCGCCGCCTGCTCAGCGTGGGCACCGTCGATTCGTTCCAGGGCCAGGAGCGCGACATCATTGCGATCTCGCTCACGCGCAGCAACAACTTGGGTGAAATCGGCTTCCTCTCGGACATCCGCCGCATGAACGTTGGCATGACCCGCGCCCGCCGCAAGTTGCTGCTCGTCGGCGACTCGTCCACCCTCAGCGCCCATCCGTTTTTCAAGGACTTGCTGGCCTATGTGGAGCGCATCGGTGGCTACCGCACGGCCTGGGAAATGGATGACTTGAAGCACGCATGAAGACCTTTCGTCTCCGGGGTGACGGCCAAGCGGTTGGCGTGGAGGCCGACAGTGAGACCAGCTTGTTCGCTGCGATGACACGCGCTGGCATCGCTTGGCCGGTGTCCTGTCGCAACGGGACCTGTCGCACGTGCATGGCTCGCTTGCTGCAGGGGCAAGTGCGATACGACATTCCTTGGCCCGGCCTGAGCGCCGAGGAGAAGCTGGAGGGCTACTGCCTGCCCTGCGTTGCCCGGCCCATGAGCGATGTTGTGATCGCCCGGGCCTGACAACTGGCACCGAAGTTGCTAACTCAACCGTCAGAGAGGCGCTGTGCCCACACACACGCCAGCCTTGAAGACCGCTAGGGTTCCGGGCTCCGATCACTTGCCGATCTGAGCTGTCTGGTCCGAGAGCAGTCGGCCACCATCGCGTGGTTCCACGGAGGGACAAAAGCCCGGGAGACGCTTGCGCTGCAAAGCCCATGCCTCTCCGCCTTTAGTCCCCCGCTCAGGAGCCCCGCATGTCATTGCCCCTTGCCCCCCCTGCCTCGGCGCCGCGCGCCGCCGGTGCACCAACACGGCCCAGGAAACGCTCCCAACTCTTCACCGTGCGCGCTGCCATCTCGCGGCGCACCTATTGGGTGCTTGCCTTGGTGGGGCTGTTCACCCCTTTGGTGCTTTGGGCGGCGGTGGGCCTGTGGGGCGGGATCGATCCGGTGTTCATGCCGGCGCCGCTGCAGGTGCTGGCCAAGACCTGGACATGGGCCACCGAGACGGGGCTCTTTGAAGACATGGGCATCAGCATCTACCGCGTGGTGGCGGGCTTTGTGCTCTCGGCCGTGATTGCGCTGCCACTGGGGCTGTTGATCGGTTCGTTCCGTTCCGTGCAGGCGCTGCTGGAGCCGCTGACCGATTTCATCCGCTACATGCCGGCGGTGGCCTTCATTCCGCTGGTGATGCTGTGGGTGGGCATTGGCGAGGGTTCAAAGATCGCCATCATCTTCATCGGCACCTTTTTCCAGATGGTGCTGATGGTGGCCGAAGACGTGCGCCGCGTGCCGGCCGCGCAGGTGGAGGCCGCGCAGACCATGGGCGCCAGCCGCGCCGAGCTGGTGGAGAAAGTGATCTTGCCCAGCGCCAAGCCCGCCTTGCTCGACACCTTGCGCATCACCATGGGCTGGGCCTGGACGTATCTGGTGGTGGCCGAACTGGTCGCCGCCAACTCCGGCCTGGGCTACGCGATCTTGCGCGCCCAGCGCTTCCTGCAGACCGACACCATCTTCGCCGGGATCATCGTCATCGGCCTCATCGGCCTGGTCACCGACCAGCTCTTTCGCTGGGGGCACCGGCGTGCCTTCCCGTGGTTGTATTTGAAAGGCTGAAGCCATGAGCACCGCCCACATTCCCCTGCCCAAGATCGCCATCCGCAGCCTTTCCAAGCGGTTTGACGGCGCGCCGATCAACGCGCTGGAAAACATCAACCTCGACATTGCCGAGAACGAGTTCGTCACCTTCGTGGGGGCCTCGGGTTGCGGCAAGTCCACCCTGCTGCGCACCATCGGCGGGCTGGAAACCCAAACCAGCGGCGACCTGCTGGTGGACGGCCGCGCGGTGGACGGTCCGGGCATCGACCGCGCCATGGTTTTCCAGCACTACAGCCTCTACCCGTGGATGACGGTGATGGAGAACATCAAGTTCTGCCGCCGGCTCAAGGCCCACACCGACGGCAGCAACTCGGCCGATGTGGAAGCCGCCTCGGGCCGGGCAGACGCTCTTCTGCGCCTCATGGGCCTGCAGCCCGTGGCCCACGCCTGGCCCAACCAGCTCTCGGGCGGCATGCAGCAGCGCGTGGCGATTGCACGCGCGCTCATGGGCCGACCTGATGTGTTGCTGATGGACGAGCCCTTCGGCGCGCTGGATGCACAGACCCGCGAGGTGATGCACGACCTGATCCGCTACGTGCACAAGCTGGAGAAAACCACCATCGTCTTCGTGACGCACGACGTGGAGGAAGCGCTGTACTTGGGTGGGCGCGTGGTGCTGATGGCGCCGCGCCCCGGGCGCATCGACACCGTGTACGACGTGCCCTTTGGCGACCAGCGCGTGCAGGACCTCAAGCACGAGCCCGAGTTCGTGCGCCTCAAGCGCGACATTCTCGACCGCATCCGCGAGACCTCGGGCATGAAGACCGATCTGGAGCAGCTGCAGCGCCTCTCGGGCGTGGGCGTTTGATTTTTTCAGGAGACACCACATGACGACACCCGACACCTTGTTGAATGATCCCCTCACCGTGGTTCCACCGAACCCGCCGCAGGCCGCGCCGGTGGATGCACCTGCGCTGTGGCAGCGCTTCCCCGCCGCCGCACTCGATGGTGTGGACACCACCAAGGCCATGTGGAGCGAGGTGGTGCCCGGCGGCAGCCACTGGAGCTGGCGCATGCCGCGCGGCAGTGCCATGCGTTTTGTGGCGCTGGAGGCCGGGGCCAACGTGAGCCTGGTGCTCTACAGCGCGCTCGAAAAGCTGGAGCGCTACAACATGCCCGACAGCGTGAAGGCTCAGCACACGGCGCACTACACAAAGGGCCACGTGCTCATGAGCGACATGGGCCGCAGCATGGCCAGCTTCACGGCCGACAGTGTGGGCTGGCACGACCCGTTCGGCGCGCTGCTGGACGCCGAACTCATGCTGGAGAAATACGGCGAAAAACGCTACGAACACGCGCGCAATGCCATGCACCGTTCGGGCAAAGACGGTCTGCTGATCGAGATCGGCAAATACGGCCTCACCAAGCGCGACCTGATTGCGCCGGTGAACCTGTTCAGCAAGGTGGGCGTGGACGCGCAGGGCCGCTTTGCCTTTGTGCCCGATCACGCCAAGGCTGGTGACTTTGTGGAACTGCGCTTCGACATGGACGTGATCCTGGCCATGAGCACCGCGCCGCACGGGCTGGACACAGCGCCCGCCTACAGCCCGAAGAAAGTGGGCCTGCTGGCCTGGCGCTGCGGCGCCGCGCCGGCAAACGATGTGTGCCGCGCCTTCCGCCCGGAGAACGCGCGTGCCCTGCACAACACCGACATGCTGTACCTGTGAGGAGTCCACGATGAACACCACCGCCACCGATATCCGCATTCTCGAAAGCCAGCTGGACCCGGCCCACGCCGTGATGGACCAGCGCCACCCGGCTGGCGAGCCCATCCTGTTTGAAGTGAAGCGCGGGCAGACGCTGCGCATCGTCGACCTCGAAGGCAATCAGGCCGCCGACGTGTTGTTCTACAACCGCCACGACCCGGCCGAGCACTACAGCGCCACCGACACCATGCAGCGCCAGGGCGGCATCTACCTCACCACCGGCTCCGTGATTCGCAGCAACGACGGCAACGCGATGCTCACCATCGTGGCCGACACCTGCGGTCGGCACGACACGCTGGGTGGCGCCTGCGCGGCCGAGAGCAACACCGTGCGCTACGCGCTGCAGAAAAAATTCATGCACAGCTGCCGCGACAACTACTTGATCGCCTTGCAACACGCCGACGTGGGCCTGGGCAAACGCGACCTGGTGCCCAACATCAACTTCTTCATGAACGTGCCCGTCACCGCCGACGGCGCGCTGAGTTTTGAAGACGGCGTGTCGGGCCCCGGCAAGTACGTGGAGATGCGCGCCGACATGGACGTGTGGGTGCTGATCAGCAATTGCCCGCAGTTGAACAACCCCTGCAACGCCTACAACCCCACACCCATCCAGTTGCTGGTGTGGGACCCGACCTGAACCTTTGCCGATGCGCACAGCGGGACGACCCGCTGCCGCGTGACCCCTCCGCAGGACGGCCTGCCCTCTTCGATCCAAGGTTCCATTCATGTTCAGCAAGGTCCTGATTGCCAACCGCGGCGCCATCGCCTGCCGCATCATCCGCACGCTCAAAACGCTGGGCGTGCAGAGCGTGGCCGTGTACTCCGAAGCCGACGCGCAGGCACGCCATGTGCGTGAGGCCGACGAGGCGTATCTGCTCGGTCCCGCGCCAGCGGCAGAGAGCTATTTGCGCGCCGACCGTATTCTGCAGATCGCCAAAGACTGCGGCGCACAAGCCATCCACCCCGGCTACGGTTTTCTCTCCGAAAACCCGGCGTTCGCGGAAGCGTGCGAAGCCGCCGGTATCGCCTTTATCGGCCCCGCGCCAGACCAGATGCGAGCCTTCGGCTTGAAGCACACAGCACGCGATCTGGCCGAGCAACGCGGTGTGCCGCTGCTGCCGGGCTCGGGCCTGTTGACCGACCTGGCGCAGGCGCAGAGTGAAGCTGCTCGCGTGGGCTTCCCGGTGATGCTCAAGAGCACGGCGGGCGGTGGCGGCATCGGCATGCGGCTGGTGTGGAACGCGGCCGAGCTCACCGACGCGTTCGACTCGGTGGGCCGCATGGCGCAGGCCAACTTCAAGGACGCGGGTCTCTTCATCGAAAAATACGTGGAGCAGGCGCGGCACATCGAGGTGCAGGTGTTTGGCGACGGCGTGGGTGGTGTGATTGCGCTGGGCGAACGCGATTGTTCGGTGCAGCGGCGCAACCAGAAGGTGATTGAAGAAACTCCGGCGCCGGGCCTGAGTGACACCCAACGCAGCGAGCTGCACGCCACCGCCGTGCGGCTGGCGCAGGCGGTGAACTACCGCTCGGCCGGCACGGTGGAGTTTGTGTACGACGCAGCCACCAGCGCGTTCTATTTTCTGGAAGTGAACACGCGCCTGCAGGTGGAGCACGGCGTCACCGAGCAGGTGTGTGGTGTGGACCTCGTGGCCTGGATGCTGCAGCTCGCGGCGGGCGACCTGCCGCCTTTGCACACGCTTCAGCCCTCGCCGCATGGCGCATCGATTCAGGTGCGGCTGTACGCCGAAGACCCGGCCAAGAACTTCCAGCCGAGTGCGGGCCTGCTCACCGAAGTGGTGTTCCCCAACGATGCAAGGGTGGACAGCTGGGTGGAGCGCGGCACCGAAGTGCCCGCCTGGTACGACCCGATGCTGGCCAAGCTGATCGTCACGGCCGACACGCGCGAAGAAGCGCTGAAGAAGATGGAAGACGCGCTCGACGCCACGCGCCTGGCCGGCATCGAGACCAACCTGGGCTACCTGCGCCAGGTGGTGCGCGACCCGGTGTTTCGCGAAGGCCGGCAGGTGACGCGTTTCCTCTCCACCTTCGCCTACCACCCCGCCACCATCGATGTGCTGGAGCCCGGCGTGCAGACCAGTGTGCAGGACTGGCCGGGCCGCCAAGGCTACTGGGACGTGGGCGTGCCGCCCAGCGGCCCCATGGACATGCGCGCGCACCGCGCGGCCAACACACTCGTGGGCAATGCAGCCGACGCCGCCGCGCTGGAGATCACGCTGGCCGGGCCCACGCTGCGCTTCAACACCGCCACGGTGGTGGCCGTGACCGGTGCGCCCGCCAAGCTCACGCTGAATGGCGAGCCGGTGCCGATGTGGCAGGCCCTCAACGTGCCTGCCGGCGGCACGCTGGCCGTGGGCCGGTGCGAACACGGTGTACGGTTGGCGCTGGCTGTTGCTGGCGGGCTCGATGTGCCGCTGTATTTGGGCAGCCGCAGCACCTTCACGCTGGGGCAGTTTGGTGGACATGCGGGGCGGCACTTGCGCACGGGGGATGTGCTGCACCTGGGCACCGTTCCCGCTCGATCCACCGGGTTGGTGAGCCCTTCGACAGGCTCAGGGCGAACGGAGGGGTTTGGCGTTCTGGCTGAGCAGATCTCCGTTCGAGCTGAGCCCACCTCCGTTCGGGCTGAGCCTGTCGAAGCCCCTGCCTACACCCACCACTGGGACATCAACGTCCTCTACGGCCCACACGGCGCGCCCGACTTCTTCACGCCCGACGACATCACCATGTTCTTCGGCACCGACTGGAAGATCCACCACAACAGCAGCCGCACGGGCGTGCGCCTCATCGGCCCCAAGCCGCAGTGGGCGCGCACCGACGGTGGCGAGGCGGGCCTGCACCCGTCGAACATCCACGACAACGCATACGCCATCGGCGCCATCGACTTCACCGGCGACATGCCGGTGATCCTCGGACCCGACGGCCCCAGCCTCGGCGGCTTCGTGTGCCCGGCCGTGGTGCTGCACGACGAGCTGTGGAAGCTGGGGCAGTTGCGGCCCGGTGACACCGTGCGATTTCACCGCGTGCCACACCCCTCCTCCGTTCGAACTGAGCCCACCTCCGTTCGGGCTGAGCCTGTCGAAGCCCTCACCCACCCACTCACCCCCATCCTCGACGACCGGGCAGCAGAAGGCGACCGCCCACGCCGTGTGATCCGCCAGGCCGGTGACCGCTACGTACTCATCGAGTTCGGCCCGCTCACGCTGGACCTGGAACTGCGCATGCGTGTGCAGGCCTTGCTGCACGGCCTGAAAGCAAAACAACTCAGGGGCGTGATCGACCTCACCCCGGGCATCCGGTCGCTGCAGGTGCACTTCGACCCTGCGCTGCTGCCGCGCAACGATCTGCTGCAAATCATCAGCGCGGTGGACGACGCGCTGCCCCCGGTGGACGAGATGGTGGTGCCTTCGCGCACGGTGGTCTTGCCATTGAGCTGGGACGACCCGCAGACCAAACTGGCCATCGAGAAATACATGCAGTCGGTGCGGCCCGACGCGCCTTGGTGCCCGAGCAACATCGAGTTCATTCGCCGCATCAACGGGCTGGACAGCATCGAAGACGTGTTCAAGATCGTGTTCGACGCGCGCTACCTCGTGCTCGGTCTGGGCGACGTGTACCTGGGCGCGCCGGTGGCCACGCCGCTGGACCCGCGCCACAGGCTGGTGACCACCAAGTACAACCCCGCGCGCACCTGGACGCCGGAGAACGCGGTTGGCATTGGCGGCGCCTACCTCTGCGTCTACGGCATGGAAGGCCCGGGCGGTTATCAGTTTGTGGGCCGCACGCTGCAGATGTGGAACCGCTGGCGTCACGGCGCACCGGGTTCTGACTTCGAGCAGCCCTGGCTGCTGCGTTTCTTCGACCAGATCAGGTTCGAAACGGTGAGCGAAGACGAACTCAAAACCATCCGCGCCAACTTTCCGCACGGCGGCTACGCGCTGCGCACCGAAGACGGCACGTTCAGCCTCAAGCAATACCGAAGCTTCCTGGCCGAGAACGAAGCCAGCATCGCCACCTTCAAGGCCACACAACAGGCCGCGTTTGAAGCCGAACGCGAACGCTGGGTGGCCGCCGGACAAAACGACTTCACCAGCGACGACGCTGCAGCCAGCGCCGGCGTGGCCGACGAGGTGGACCTGCCCGAGGGCGGGCGCGTGCTGGCCACCAGCGTGCCGGGCAATGTGTGGAAAGTGGCGGTGAGCGTGGGCCAGCAGGTGCAGGCCGGCGACGTGCTGCTGGTGATCGAGTCCATGAAGATGGAATTCAACTTGCTGGCACCGGCCAACGCCACGGTGCACAGCCTCATGTGCGCCCAGGGCGGTGCGGTGTCGGCCGGACAGAACGTGCTGGTGCTGATCGACGAAGCCGTCTGAACTGTCAGAACAACAACGGAGTGTTTCCATGTCCTTGAACCCGATCTCATTGAACCAACTGTCTTTTGACCTCGCCAGCCTGCAAGCCGCCTACCGCAGCGGCACCAGCGTGCGCGAAGTGATGGCCGAAGCGCTGGCGCGTTGCCACGCCGACACGCACCACGCCTTCATCCATGTGCTGACCGACGCCGAGGTGGCACCCCTCATAGCGCACCTCGACGGCGTGGACCCGGCCAGCCTGCCGCTGTTCGGCGTGCCGTTTGCCATCAAGGACAACATCGATCTGGCCGGCATTCCGACCACCGCCGGCTGCCCCGAATTTGCGTACACGCCCACGGAGAGTGCGTTCCTGATCCAGCAGCTGATCGCGGCGGGCGCGGTGCCGGTGGGCAAGGCCAACCTCGACCAGTTCGCCACCGGCCTCAACGGCACGCGCTCGCCGTATGGCGCGTGCCGGAACGCGTTCGATCCCGACTACATCTCGGGTGGCTCCAGCTCGGGCTCGGCGGTGTCGGTGGCCAAGGGGTATGTGACGTTTTCTCTGGGTACCGACACCGCCGGCTCGGGCCGTGTGCCCGCGTCCTTCAACAACCTGGTGGGTCTCAAGCCCACGCTGGGCCTGCTCTCGGGCACCGGCGTGGTGCCGGCCTGTCGTTCGCTGGACACGGTGAGCATCTTTGCGCTCACTGCTGCCGACGTGCAGGCCGTGCTGGGCGCTGCAGCCGCGTTCGACGCAGCCGACGCCTACAGCCGCCCCGCGCAGCCCTTCGGCGTGGATTTCTCGACAGGCCCGTTCCGCTTTGGTGTGCCGCGCGCGCAAGACCTGGAGTTCTTCGGCAACGACGCGGCGGCGGCGCTGTTCAACACGTCGGTGGAACGGCTCAAGTCTCTGGGCGGAACGCCGGTCGAGGTCGATCTCACACCGTTCCTCGAAGCTGCACGCCTGCTCTACGACGGCCCGTGGGTGGCAGAACGGTATGTGGCCATCCAGGCCTTCATCGACGCACAACCCGAGGCCGTGTTTCCCCCCGTGCGCACCATCATCGAAGGTGGCCGCAGCGTGACCGGCGCGCAGGCGTTTGCCGCGAGCTACCGCCTCAAGGCGCTCAAGCGCGTGTGCGACGCCGTGTGGAACAGCATCGACTGCCTGCTCACGCCCACCGCCGGCACCATCTACCGCATCGACGCGATGCAGGCCGACCCGATCCAGCTCAACTCGAACCTGGGCCGCTACACCAACTTCATGAACCTGCTGGACTACAGCGCGGTGGCGGTGCCATCCGGCTTTTTGCCCGGCGGTGCGGCGCAGTGCCTGCCCTGGGGTGTGACGCTGGCCGCGCCCGCGTTCAAGGACATCGCGCTGCTGCGCCTGGCCGACCGCTTTCACCGCGCCGAAACCGCAACCCTCGGCGCCACACCCGCGCCGCTGGCCGGTACTCCGGCATGCACCGGCCTGCCTTCGGGCGAGGTGGGCGCAGCCAGCGGCGGCACCGTGTTTGTTGCCGTGTGCGGCGCGCATCTCTCGGGCCTGCCGCTCAACCACCAGCTCACCTCACGCGGCGCCCGCCTCATC
>QBMB01000028.1:0-21788 GCA_003241965.1 Burkholderiales bacterium | reverse complement strand
CACTCGGCGCCTGAATACCAGCTGCACGCCCTGGCCGGCGGCCCGGTGCAGCGGCCGGGCATGGTGCACGTGGCCGAGGGAGGCTCGGCCATCGCGCTGGAAGTCTGGGAACTGCCCGCCGCCCACTTCGGCAGCTTCGTGGCCGGCATCCCGGCACCACTGGGCATCGGCAAGGTGAAGCTGGCCGATGGCAGCGAAGTGCCTGGGTTCATCTGCGAGGGCCTGGGCATTGCGGGTGCGACCAACATCACTCAGTTCGGCGGATGGCGGGCCTGGCTCGCGGAAGGCGCGCCGCGCTGACCTTGGTCTGCGCGCTTCAGCGCTTGGGTCGACGGACCAGGTGGTTCACCACCCAACCCTCGCACGCGTCCTGGATGGCTGCGAGGGTGGTGGCATAGCCGGTGGTGGCAGGGTCGGGAATGGTGGTCACCTTCTCGCGCCGCGCGAAGTGGGCCAGGTGACCGATCTTGTGGCGCTGCGCGGCAGGAGCCAAGGCCTCGGCCAAGGCATGGCTGTCCCAGTCCATGGCGAGCACCGTGTCGTTGTGGTCGAAGTCGGCTTCGGTCAACTCGCGCGAGCGCAGGTGCTCGATGTTCACGCCAGCCCGAGCAGCCTCGAAGATGGCCTCGCGTTCCGGCGCTTCGTTGCCCGGCCAGACGTTGGTGCCGGCGGAATCCACCTGCACATGGGCCAGACCGGCCGAGTCGAGTTCGGCGCGCAGGAATCCCTGGGCCAGCGGGCTGCGCACGCGGTTGCCGATGCACACCAGCAGGATGCGGCGCGGGATGGGTTTGGGCTCGGTCATCAAAAGTCCAGTGTGGCTTGCGCGGGTGCGTCCACCCTGCGCGGTTTCGACAGGTTCTCCGCACTGCGGTTGCGCGAGCCGTGGCGCTTGACGATGCTGGCCTGCACCGCCGCCACGGCCGGGTCGGTGCGCAGGGCGTACACGCGCTCTTTGGCCGCGCGCGTGGCTGTCTCCAGATCGACCAGGGGCTTGGCAATGTCCACGCCCACCGTCACGCCGCAGCGCGCCTGCAGCTCGGGCGGCATGAGCCAGGGCTGGAACAACCAGGTGTCGGGCACACGCTGCATGGCGGGCAGCCAGCGGCGCACAAAGTGGCCGTGCGGGTCGTGGTCTTGCGCTTGTTTGATCGGGTTGTAAACGCGCGTGGTGTTGATGCCGGTGGTGCCGCTCTGCATCTGCAACTGGCTCCAGTGGATGCCAGGTTCGTAGTCGAGAAACTGGCGCGCCAACCACTCGCCCACCGGGCGCCAGTGCAGCCACAGCGGGTACGCCGCCACCGACACCAGCATGGCGCGCATGCGGAAGTTGATCCAACCGGTCTCAACCAGCATGGCCACGCAAGCATCCACCAGCGGCCAACCGGTGCGGCCCTCCATGAGGGCCTGAAAGTGCGCCGGGTTGTGGTCGTGCTCGCGCAGGTCGTCGTATCCCCGGTGCATGTTGTGGTGTTCGATGGCGGGCTCGGTCTCCAGCTTCTGGATGAAGTGGCAATGCCAGTGCAGCCGGCTCATGAAGCCTTCAAGCCCCTGGCGCTGGCGGGCTGGCAAGGCGGGGTCGTCCAGGCGGCTGCGAGTGGCTTGCACCACCTCGCGCAGGCTGAGGTTTCCCCAGGTGAGGTAGGGCGAGAGTCGCGAACATGCGCTGGGCGCCGAGAGGGGTGAGGAGATACCGCCTCGGTAGCTGGCGCTGCGTTCGTTCAGGAAACTTTGCAAGACTTCAAGGCCTTGCACGCGGCCGCCGCGTTGGCGTTGAGGTGGTTCGTGGGCGTCGAGGCTCAATGCATCCGCACTCGGCCAGAGGTCGGTGAAGCGCGGCAGGTCGGCCGCTTGCAACACCGGCACGGGCGCCGGCTCTGCGTGGGTGAGCTGTTCCCATTGGCGCACCCAGTGCTTTCGCTCGCGCAGGCCCCGCACCACGCCGAACTGTCGGAACTCGCGCCAGGGCACAGCGCTCGCAGCGCACCACTGTTTCACGCGGCGGTCGCGCTCGTAACTCGCCGCGTTGCCGGTTTCTTCGTGCGACAGCAGTTCGAGAAACGGTGCTTGCTGATGCAGACGATCCAGCACGTCGACAGCGTCGCCCACCGCCAGCTGCAGCCGGCCACCGAGGCGCTTGAGTTCGGTCTGCAGGTCTTTCAGGCTCTCCTGCACGAAGCCGAGGTGCTGCCGCGCGGCATCGGGCTGGCGCCACAGCGCGGGCTCCAGCACATACAGGCACAGCACCGGACCGAGCCGGGCGGCCTCGGCCAGCGGTGCGTGATCCCACACCCGCAGGTCGCGCTTGAACCAAACCACCCGATACGTCATCAGGGGATTCTGATTTGTGTGGCGCCCTGTTGCGTGGCTGGGGGCTTTGCCGTTCTGGCGGTGCGCAGGCGAAAAAAAACCAGACCCGAAGGTCTGGTTTTTTTGGTCAGGCTGTTGAGGCCTGATGGGGTTTAACGCGGGCTGCGGCGGGCCATGGGGCGCGACGGTGCGCCTTCAGGGCGGCGCGGTGCGAATTCACCACCGCGCATGGCACCGCGCTCGGCGTTGCCACGGTCGCTGAAACCACCGCGATCACCACCACGGTCACCCATGGGCTTGTCGCTGCGGCCGGCGCTGGAGAAGCCACCAGGCTTGGGACCGAAGCTGGGGCGCGCGGGCGCACGGTCGGCGAAGTTGCGGCCAGCGGCGGGGCGCGTGTCGGGGCGGTAGCCACCGGCTTCACCACGGTTCTCACCGCGGTTGTCGCCACGGTCACCGAAACGGTTTTCACCGCGGTTCTCGAAGCGGCCTTCAGGGCGCTGTGGCTCGGCACGGCCTTCGAAACGCGGGTCAAAACGCGTACCGGGGCGGCTGTGGTCGACGCGGGGTGCTTCGGCGCGGGGTTCGAAGCGCGGCGCTGGGCCACGGCGGTCGTTGTTGCCGGCAAAGCGGTCGTTGCCACCGAAGCGGTCGTTCGAGCGGCCCGGTGGGCGGCCACGGCCGAAGGTCTCGGCTTGTGGCGCGCGCTGGCGTGGCTCCAGGCCGGTCACGATTTCAACGTTGATGCGCTGACGCGTGTAAGCCTCGATGTCGAAGATCTTGCGGCGGTCGCGCACTTCGGCAAACGTGATGGCCAGGCCATCGCGGCCGGCACGGCCGGTGCGGCCGATGCGGTGCGTGTAGTCCTCGGCCTTCATCGGCAGGCCGAAGTTGAAGACGTGGGTGATGGTGGGCACGTCGATGCCGCGGGCGGCAACGTCGGTGGCGACCAGGATCTGCACCTGGCCAGCGCGCAGCGCCATCAGGCGGCGGTTGCGGATGCCCTGGCTCAGGGCACCGTGCAACGCGACGGCCGAGAAGCCTTCTTGCTGCAGGTCGTTGGCCAGGCCGTCGCACTCGATCTGGGTGCTGGCGAACACGATGGCCTGGTTGATGCCGGCGTCGCGCAACCAATGGTCGAGCAGCTTGCGCTTGTGGTCGGCGTTGTCGGCCCAGAACAGCACCTGCTTGATGTTGGCGTGTTGCTCTTGCGGGTTGTCGATCTGCACCTTTTGAACGTGCTTGCCGTTCTCGTGCATCACGCGCATGGCGAGCTGCTGGATGCGCGGCGCAAACGTGGCGCTGAACATCATGGTCTGGCGGCGCTGGCTGGTCAGGGTGTTGATTTCGGCCAGGTCGTCGGAGAAGCCCAGGTCGAGCATGCGGTCGGCTTCGTCGACCACCAGGAACTGCACCTGGTCAAGCTTGAGCTGCTGCGAGCGCTGCAGGTCGAGCAGGCGGCCGGGCGTGGCGACCACGAGGTCGGCGTTCTGCAGCTTGGCGATCTGCAACTGGTAAGGCATGCCGCCCACCACGTTGGCCACGCGCAGGCCACGGCAATGGCGCACCAGGTCGATGGCATCGTTGGCCACCTGCTGGGCGAGTTCGCGCGTCGGGCAAACGATCAGGGCACCGGGGGTGGCGGCCTTGAAGTTGCGCGAGCTGGTCGGGTCCTTGCGCTTGGGCGCCTTGGGAGGCGCTTCGCCGCGGGCCAGGGCTTCAGCGGTCAGGCGTTCGCGCTCGGCACGCTCTGCGGCGTCTGCATCGGCACGTTGCTGCAGCAGGGTGTGCAACACGGGCAGCAGGAAGGCTGCGGTCTTGCCGCTGCCGGTCTGGCTGGAGACCATCAGGTCGGCAAAACGCGCCTCGCCCTGGGCCAGCATGGCCTTGGGGATGACGTTGTTCTGCACCTGGGTGGGCTGCAGGTAGCCCAGGTCCATACAGGCTTGCACCAGCTCGGGCGCCAGGCCCAGCAGCTCGAAGCCGTTGGGACCTGCGGGCACTTCAGGTGCTGCGGCCTCGACGGTGTCGGTGGTGGAGATGATCTCTGCGTCGGTGTCGGCGGAGAGGGTTTCAGGCGTGAATTCGCCCATCGTTTCAAAAGAGTCGCTCATGTTCGTCCATGCGCCAAAAAATGCGCAATTGATCGAATGAAGACGCTGGGAAGTACAGCCGACCCGCAAGGGGTGGCCGCTCCATGGCGCTAGATCCGTTCGTGGTTACAAAACATCAACCATCAAACGGTCTACGCGCCTGGGGTCACTTGGGAAGAATCCTGTGACGCTGGGAGCGAATGGTCCCCATCCGTTGTGCCAGGGCTTTGAAGCGTCTGGCGGGTGTTGCGGTCCTGGTGAGGACTGCGCCACTGCAATCGGGGGGCCTGTGTGTGAGGCAGATGCACAAATCATCGCAGTTGCCTGCGAAGCCGCCGATTATAGCCTGAAGTTCAGGGAAAACCCTGAACTGTTTTTGCATCGGTCAATGCAGGACCGCGTGGACCACGTAAAACAGCACCGAACCCAGGACCGCCGTGGCAGGCAGCGTCACGATCCAGGCCGCCACGATGCGCAGCGCCAGGGAGCGCTTCACGATGGCTTGGTCAACCACCCTTTTCAACGCCTTGCGCTCCCGTTTGGCCAGCAACGCGCCTTCGGCCGTTTGAGTTGCGTCGTGCTGGCTCCTGCGCAGTTTCATGTCGGCCAGCATGCGTTTCTTCTCCCCCACCTCGGCCTCGGAGAACCGGCGCAAGTACGCCTGCACCTCGGCGCGGTCCTGCCCCGGGTGTCCGGCCAGCACCTGTTCCTCCATGCGGGCGTAGTTCACCTTGAGCCATTGGCGCAGGAAGCCCACGCCGAACACCGCGCCAATGGATATCTGGGTGGTGGACACCGGCATGCCGAGTTGCGATGCCACGATGACCGTGAGGGAGACCGCCATGGCGATCGCATAGGCGCGCATGTTGTCGAGTTCGGTGATCTCGCGACCGACGATGCGGATCAGCCGCGCGCCATACAGCACCAGCCCCACCGACAGGCCCAGCCCACCCACCACCAGAATCCACAGCGGGGCTTGCGCCCGGGTGGCGATGGCGCCCGCCTGGACCGCCTCGTGGATGGCGGCCAGCGGGGCAATGGCATTGGCCACGTCGTTGGCTCCGTGCGCAAAGCTCAGCAGGGCGGCCGAGCAGATCAACGGCCAGGTGAACAGGTGGTTGACCGCCTTTTTGCTGCTCTCATGGCGCGCGGCCATGCGCCCGATAGGTGCACGGATGAGCCACCAGGTGACCACGGCTGCGGCCGAGCCGATGCCCAGCGCCTCGGTCAAATCCATGCGCCACGTATGACCCACACCCTTGAGCAGCATGTAGGCAATGTACGCCCAGACCATCGTGGCAATCAGCACCGGCACCACGCGCCGGGCCGCTTCGCGGCGGTTGTACCGGTAGGTCACGCAGCGTTTGATGAGATAGAGGAACGCGGCCGCCAATGCGCCACCCGCCAGCGGCGACACCAGCCAGCCCAACGCGATGTCGCCCAGCGTTGTCCAGTTGATCAGTCCCCAGCCACCCGCAGCAACGCCCGCGCCCGTGATGGCGCCGATGATCGAATGCGTGGTCGAGACCGGCGCGTCCAGCGCAGTGGCCAGGTTGATCCAGAGCGCCGCGGCGATGAGCGCGGCCAGCATGACCGCTGCGAACGCGCTGGCATCGGTGATCTGCCGGGCGTCGATGATGCCGCTCTTGACGGTTCCGATCACATTCCCGCCAGCCACCACGGCGCCCAGCGCTTCGAACACCGCCGCCAACACCAACGCCCCGCCCAGCGACAAGGCCCCCGAGCCCACCACCGGACCCATGTTGTTGGCCACGTCGTTGGCGCCGATGTTCATCGCCATGTAGCCGGCCATCACAGCGGACACCACCACCAACCACAGCGCAGAGGGGGGCAGCACAACGCCGGACATGGCGCCGCTCAGCCACGCAAAACCAGCCACCAGAAACAGGAACAGCACAGCGGTGCCGAACTGCAAGGCCTCCTGGTGTTTTGCTGCGAATCGCGCGCTCGGGCTCTTGGGCATGACGGTCGGAACGCTTCAGCGCAGGAAGTGCGTGCGGTAGTGTTCCAGCTCGTCGATGGACTCGTGCACGTCGGCCAGCGCGGTGTGCTTCTGGTGCTTCTTGAAAGCGTCGTACACATCGGGCCGCCAGCGTTTGGCCAGCTCCTTGAGCGTGCTCACGTCCAGACACCGGTAGTGGAGGTAAGCCTCCAGCTTGGGCATGTATTTCACGAGGAAGCGGCGGTCCTGGCTGATGGTGTTGCCGCACATGGGCGAGCCGCTTCGGGGCACGTATTTGCCGATGAAGGCCAGCAACTCGGTCTGCGCCTGCTCCTCGGTCACCGTGCTGGCCTTGACCTTGTCGATCAGGCCGCTCCTGCCGTGCGTGCCCTTGTTCCAGTTGTCCATGGCGCCCAGCACCGCGTCACTCTGGTGGATCACCATCACCGGGCCTTCAATGCGCGGCGTGAGCTGCGGGCCGGTGATGATCACTGCGATCTCCAGCAGGCGTTCTTTCTCGGGGTCCAGGCCGCTCATCTCGCAGTCGATCCAGACCAGGTTCTGGTCACTTTTGGCGAGGGTGGGGGTGTCGGTGGCGGCGGGCGCCGTGGCCGTGGAGGCCGGGAGGTGGGCTGAGGTCATCGGGGGATTTTCACCGATCGGCACAAAGCCCTGGTTGGCGGGGCCGCGCGGCCATGGCCCCAAGGGCGTGCGGACCAGGCCGTCTTCGATAGACTCCCACCCCATGGACACCGCATCGCTCACCTTCACCGCCCTCTTCTGCGCCTTGCTGGTGCTCGGACTGGTCATCCGCACGGTGCTGGCCAGCCGCCAGATCCGCCACGTGGCCACGCACCGCACCGCTGTGCCGGCAGCGTTCAGCGACACCATTTCTCTGCAAGCGCACCAGAAGGCGGCCAGCTACACCATCACCAAAACGCGCTTCGGCCTGCTGGAAATCACCATCGACGCCGCACTGCTGCTGGGCTGGACGCTGCTGGGCGGCCTGGACTGGCTCAACCAGGTGCTGCTGGCGTTGCTGGGCGGCGGCATGCTGCAGCAGCTGGCCCTGCTCGGCTCGTTCGCCATCATCGGTGGCCTGATCACCCTGCCGCTGGGCTGGTACGCCACCTTCCGCATTGAAGAACGCTTCGGCTTCAACAAGATGACGCTGTCGCTCTGGCTGGGCGACCTGCTCAAGGGCGCGCTGGTCGGCACACTGGTGGGCCTGCCCATCGCAGCGCTGGTGCTGTGGCTCATGGGCGCTGCCGGGCCGGCTTGGTGGCTGTGGGCCTGGGGCGCCTGGATGGTCTTCAACCTGCTGGCGCTGGTGCTCTACCCCACGGTGATCGCGCCGCTGTTCAACAAGTTCGAGCCGCTGGCCGACGAAACCCTCAAGGCGCGTGTGAACGCCCTCATGCAGCGCTGCGGTTTTGCAGCCAAGGGGCTGTTCGTGATGGACGGCAGCAAACGCAGCGCCCACGCCAACGCCTACTTCACCGGCTTCGGCGCGGCCAAGCGCGTGGTGTTCTTCGACACCTTGCTCAAGCAGCTCAGCCCCGAAGAGATCGACGCCGTGCTCGCGCACGAGCTGGGCCACTACAAGCGCCGCCACATCATCAAGCGCATCGTGCTCATGTTCTCGCTCAGCCTGGCCGGGTTTGCGCTGTTGGGCTGGGTGTCCAGCCAGGCGTGGTTCTTCACCGGCCTGGGCGTCATGCCCGCACTCGATACGCCCAACGACGCGTTGGCCCTCATCCTCTTCATGATGGTCGTGCCGCTGCTCACCTTCTTTCTGTCGCCCTTGATGGCACAGCTCTCGCGCAAACACGAGTTCGAGGCCGACGCCTACGCCGTGGCCCAGACCAACGGCGCCGACCTGGCCAGCGCACTCCTCAAGCTCTACAAGGACAATGCCAGCACGCTCACACCCGACCCGGTGTATGCGCGCTTCTACTACTCCCACCCGCCGGCCAGTGAGCGCCTGACGCGCCTGCTGGCCGCTGCCTGAACACACCCATGAACCCCATTCATCAGAACCGCCGCGCACTATCGGCCACCGAAATCGTGGGCCAGCTCACCCAACTCAACGGCGAATCCGCCCAGGGCTGGAAACTGATCGATGGCGCGCTGGAGAAGGTCTTCACCTTTGCCAATTTCCACGAGACCATGGCCTTTGTGAACGCCGTGGCCTGGATCGCCCACCGCGAAGACCACCACCCCGACATGGCCCTGGGCTACAGCCGCTGCACGGTGCGTTTCAACACGCACGACGTGGGTGGCATCTCGGTCAGCGACTTCCACTGCGCGGCCGCGGTGGACGCACTGCAGAAGGCCTGATGGCCGATTTCCAGACCGGTCTGGTGGTGGCGGCCCACGGTCGTCATTGCATGGTGGAGAGCACCGACGGCGAACGCCGCATCTGCCACCCGCGCGGCAAGAAGAACCCCGTGGTCGTGGGCGATCAGGTGCAGTGGCAGATCACCGGCGACGAGGGCAGCATCGAGCGTGTGGACGAGCGGCGCAACCTGTTCTACCGCCAAGACGAAATGCGCACCAAGTCGTTCGCCGCCAACCTGGACCAGGTGCTGGTGCTGGTGGCCGCCGACCCCGAGTTCTCCGAGAGCCAGCTCACGCGCGCCTTGATCGCCGCTCAAGCCGAACGCATCGAGGTGCTGATCGTGCTCAACAAGAGCGACCTGCAGCCCGCGTTCGACCGCGCCTGGGCGCGCCTGGACCCGTACCGGCGCATGGGCTGCACGGTGATGCCGCTGCGCCTGAAGGCCGAGGGCCAGGACGCGGGTGGCGATGACGGGTTGGACGCACTGCAGCAGCGTCTGGCCGGCAAACGCACCCTCGTGCTCGGCCCGTCGGGCGTGGGCAAGAGCACGCTGGTGAACCGCCTGGTGCCCACCGCCAAGGCACTCACCGGCGAGATTTCACGCGCACTGAACTCGGGCAAACACACCACCACGAGCACCAGCTGGTATTGGGTGGACGCCGAGCGCCGCACGGCGCTGATCGACTCACCGGGTTTCCAGGAATTCGGGTTGAACCACATCGAACCCATGCAGCTCGCGCACCTGATGCCCGATCTGAACGCCACGCTGGGCAGTTGCCGCTTCTACAACTGCACCCACCTGCACGAGCCGGGTTGTGCCGTGGTGGCGCATGTGCAGACGGGTGATGCAGAAGTGACCGGTGGCGATCCGCTGGCGATCAGCGAGAACCGCTACCGGCTCTACAGCGAACTCTTCGCCGAGCTGTCCGACAAGCGCCGGTACTGAGCCCGCTCAGAAGCGCGCGAGTGTGACCAGCGCGAGCAGCAGCATCCAGAGCACCACGGCACGCCAGACCAGCCCCACCACGCTGCCCAGGTGCGCCAGCTGCGGCTCGGGCCGACTGCCCGGATCGCCCTCCTCGGACACGACCATGGGGTCGGGTTGCGGGGTCAAGCGAACATTGAGCGCGCCCGATGTAGCCGCCAGCACCACGCCGTTGCTGCCAGGCGCAAAACGCTCGGCGTCGCCGCGCCAGCTGGCCACGGCTTCTTCAAAGTTGCCCACCACCGCGAAGCCCAGCGCCGTCACACGGGCCGGTACGTGGTCGACCCAGGCCCAGGCTCGCGCAGCGGCCTGTTGAAGGGCCAGGCTGGGCGTGCCGTCGGGGCGCGCACGCCAGTTGCGCGAGAGGTATTCGGCCGAGCGGTAAAACACCGCGCCGGCGGGCCCCAGCCCCAAGGCCCAGAACACCACAAAACACACCAGCACGCCGAACACATGGCGGTGTGCGGCGAGTACCGAATGTTCGATCACCTGGCGCAGCAGTTCACTGCGCGGCAGGCTGGAGACATCCACCCTAAGCCAGGCAGCCAGCTTTTCGCGCGCCAGCGCATCGTTGCCCTCTTCAAGCGCGTTGCGAATTTCGCTGAAGTGGTGGCTGAACTGGCGAAAGCCCAGCGTCACATACAGCACCGCCACCATCCACACAAAGGCCAGCACTGAGCTGAACCACCACAGGCCCCAGTACACCAGCGCTACCAGCAGCGCGGGCACGCCCACGGCCAGCCCCCAGGCCACCCAGCCGTGCGAGGACTCGCCCGCGTCGAGGTTGCGGCGAACCGCGCGGGACCAGCCGCGCAGCGCGCCGTGCACCACGTTGTCGTAGGCCAGTGGACGCGCCTGCTCGAGCAGCAAGGCAATAAGGATGGCAAAAAAACCCATGGGTCGATCATAGTGGTCTGCGAAGAGCAGACCGCCGAGGTCGCTCAGGCGCTGAGCAGCCGGTAGAAATTGCGCAGCATGCCGGCCGTGGCGCCCCAGATGAACCGTTCCTGGTCTCCGTCCTGGTAGGGCATGGAATACCACTCGCGCACCACGCCTTCGAAGTCGAACGCATGGCGGCGGTGGTGCAGCGGATTCATGAGGAAAGAGAGCGGCACCTCGAACACATCGTCCACCTCGTCGGGATTGGGCACCAGCTCGAAGCCAGGTTGCACCAGCCCCACCACCGGCGTGACGATGTACGACGTGCCGGTGACGTACACCGGCAGCGTGCCCAGCACCTCGATGCGCTCGGGCGGCAGGCCGATCTCTTCAAACGTTTCGCGCAGCGCTGCGGCGGTGGCGTCCGCATCGGTGGCGTCGAGCTTGCCGCCGGGCAAGGCGATCTGGCCCGAATGGGTGGAGAGGTGTGCCGCGCGCTGGGTCAGCAGCAAGGTGAGCTCATCGCGCATCACCAGTGGCAGCAGCACAGCCGCATGGGCCGGCGCACGGTTGGCAAACTTGACCTCGTGCACCAGCTCGGGCGTCCAGACCGGGGGGTTGGCAAACAGCGCGCGCAGGCCGCTGGCGGTGAGGCGTTCGGGATGCGCGGGCTGCGTGATGTCGTCGGCGTTGACGATGGGCACGAGACGGGGATCGAACGCGGGCAGCAGTTGGGTCATGTGACGCCGAGCATAGGCCAGACGAAAAAAAGCCGCTCCGAAGAGCGGCCTTTCCTTGGCAGAGCCGGCGAAGGCTTATGCAGCCTTGCTGCCCAGCTTTTCCTTGATACGTGCCGACTTGCCGCTGCGGTCACGCAGGTAGTACAGCTTGGCACGGCGCACGTCACCGCGGCGCTTGACTTCGATCTTGGCGATCAGCGGGCTGTACAGCGGGAAGGTGCGCTCGACGCCTTCACCGTTGGAGATCTTGCGAACGATGAAGCTGGAGTTCAGGCCACGGTTGCGGCGGGCAACCACCACACCTTCGTAGGCCTGCAAACGCTTGCGGGTGCCTTCAACCACGTTCACGCTGACGATGACCGTGTCACCGGGAGAAAACGGCGGAATGACTTTGCCGAGGCGAGCAATTTCTTCTTGCTCTAGGGTCTGGATGAGGTTCATGGTTTCCTGTTCGTCGATCATTCCCGCGCTGCACTAAAGGCCACGAATCCGGCAGGGGCCCTGTCCAACCTTTTGCAGAAGATCTGCTGGGGTTGCGGGCTGACCCGGTCGCGGCGGCCGGTAGAGGATCGAAAAGCCTTGGATTATAGCAAGCCCAGCGCGCGAAGGAAAGTTTGGTCCGCAGCGTTGAGCAAACCCAGCTCACGGGCGCGGGTCAGCAGGTCGGGCCGCTGGCGGGCCGTGACCAGCAAACTCTGCTCGCGCCTGTGGCGCGCAATGCGTTCGTGGTGGCCGCCCAGCAGCACCTCGGGCACCAGCATCGGGCCTTGCGGCCCCTGCCAAATTTCCGGACGCGTGTGGTGTGGGCTGTCCAGCAAGCCGTCCAGCGCGGGGTTGAAACTGTCTTGCTGGTGGCTGCCCTCATCGCCGAGAACACCGGGTTGCAGACGCGCCACCGCATCGAGCAGCGCCATGGCGGCGATCTCGCCACCCGAGAGAACGAAGTCCCCCAGGCTGATCTGCAGATCGACACAGGCGTCGATGAAGCGCTGGTCGATGCCTTCGTAGCGGCCGCAAAGCAGGACAGCGCCCGGGCTTGCGGACCAACGTTCAACGCCGGCGTGGTTGAGGGCCTCGCCGATCGGTGAGAACAGCACGACCGGCGCACGCGCATCGTCAGGCTCGGCGCGCTCGGTGCGCACCGTCTGCAGGCACTGCCACAGGGGTTCGGCCATCATCACCATGCCGGGGCCACCGCCAAACGGGCGGTCGTCAACACGCCGGTAGTTGCCTTCGGCGAATTCGCGCGGGTTCCACAGGTGCACATCCACCAGACCGGACTCGAAAGCGCGGCGGTTGATGCCGTGCTGCAGAAACGGCGCGAACAGTTCGGGAAACAGGGTGATGACGTCGAAGCGCATCGGGGGCGGGATCAGTAGTCTTTTTGCCAGTCGGCGGTGATGCGCCGCTGTGCCTTGTCCACGTCGTCGATGTACGCAGCCACGAACGGAATCATGCGTTCGACCACTTGTTCAACACCTTCGATGGTGTCGGTGTACTCCAGCACCAGCACGGAATTGGGCCCCGTGGCCATGAGATCGCGCACGACGCCCAGGTGTTCGCCTTCGCGGTTGACCACGTCCAGGCCGATCAGGTCGACCCAGTAGTACTCACCCTCGGGCGTGGCCGGAAAAGCGTTGCGGGGCAGGTACAACCGGACGCCCTTCAGCGCTTCGGCCGAGTTGCGATCGTTCACGCCCTCGATCTGGGCCACCAGTCCACCGGTGTGGGGCTTGACCTCGACAAGATCGATGCTCACGCAGCCCGAAAACGCCGAAAAGCCGCGCGCGAAGCGGGCTTCGGGCGGCTCCAGGAACCATTGTGGGGAAGCGATCAGCGCCGAGGTGTCGGCGCTGTAGGGCAGGATGCGAACCCAGCCCTTGATGCCCCACGCGTCCTGTATGCGCCCCAGCTCGATCGCATCGGCCGGCAGGGACGACGCCGTGAAGGCGCCAGACGCGTGGCTGCTCACCGTGCGGTCAGCAGGATCAGGCCGCGACGGCGACCTTGGCGGCGTTCTGCTTGACCAGACGCTCCACCGTGTCGGATGCGGTGGCACCCACGCCGGTCCAGTAGGTCAGGCGGTCCAGGGCGATGCGCAGGGGCTCTTCACCGCCGCGCGCCAAGGGGTTGTAGAAACCGATGCGCTCGATGAAGCGACCATCGCGGCGGTTGCGCTTGTCGGCCACAACGATGTTGTAGAAAGGACGGGACTTTGAGCCGCCGCGGGAGAGTCGGATGACGACCATGATTTATCCTTCGGGTGGAGAGGTGCCGAAATTGGCACATCACTGGATCTTTCGATCCGCTTGGTTGCAGCGCTTGAGACACACGACTGACCACCCGGTCAGCGAAACGCCACGAAACCCGCGATTATAGCCCGTCTGGCGACCATCAAGACCATCCACCCCACCCTGTCTGTTCTGAAACACCCCATGCCCCTGATCCGCCCCAGCCGCGACGAAGACCTCGACGCCATCACCCGCATCTATGGTCACCACGTGCTGCATGGCACCGGCACCTTCGAGACCACCCCGCCGAGCCTGGCCGACATGACCGCGCGCCGCGCCGACGTGTTGTCCAAGGGGTTGCCCTGGCTGGTGGCCGAGGACAGCGGCCAGGTGCTGGGCTTTGCCTACGGCAACTGGTTCAAGCCACGGCCAGCCTACCGCTTCTCGGTGGAAGACTCGATCTACATGGACCCGACGGCACACCGCAAGGGCCTGGGCCGCGCGCTGCTGGCCGAACTGATGGCCGCTCTGGAGCGCAGTGGCGTGCGCAAGGTCATGGCCGTGATCGGCGACTCCGCCAACGCGGGCTCCATCGGTGTGCACAAGGCGCTGGGTTTCGAGACCGTGGGCGTGGTGCAGTCGTGTGGCTGGAAGTTCGAGCGCTGGCTCGACATCGTGCTGATGCAGAAAACCCTCGGTGCAGGTGACACCACACCCCCTGCCAACCCCGCTGAAAGCGCTGCGTGATCGGCCGCGGCAAGAACAAGACGCTGGCCGTAATGCTGGCGTTGCTGGGCGGCATGTTCGGACTGCACCGCTTTTACCTGCGCGGCCTGGGCGACTGGATCGGCTGGCTGCACCCGATTCCTGCGGCGTTGGGTTGGTGGGGCGTGGACCGCGTGCTCACTTACGGCCAGGACGACAAGCTGTCGTGGCTGCTAATTCCGCTGCTGGGCATCAGCATTGCAGCAAGTTGCCTCACCGGCATCGTCTACGCACTCACCGACCGCGAAAAGTGGAACCGCTGGTTCAACCCGACCTTGCCGGTGGACGCCAGCGCCGGTGCCACCAACTGGCTCACCATCGGTGCGTTGGTGTTCGCCTTGCTCACGGGCACGGTGTCTTTCATGGGCAGCCTGGCGTTCGGCTTTCAGCGCTACTTCGAATACCAGATCGAAGAGGCGCGAAAAATCAGCCAGTGACTTTGGCGCGGCGGTTGCCGTTCTTCAGGTCATCCACGACATGGCCAGCATGAAAAAGCTCAGCGTGAACAGCGACACCAGCGTGGTCATGCCCATGCTGGCGGTGGTGAGTTCCTGGGCCACGTCGTAGCGCTGCGCAAACAGAAACACGTTGGCGCCAATGGGCAGCGCGCCGGCCACCACGATCACGGTCAAAGGCAGGCCGGTGATGCCCAGGACCCAAGCGCTCAGGCCCACCATCACCGGCAGCAGCAGGTTTTTGGACAGGGTGATCCAGAGCGCGTCTCGCAGATGCCCGCGCAGTGGCGTGCTGGCCAGCGTCACGCCCATCAGCACCAGCGAAAGCGGGCCGAAGGCGTTGCCCAGCAGCAGCAGGGGTTTGTCGATCACCGCGGGCAATGTCCAGCCGGTTTGTGAGAACAAGAGGCCGCTGATGATGGGCAAGGGAATGGGATGGATCAGCGCGCCCTTGATGGCCGAGAGCGCCGTCTGCAACAGATGCGGCGCACGCTCACCGCCTGCGCGGGCCTCGCGCGCCACGGCCAGCTCCAGCACGATCGAACCGGTGGTCAGCAGGATCAGCGCATGCACCGAAACCAGCGTCAACAGAGTGACCAGACCGGCTTTGCCGTAGGCCAACTCGACCAGCGTGATGCCGATCATCACCATGTTGGAAAACACCCCGGCCATGGCCATGACCACGCTGGCACGGTTGAAGCCACGCCACGCAATGGACACCGCCAGCAGCAGCAGCGCGGCCGGGAAATAGGCCAGCACCGGCCGCAGGTCGAGCTCTTCGAATCGCACGGCGCTCATGGTGCGAAACAGCAGCGCCGGGATCAGCACCAGGAAGACGAGGTTGGAGAGGTCTTTCACCGCGGCGTCGCGGATCCATTGCAGCCGCCCGGCGAGAAAGCCGATGGCCATGAGAAGAAAGACGGGGGTCAGCGACGCGACGGCGGGATGGGCGGCAAGGTTCACCCGGCGATGGTATCGCCCGCAGCGCCCTCAGCCTGCGCTCAGGGAACCCCCACCGCGTTGGTGATGCGGTAGTACAGGCCGTAGGGATCGTTTTGCAGCACATGGAAGGTGCCCTCGACCACCACCGGCTCCAGCCGGTACTTCACCGGTGTCTTCGTGCGCACCTCGACCATACTTTCAGGTCCGCCGGGCGTGCAGAACGAGCAGGTCAAGGGCACCGAGGCGAGCAGAAAATGGCGCTGGTTCTCGCCCGGCTCCAGCGGCATCATGAAGCCCTGCAGGCGCAGCGTCTTCTGGTGGAGCGCGGCCACCGCCGAGGGATACACCGGGACGATGCGCTTGTTGTCCACGCGGGTGGTGATGTCGGTGAGGGTGGACCAGGCCACCGCGTCGGTGCGCTTGGGCAGCGGCGCAAATGGACTCAGCGGGCTGTGCACGCCGGCGCCCTGCCCGTGCGGCAACGTTGTTCCATCGGTTGTGCCGGTTGTGCCGGTTGGCGCCGGGGTGCCCGGTGGCAGCGGTGAACTCAGCGTCTGCCCGAACGCACCGGCCACCAGGGCACTGCTGAGCCACAGTCCAGAGAAAAGCATTCGCATCGGGATCGGTTTCATGGGTGCGTGTGTGGGTGTCAGTGGGCGTGGCGCATGCCGCAATACTTGCCCAAGGCCAGACCCTTGCAGGCGGCCTGGAGTTCCTCCATGCAGACCTTTTCACCCTTGCCGGCTTCCAGACATTTGGCGGCGCCTTCGTGCGCGGCGGCCATGCCACGGTGGCGCTGGATGTCGTCCTTGGTTTCCTTGTCGGAGTGTTGGGCCAGGGCAGTGCCGCACAGGAGCACGGCGGTCAGGATCAGGAGCGTTTTTTTCATCGGGATCACCTTGCATGGAGAAGTTGGGAAACGTCGACACGGTAGGCCGTGATGGCGGGCAACAGCGCTGCGGCCACCGCCACCCCCAGGGCCAGCAGAGGCACCCAGGCTTCGCCCGGTACCCATTGCCAACCGGTGATGGCCAGCGAGTGCCGGGCCATCAGCATCTCGCCCATCAGGGCCGTGAGCGCGTGTGCGGCCAGCAGGCCCAGCGCGCACGCAAGGGCGGCCAGCCACAAGGCCTCGCACAGCAGCAAGGCGGCCACGCGCGCGGGCGGTGCGCCCAGCATGCGCAGCATGGCCAGGTCGCCCCGGCGCTCGCGCACGGCGCTCCACAGCGCGATGAACACCGACAGCCCGGCCACCACGAGCAACACCGCCGCCATGGCGCGCAGCACCTGAGTGCCCACGCCCACCATGGAGAGCAGCCGCGTGATTTCGAGGGCCGGCGCGGCGGCCTGCATCGACGTGGTGCTGTTGATGAAGCGCGGAAAACTCACCGCCGCCAGGGGCGTGTTGTAGGTGATGAGGGCCATGGTGACCTCGCGTTCTTCGGCCAGCGCGTCGGCGAGCTCCAGGCGCTCGGCCTCGTCCATGTCTTCGCCGGCGTGCATGTCGTCGTGTACCTGCCAGACCGATTCGGTGGCGGTGAGCACCAGCCGGTCGAGCACGCAGCCGCAGGGTGCCAGCACGCCGCTCACGGTGTACGGCGTTTCACCATGGGCCGTGCCGCCCGCACCCAGGCCATGGGCGCCCTCGAAGGCCTGACCCGGCAACAAACCCGTGCGGCTCGCGACCTGGGCGCCGAGCACCGCCTGCATCGGCCTGGACCACAGTGCCCCTTGCGCAAGTTGTGCTTCATAGTGCGAGGCGTATTCGGGCGTGGTGCCCACGATGCGGAAACCCAGCAGGTTGTCACCCAGACTCAGCGGGATCAGCTGGGCCACCTGCGGGTGCTGCGCCAGCCGCTGCACCTCGGCCAGCGGGATGTTGCCCGGCGGCACGTCGAGGTGGAACACGCCCGCGAGGATCAACTGCATCGGGCTGCCCTTGGCGCCACCCACCACGTCGATGCCGGCCAGGTCGCGCTCGAAGGCGCGGTCGACCTGGTCGCGCGCGATCAACACGAAGGCCATCGACGCCAGGCCCAGCGCGAGCAAAAGCAGGTTGAGCCCGGTGGCCAGCGGACGCGACCACAGGTACCGCCACGACAGGCTGAACACGTTCACGCGGCCACCCGGGAAGGAGCGTTGAACGCGAGCACGTGTGCTCGCGGCAAGGCCTGCCACACCCGCGCGTCGTGGGTGGCGATCACCAGCGTGGCGTTCAGCCTGCTGGCGCAGGTGCGCAGCAGATTCAGCGAGACCGTGCAGGCATCGTCGTCCAGACTGGCGGTGGGTTCATCGGCCAGGATCACGCCGGGGCGCAGCAGCAGCGCGCGGGCCAGTGCCAAGCGCTGCGCCTGCCCGCCCGAGAGCTGTGAGGGCCTGCGCGCAGCGAGATCCCCAAGACCCAGCGTCTGCAAGGCCTGGGCCACTGCGGCGTGGTCCACAGGCAGGCCTGCGGCAAAGAACACCAACCCCAGGTTGTCCACCACCGACAAGGCCTCGCTCAGGTGCAGCTTCTGCGGCAGAAAGCCGATGTGCCGAGCGCGCCAGGCATCACGGGCGGCGCCGGGCAAGGCGCCCACCGGCTGCCCTGCCACCACCACCTCGCCATCGGTGGGCGTCAGCAAACCGCTGGCCAACGCGAGCCAGGTCGATTTGCCGCTGCCCGACGGACCGCGCAAGAGCAGCGTGCCGCCCTGCGCCACCGACACATCACCGAACCGCAGCGGCTCGCAGCGCGGGTAGGCGTATTGCAGACCGCGGCTGTCGATCACGCAGCAGGTCCTGCAGTCTCCGCGCAGCCCGCGCAGGTACCGTGTATGGAGACGTCCACCCGCTCGCCGTGGTGCCCCAGCCGCGCTAGCGCGGCGAACAGATCGTGCGTGACGGCGCGTGTGGGTTCGCTGGCGTCGGTGAGCCGGAACTCACGGTGACAGGCATCGCATTCGAAGCGCGGCAAGGCCCCTTCTTCCACGGCTGGCGGCGTGGGCTGGGCCAGGCTGAATCGCCAGGTGCGCGCGTCGTCGGCCTGGCGCTGGAGCACGCCGCAGCCGGCCAGACGATCCAGCAGGCGGTAGAGCGTGACGCGGTTGATGTCCAGGCCGCGCGCGGTGAGCGACGCCAGCGCCTGCGCGTGGGTCAGCCCGCTGCCGGGCCGGGCCAGAAACAGGCCGAGCACGGCGCGGGTGGCCAGCGTGCGGCGCAGCCCGGCTTTCTCCAGACGCGTCTGGATCTCGGGCGGAACGCCCAGGGGTTCTTTGGGTGTGCGTGGGTTCAAGGGACATGCCTCCGCTTTATCGCAACTTGGTTGCGTTATGATGCCTTCAATCGCAATTCAGTTGCATTATTGCAGCCACAAAGACGCCCGTGCAAGCCACTCTCGCCACCGGCCCCGCAGGGCCCATCACATTGCACAACCTCACGCTCGGTTACGAGCGGCACCCGGCTGTGCACCACCTCTCCATCACCTTGAAGCCCGGTTCGCTGGTGGCCGTGGTCGGGCCCAACGGGGCCGGCAAGTCCACGCTGGTCAAAGCCCTGGCGGGTCAGTTGCGGCCCATCGAAGGTTCGATCAAGGGCCTGGAACACCAGCGCGTGGCCTGCCTGCCGCAGCACAGCGGCATTGACCGCAGCTTTCCCATTTCGGTGCAAGACATGGTCATGCTCGGGCTTTGGCACGAGGTGGGCGCCCTCGGGCGCTTCCGTGCTGCCCACCGCCAGGCCGGGCGCGACGCGCTGGCCGCCGTGGGTCTGATGGGCTTCGAGCAGCGCGGCATCGACACGCTCTCGGGCGGGCAGATGCAGCGCGCCCTGTTCGCGCGGCTGATTCTGCAGGACGCGCCGGTGGTGCTGCTGGACGAACCGTTCGCGGCTGTCGATCAGCGCACCACCACCGACCTGCTGGCGCTGCTGCACCGCTGGCACGCACAAGGCAAAACCGTGGTGGCGGTACTGCACGACATCGCTCAAGTGCGAGCACATTTCCCGCTCACCTTGCTGCTGGCGCGCGAGCCGGTGGCCTGGGGTGCCACGGCCGAGGTGCTGACCGAGGCGCATTGGCAACACGCACTGCACATGCAGGAGCCTTTTGACGACGACGCACCCTTGTGTGCGCCAGCGGCTTCCCATGCACACATCCACAGGGTGTCGGCATGAGTCCGCTGGACAGCGCCGACGTCACGACGAACCTGCTCTGGGCCCACCTGTGGCTCGGACCCTTTGTCGAATTCGGTTTCATGCGCAGCGCGCTGCTTGGCTGCATGGCGCTGGCGGTGAGCTCGGCGCCGGTGGGCGTGTTCCTGATGCTGCGGCGCATGAGCCTCACCGGCGACGCCATGGCCCACGCCATCCTGCCGGGTGCGGCCATCGGTTACCTGGTGGCCGGTCTGTCGCTGGGTGCCATGACGGTGGGCGGCATCGTCGCTGGCCTGGCGGTGGCCGTGGGCTCGGGCCTGGTGGCCCGCAACACGGTGCTGCGAGAAGACACCAGCCTGGCGGCCTTTTACCTGCTCTCGCTGGCGCTGGGCGTGCTGATCGTCTCCACGCGGGGCAACAGCGTCGATCTGCTGCATGTGCTGTTCGGCACCGTGCTGGCGCTGGACAACGCCGCGCTCACCTTGCTGGGCACCATTGCCGCAGTCACGCTGGTGTCGTTGGTGGTGCTGTACCGCCCCCTGGTGCTGGACTGCTTGGATCCGGGCTTTCTGCGCGGCAGCAGCCGCTGGAGTGCGGCAGCGCACTATGGCTTTCTGGCACTGCTGGTGATCAACCTCGTGGCCGGCTTCCACGCGCTGGGCACGCTCATGTCGGTGGGCATGATGGTTTTGCCCGCCGCCACCGCGCGCTTCTGGGTGCGCCGCCTTGGCGCCTTGCTGGGCCTGGCCGTGCTGTTCGCCCTGCTGGCCTGCGTGGTCGGCCTGCTGGTCTCGTACCACGCCGACTGGCCCACCGGGCCGGTGATCGTGCTCAGCCTGGGCGCGGCCTACCTCTTCTCCATGGTCTTCGGGCCGCACGGCCTGCTGCGCCATCAGCGCCCCGCTCCCTCCCACCTCAAAGCCTGAACCGAAAGACTCCCATGAACCCAACCACCTTCGTGCAACGCCGCAGTCTCCTGGCCATGGCCGCCGTGGCCATCGCCACCCTGTCGGCACCGGCACACGCGCAGGCGCCCATCCAGGCCGTGGCCAGCTTCAGCATCCTGGGCGATCTGGTGCGCCAGGTCGGCGGCGACCGGGTCCAGGTCGATGTGCTGGTCAGCCCCGGCAGCGATGCCCATGTGTTCCAACCCACGCCCGCGCAGGCCCGTCGGGTCGGTCAGGCGCAGGTGGTGTTCTCCAACGGTCTGGGCTTTGAAGGCTGGATGAGCCGCCTGCTCAAGACCACCGCCTACCAGGGCCAGCAGGTGGTGGTGAGCCAGGGCATCCAGCCACTCAAGGACGATGACCACGACAGCCACAAAAAGGGCCACGACCACGGCGAGACCGACCCGCACGCCTGGCAGAGCGTGGGCAACACCCGGGTGTTCGTGAAGAACATCGCCCAAGGCCTGTGCCGTGCCGATGCGGCGGGCTGCAACGTCTACGACCGCAACGCACAGGCGTACGTGGCCCGACTCGACGCACTGGACACCGAGATCCGCGCGGCCTGGGCACCGATCCCCGCCGCGCAACGCAAGGTGATCACCTCGCACGACGCGTTCGGCTACTACGCGCGGGAGTTCGGCGTGAAGTTCCTCGCACCGCAAGGCGTGAGCACCGACAGCGAGGCCTCGGCCAAAGGGGTGGCGCAACTGGTGCGACAGATCAAGAAGGAACAGATCAAGGCCCTGTTTGTCGAGAGCATTTCCAACCCACGATTGATCGAGCAGATCGGGCGAGAAACCGGCGTGAAACCATCGGGTGAACTGTTCTCCGATTCCCTCTCGGCCGCAGACGGCGCAGCACCCACCTACATCGACATGATGCGGTTCAACACCCGCGCACTGACCACCGCCGTGCGCGGCGAGTGACCGGCGCCCGCGCTGTCGCCCGTCGGACTGCCAGCGGGCCGCACGCCACGGGCGCGGCACGGTGCGTGGCTACACTGGCG
>QBMB01000027.1:22978-48011 GCA_003241965.1 Burkholderiales bacterium | reverse complement strand
CCACCACCCCCACATCGCTCAGCGGACTGCGCCCGTTCCTGCGGCCCTACCGCCTGCAGATCGGGCTGGCGATCCTCTTCCTGGTGCTGGCGGCGGCGGCCACGCTGGCGTTTCCCCTGGCGCTGCGCTTCCTCATCGACAGTGGCCTGGCGCCCACCGGGCGCGGTGAACAGGCCATGGCGCTGACAGGGCACTTCGCCAGCCTCTTCGGCGTGGCCGTGGCACTCGGCATCTTCTCGGCCATGCGCTTCTACCTCGTGAGCTGGCTCGGTGAACGCGTCACCGCCGACCTGCGCAACGCGGTCTACAGCCATGTGCTGCGGCAAAGCCCGCAGTTCTTCGAGACCACGCAAACCGGCGAGGTGCTCTCGCGCCTGACCACCGACACCACACTGGTGCAGACGGTGGTGGGGTCGTCGCTCTCCATGGGCCTGCGCAACGCGGTCATGGGCATCGGCGCGCTGATCATGCTGGTGTGGACCAACCCCTACGTGATGCTGCAGGTGCTGCTGATCATCGTGCTGGTGGTGCTGCCCAGCATGTGGTTCGGTCGGCGCGTGCGCAAGCTCTCGCGTGCCAGCCAGGACCGCGTGGCCGACTCCAGCGCCATTGCCGCCGAGGTGCTCAACGCGATTCCGGTGGTGCAGAGCTACACCGCCGAAGACCGTGAGGCTGCGCGCTTCAACGAGTCCACCCAGTTCGCCTTCGACACCGCGATCAAGCGCACGCGGGCGCGCTCGGTGCTGGTGGCCTTCATCATCATCAGCACGGCCGGCCTGCTCCTGTGGGGCCTGTACCAGGGCACGCAGGCGGTGCTGGCGGGCACCATCACGCCCGGCCACCTGGGGCAGACGGTGCTCTACATCATCATCCTGGCTGGCGCAGTGGCGGTGCTGGGCGAGGTGTATGGCGACCTGCTGCGCGCCGCGGGCGCCAGCGAACGCCTGATGGAGCTGCTGGCCAGCGCCTCGCCGGTGCAGTCGCCCGCACAGCCGTTGAAAGCGGCCACTCCACAAGGCGGCAGCGCGCTGGTGTTCGACGACATCACCTTTCACTACCCCTCGCGCCCGGCTCAGGCCGCGCTCTCGGGCTTCAGTCTGGCGGTGCAGCCGGGACAAACCGTGGCCCTGGTGGGGCCCAGCGGTGCGGGCAAGACGACCGTCTTCGGCCTGCTGCTGCGTTACTACGACCCGGCGCTGGGCACGATCCGGCTGGACGGTGTGCCGATTCACCAGATGAGCCTGCACGACCTGCGCACCCGCGTGGGCATCGTGCCGCAGGACCCGGTGATCTTCTCCAGCAGCGCGATGGAAAACATCCGCTACGGCAAGCCGGGTGCGAGCGACGCCGAAGTGCGCGCGGCCGCCGCAGCGGCCTTTGCCGACGAGTTCATCGACCAGTTGCCTGAGGGCTACAACACCTTCCTGGGCGAGCGCGGTGTGCGCCTCTCGGGTGGGCAGCGCCAGCGCATCGCCATTGCACGCGCCATGCTGAAGAACCCGCCGCTGCTGCTGCTGGACGAAGCCACCAGCGCGCTGGACGCGCAGAGCGAACGCATGGTGCAGGCCGCGCTGGAGTCGGCCATGAAAGACCGCACCACGCTCGTGATTGCGCACCGCCTGGCCACCGTGCAACAGGCCAACCTGATCGTGGTGCTGGACCACGGCCGGCTGGTGGAACAAGGCACGCACACCGAACTGGTGGCGCAAGGCGGCGTGTACGCCGGCTTGGCCGCGCTGCAGTTTCAGGTGTGACCGACCTCTAGCCCAGCTGGCGCAGTTCTCGCAGCGCCACCGACACGGGCGCGAGATCCGGTGCCTGGTTGGCGATGCTCGCGTGCATGGCGTTGATGCGTTCGATCGCCTTGGCGTGGTGCTCCTGCCATCCCGCCAGCGTCTGCTGACTGCTCAAGAGCGAGAGCACCAGTTGCCCGGCGATGGAATACACGTCGTCGCGCGCGCTCGCACGGGCCTGGGTCTGCCACAGCGAATCGGTCGGCAACTGGCCGATGCGCTGGCGCCAGTGGCTCAAACCCAGCGTGTTCTCGATCGCGAAGTAGGTCCGCGCGGCCTGCTCCAGCGTGCTGCCCGCCTTGGCCGCCACATCGACCAGATCGAGCACCGGGTACAGGTGGTCCAGCACGGTGAGGTCCTCGGCCAGGCGGGCGTCCACACCGGCCTGCACCAGTCGGGCACTGGCCGCCTTCCATGCGTCCAGGGCGGTGGCGGGCAGCCATTGGTCGACGTGTTCGCGCAGGGTGCGGGCGGCCGGGCGGTACTTGGCAATCAACGTGGGCAGGTCGCCCTGGCCGCGGTGGCGCAGCATCCAGCGGCTGGCGCGCTGCGCGATGGAGGACAGCTGGTTGAGCAGGCTCAGTTGCAGCTCGGTGGTGACCTTGTTGTCCAGCGCGTCGATCTGGTCCCAGATCGGCTCCAGCGCAAACACCTCGCGCGCCAGCGTGTAGGCGCTGACCACTTCGGATGCCGTACATGACGCTTCGTTGGCCAAAAAGTTGACGAAGGTGGCACCCACGCGGTTGGCCACTGTGTTGGTCATGAAGGTGGCGATGATCTCGCGCTTGAGCGGGTGCTTCGCAATGAAATCGCCATGGCGCTCACCCAGCACCGCCGGGAAATACATCTTGAGCACGCGGGCGTAAAACGGGTCGTCGGGCAGCTCGCTGGCGCAGAGCTCGTCGAACAGATTCATCTTGGCGTAGGCCAGCAGCACCGCGTTTTCCGGGCGGGTGAGGCCTCGGCCTTCGCGCTTGCGTTTGGCCAGTTCTTCGTCGCTGGGCAGGAACTCGATGGCGCGTTTGAGCAGGCCGATCTGCTCCAACCAACGCATCAGGTTCTGCTGACCGTCGAGCAAATGCACCGGCCGGGTGGCGGCCAGTTCGATCTGCTGCGTCTGGTAGTAGTTGTCCTGCAGCACGAGCAGGCCGACTTCCTCGGTCATGCTCGCGAGCAGGTCGTTGCGGCTCTCCAGCGTGAGGCCACCGGCCTCCTGCACGGCACCCAGCAGGATCTTGATGTTGACTTCGTGGTCGGAGCAGTCCACGCCAGCGGAGTTGTCGATCGCGTCGGTGTAGATCAAGCCGCCGGCCTGGGCGAACTCGATGCGCCCGTTTTGCGTGCAACCCAGGTTGCCGCCCTCGCCGAACACCTTGCAGCGCAGCTCGTTGCCATTGACGCGGAAGGCGTCGCCCGCCTTGTCGCCCACCTGGGCATGGCTCTCGAAGCTGGCCTTCACATAGGTGCCGATGCCGCCGTTGTAGACCAGGTCCACCGGGGCCTTGAGGATGGCGTTGAGTAGTTCGTTGGGCGCCATCTGGATGGCCTCGGTGCCGATGACGGCGCGTGCCTGCGCACTCAGCGGAATCGATTTGGCACTGCGCGGGAAGACGCCCCCACCTTCGCTGATAAGGGTCTTGTCGTAATCGGCCCAGCTGGAGCGCGGCAGCTTGAACAAGCGCTCGCGCTCGGCGTAGCTCGCAGCGAGATCGGGGCTGGGATCGATGAAGATGTGGCGGTGGTCGAAGGCCAGCACCAGCTTGATCTGGGTGGACAGCAGCATGCCGTTGCCGAACACGTCGCCCGACATGTCGCCGACTCCGGCCACGGTAAAGGGCTGGGTTTGTGTGTCCACGCCCAGACCACGGAAGTGGCGTTTGACCGACTCCCAGGCGCCGCGCGCGGTGATGCCCATCTTCTTGTGGTCGTAGCCGACCGAGCCGCCGGAGGCGAAGGCGTCACCCAGCCAGAAGCCGTAGTCCGCACTCACGCCGTTGGCGATGTCGCTGAAGGTGGCTGTGCCCTTGTCGGCCGCCACCACCAGGTAGGGGTCGTCCTCATCGTGGCGCACCACGTCGGCCGGTGGCACCACCGCGCCCTTGACCATGTTGTCGGTGATGTCGAGCAGGCCGGCGAGAAAGGTCTTGTAGCAGGCCACTCCTTCAGCGAGGAAGGCCTCGCGCTCGCTCCCGGGAGGGGCTTTCTTCAAGACGAAGCCGCCCTTGGAACCCACCGGAACGATCACGGTGTTCTTCACCATCTGCGCCTTGACCAGGCCCAGGATCTCGGTGCGGAAATCTTCCCGCCGATCGGACCAGCGCAAGCCGCCGCGCGCGACCTTGCCGCCGCGCAGGTGCAGGCCCTCGACGCGCGGTGAATAGACCCAGATCTCGAACAGGGGCTTGGGCTCAGGCACGTTGGGGATGTCGCGCGGGCTGAGCTTGAAGCTCATGCAAGCTTTGCCAGGCTGGTAGGCGTTGGTGCGCAGCGTGGCCTGGATGGTGCTGAGGAACTGGCGCAGCACGCGGTCTTCCTCCAGGCTGGCCACATCGGCCAGCGCGGCTTCCAGCGCTTGCGCCTGGGTATCGATGCGCTCGGCACGTCCATCGGCCTGCGCCGGATCGAAGCGGATCGCAAACAACTGTGCCAGCCCTTGCGCAATCGCCGGGTTCTTGTTGAGTGTGTCCTCGATGTAGCTCTGGCTGAACGCAAAGCCGAGTTGCTTGAAGTAGCGCACGTAGGCGCGCAGCACCGCAATGGCGCGGGCGTCAAGTTCGGTGGAGAGCACCAGGCGGTTGAGCGAGTCGCTCTCCACCTCCTGGCGCCAGACGGCCTGGAACAACTCTTCGAAGCGGAACTTCAGGTGATCGACGTCCAGCGGCTGGGCAAACTGCAGGCCCCAGTCGTGAATCCAGTAGCCAGGTGCAGCCAGGTGGTAGGGATGTTCATCGAGCACCCGCGCGCCCATGGACTCCATCACCGGCATGGCGTCGGACAGCGTGATCTTCTGCGTCGCCAGGGTCTTGAAGCGCACCTGCCCCGCGCGCTGGTAGAGCTTGAGCGCGAGCGGTTGCTGTTCACCCAGGCCGCTGAGCATGGCCGCGTCGCTGGCGGCGGTGTCGGCGTCGAAGTCCTCGCGGTAAGCGGTTGGAAAAGCCGCCACCAGCGCCTCCAGTCCGCTGGCGCTGCGCCCGCTCTGGGCCAGCAGCACAGCGTTCACACCGTCGATCCAGCGCTTGCAGGCCTCGGCCACACGGACCTCGAGCTGGGCCAGGTCCACCTCTTGGGGCAGCTTGTCCTTGGCCCGCACGATGTAGTGGATGCGGGCCAGCGCGCTGTCGGTGAGCATGGGCGTGAATTCAACAGAGGCGGCGTCGAACGCTTCGGTGAACAGCGCGCCCAGCTTCACACGCAGCTCGGTGGTGTACACATCGCGTGGCACATACACCAGCAGCGATGCCAGGCGGCCAAAGGCGCCGCGGCGCACGAACAGGCGCACGCGCTGGCGCTCCTGCAGGCGCAGGATGCCCATGGCGTGCTGCTCCAGCGTGGCCGCGTCGATCTGCAGCATTTCGTCGCGCGGATAGGTTTCCAGAATCGCCTGCAAGGCCTTGTGGGCATGGCTGCCGTTGACCACGCCGGCGTTGGCCAGCACGCGCGCCACGTGCTGGCGCACCACCGGAATCTGCTCCACCGAAGCGGCATAGGCCGCCGATGTGTACAGCCCGAGGAACCGGCTCTCGCCCACCAGCTTGCCCGCGGCGTCCAGCCGCTTGACGCTGATGGCGTCCATCCACGCCGGGCGGTGCACGGTGGAGCGGCTCATGGCCTTGGTGGACAACACGAGGTCGGGGTTGGACACAAATTGATCTGCGGGCTGGGACGGCAAAACCTGGGTGCCCGGGGCCTTCAGCAAGCCCAGCGCGGTACCGGGCACGGGCACCAGAACTTTGCCTTTGAGCTCGTAGTCTTCGGCTGCCAGAAAGGTGAAGTGGCCCTGTTCCAGCCAGGTCAGGAAGGCTTTGGCCTCGTCGGCCACGGATGCGTCCAGTGCGGTGAAGCTCGCGTTGAGCACCTGCACGCGCGAGAGCATGGCGCGCCAGTCCTGCACGGCCAGGCGCACGTCCTGCAGCGTGTCCTCGATCGCGCGGCGCAGCGCCTCGCCCTCGGGGTCGGACGCGAGGCGGTCGCACTCGACCAGGATGCAGGACACCACCGAGCCATCACCCGGGCCGGGCCGCGCGGCCCCCGTGATCTGCGCGACATGGCCCTGGGCATCGCGCGTGACGCGCAGCAGGGGGTGGACGATCCAGTGCAGCGTGCGTCCGGTGCGATTGACGGCCATGCCGACCGAGTCCACCAGGAAGGGCATGTCGGGGTGCACGATCTGCAGCACGTGTGTACCGCGGTCCAGTTTCGGATCCCGGGGGAGGTCCAGGATCTGAACGATGACTTCAGCCGGCGCCGACGCGCCCAGCAGTGCCTGGTGTGCGGCGGCGATGGTCGTGAGCAAGGCGGGATCGCGGTTGCGCATTTCCTCGGGGTCGGCAGCAGCGAAATACAGGTCCTGAAAGCTCGGGTTCATGGTCGGCGTCCGGTCAAAAAGGGTGGTTGGCGAGGCGAGGATGAGCGCGATTCTAGGAGTGCCCATGCGCTCAGAACAGGCTCAGAAAAGGATTGCATGGGCCCATGCCATGCCTTCATGCGTAAAGCGCATGATGCGCCTGCGCAGCGCGTTCGGGCATGAAAAAACCCCGACCAGCGGGGTTTAGCAAGAACGGGGGTCGCGCGCTACTGCAGCGTTTCCTTCACCGCCGCCAGCATGGGCAGCGCGATCACCTCGATGCCCTCTTCCAGCATCGCCAGCGCTTCCTGCGGACTGGCCTGCCCGCGAATGTTGCGGTGCTCCGTCTCGCCGCTGTGCATGGCGCGTGCTTCGTCGGCAAAGCGCTCACCCACGTCTTCGGTCTGAGCCACCACCTCACGCAGCGCCTTGAGCATGCGCGCCTGCAGGGCGGCCAGTTCGGGGTTCATGGCTTGGTTGCTCACGGCTACCACCGCACCGGCCGACGCCGCTTCTTCGGTGTCATGGCGCCCGCTGCGCAGGTTCAGCCGCGGGGCCGACAGTTTTTTGTCGATGTGCACGTCGCCACACAGCGGACACGTGACCAGGCCACGACCGAGCTGGCTGACGAAATCGTCTTCGGAGCCGAACCAGCCTTCGAATTCGTGCTGGTGGGCGCATTGCAGGTTGAGGACCTTCATGACGTAGATTGTCCGGCCAAAGGTGACGTCGCAGCGTCTTTCCAGTGCAAAGCCCATTCACCGGCCTGCACGTTCTGCAACCACATCGATCCGATCAGCGTCTTGCAGTCGATCACCGCACCACTGAAACACCAGGCGCGCAACTCGGCGGGTGTGGCGGTGAACACATCCAGAAATTCACCGTCGTCGAGCTGGCGTTCGCCGAGCGTGAGACCGCGTGCAAACCAGATGTCGATGGTCTCGTCGGAATAGGCCACCGTGGGCGCCAGGCGTCCGGCAAAGGCCCACTCGCGCGCGCTGTAGCCGGTTTCCTCCAGCAGTTCACGCTTCGCACAAACCAGGCTGTCTTCGCCCTCATCGAGCTTGCCGGCGGGGAACTCGATCATCACGGCCTGCAACGGATGACGGAACTGGCGCTCCAGCACCACCTGCCCGTCGTCCAGCAAACCAATGACCATGACCGCGCCCGGGTGCAACACGTACTCGCGCGTGGCCTCGGCGCCGCTGGGCAGGCGCACCGTGTCGCGCACCACATGCAGGAAGTTGCCGCGCAACAGCTCCGTGCGCGACAGCGGTGTTTCGATCAGGTGGCTGTCTTCGCTCATGCCGGCCTCGGTGACATCAGCCGCGGTGGCGGTAGAGATAGCGGTACACAAAGCCGGGGAAGGCCAGGGTGATGAACAGCGCACCGGTGGTGGCGTAGAACTCCCAGCCCTGCGGCGCGATCTGCCCTGCACGCTGTTCCAGGGCGAGGCCGAAAGCGCCTACGGCGAAATACAGCAGCACCATTTCGGCCAGCCGCATCCCCAGGGTCTTGGGCAGGCCGCGCGGGATCACCGCCAGCCAGCGTTCGTTGATGAAGGGCAGGTTGGCGGCCAGCAGGGCAGCGATCAACACCAGCCAGACGGAGAAACTGTGGTTCATGGTGAGGGGTGTGAGCCGGGCAGCGCCGGCAAGTTCACCGGAGTTGGCCCGAAAGCGTCAGGCCAGCAGGGCCGCCACGGCTTGGGCACACAAACTCATGAGGCCACCAGGCAGGATGCCCAGCAGCAGCACCAGTGCGCCGTTGACCGAGAGCACCGAGCGGGCATCCAGGCCGGCTTCGATCCCGGCGGTCTGCGTGGGTGCGTCGAAGTACATGACCTTGACCACGCGCAGGTAATAGAAAGCACCGATCAGCGACATGATGACCGCGAACACCGCCAGGCCCACATAAAACGCGCCACTGGATGCGAGCAGCGCCTGCAGCACCGAAAGTTTCGCGTAGAAGCCCACCAGGGGCGGCACGCCGGCCAGCGAAAACATGCAGATGGCCATGACGCCGGCGTACAGCGGGCTGCGCTGGTTCAGACCGGCCAGGTCGCTGATGTTCTCCGACTCGAAACCGCTGCGCGAGAGCAGCAGGATCACGCCGAAGGTGCCCAGCGTGGTCAGCACGTAGGTGATGACGTAGAACATGGACGAGCCATAGGCGTTGGCCATGTTGCTGGTGTCCCCGTTGACCACGCCCGCCAGCAGGCCGAGCAGCATGAAGCCCATCTGCGCAATGGTGGAGAACGCCAGCATGCGTTTGAGGTTGGTCTGTGCGATGGCGGCAAGGTTGCCGACCAACAACGACATCACGGACAACACACCCAGCATCTGCTGCCAGTCGAATGCGAGCGGCTGCAAGCCTTCGACCAGCAGGCGAATGACGATGGCAAACGCCGCCAGCTTGGGTGCGCCTCCGATCATGAGCGTGACCGCGGTGGGCGCGCCGTGGTACACGTCGGGCACCCACATGTGGAAAGGCACCACGCCGAGCTTGAAGGCCAGACCGGCCACCACGAACACCAGGCCGAGCGTGAGCACCTGGGCCGAGCCCTTGAGCGTGGCCTCACCACCGGCGATGGATTTCATCACCTCGGCCAGATCGAGCGAGCCGGTCGCGCCGTAAACCATGGACAGGCCATACAGAAGGAAACCACTGGCCAGCGCGCCGAGCACGAAGTACTTCATGGCCGCTTCGGTGGCCTGCACGTCGTCGCGGCGCAGCGCCACGAGCGCGTAGCTGGACAGCGTGAGCAATTCCAGCCCCAGGTAGATCACCAGGAAGTTGTGGCCCGAAATCATGACGAACATGCCCAGCAGCGCGAACATGGCCAGCGTGAACATCTCGCCGCCGCGCAGCATGTCGCGCTGGCCGGCGTAGTCGCGGCCGTAGACCAGCGTGACCATCATGGCGATGGTGGCAAAACACTTGAGCCAGTTGCCCATGGGGTCGCTGACGATCATGCCGCCGAAGCCCATGGTGGTGGTGCCCGAGACCGCCGCCATGCCCAGCAACAGCGCGACCGCGCCGAGCGAGAGCAGGGTCAACACATAGGTGGCACCGCGCAGGGGCGTCTTCACCGTCAGATCGGCCAGCGCGATCACGCAGGCCATCGTCAGCAGGAGGATTTCAGGGTAGGCCGCGACCCAGCTGAGCTTGTCAATCATTGTTCGTTCTCTTGTGTCGTGTGGCGGGCCTGGCTCACCGGGGCAGCTTGGAGATGGCCACGTGGCGCAGCAGCTCCGCCACGGAGGCGTCCATCACGTCGGTGAAAGGCTTGGGATACACGCCCATGAAGAGCACTGCCACCGCCAGCACCGACATCACGAGGAATTCGCGCGCGTTGAGGTCGATCAGGTTCTTCACGTTGTCGTTGCCCACAGGGCCCAGGTACACGCGCTTGTACATCCACAGCGAATAGGCCGCGCCGAAAATCAGGGCCGATGCGGCGAGCAGACCGATCCAGAAGTTGGCTTTGACCGAGGCCAGGATCACCATCCACTCACCCACGAAACCAGCGGTGCCTGGCAGACCGGCATTGGCCATGGTGAAGAGCAGTGCAAACGCAGCGAACTTGGGCATGGTGTTGACCACGCCACCGTAGTCGGCGATTTCACGCGAGTGCACCCGGTCGTACAGCACACCAATGGCGAGGAACATGGCGGCCGACACAAAGCCGTGGGCGATCATCTGCACAATGCCGCCCGCCATGCCGAGGTCGCTGAAGACAAAGAAGCCGAGCGTGACGAAGCCCATGTGAGCCACCGACGAATACGCGACCAGCTTCTTCATGTCCTGCTGGACCATGGCCACCAGGCCCACGTAGATCACGGCCACCAGCGAGAGCGCGATCATGAGCCAGGCCCATTCGTGCGAAGCGTCGGGCAGGATGGGCAGCGAGAAGCGCAGGAAGCCGTAGGCGCCGAGCTTGAGCATGATGGCCGCCAGCACGGCGGAGCCACCAGTGGGCGCTTCCACGTGCACGTCGGGCAGCCAGGTGTGCACCGGCCACATCGGCACCTTCACCGCGAAGGCCGCGAAGAAGGCGAAGAACAGCAGGGTCTGCGCGGTGCCGCTCAGCGGCAGCTGGTACCAGTCGGCCAGCGCGAAACTGCCGCCGGACACGGTGTAGAGATAGATCAGCGCCACCAGCATCAACAACGAGCCGAGCAGCGTGTAGAGGAAGAACTTGAACGCTGCGTAGATCTTGTTCGGACCGCCCCAGATGCCGATGATCAGGTACATCGGGATCAGCGTGGCTTCGAAGAACACGTAGAACAGCATCGCGTCTTGTGCGCTGAACACACCAATCATCAGGCCCGAGAGGATCAGGAACGCGCCCATGTACTGGTTGACACGCGTGGAGATCGATTCCCAGCTGGCAACGACCACCACCACATTGATGAACGCAGTCAGCAGGATCAGCCACAGCGAAATGCCGTCCACGCCCAGGTGGTAGTGGATGTTGAAGTTTTCGATCCAGGTGCTCTTCTCCACGAACTGCAGCGCAGCCGTGCCGAGCTTGAATCCGGTGTACAGCGGCACCGTGACCGCGAGACCCACCAACGCACCCACCAACGCGATCCAGCGCACCATCGGTGCCTGTTCGTCACGGCCCAGGGCCAGCAGCACGACGCCAAAAAAGATGGGCGTCCAGATGGCAAGGCTCAGCAAACCCATGATGTTCTTCTTCCTCTTGTTTTATTTGGCGAGCCAGACGAAGTACGTCATGAACAGCAGCACACCCACGATCATCATCAGCGCGTAGTGGTACAGGTAACCGGTCTGCGCGCGGCGCACCACACCAGACACCAGGCTCACGAGCTTCCAGCTGGCGTTGACCACCCCACCTTCGATCACGCCACGATCGCCACCCTTCCACAAACCCATGCCCAGGCCGCGTGCGCCTTTGGCCAGCACGTTCTCGTTGAACCAGTCCAGGTAGTACTTGTTCTCGAGCAGCACCACCAATGGGCGCAGCGCGCGGCCGATGGCGGCCGGCACAGCCGGGTTGATCAGGTACATGTACCAGGCGCTCACGGCGCCGGCCAGGGCCAGGTACAGCGGCAGGGTGTAGAGAGAGTGCATCGCCATGGCCAAGGCCCCGTGGAACTCTTCCGCGAATGTGGCCATGGCCGGATGGGCTGTGGCGTTGATGAAGATCGCGTCCTTGAAGAAGTCACCGAACAGCATGGGCTGGATGGTCATGAAGCCGATCACCACCGAGGGGATGGCCAGCAGCACCAGCGGCACCGTGACGACCCAGGGGGACTCGTGCGGCTTGCTGTCATGACCTTGGCCATGATCATCGTGGTGACCATGGTCGTCGTGGTGCGCATCCGGGTTCTGGTCGTAGCGCTCTTTGCCGTGGAACACCAGGAAGTACAGACGGAACGAATAGAACGAGGTGACGAACACGCCGGCAAGCACCGCGAAGTAAGCAAAGCCCGAGGCCGGAAGGTTGCTGAAGTGCACCGCCTCGATGATGGAGTCCTTCGAATAGAAGCCCGAGAACAGCGGCGTGCCGATCAGAGCCAGCGTGCCCAGCAACGACGTGATCCAGGTGATGGGCATGTACTTGCGCACCGCGCCCATCCAGCGGATGTCCTGGTTGTGGTGCAGCCCCATGATCACCGAGCCCGCCGCGAGGAACAGCAGCGCCTTGAAAAAGGCGTGGGTCATGAGGTGGAACACCGCCACCGAGTAGGCGGAAGCACCGAGCGCCACCGTCATGTAGCCCAGTTGCGAGAGCGTGGAGTAGGCCACGATGCGCTTGATGTCGTTCTGGATGATGCCCAGGAAACCCATGAACAGCGCGGTGATGGCGCCGATGACCATGATGAAGTTGAGCGCGGTGTCGGACAGCTCGAACAGCGGTGACATGCGCGCCACCATGAAGATGCCGGCCGTCACCATGGTGGCGGCGTGGATCAGCGCCGAAATGGGTGTGGGGCCTTCCATGGAATCGGGCAGCCACACATGCAGCGGGAACTGCGCACTTTTGCCCATGGCGCCGATGAACAAGCAGATGCAGATGACCGTGATCAGCAGCCAGTCGGTGCCGGGGAAGCCCAGCGCGCCGAGTTCAGGCGCCTTGGCGAACACCTCGGTGTAATTCAGCGTGCCGGTGTAAGCCACGATCAGGCCGATGCCCAGGATGAAGCCGAAGTCGCCCACACGGTTGACCAGAAAGGCCTTCATGTTGGCGAAAATCGCCGAAGGCTTGTTGAACCAGAACCCGATGAGGAGATAGGACACCAGGCCCACTGCTTCCCAACCGAAGAACAGCTGAAGCAGGTTGTTGCTCATCACCAGCATGAGCATGGAGAAGGTGAACAGCGAGATGTAGGCGAAGAAGCGGTTGTAGCCGGCGTCTTCTTCCATGTAGCCGATGGTGTACAGGTGCACCATGAGCGAGACGAAGGTGACGACCACCATCATCATGGCGGTGAGGCCATCGACCAGAAACCCGATCTCCATCTTCAAGCCACCCACCACCATCCAGGTGTAGAGGGTTTCATTGAAGCGGGCGCCGTCCATGGCCACGCTCTTGAGCGTCATGGCCGAGAGGATGAAGGCGATCAACACGCCCAGGATGGTGAGCGTGTGCGAGGCGCGGCGACCGATGACGTTGCCACCGAAGGTGGTGCCCAGGATGCCGGCCAGGGCCGCGCCGATCAGCGGCGCCATGGGAACGGCGAGCAGGGTGCTGGCAGAGAGGGTGGTGCTCATGGTGTTCTGGTCTTGGGGCTGGTGCTCAGCCTTTGAGCGTGTTGAGCTCTTCGACGCTGATCGAATTCTTGTTGCGGAACAGCAGCACGAGGATGGCCAGGCCGATCGCGGATTCGGCGGCGGCCACGGTCAGGATGAAGAACACGAACACCTGGCCATGCATGTCGCCCAGGAAATGCGAGAAGGCCACGAAGTTCATGTTCACGGCCAGCAGCATCAGCTCGATGGCCATGAGCAGCACGATGAGGTTCTTGCGGTTGAGGAAGATGCCGACCACCGACAGGGCGAACAGGATCGCGCCGACGGCCAGGAAATGGCCCAGTGTGAGACTCATGGCTTGGCCTCTTCGGTGGTGCTGGCGGGCGCCTCGGGCGCGGCTTTTTGGGTGGCGGTCATGGGCAGCACGACCAACCGGTCACGGGCGCGTACATGCACCTGCAGACCCGGGTTGATGGCCTTGCTGTCCTTGCGCTCGCGCAGGGTGAGGGCAATGGCGGCGATCATCGCCACCAGCAGGATCACGGCGGCCACTTCAACGGGGTACAGGTACTCTGTGTAGAGCAGCAGACCCAGTTCGCGGGTGTTGGAGTAGTTGGCGGCGTTGATGCCGACTCCAGCCGCATCCGGGTTGGCAGCTAGGCTCGGGAAGCCCACAAACAACACTGCAATCAGTTCGGCGGCAACAAAACCGCCCAGGATCGCGGCGAGCGGGAAGTGTTTCCAGAAACCCTTGCGCACTCCGTCCATGTTGATGTCGAGCATCATCACCACAAACAGGAACAGCACCATCACCGCGCCCAGGTACACCAGCACCAGCGTGATGCCGAGGAACTCCGCCTTCAGCAGCAGCCACAACGCAGACGCCTGCGAAAACGCCAGCATCAGGAACAACACCGCGTGCACAGGATTGCGCGCGGTGATGACGCGAAACGCTGCAAACAGCAGCACCGCGGCAAAGAGGTAAAAAAAGCCGGTCTGGTAATCCATGGCGTTGTTCTTGTGTCGTCGGTTCCGGTGTCGGTGTGGGCCCGGGATCGGAAGGGATCAGCGGTAAGGAGCGTCGGCGGCCCGGGCTGCGGCAATCTCGGTCTCGTAGCGGTCGCCCACGGCCAGCAGCATCTCTTTGGTGAAGTACAGGTCGCCGCGCTTTTCGCCGTGGTACTCGAAGATGTGCGTCTCGACGATGGAGTCCACAGGGCAGCTCTCTTCGCAGAAGCCGCAGAAGATGCACTTGGTGAGGTCGATGTCGTAGCGCGTGGTGCGGCGCGAACCGTCTTCGCGCACGTCGGACTCGATGGTGATGGCCAGGGCCGGACACACCGCTTCGCACAGCTTGCAGGCGATGCAACGCTCTTCGCCGTTCTCATAACGGCGCAGTGCGTGCAAGCCACGGAAGCGCGGTGACAGCGGCGTCTTCTCTTCGGGAAACTGCACCGTGATCTTGCGCTTGAAAGCATAACGACCGGTCAGGGCCATGCCTTTGAACAGTTCCACCAGCAGGAAGCTGTTGAGGAAATCGCGGAAGGAAAACGGCGCGACGACTGCGGGTGCAGCAACGGGGTTGGCGGTGATGGTGGACATGCTCAATCGCCCTCTTATTTCCAGAGATTCCAGGACGTCTGCATCAGGCCGCCGACAAGCAGCAGGTAGATGAGCGTGACGGGAATGAAGATCTTCCAGCCCAGACGCATGATCTGGTCGTAGCGGAAGCGCGGGAAGGTGGCACGGATCCAGATGAACATGGACACCACAACGAAGGTTTTCAGGCCGAGCCAGATCCAGCCCGGGATCCAGTTGAACAGCGCGCTGTCGATGGGTGGCAGCCAGCCTCCGAGGAACATCAACACCGCCAGCACCGAGATCAGCCACATGCTGGCGTACTCGGCCAGGAAGAAGATGGCAAAACCCATGCCCGAATACTCGACCATGTGGCCGGCCACGATCTCGGCCTCGCCCTCGACCACGTCGAATGGGTGGCGGTTGGTCTCGGCCACGCCGGAGATCAGGTAGACGAAGAAAATCGGCAGCAGCGGCAGCCAGTTCCAGGACAGGAAATTGAGGCCTTGCGAGGCGGCCATGCCGCGCGCCTGGGAGTTCACGATGTCGACCAGGTTCAGGCTGCCCGAGACCATGACGACGATCAGGAAACAGAAGCCGATGGCGATCTCGTAGCTCACCATCTGGGCCGACGCACGCAACGCACCCAGAAAGGCGTATTTCGAGTTGGAGGCCCAGCCGGCGATGATCACGCCATAGACCTCGATCGACGTGATGGCCAGGATCACCAGCAGGCCGGCGTTCACGTTGGCCAGCACGGCCTCGGGGCCGAAGGGCACGGCCACCCACGCGGCCAGCGCCGGCATGATGGCCATGATGGGACCCAGGCGGAACAGTCCGTTGCTCGCGGCGCTCGGCTGGATCAGTTCCTTGGTCAGCAACTTGAGCGCATCGGCTATTGGCTGCAACAGGCCGAATGGGCCGACGCGGTTGGGTCCGTGGCGCACCTGGATCCAGCCCAGCAGCTTGCGCTCCCACAGCGTGAGGTAGGCCACGGCGCCCATCAGGGGCGCCAGCACGGCCACGATCTTGATCAGGTTCCAGATCACCGGCCAGGCGGCCGTGGTCCACCAAGGAGCGGCAATCAAACCGAGGCCGCCGTTGTACATCGCGTCGATCATGCGTGCACCTCGTCAGCGATCAGGGTTGCGCGGGCGTCTGCCGTCAACTGCAGCGCGGGTGCGCGGCGCACCAGACTGTCGAGCTGGTAAATGCTGGCCACGCAAGGCTCGGTGATGGCGGGAGCCAGATCGATCGGGGCGGCACTGGTGTTGTTCAGGCGGGCAGCGTCCACAAGGGCACCACTTGCCACACCCGGCAGCGCGCTGGCCAACACGGCCTGCGAAGAGTCGGCGTCGAAACCCGCCAGGCCGAGCAGATTGCCCAGTACGCGGATCACTTTCCAGGCCGGGCGCGTTTCACCCAGCGGGCGCACAACAGCATGGAAGCTCTGCAGGCGGCCTTCGGCGTTCACGAAGGAGCCCGAGGTTTCAGTGAACGGCGCGATCGGCAGCAGCACGTCGCTGATGTCGAGGTTGGTCTTGAACGGGCTGAGCGTGACGACCATGCCTGCGACCGACAAACCTGTGGCACCCGCTGCGCTGTCGTGCGCGGGCTCGGTGTTCAGCAGGAGCAGCGCCTTGAGCGCGCCGCCCAGCATCTCGCCAGCGTTCAATCCGCCCTGCCCCGGCACGCCGCCCACGAGTTGCGCACCCACAGTGTTGGCGGCTTCGCTCAGGTACCCGACGGTGGCGCCGGTCTGCTGCGCGATCCAGTTGGCAAGCATCAACAGGCTGGACGCTTTTTCATGGTGCGCGGCGGCATTGCCGAGCAGGATGGCCTTGTGTTCACCGCCCAGCAACGACTTCGCCACGGCTCGGTGCGCGTCGGTTGCGTCGGCATTCACCGGCGCACTCACGCCAGTCTCGGCGGCAATGGCTGCTGCAATGCCGGCGAGCGCCGACACCCAGACACCACTGTCGGCAAGCACGACGTTCTTCAGCGGCATGGCCCAGTCTTGAGCGACCGCATTGAGCACGTTGACCTGCGCGCCCTTGCGCTGGGCCTGGCGAATGCGCTGCGCAAACAGCGGGTGGTCCTTGCGCAGGTTGGAGCCGACCACCAGCACGCGCTGCAAGGTGGAGAGCGATGCGATCGGCAGCCCAAGCCAGCGCGCGGCACCGGCGGGTGCGGCGTTGGAGAAGTCGGCGTGGCGCAGGCGGCTGTCCACGTTTTCACTGCCCAGACCACGCACCAAAGCGCCGGCCAGCGCCAACTCTTCGAGCGTGCTGTGCGGGCTGGCCAGCAGGCCGATGGCGTCAGCGCCATGGTCGGCCTTGACCTGCTTCAGGCCGTTGGCCACGTATTCCAGCGCGGTCTGCCAGTCGACGGTTTTCCACTCGCCGCCCTGCTTGAGCATGGGCGCGGTCAGGCGGTCAGCGCTGTTGACGGCTTCGTACGAGAAGCGGTCGCGGTCGGCGATCCAGCACTCGTTGACGGCTTCGTTTTCCAATGGCACCACGCGCATGACCTTGTGGTTCTTCACCTGAACGATCAGGTTGGCGCCGGTGCTGTCGTGTGGGCTCACGCTTTTGCGGCGCGAGAGTTCCCAGGTGCGGGCGCTGTAGCGGAACGGCTTGCTGGTGAGCGCACCGACCGGGCAGATGTCGATCATGTTGCCCGAGAGTTCGGAATCGACCGTGTCGCCCAGCACCGTGGTGATCTCGGCGTGTTCGCCGCGGTGGATCATGCCCAGCTCCATCACGCCGGCCACTTCCTGGCCGAAGCGCACGCAGCGGGTGCAGTGAATGCAGCGGCTCATCTCTTCCATGGAGACGAGCGGACCCACGTCCTTGTGGAAGACGACGCGTTTTTCTTCTTCGTAGCGCGAACCGGATCCGCCATAGCCCACGGCCAGATCCTGCAGCTGGCATTCGCCGCCCTGGTCGCAGATGGGGCAGTCCAGCGGGTGGTTGATGAGCAGGAACTCCATCACCGACTGCTGGGCCTTGATGGCCTTGTCGCTCTTGGTGCGCACGATCATGCCCTGCGTGACCGGCGTGGCGCAGGCCGGCATGGGCTTGGGCGCCTTCTCCACCTCGACCAGACACATACGGCAGTTGGCCGCGATGGAGAGCTTCTTGTGATAACAGAAATGCGGAATGTAGGTGCCCGCCTTCTCGGCCGCATGCATGACCATGCTGCCTGGGGGCACTTCCACTTTCTTGCCGTCGAGTTCGATTTCAACCATGGGAGTTTTTCTCTTATGCAGCCTTGGCTGGCGACTGAGCGGCCGCGATCTTGGCCTCGAACTCGTGCCGGAAGTGTTTGATCATGGCGCGCACCGGCATGGCCGCCGCGTCACCCAGGGCGCAGATGGTGCGGCCCATGATGTTCTCGGCCACGTTGTCCAGCAGCGCCATGTCGGCCGGGCGGCCTTCGCCCTCGTCGATGCGGCTGACCATGCGCCAGAGCCAGCCCGTGCCTTCGCGGCAAGGTGTGCACTGGCCACACGATTCGTGCATGTAAAAGTAGGAGAGGCGCTTGAGCGACTCGACCATGCAACGGCTGTCGTCCATCACGATCACCGCGCCCGAGCCCAGCATGGAGCCGGCCTTGGCGATCGAGTCGTAGTCCATGGTGCAGTCCATCATGATGGACGCAGGCAGCACGGGCGACGACGAGCCGCCAGGAATCACGGCCTTGAGCGTTCGGCCCTTGCGCACGCCACCGGCGAGCTCGAGCAACTTGCTGAAAGGCGTGCCCATGGGCACTTCGTAGTTGCCGGGCATCTCCACATCACCACTCACCGAGTAGATCTTGGTGCCGCCGTTGTTGGGCTTGCCGCAGGCGAGGTAGGCCGCGCCACCGTTGCGGATGATCCAGGGCACCGCCGCGAAGGTCTCGGTGTTGTTGATCGTGGTGGGCTTGCCGTACAGGCCGAAGCTGGCGGGGAAAGGCGGCTTGAAACGCGGCTGGCCCTTCTTGCCTTCGAGCGATTCGAGCAGCGCGGTTTCTTCGCCGCAGATGTAGGCGCCGAAGCCGTGAAACGCGTGCAGCTGGAAGTTGAAGCCGCTGTCCAGGATGTTGTCGCCCAACAGGCCGGCGGCGCGGGCTTCTTCCAGCGCGGCTTCGAAGCGGTCGTAGGCCTCGAAGATCTCGCCGTGGATGTAGTTGTAGCCCACGCTGATGCCCATCGCGAAGGCGGCAATGGCCATGCCTTCGATCACGATGTGCGGGTTGTACATGAGGATGTCACGGTCCTTGCAGGTGCCGGGCTCGCCTTCGTCGGAGTTACACACCAGGTACTTCTGACCCGGGAACTGGCGCGGCATGAAGCTCCACTTCAGGCCGGTGGGGAAACCCGCACCGCCACGACCGCGCAAAGCCGATTCCTTCAGGGTGGCAATCACCTGGTCCTGCGTCATGCCCACCACCGGTGGATCACCCACTGGCTCGGCGCCGTCCTTGCCCAGCACCTTGCGCAAGGCCTGGTAACCACCGCGCGCCAGGTAGTCCTTGAGAGACCAGTTGCCACCGTCCAGACCCGCGTAGATCTGGGGGCTGATGTGGCGGCCGTGGAAGCAGGTCTGCACGCCGTTAGCGCGGAACTGCGAAAGGATCTGTTCGGCGTTCATGGCTGTCCTTCTGAAGCACGCAGGCCGTCAATCAACTGGTCCAGCTTGTCGTTGCTCATGAAACTGCACATGTGGCGGTCGTTGACCAGCATCACCGGCGAGTCGGCGCAGGCGCCCAGGCATTCGCTCTGCTGCAGGGTGAACAGGCCGTCGGCCGTGGTCTGCCCCATGCTGATGCCGAGTTTGTGCTCGAGGTGCTTGAGTGCTTGCGCGCCATCGCGCAGCTGGCACGGCAGGTTGGTGCAGACGTTGAGCTTGAACTTGCCTGTGGGCTGCTGGTTGTACATGTTGTAGAAGGTCGTCACCTCGTGCACGGCGATCGGCTCCATGCCCAGGTAAGCGGCCAACGAGGCTTCAGCCCCGGTGCTCACGAAGCCCGTCTCCTGCTGGATGATGGCCAGACAGGCCATCACGGCCGACTGAGCCTGGTCGGCCGGGTACTTGGCAACTTCGCGCGCAAAGCGCTGCTGGGTGGCGCTGCTGAATTCCACAGCGGCAACTGAGTGGCCGGTGCTCATCGGTCGATCTCCCCGAAAACAATGTCCATGGTGCCGATGATGGCCACGGCGTCGGCCAGCATGTGGCCACGCGCCATCTCGTCCATCGTGGCCAGGTGCGCAAAACCGGGTGCGCGGATCTTCAGGCGGTAAGGCTTGTTGGCGCCGTCGCTCACCAGGTAGATGCCGAACTCACCCTTGGGGTGCTCGACCGCTGCGTAGGCCTCGCCTTCGGGCACGTGAAAACCTTCGGTGAACAGCTTGAAGTGGTGGATCAGCTCTTCCATGTTGGCCTTCATGGCCTCACGAGCGGGCGCCGCCACCTTGTGGTTGTCGGTGATCACCGGGCCGGGGTTGGCGCGCAGCCACTTCGAGCACTGCTCGATGATCCGGTTGGACTGCTTCATCTCTTCCATGCGAACCAGATAGCGGTCGTAGCAGTCGCCGGTCTTGCCCACGGGAATGTCGAAGTCCATCTCGCCGTAGACGTCGTACGGCTGCTTCTTGCGCAGGTCCCAGGCGATGCCGGAGCCGCGCAACATCGGGCCGGTCATGCCCAGGTTGAGCGCGCGCTCGGGCGTGACCACACCGATGCCGACCGTGCGTTGTTTCCAGATGCGGTTGTCGGTGAGCAGCGTGTGGTACTCGGCCAGATACGTCGGGAACCGCTTCGTGAAGTCGTCGATGAAGTCCAGCAACGAACCCTGGCGGTTGGTGTTCATCTGCTCCATCGCGCGGGCGTTGCGGATCTTGCTGTGCTTGTACTGCGGCATGGTCTCCGGCAGGTCGCGGTAGACACCACCCGGACGGAAGTAGGCCGCGTGCATGCGTGCGCCCGACACCGCCTCGTACATGTCGAACAGGTCTTCCCGCTCGCGGAACGCGTAGATCAGGATGGTGGAGCTGCCGCAATCGTTGCCATGCGAGCCCAGCCACATGAGGTGGTTGAGCAGGCGGGTGATCTCGCTGAACATCACGCGGATGTACTGCGCGCGGATCGGCACCTCGATACCGAGCAGCTTTTCGATGGCCAGGCAGTAGGCGTGCTCATTGCACATCATCGACACGTAGTCCAGCCGGTCCATGTAGGGCAGCGACTGGATGTAGGTCTTGTGCTCGGCGAGCTTTTCGGTGGCGCGGTGCAGGAGGCCAATGTGCGGATCGGCGCGTTGCACGACCTCGCCGTCGAGCTCGAGCACCAGGCGCAGCACGCCGTGCGCGGCTGGGTGCTGCGGACCGAAGTTGAGGGTGTAGTTCTTGATTTCAGCCATGACGATATCGCAGGAAAGCCAAGGCCTTCAGTGCAGGCCCCCGTAGTTGTCTTCGCGGATGATGCGCGGCGTGATTTCGCGGGGCTCGATGCTCACCGGCTCGTAGATCACGCGCTGGCGCTCGGCGTCGTAACGCATCTCGACGTGACCCGACAGCGGGAAGTCCTTGCGGAAGGGGTGGCCGATGAAACCGTAGTCGGTGAGAATGCGGCGCAGGTCATCGTGGCCTTCAAAGACGATGCCGAACAAGTCAAACGCTTCGCGCTCGTACCAGTTGGCTGCAGCCCACAAAGGTGTGACCGAGGCCAGCACAGGAAAGTCGTCTTCGGGGCAGAACACCCGCACCCGAACACGGTGGTTGTGGGTGACCGACAGCAGGTGCACCACGGCGGCGAAGCGCTGCCCCTCCCAACGACCGTCGCCGTAGGTCTGGTAGTCCACACCGCAGAGGTCGATGAGCTGCTCGAAAGCGGCTTGCGGCGCGTCTCGCAGGGTCTGCATGACCTCGAAATAGTGACTGGCAGCAACGATCAACGTGAGCTCTTCGCGAACCACCTCGAGGGAGACCACACGGTCACCCAGCAACTCGGTCAGGGTCAACTTCAAGGCTTCCGGCGCAACGGCGTAGGGGGTCGCTGGGGTGTCGGTCATGGATGCGTCTCGTGGGACTCGGTTCGCCGTTGTGCAGCGCGCGCTCAGGCGCGGGCAATGGTCTGGGTGCGGCGGATCTTCTGCTGCAGCTGGATGATTCCGTACAGCAGGGCTTCGGCCGTGGGCGGGCAACCCGGGACGTACACGTCCACCGGCACGATGCGGTCACAACCGCGCACCACCGAGTAGCTGTAGTGGTAGTAGCCGCCGCCGTTGGCGCAAGAGCCCATGGAGAGCACCCAGCGCGGCTCGGCCATCTGGTCGTAGACCTTGCGCAAGGCTGGCGCCATCTTGTTGCACAGCGTGCCCGCCACAATCATCAGATCGGACTGGCGCGGACTGGCGCGAAACACCTCGGAGCCAAAGCGGCCGATGTCGTAGCGGGCCGCCGCCGCGTGCATCATTTCCACCGCGCAGCAAGCGAGCCCGAAAGTCATCGGCCACAGCGAGCCGGTCTTGGCCCAGTTCACCACCGAGTCGTAGCTGGTGGTGACAAAACCTTCCTTGAATACGCCTTCAATCATGAAACGCTCCGGTGCATTCGTGTGTGTGCAAGTCGCTCATTCCCATTCCAGCGCGCCTTTTTTCCACTCGTAGGCAAAGCCCACGGTGAGGATGGCCAGAAAGACGACACCCGCCAGGAAGCCGGTCATGCCGATGTCCGAGAAGGCCACGGCCCAGGGGATGAGGAATGCAATCTCGAGGTCGAACAGGATGAAAAGAATGGCCACAAGGTAGTAGCGCACATCGAACTTCATGCGGGCGTCTTCGAAGGCTTCGAAGCCGCATTCGTAAGGGGAGTTCTTTTCGGCATCCGGCAGGTTGGGGCCGAGGATGTACCCGAGGACCTGCGGGATGATCCCGATGGAGATACCCACCAAAATGAAAAGAAGCACGGGTAGGTATTGCTCGAGACTCATCTTGGTCGATTCCACTGACACGGCGCGGGGCCGTGTTGTCCAAAGATTGGTGCCGACGGCGAGACTCGAACTCGCACAGCTTTCGCCACTACCCCCTCAAGATAGCGTGTCTACCAATTTCACCACGTCGGCTGGTCTGCATTGCCGACTCACGAGGTCTGTGTGAGCCTTGCTGACAAGCATCAGAGTTTACCCTGAATCCACCTCTCTTTTGAGAGGAAGCGGGCCTTTTTCAACTCCAATGAAAGCTGGATCGGCACACACGTGAAGCGTGCATGCCGCCAGGGTCATTTCGCCGGGATTTGTCCCGCGCCGGTGGGGGCTGGCGTGGCTGCAGCGGGCGCCGGGGCAGCGCCATTTGCAGGTGTGGTACCGGGGATCTGCTGCGACGCATCGGCAGGCTGCGCGGGTGTGACCACGCCCTCAAGCACACTGCCCGAACTCGGCGCAGCGGTGCGCAGGTTGCCGAAGTACGCCAAGCCCAAGGTGCAGCCCAGAAACACCGCAGCCAGCACGGCCGTGGAGCGGGACATGAAGTTCGCACCGCCCGAGGCACCAAACAGGCTGGCAGAACCTGCACCGCCGCCGCCGAAGGCTGCGCCCGCATCCGCACCTTTGCCGTGCTGCATGAGGATCAGGCCGATCATGGTCAGTGCCGAGAGGATCTGCACCACCAGCAAGAGAGTCAACACAACGTTCATTTTTTACTCCGGAATCACAGTTGTCGATGTGCCGGTGAAGGCACGAACACAGGTCAAAGGGCCGAAGCCACGATCTGAAGGAAGTCGGCCGACTTGAGCGACGCGCCGCCGATCAAGCCACCGTCGATGTCGGGCTGGGCCAGCAGGCTCGCAGCATTCGCCGCGTTCATGCTGCCGCCGTAGAGGATGTGCACCCGTTCGGGATGCTGTGTGGCCGCCGCCAGCTGGGCACGCAACACCGCATGCACCTGCTGCGCCTGCTCGGGCGACGCGGTCTTGCCGGTGCCGATGGCCCAGACGGGTTCGTAGGCCACAACGATCTCGCTGGTGCAATGCGCCACCGCATGGATGACTGCGGCCAACTGGCGCTTGACCACAGCCTCGGTCTGGCCCGCGTCCCGCTCGGCCAGCGTCTCGCCCACGCACACGATGGGTGTGATGCCTTGGGCCAGCGCCGCCTTGGCCTTGTCCGCCACCAGCAGGTCGGTCTCACCTTGGTACTGCCGACGCTCCGAGTGGCCCACGATCACGTAGCGGCAGGCAAAGTCCTTGAGCATGGTCGCCGACACCTCGCCGGTAAAGGCGCCCTGCTCGTGAGCAGACACATCCTGCGCACCCAGACTGATCGCGCTGCCGCTCACCAGCGATTGCAGTTGGGCCAGATAGGGCGCGGGCACGCACAAGGCCATGTCGGCACCCGGCGTCTGGCTGCCCAGACCATCGAGCATGGCTTTCACCAGCGCCTCGTTGGCCGCCAGCGAGCCGTTCATTTTCCAGTTGCCTGCGATCAGTGGTTTCATGTCTGAGGTGCCGTCATGCCCAGGTCAGGACGAGCTTGCCGATGTGGCGGTTGGATTCCATGAGCGTGTGCGCGGCAGCGGCTTCGCTGGCGGGAAACACCTGGTGGATCACGGGCTTGATCAATCCCTGAGCCAGCAGCGGCCAGACGCGCTCGCGCAGCGACTGCGCAATGGCGGTCTTGAATGCGATCGGACGCGGACGCAAGGTGGAGCCGGTGATGGTGAGGCGCTTGCGCAGCACCATGCCGGCGTTGAACTCGGCTTTCACGCCGCCCTGCACCGCGATGATGACCAGGCGGCCGTCTTCGACCAGGCACTCGATCTCGCGAGCCACGTAAGCGCCCGCCACCATGTCGAGCACGACGTTGACGCCCTGCCCGCCCGTGAGGTCGGCCACGGCGGTGACGAAGTCCTGCGTCTTGTAGTTGATGGCGTGATCGGCACCCAATGCCAGGCACGCAGCGCATTTGTCATCGCTGCCGGCGGTGGCAATCACGCGCGCGCCAAGGGCTTTCGCCATCTGGATCGCGGTCACACCGATGCCACTCGTACCACCCTGAATCAACAAAGTTTCGCCCGCTTGCAGACGAGCACGGTCGAACACATTGCTCCACACGGTGAAGAAGGTTTCGGGCAACGATGCAGCGGCGATGTCGTCCAGACCGTCAGGCACCGGCAGGCACTGGCCCACGGGTGCCACGCACCACTGGGCGTAGCCGCCACCGGCCACCAAAGCACACACGCGGTCACCCACCTTCAGGCCCGCAGCGGCCATGGCCGCTGCATCGCCCGAAGCGATCACACCCGCCACTTCGAGGCCGGGAATGTCGGAAGCGCCGGGCGGCACGGGGTAGTTGCCGGTGCGCTGCAGCACGTCGGGGCGGTTCACGCCCGACGC
>QBMB01000027.1:5152-22968 GCA_003241965.1 Burkholderiales bacterium | reverse complement strand
AATCAGCACTTCACCTTCGGCCGCCACCGGCACCGGGCGCTCGCCCAGACGCAGCACCTCGGGTGCACCGAAGCTGCTGATCTCGACCGCTTGCATCACCGCCGGGATCACGACTGGGGCTGCTGCTGCGGCTCAACCGCATTGCGATCGGCCAGCGCCTTCATCGACAGCTTGACGCGACCTTTTTCGTCGGTCTCGAGCACCTTCACGCGAACGATCTGGCCTTCGGTCAAATAATCGGTGACGCGCTCGACACGCTCGTGCGCGATCTGGCTGATGTGCAGCAGGCCGTCCTTGCCGGGCAGCAGGTTGATCAGGGCACCGAAGTCGAGGATCTTGGTGACCGGGCCTTCGTAGACCTTGCCCACTTCCACTTCAGCCGTGATCTGCTCAATGCGGCGCTTGGCTTCGTCGGCCTTGGCCGCGTCGGTCGAAGCGATGGTGATGGTGCCGTCTTCGTCGATGTTGATCTGGGTGCCGGTCTCTTCGGTCAGCGCGCGGATGACGGCGCCGCCTTTGCCGATCACGTCACGAATTTTCTCGGGGTTGATCTTCATGGTGAAGAGCTTGGGCGCGAAGTTGGACACTTCGGTCTTGGCTTCGCCCATGGCTTCCTGCATCTTGCCCAGGATGTGCATGCGGGCTTCCTTGGCCTGGGCCAGTGCGACCTGCATGATTTCCTTGGTGATGCCCTGGATCTTGATGTCCATCTGCAGCGCCGAGATGCCGTTGGTGGTGCCAGCGACCTTGAAGTCCATGTCACCCAGGTGATCTTCGTCGCCCAGGATGTCGGTCAGCACGGCGAAGCGGTTGCCGTCCTTGATCAGACCCATGGCGATGCCAGCCACGTGGGCCTTCATCGGCACGCCGGCGTCCATCAGCGCCAGGCAGCCACCGCAGACCGAGGCCATCGACGAGGAGCCGTTGGACTCGGTGATTTCAGACACGACACGCATGGTGTACGGGAAGTCTTCCTTGCTCGGCAGCGCTGCGATCAGTGCGCGCTTGGCCAGGCGGCCGTGACCGATCTCGCGGCGCTTCGGGGTGCCGAAACGGCCAGCTTCGCCGGTGGCGAAGGGAGGCATGTTGTAGTGCAGCATGAAGCGGTCTTCGAACTCGCCGGCCAGCGCGTCGATGCGCTGGGCGTCGCGGTCGGTGCCCAGCGTGGCCACGACCAGTGCCTGCGTTTCACCGCGGGTGAACAGGGCCGAGCCGTGGGTGCGGGGCAGCACGCCGTTGCGGATTTCGATGGCGCGCACGGTACGCGTGTCGCGACCGTCGATGCGGGGTTCGCCGGCCAGGATCTGGCCACGCACGATCTTGGCTTCGATCTCGAACAGCAGGGCCTCGATGGCCACGTTGTCGAAAGTCACACCTTCGGATTTCAGGGCTGCGAACACGTCGGCGTAAGCCGAGCGGCAAGCCTGGGTGCGGGCCTGCTTGTTGCGGATCTGGTAAGCGGCTTCGAGCTTGGCCTTGGCCAGCTCGTCGATCTTGGCGATCAGCGGCTCGTCCTTGGCAGGCGGCTGCCAGTTCCACGATGGCTTGCCGGCGTCACGCACCAGCTCGTTGATGGCGGCAATGGCGATGTTGCCCTGCTCATGGCCGAACACCACGGCGCCGAGCATGATTTCTTCGGACAGCTGGTCGGCTTCGGACTCCACCATCAGCACGGCGGACTCGGTGCCGGCGACCACGAGGTCCAGCTGGCTGTCTTTGAGCTGCGTCTGGCCAGGGTTCAACACGTACTGGCCATTGATGTAGCCCACGCGGGCAGCACCGATGGGGCCGTTGAACGGGATGCCGCTGACCGACAGGGCGGCCGAGGTGGCGATCATGGCCGCGATGTCAGCCTGAACTTCGGGGTTCAGGCTCACCACGTGCACGATCACCTGGACTTCGTTGTAGAAGCCTTCGGGGAACAGTGGACGGATGGGGCGGTCGATCAGGCGGCAGGTCAGCGTTTCGAGTTCGCTCGGGCGGCCTTCGCGCTTGAAGAAGCTGCCGGGAATCTTGCCGGCGGCGTACGACTTTTCGGTGTAGTCCACGGTCAGCGGGAAGAAGTCCTGGCCGGCCTTGGCGTCGGTCTTGGCAACCACGGTGGCGAGCACCACGGTGTCGTCGATGTTGACCAGCACAGCGCCGGTGGCCTGGCGCGCAATTTCGCCGGTTTCCATGGTGACCGTGTGGGGACCCCACTGGAAGGTCTTGGTGACTTTGTTGAACATGCTCATGGTTTATCTCCTGGAATTTTTCCCGCCACTTGGCAGAAAACACAGCGTGCGGCAAACCCGCACAAAACCCGGAAACACAACCCAGAACACGATGCCATTCCAGATGGATTGAGTGGTCCGCCAATGGCCCTCAATCCGCTTGGAATGACACAGCTTCGCTCTGTAATCAATGCTCCGGAATCAAAAAAGGATGTCAACAAGCAAAAAACGCCCGAGCCAGCGAACCAACTCAGGCGTTTCGTGTGTCAACCGTTGCTCAATTACTTGCGCAGACCCAGTTTCGCGATCAGCGCAACGTAGCGCTGGGCGTCCTTGGACTTCAGGTAGTCGAGCAGCTTGCGGCGGCGGCTCACCATGCGCAGCAGGCCGCGACGACCGTGGTGGTCTTTGGCGTGCGTCTTGAAGTGGGGGGTCAGTTCGTTGATGCGTGCGGTCAGGATGGCGACCTGCACTTCTGGGCTGCCGGTGTCATTGGCGGCGCGGGCGTTGGCCGCGACGACTTCGGCTTTGATGGATTGGGCAATCATGGAAATTCCTTCTGGGTTACATGCGTCCCGGCGCAGCCATTGGGCCTGTGGAGCAACTCCAGAGCCCGCAGCCGCATCGGGCGTGGGTGTGCTGTCCTTTCGAACGGCAACCGCGGATTATAGGGCAGAAGGCGTCAAGTGCCGCCACCCGGCTGGGCAGCAAGCCAGCGGCGCAGGCGTTCAACGCCCTCTTCCAGCCGGTGGGTGTCGCGGCTGGCGAAGCACCAGCGCAGCCAGCCGGCCGCTTCCGGGCCGAAGGCGCTGCCGGGCGCCAGGCCAATGCCGGCCTCGCGCACCAGCCGCTTGGCCACGTTCAGGCAATCGTCCTGCCCCTCCAGTTTGAAGAAGGCGTACATGCCGCCCAGCGGCTCGGCCAGGGTCACACCGGGCACGGCGCGCAGCAGCGGCACGAGAGTGTCGCGGCAGGTTTTCAGATGGGCCACGAGGGCGGGCGTGACCTCGGCGCCGCGCTGCAGGGCCACCGTGGCGCCACGCTGCACGAAGACCGGCGCGCACGAGGTGTTGAATTCGATCAATTTGCCCACGGCAGGGGTGAGCGCGACGGGCAGCACCAGCCAGCCCAGGCGCCAGCCGGTCATCAGGAAGCTCTTGGAGAAGCTGTGGGCGACGATGACCCGGTCGTCCGGCTCGGCCACGTCGAGAAAGCTGCTGGCCGCGCCATTGGGCGTGTCGCCCGCGTAGTACAGCCGCTCGTACACCTCGTCGGCCAGGATCCAGGTGCCGGTGCGCCGGCAGTGCGCCAGGATGGTGGCCTGCTCGTCGCGGGTCAAGGTCCAGCCGGTGGGGTTGTTGGGTGCGTTGACGATCAACATGCGCGTGGCCGGCGTGATGGCCGCCAGCAAGGCGTCCATGTCCAGCGCCCACGCACCGGCTCGCTCGCCACTGGTGAGCACTTGCAGCGGCACGCTTTTCACATTCGCACCCATGATCTGCGGTTGCGCCACCAGATTGGGCCAGGCCGGCGTGACCACCACCACCTCGTCGCCCGCCTCCACCAGCGCCTGCGATGCGAGCATCAGCCCGTTCACACCCCCGGATGTCACGGCCAGGCGGTCCATCCAGTGAGGTGCACCGCGACCCGGGTGCAGGCCGTCGGTGTAGGTCGCCACCGCCTCGCGCAGCTCGGGCAGGCCGAGGTTGTGCGCATAAAAGGTTTCACCGGCCTGCAGCGAGGCCATGGCGGCGTCGCGGATGAAGGCAGGCGTCACCTCATCGCTTTCGCCAAACCAGAACTTCAGCACGTTGTCGCGGCCCAGGCCTTCGTTGGCCACCTCGCGGATGCGGGAGGCTTCGAGGTTGTCGACAACGGGGCGCATGAAGGGGGCGTGTGGGGTCATCAGGGTCGGGTCATGTTGCAGCGGTGAGGCTGTTCGGCTTGTTGGGGCGCCAGGTTGCGAATGACGCGGAAGCCGTAGCCCGAGCCTTCGACGTCGAATTTCACACCCGGAGCACCCTGACGGTCCATCACGGCCACCGCCAGCGGCTGCTGGAACTGGTGGTCGGCGGCGCGCATGCGCGCGGTCTGGCCGGCGAGGGTGACTTCGGCTTTTTCAAGTTGAGTGGCGATGGTGGCGGCGTTGACCGGGCCGGCAGCGCCAGCGCGTTCGATGGCTTGCGCCAGCGATTCAATCATGAGCTGCATGCGCATGTGCACGTAGTCGTCGGCGGGGTCGGGAAAGCGCTGGCGGAACGACTGGTAGAAAGCCTCGGACGGACGGGTGGCCACGTTGGGGAACCAGTCGGCCACCGCGATCACCTTTCCGATGCCAGCCTCACCCATGGCGGCGGGTGCGCCGAGCGCGTTGCCGTAAAAGGTGTAGAAGGTGCCGTCGAAGCCCACCTCGCGCGCGGCTTTCACCAGCAGCGTGAGGTCGTTGCCCCAGTTGCCGGTGAGCACGGCCTGTGCACCGCTGGCCTTGATCTTGGCGGCGTAGGGCAGGAAATCCTTCACGCGGGCCATCGGATGCAGTTCTTCACCGACGACCTTCACGTCAGGGCGCTGAGCTGCCAACTGGCTGCGGCCTTCGCGCAACACCGCCTGGCCAAAGCTGTAGTCCTGGCCGATCAGGTAGATGTTCTTGAGCTGCTTGTCCTCTCGCAGCACGCTCATGAGCGCGGTCATGCGCATGTCGGCGTGGGCGTCAAAACGGAAATGCCAGTAGCTGCATTTTTCGTTGGTCAGCGACGGGTCCACTGCCGAGTAGTTGAGGAACAGCATCTGGCGCGCCGGCTCGCGCTCGTTGTGCTTGTTGATGGCCTCGATCAGACCGCTGGCCGCCGCCGAGGAGTTGCCCTGCGTGACGATGGTGATGTCGCGGTCGACCGCCGAGCGCAGTGCGGAGAGCGCCTCTTCGGTCTGTCCCTTGCTGTCGAATCGTTCGATCAGCAGCGGGCGGTTGCCGCCTTGCGAGGCCGGCAGCTTCACGCCGCCACGCGCATTCACCCGCTCGGTCGCCCAAACCAGGTTGCGGTAGACAGCTTCGCCGGTATTGGCGAACGGGCCTGACAGGCCTTCGATCATGGCGATGCGGATGGGGGCGGCGCCGGGCGATGGGGCCTGGGCCAGGGACACAGTGGCGCACAAGACGCCGATCAAGGCGGCAGCGAGCGCGCGGCGGCGCTGGGCAGAGACGGGGACAAACAGGTTTTTCATTCGGAAGTGGCTCCTGGTTTCTGGGGCGCCCGAGCGCGGGCGCTCGGGACAGGTGTCGCGCACGCGACAGCGCCGGGAGTCTAATTCATAATTACGCAGCTTACCCCACCCCGTTGTGTCGTCACACAGGCAGGGGCTCACCCAGCCCGAGGTCGGACAACGGCCAGCGCGGCTTTACATCGAAGCTGTAGCCGGTGCCATCGGCTGCGTTGACCGGGTCCAGTCGGACCAGCCCGGCCTGCACCCGCATGCCGCCGGCCAGCGCGATCATGGCGCCGTTGTCGGTGCACAGGTGCAGCTCGGGGTAGTGCACGCGCACGCCTGCCTTGGCGCAGGCCGCGCCCAATTGCTCGCGCAACGAGGCGTTGGCGCCCACCCCGCCCGCCACCACCAGGCGGCGCAGGCCACTCAGGCGCACCGCCGCCATGGACTTCTTCACCAGCACCTCGACGATGGCAGCCTGCACGCTGGCCGCCACATCGGCTTTTTGCTGCAGCGTCAGCGGATCGGCCAGGTGCAGCGTGGCCGGGCCGTCCAGGCTCGCATGGGCCAACCTTTTCACCTGGGTCAACACCGCCGTCTTGAGGCCGGCAAACGAAAAATCGAGGTCACCGCTGTGCAGCAGCGGTCGCGGAAATTTGAAAGCTTGCGCGTCGCCCTGCAGCGCCAGCCGGGCCAGCGCCGGGCCGCCTGGGTAGCCCAGGCCGAGCAGCTTGGCCGACTTGTCGAAGGCTTCGCCGGCGGCGTCGTCGATGGTTTCGCCCAGCAGGGTGTAACGCCCCACCCCGTCCACCCGCATCAGCTGGCTGTGACCACCCGACACGAGCAGCGCCACGAAAGGGAACTCGGGCGGATCGGCGCTCAAAAAGGGCGACAGCAAATGCCCTTCGAGGTGGTGCACCCCGATCACCGGTTTGCCCAACGCAAAACCCAGCGCGCAGGCCACGCCCGAGCCCACCAGCAACGCACCGGCCAGACCCGGCCCGCGGGTGTAGGCCACCGCGTCAACCGACGAGATGGGCAAGCCGGCCTGTGCCAGCACCGCGTCGGTGAGCGGCAGCACACGGCGGATGTGGTCGCGGCTGGCGAGTTCGGGCACCACGCCACCATAGGCGCGGTGCATCTCGATCTGGCTGTGCAGCGCGTCACCCAGCAGCCGTGGCGTGCGGCCGCCGCTGGCGTCGACCAGAGCGACGCCGGTTTCGTCGCAAGACGACTCGATTCCCAAAATCAGCATCGGCCAAGTGTACGGGCGGCATGTTTGTTGCTCACACTCAGGGATGCGTGCTCAAACCCCTGCGACATGAAATCAGGCCTGAACTTTCTGTTGGCAGCCAAACGCTGTGAAATCGCCGCGCTGCAGCAGCTCGCGCTCACCAGCGCGCTGGTGAATGTGACCGGTCGCCTGGTTCACGGCCTGCAGCGCGAACGGGGGCTGTCCAACCTCTTTCTCGGATCACAAGGGCAGCAGTTTGGCGAGATGCGTGCGAGCCAGATCGGTGAGTGCCGGCAGATCGAGACCGAGCTGCGTGCCTGCTTTGACGAACTGGACACCGAGTCGGCCCTGGTGGGCAACGGTGCGCGCTTGTTCAGCCGCATCGCCTACGTGTTGCACGGTCTGGATGCACTGGACGGCCTGCGCTCGCGCGTGCAGGCGCTGCAATGGACACCCCGGCAGGCGACCGAAGCCTATGTGCGGCTGATCGCGGGCTTGCTGGCCGTGGTGTTCGAAGCGGCGGACAGCGCCAGCGACCCCGAGATCTCGCGCTTGCTGGTGGCCTTGTTCAATTTCATGCAGGGCAAGGAGTTCGCCGGCCAGGAGCGCGCGGCCGGCGCAGCGCTGTTCGTGAGCGGGCGCGCCGAGGCCGGAGAACAACAGCGCCTCCTGCACCTGATCGAGTCGCAGGAGCGCTGCCTGGAGGTGTTCGCCGAGTTTTCGACAGCACAGGTGGTGGAGCTGTGGAGTGCCACCCAGGCCAGCGCCACGCTGGCCGAGCTGGAGCGGATGCGCCGCGTGTTGTGCACAGCAGCCCACGGCTCGCCGCTCAACGCCCAGGTCAGCCAGGCGTGGTTCGACTGCTGCAGCCGGCGCATCGACCGCATGAAGGCGGTCGAAGACCGACTGGCGCTGGACCTGCTGCAAGTCTGCGAGCAAAAGATCGCGGCGGCCCGTGCCGAGCTGAGCCGTTTTCACGCGCTGGACGCGGGTTCACCGAGCGAAGCGGACACCTTGTCGTTCTTCCAGTCGCCGGACGCGCGCGCGACTGCCGGCTTCGGTACGGCACCACAGAGCTATGGCCTGCACCTGGAACGCTCGATCCTGGAGCTGGTGCAGGAACAGGCGCGGCGCCTGCAGACCATGAGCGAAGAGCTCGACACCGTGCGCGCCAGCCTCAACGAGCGCAAGCTGATTGAGCGCGCCAAGGGCCTGCTGATGGCGCACCGGCACCTGAGCGAAGAAGAAGCGCACAAGACCATGCGCCAGATGGCCATGAACCAGAACCGCCGCCTGATCGAAGTGGCCGAGGCCGTGCTGGCCATGGCCGACGTGCTGCCCGAGCGCACACGCTGAGGCACGTCCGCGTGCTGCAGCGCACAAATCTTGTGCCTCTGCGGACCCGCCGCACCAGATTGACGCCCGCTGGCGACCCGCGCCGCGTGAGTTTGACACCGCCCATTCGGAGCCGAACGGTGGTTTTCCCTTTGAAATCAACGGCGCGACCTTGAGGGCCTGAAACCGCGCCATGACTGGCACGGTCCCTGCATGTTGAGAAGCATCGAAAGTCGGGCCAATGGCGGCAAGGCTTTCCCCAGTCTCCCCAGACACGGACAACGGCGTCCATTTCCCGCTCGCTCACGCAGGCTCGGAAATGGGTGCCGTTTTGCTTTGGGCATCGCTTTTTTTCATCAGCAAGGAGTTGGACATGAACGCAGACACCACCGGCGCCACCGTTCCCCAGGCTTTGGCCGACACGACCGCCGAGTCCGCCGCAGCTTCGCGGCGCGACTTCATCAAGAAGAGCACCGCCATCGGCGCTGCCACCTTCTTCTCCACGCTGGGCCACAGCGGCGTGTGGGCAGCCGGCTCCGACGCGCCCGAGAAGACCGAGGTCAAGATCGGCTTCATCCCACTGACCGACTGCGCCAGCGTGGTGATGGCCGCCGAGCTGGGCATCGACAAAAAGTACGGCGTGAAGATCGTGCCCACCAAGGAAGCCAGCTGGGCCGGTGTGCGCGACAAACTGGTGAATGGCGAGCTGGACATGGCCCACGTGCTCTACGGTCTGATCTACGGCCTGCAGCTGGGTACCGCTGGCCCGAAGAAGGACATGGCGATCCTGATGAACCTGAACCAGAACGGCCAGGCGATCACGCTGTCAAAAAAGCTGGCCGAAAAAGGCGCGGTCGATGGTCCGTCGCTGGCCAAGCTGATGGCCTCCGAAAAGCGCGAATACACCTTCGCGCAGACCTTCCCCACCGGCACGCACGCCATGTGGCTCTACTACTGGCTGGCGGCCGCCGGCATCGACCCGATGAAGGACGCTCGTGCCATCGTGGTGCCACCACCGCAGATGGTGGCCAACATGCGCGTGGGCAACATGGATGGTTTCTGCGTGGGCGAGCCGTGGAACCACCGCGCCATCATGGACGGCATCGGCATCACGGCCAACACCACGCAGGACATCTGGAAAGACCACCCCGAGAAGGTGCTGGGCACCACGGCAGAGTTCGTGCAGAAGAACCCCAACACCGCACGCGCCGTGACGGCCGCCATCCTGGAAGCCGGCAAGTGGATCGACGCCGGCCTGCAGAACAAGAACAAGATGGCCGAGACGATCGCGCAGCGCTCCTATGTGAACACCAGCGTGGACGCGATCAACCAGCGCATCCTGGGCCGCTACCAGAACGGCCTGGGCAAGACCTGGGACGACCCCAACCACATGAAGTTCTACAACGACGGCGCGGCCAACTTCCCGTACCTGAGTGACGGCATGTGGTTCCTCACGCAGCACAAGCGCTGGGGCTTGCTCAAGTCACACCCCGACTACCTGGCCGTGGCCAAGGCCGTCAACCGCATCGACATCTTCAAGGAAGCCGCCTCGGCCAGCAAAACCTCGCTGCCCAAGTCGGAGATGCGCAGCGCCAAGCTCATGGACGGTGTGGTTTGGGACGGCAAAGATCCCGCCAAGTACGCCGACTCTTTCAAGATCAACGCAGCCTGATCAGGCCGCCGCAAGGGAGAAACACCATGGTCAGCGCCGTTTTTCATTCGCCATTGGAGGGGCTTGCCTCCACCAAGGTCGAGGCACCCGCCATCGCTGCGGTGCCCACGCCGGCGCCCGCTCCGGTGGTGCAGGGCAGACGCGGCTGGGACCTTCGTTTTCTGTGGACCGCAGTGCTTCCGCCCGTGCTGGGCCTGGTGTTCCTCGTCACAGTGTGGGCCGTGGTGGCCGGCAACGGCTCCAGCGGTATTCCCACGCCGCTGGAGACCTGGAAACAGGCCCTCAAGGTGTTCGCCGATCCGTTCTACCGCGTGGGTCCGAACGACCAGGGCGTGGGCTGGAACGTGCTCATGTCGCTACAGCGCGTGGCCATCGGCTTCGGCCTGGCCGCAGCGGTCGGCATTCCAGCGGGCTTTGCCATCGGCCGCTTTGAATTTCTCAGCCGCATGTTCAACCCGCTCATCAGCCTGCTGCGCCCGGTGTCGCCGCTGGCCTGGCTGCCGATCGGCCTGCTGGTCTTCAAGGGAGCCAACCCGGCGGCCATCTGGACCATCTTCATCTGCTCCATCTGGCCCATGATCATCAACACCGCGGTGGGCGTGCAGCGCGTGCCGCAGGACTACATGAACGTGGCGCGTGTGCTCAACCTGAGCGAGTGGAAGATCTTCACCAAGATCCTGTTCCCCGCCGTTCTGCCCTACCTGCTGACCGGCGTGCGCCTGGCGGTGGGCACGGCCTGGCTGGTGATCGTGGCCGCCGAGATGCTCACCGGTGGCGTGGGCATCGGTTTCTGGATCTGGGACGAGTGGAACAACCTCAACGTGGCCAGCATCATCATCGCCATCTTCGTGATCGGCATCGTGGGTCTGGTGCTCGAATTCGGCCTGATCAAGCTCGCCACCCTGTTCACGTTTGAAGAGGTGAAGTCATGACCCTTCGACAAGCTCAGGACGATCGGTCCATGAAGTACATCGAAATCCAGGGCGTCGAGCAGACCTTCAAGACGAAGAAGGGCAACTTCCCTGCGCTGCGCGACATCAACCTTACCGTGGCCAAAGGCGAGTTCGTTACCCTCATCGGTCACTCGGGTTGCGGCAAGTCCACCCTGCTCAACCTGATCGCCGGCCTGACCGTGCCCACAGAAGGTGTGCTGCTGTGTGCCGACCGGGAGATCTCCGGCCCCGGCCCGGAGCGTGCGGTGGTGTTCCAGAACCACTCGCTGCTGCCCTGGCTGACATGCTTCGAGAACGTCTACCTCGCGGTCGAGCGTGTGTTCTCGGCCACCGAGAACAAGGCGCAACTCAAAGCCCGCACCGACGCCGCGCTGGCGATGGTCGGTCTCACACCCGCAGCACAAAAGCGCCCCGGCGAAATCTCAGGCGGCATGAAGCAGCGCGTGGGCATCGCCCGCGCCCTCTCGATGGAACCCAAGGTGCTGCTCATGGACGAACCCTTCGGCGCGCTCGACGCCCTCACCCGCGCCAAGCTGCAGGACGAGTTGCTGGACATCGTGGCCCGCACCCACAGCACCGTGGTCATGGTCACGCACGATGTGGACGAAGCCGTGTTGCTCTCCGACCGCATCGTGATGCTCACCAACGGCCCGGCCGCCACCATCGGCGAGGTGCTCACCGTGGACCTGCCGCGCCCGCGCAACCGCGTGGCATTGGCCGACGAACCGCGCTACCAGCAATGCCGCAAGGCGGTGATCGACTTCCTGTACACGCGCCAAGCGCATGTGGAAAAAGTGGCCTGAAGGAGAACACGATGGACATGCGCGTCAACCCAAAGGCAAAACTGAAACTGGTCATGGTCGGCAACGGCATGGCCGGTGTGCGCACGATCGAGGAGCTGCTCAAGCTGGCCCCCGACCTGTACGACATCACGGTGTTCGGCGCCGAGCCTCACCCGAACTACAACCGCATCCTGCTCTCGCCGGTGCTCGCCGGTGAGCAGACGCTGGACGAGATCGTGCTCAACGACTGGGCCTGGTACTCCGACAACGGCATCACCCTGCACGCGGGCAAAACGGTGACCGAGGTGGACCGCGTCAAGCGCGTGGTGCGCGCCAGAGACGCCGACGGGAGCGCCATCGAAGCGCCGTACGACCGGCTCATCATGGCCACCGGTTCCAACCCTTTCATGCTGCCCATCCCGGGCAAGGACCTGGCCGGTGTGCTGGCCTACCGCGACATCGCCGACACGCAGACCATGATCGACGCAGCCACTCGCTACACCCACGCGGTGGTCATCGGCGGCGGTCTGCTGGGCCTGGAAGCGGCCAATGGTTTGATGAAGCGCGGCATGACGGTGAGTGTGGTGCACGTGGGCCCGTGGCTCATGGAGCGCCAGCTCGACGAGGTGGCGGGAAAACTGCTGCAGAAGTCGCTGGAAGAGCGTGGCATGACCTTCCTGATGGGTGCGCAGACGCAGGAGCTGGTGGGTGGTGACGATGGACGGGTGAAGTTGATCCGCTTCAAGGACGGCACAGAAGTGCCCGCCGACCTGGTGGTGATGGCCGTGGGCATCCGCCCCAACACCGCGCTGGCCGAAAGCATGCGCCTGCACGTGAACAAGGGCATCGTGGTCAGCGACACGCTGCAGACCGTGACCGACCCGCGCATCTACGCGGTGGGTGAATGTGCGGCGCACCGCGGCATTGCCTACGGTCTGGTGGCGCCGCTCTTCGAGCAGGGCAAGGTGCTGGCCACGCACCTGGCCGAGTTCGGCATCGGCCGCTACGTGGGCTCGCTCACCTCGACCAAGCTCAAGGTCACCGGCATCGACCTCTTCAGTGCCGGCAACTTCACCGGCGGCGCCAACACCGAAGAGATCGTGATGAGCGACCCCTCGGGCGGCGTCTACAAGAAGCTCGTGATCCAGGACGACAAGCTGGTGGGCGCCTGCCTGTACGGCGACACGGTCGACGGCAGCTGGTACTTCAAGCTGCTGCGCGATGGCCGCAGCGTGGCCGACATCCGCGACAAGCTGATGTTTGGTGAATCCAACATCGGTGACGTGGGTCACCAGGGCCAGAGCAAGGCCTCGGCCATGGCGGACACCGACGAGGTCTGCGGCTGCAACGGCGTGACCAAGGGCGCGATCTGCAAGGCCATCAAGGACAAGGGCCTGTTCACGCTGGAAGAGGTGCGCAAGCAGACCAAAGCCAGCGCGAGCTGCGGCTCGTGCACCGGTCTGGTGGAGCAGATCCTGATGTTCACTGCCGGTGGTGACTACTCGGCCACGCCCAAGCTCAAGGCCATGTGCGCCTGCACAGACCACGGCCACCAGGCGGTGCGCGACGCCATCCGGCAGAGCAAGTACACCAACACCGGCGCGGTGTTTGCCGGCATGGGATGGCGCACGCCCAACGGCTGCGCGAGTTGCCGCCCGGCTGTGAACTACTACCTGATCAGCACCTGGCCGAAGGAGGCGAAGGACGATCCGCAGAGCCGCTTCATCAACGAGCGCATGCACGCCAACATCCAGAAGGACGGCACCTACAGCGTGATCCCGCGCATGTGGGGGGGAGAGACCACGGCCGATGAGTTGCGCCGCATTGCCGACGCGGTCGACAAGTACAAGATCCCCACAGTGAAGGTCACCGGCGGCCAGCGCATCGACCTGCTGGGCGTGAAGAAAGAAGACCTTCAGGCGGTGTGGAACGACATCGGCATGCCCAGCGGCCACGCCTACGCCAAGGCCCTGCGCACGGTGAAGACCTGCGTGGGCAGCGAGTGGTGCCGCATGGGCACGCAGGACAGCACCCAGATGGGCAAAGACCTGGAGCGCGCCATGTGGCGCATGTACGCGCCGCACAAGGTGAAGTTCGCCGTCTCGGGCTGCCCGCGCAACTGCGCCGAGGCCGGCATCAAGGACGTGGGCATCATCGGCGTGGACTCGGGCTGGGAGATGTACGTGGCCGGCAACGGCGGCATCAAGACCGAGGTGGCGCACTTCTTCACCAAGCTCAAGACCGCCGAGGAGGTGCTGGAATACACCGGCGCCTTCATGCAGCTCTACCGCCTGGAAGGCTGGTACCTGGAGCGGACGGTGCACTACGTGAACCGCGTGGGCCTGGACTACGTGAAAAAGAAGATCCTGGACGACCACGAGGGCCGCAAGGCGCTGTGGGCCGAGCTTCAGTTCGCGCTCGACGGTGAACCCGATCCATGGTTCGAGCACCAGAAGGCGGCCGTGGACACGCGACAGTTCATTCCGATCAAGGCTGTTGCGATGGAAGGAACGGCAGCATGAACGGCTGGATTCCCATCGCCCGCGTGGACGACATTCCTGTGCTCGGTTCGCGCTGCGTGCAACGCGAAAGAGGCCTCGACGTGGCGGTGTTCCGCAACGCGCAGGACGAGGTGTTTGCCCTGCTCGACCGCTGCCCCCACAGGGGCGGCCCGCTGAGCCAGGGCATCGTCTTCGGCACCAGCGTGGCCTGCCCGCTGCACAACTGGACCATCGGCCTGGACAGCGGCTGCGCCAAGGCACCCGACGAGGGCTGCACGCCGCGGTTTGCCGTGAAGGTGGAGGACGGTGTGGTGCATCTGGATGCCGATGAGTTGTCCACCCACGCCACCGACCTCACCCGCCCGCTCGCCGGCCCGGTGCGGCGTGTCTTGTCCCCTCTCCCCCTGGGAGAGGGCTAGGGTGAGGGCTCTCCCTGTGCAGGTGAAGTCCACGTGCCCCTACTGCGGCGTCGGCTGCGGTGTGATCATCGAAACCGAAGGCACGCAGATCACCGGCGTGCGCGGCGACCCGGACCACCCAGCGAATTTCGGCAAGCTCTGCACCAAGGGTCAGACGCTGCACCTCACGGCCTCGCCCGCGATCACGCAGCAGATGCGTTTGCTGCAACCCATGCGGCGCCTGGAGCGCAGCGGCCCGGCGCAGGCCTTGACCTGGGACGCTGCACTCGACCTCGCCACCGACCACTTCGCCTCCACCATCGAACAACACGGCCCCGACGCGGTGGGCTTCTACATCAGCGGCCAGCTGCTCACCGAGGACTACTACGTCTTCAACAAGCTGGCCAAGGGCCTGATCGGCACCAACAACGTCGACACCAACTCCCGCCTGTGCATGAGCAGCGCGGTGGCCGGCTACAAGCTCACGCTGGGTGCCGACGCACCCCCCGCCTGCTACGACGACGTGAACCACGCGACATGCCTGTTCATTGTCGGCAGCAACGCTGCCTTTGCGCACCCGGTGCTGTTCCGCCGCATCGAAGCAGCGAAGAAGGCCAACCCGGCCATGAAGGTGATCGTGGCCGACCCACGGCGCACCGACACCGCCGGTTTCGCCGACCTGTTCCTCCCGCTGCAACCCGGCAGCGACGTGATGCTGTTCCACGGCCTGCTGCACATCATGCTGTGGGAAGGCTGGCTGGATGCCGCGTACATCGCCGCACACACCACCGGGTTTGACGCGCTCAAGTCGCTGGTGCGCGAGTGCACGCCCGAGCGCGTGGCTCAGGTCTGCGGCCTGAAAAAGGAAGACCTCTACACCGCTGCGCAGTGGTTTGCGCAGTCGCCGGCCACGCTCAGCCTCTACTGCCAGGGCCTGAACCAGAGCAGCAGCGGCACCGCAAAGAACGCCACCCTGATCAACCTGCACCTGGCCACCGGCCAGATCGGAAAACCCGGCGCCGGCCCGTTCAGCCTGACAGGCCAGCCCAACGCCATGGGTGGGCGCGAGGTCGGCGGCCTGGCCAACCTCCTGAGCGCCCACCGCGACCTGGCCAACCCGCAGCACCGCGCCGAAGTCGCAGCGCTCTGGGGTGTGCCCAGCGTGCCCGAGAAGCCGGGCAAGAGCGCGGTGGAGATGTTCGAAGCCGCGGCCGACGGCGAGATCAAGGCACTGTGGATCGCCTGCACCAACCCCGCCCAGTCCATGCCCGACCAGGCCACCATGCGCCGCGCGCTGCAGCGCGCCGAGTTCGTGGTGGTGCAGGAGGCCTACGCCACCGCCGCCACCTGCGACTTTGCCGACCTGCTGCTGCCCGCCACCACCTGGGGCGAAAAAGACGGCACCGTGACCAACAGCGAACGCCGCATCAGCCGCGTGCGCCCGGCCGTGCCCGCGCCCGGTGAAGCCCGGCACGACTGGCGCATCGTGGTGGACTTCGCGAGGCGACTGGAGAGAGCAAATGGGGTCGGATCCGAATTCAGGACAGCAGCGCCCGAGGCCGCCAACAACCTCCAACGAAATTCGGCTCTGACCCCGTTTGCGGAGTATCCGGAGAGAACCCTCTTTCCCTACGAAACTCCCGAGTCCATCTGGAACGAACACCGCGAGTCCACCAGAGGCCGCGACCTCGATATCACCGGCCTCAGCTACGCCCTGCTGGAAGAGCAAGGCCCGCAGCAATGGCCCATCAAGGCCGGCGAGACCCAAGGCAAGCAGCGCCTCTACGAAGACGGCATCTTCCCAACCCAAGATGGCAAAGCCCGCTTCGCCGCCCTGCCCTTCGTGCCCCTGGCCGAGCCGCGCGAGTCGCGTTACCCCTTCTCGCTCACCACCGGGCGCCTGCGCGACCAGTGGCACGGCATGACGCGCACCGGCACGCTGGGCCGCCTGTTCGGCCATGTGGCCGAACCGTCTGTACAACTCAACCCGCAGGACATGGAGCGCCGTGGCCTGAAAGATGGTGATCTGGTGCACGTCACCAGCAAGCGCGGCTCGATCCTGGTCCCGCTGCAGGGCTCGACCGACATCGGCCTGTCGCAGGCCTTCATCGCCATGCACTGGGGCGCTGAATACCTCAGCGGTGTGAGCAGCACCGGCGAGGTGCTGGCCGGCGTGAATGCACTCACCACCTCGGCGTATTGCCCGAGCTCCAAACAGCCCGAACTCAAACACGCGGCGGTGAAGGTGCTCAAGGCCGAGCTGCCCTGGACGCTGCTGGCCATGGCCTGGCTGCCCGAAGCGAGCGCGCTGAGCGCGCAGCGCGGCTTGCGCGAGCTCATGGTGAAGTTTCCGTTTGCCTCGTGTGTGCCGTTTTCAAACGGCGTTCCGCTGGCGCAGGCCGCTGGCCACGAGCGCTGCGGCGTGTTGTTCCGCGCTGCCGCGCACGAGGCGCCCGAGGCCGCCTTGATCGAAGGCATCGAAGCGCTGCTCGGCCTGAACACAGCCGATGTGCTGCGCTACGCCGACAAACGCCTGGGCCAGCACCGCGCCGCCCGGCTGGTGCGCGTGGGCGAGGTCACACGGCTCGACGGCTTCATGCTCGCCGGCGACACGCGCGCCGAGGCTTGGCTCAAGCCGCTGCTGCAGGACGAGCTGCCCGCCGACGCGTACGGTCGCCGTTTGCTGATGCCCGGCGCCAAGCCTCCAGTGGCCATCGAGGCCAAGGGCCGGCAGATCTGCACCTGCTTCAACGTGACCGACTTGGCCATCGTCGAGCGGCTCGCCACCTGCGAGGGCTTTGAAGACGAACGCCTGGCCGCCCTGCAGACCAGCCTGCGCTGCGGCACCAACTGCGGCTCGTGTGTGCCCGAGCTCAAGCGCCTGGTGCGCGCCACCCCGGCCATGCTCCCCGCCTGAGCGGGGGCTTTCACCATATAACGGCAAGTCATCAAACTTGTCCGACAATCGCGCGCCATGGGGATCAGCCAATACATCAAGGAAATCGGTCGCGGCAAGGACGGTGCCCGCTCGCTCACGCGCGCCCAGGCCACCGACCTGTTCGGGCAGGTGCTCGACGGCACGGTGACCGACCTGGAGGTGGGCGGTTTTTGCCTGGCCATGCGCATCAAGGGCGAAACGCCCGACGAGATGGCCGGCTTCCTGGACGCCACCCACACCCGCCTGCACAGGCTGCCTGACAACGACCACACCACCGTGGTGCTGCCCAGCTACAACGGTGCGCGCAAGCTGCCGGTGCTCACGCCGCTGCTCGCGCTGCTGCTGGCGCGCCGTGGTGTGCCGGTGCTGGTGCACGGCACAGCCACCGAAGACAAACGCGTGTTCGCTTCCGCCGTGTTCGCCGGGCTGGGCGTGTTGCCTGCCACCCGCGTGAGCGCGCTGGCAGCGGGCGAGGTGGCCTTCGTGCCCACCGAGGTGCTGTGCCACGGCCTCAAGCGCCTGCTCGATGTGCGCCGCGCGGTCGGCCTGCGCAACCCGGCGCACAGCCTGGTGAAACTCATGAACC
>QBMB01000027.1:0-5142 GCA_003241965.1 Burkholderiales bacterium | reverse complement strand
ACCCGTGCGCGGGCAAGGCCTTCATCGTCGGCAGCTACACCCACCCCGAATACGCCAGCTCCATGGCCGCCACCTGGGCCTTGACCGGTGCCCACGCACTGCTGCTGCGCGGCACCGAAGGTGAACCCGTGGCCGATGCGCGGCGCACACCGCGCATGGAAATTTTTCGCGATGGCGAACGCACCGAGGTGCAGCCCCAACAAGACGGCCCGCTGGTCCAACTGCCGTCGTTGCCCACCGTGGACGCTGCACACACCGCGGCTTACATCAGCGCCGTGTTGAACGGTTCGTTACCCATTCCCACGCCGATCGCACTGCAGGTGGAACACATCTTGCGAGAGGTTCACCACCATGATTCCCCAGCCCATGCACACGCCCTCTGAGTTCCTGCCCGGCACCGTCTCGCTCGTGGGTGCAGGCCCCGGTGACCCGGAGCTGCTCACGCTGAAAGCCGTCAAGGCCATTGCAGCGGCCACCGTGCTGCTGGTCGACGATCTGGTGAGCGACGCCGTGCTGGCCCACGCCTCACCGCGTGCGCGCATCGTGCATGTGGGCAAACGCGGCGGCTGCAAGAGCACGCCACAGGCCTTCATCGAAAAGCTCATGGTCATGGCCGCGAGCGAAGGCGAAGTGGTGGTGCGCCTCAAAGGCGGCGACCCGTTCATCTTCGGACGTGGCGGCGAAGAGATGGAGGCCCTGCGAGCCGCCGGCATCGAGGTGCAGGTGGTCAACGGCATCACCGCCGGCCTGGCCGGTCTCACCTCACTGGGTGTTCCGCTCACCCACCGCGAGCATGCCCACGGCGTGGTCTTCGTCACCGGCCACGCCAAACCCGGCGACAGCGGCACCGACTGGAAAGCCCTGGCGGCCACCGCGCGCGACGCCAAACTCACGCTGGTGATCTACATGGGTGTGAGCGGCTCCGGGCACATCCAGACCGAGCTGCTCACCGGCCTGCCGGCCCACACGCCGGTGGCGGTGATCCAGCACGCCAGCCTGCCCCAGCAACGGCACGCCGTCACCACACTGGGGCAGCTGCGCGCCACCATCGAGCACGAAGGGCTGGGCAGCCCGGCGGTGATCGTGGTGGGCGATGTGGTGAGCGGCATCGCCGCTCTTCAGGCACCCCTGCCGCTCGTTCGCACCGCCTGAGCCTGCGCGCCAGCGCCCCGATACACTGCGGCACCCGCGCCCCCTCGAGGCGCATCGGAGCCCGCCGCATGCTCAAAAAACTCAATCAATTCACCGAAGGCCACGGCGCGCTGCGCCCGGGTCGCGGCCTCGTCACCGGCGTGATCGCGCTGTCGCTGGCGATCCTGTGTTTCCTGGGTGTGATGGCCTTCCACTTCCCGCAGTACCTCACCACGCCCCAGCTGCGCCAGCAGTACGACGTGGCGTTCATGCGCCAGTTGTTGTTCGGTGCCTTGGTGGTGGCCGGCGGCCTGAGCCTGGTGAATGTGTTGTTCAACCGAGCACGCTGGCTTTCCGCCTTTGCCTTCGCGCTCGTCACGCTCAGCGCCCTGCTGGGCGGGCACCAGGTGGAGGTGGATCCGAACTTCCCCGACCACACGCCCTACATCGGCCTGGACTTCTTCATCCTCGACCTGCTGGGCTCGGCGCTGATCTTCATCTTCATCGAGAAGCTGTTCGCCCTGCGCCGCGACCAGCCGGTGTTTCGCCCCGAGTGGCAAACCGACTTTCACCATTTCATCGTGAACCACATGGTCGTGGGCTTCATGCTGCTGGCCACCAACCTGCTGGTGCACAACATGTTCGGCTGGGTACCAGTGGGTGGTGTGCGCGGATGGATCGCGGCGCTGCCGTTCTGGGCCGCGCTGCCACTCATCGTCCTGGTGGCAGACCTCGCGCAGTACTGGACACACCGCGCCTACCACGAGGTGCCCCTGCTCTGGCGCCTGCACGCGGTGCACCACAGCACAAAACACATGGACTGGATGGCCGGCTCGCGCCAGCACGTGCTGGAGACCATCATCACGCGCACCCTGGTGCTCGGGCCGATCTACCTGCTGGGCTTTTCCAAGGAAGTGATCGACGCCTACATCATCGTGGTGGGCTTCCAGGCTGTGTTCAACCACGCCAACGTGAGCGTGCGCCTGGGCCCGCTGCGCTACCTCATCGTCACGCCCAATTTTCACCACTGGCACCACAGCCAGGACACGGACGCGCTGGACAAGAACTACGCCGCGCACTACGCGTTTCTCGACCACCTCTTCGGCACCACCGTCAACAGCCCCCGGCTGTGGCCCGAGCGCTATGGCGTGCTGGGCGACTACGTGCCCAAGGGCTTTCTGAAACAGCTGGTGTTCCCGTTCACCTGGAAGGGCTGAGCGCGCCACTTACACTGCGCGCCATGCAAAACTTCGACGCCATCGTCATCGGCGCTGGCGCCGCCGGCCTTTTCTGCGCCGGCATTGCCGGCCAACGCGGCATGAGCGTGCTGGTGCTCGATCACAGTGAAAAGGTGGCCGAGAAAATCCGCATCTCGGGTGGTGGGCGGGCGAATTTCACCAACCGCGATCTCGACCCGCACGCGCCGCACAAGCACTTCATCAGCGCCAACCCAAATTTCTGCCGCTCCGCACTCTCGCGCTACACGCCGGCCGATTTCATCGCACTCCTGCAGAAGCACAGCATCGCCTTCCACGAAAAGCACAAGGGCCAGCTGTTCTGCGACCGCTCGGCCGAAGACCTGATCCAGATGCTGCTGCGCGAGTGCGAGGCCGGTGGTGTGCAGCGCTGGCAGCCGTGTGGCGTCAGGGCCATGCGGGTGGATGGCGAGGGGATGTATGAACTCGACACCGACCAAGGCACGGTGCGCAGCCGATCGGTGGTGGTCGCCACGGGCGGCCTGTCCATCCCCAAGATCGGCGCCACCGACTTCGGCTATCGACTGGCCAAACAGTTCGGCCTGCGCATGGTCGAGCCGCGCCCGGGTCTGGTGCCCATGACATTCGACGGTGATCACTGGGCGCCGTATGCCGGGCTCTCGGGTCTCGCCCTGCCGGTGCGCATCGAGACCGGCCAGAAAAAGTCGCAGATGGCCTTCCTCGAAGACCTGCTCTTCACCCACCGTGGCCTCTCCGGCCCGGCGGTGCTGCAGATCTCCAGTTATTGGCCGGAAGGCACGCCGATCCGGCTGAACCTGGCCCCCGAGACCGATCTGCCCGCAGCGCTGGCGCGCGCCAAGGCCAGCTCGCGCAAGCTGATCGCCAACGAACTTGCCGGGCTCGTGCCCAGCCGCCTGGCCGACGCCTGGGTGCAGCAGGAAACCGACTGGCAGCGCCCGGTGAGCGAAGCCTCCGACAAGGCCCTGGCCCGGCTGGCCGAGCGCCTCTCTCGCTGGGAAATCACCCCCACCGGCACCGAGGGTTACAAAAAAGCCGAGGTGACGCTGGGCGGCGTGGACACCCGCGACCTGTCTTCCCAGACCCTGGAATCGAAACAGCCGGGGCTGTATTTCATTGGCGAAGTGGTGGACGTGACCGGCTGGCTGGGCGGCTACAACTTCCAGTGGGCCTGGGCGTCAGGGCATGCCTGCGGTCAGGCATTGCCGGTCACCGGCTGAATCCAGACAAATGGGTCTGGAAAAATCGTTTCAGAGCGCTATAATCCAAGGCTTTGCTGGCAAATACCCGTCTGCCAATACTAGTTAACGACGGGACATTTTGCGGAAACGACGCTTGGGCCCGATCTTCCCGAACATCCTCTTTCCGCGCATTCTGGACATTTCTCGCCCATGACGACCATCCGTGTAAAAGACAACGAACCCTTTGACGTCGCCCTGCGCCGTTTCAAGCGCACCATCGAAAAGCTCGGTTTGCTGACCGACCTGCGCGCCCGTGAGTTTTACGAAAAGCCCACCGCCGAGCGCAAGCGCAAGAAGGCTGCCGCCGTCAAGCGCCACTACAAGCGTGTGCGTTCGATGCAGCTGCCCAAAAAGCTGTACTGAGCACCTGCCGCCGGGTTCGCCCGGTTGCAAAGAAGCCCGCTGGAAGACGTTCAGGCGGGCTTTTTTATTGTCTGAACGCCGCCGTTTCACCGCCCCACAGGAGCCCCCATGAGCCTCAAGGAACTGATCATCGAAGACATGAAGGCCGCCATGCGCGCCAAGGACAGCGAGCGTCTGGGCACCATCCGCCTGCTGACCGCTGCCATGAAGCAGAAGGAAGTGGACGACCGCGTGGAGCTCGACGACGCCATGGTGGTCGCCATCGTCGACAAGCTGATCAAGCAGCGCAAGGACAGCATTGAAGCCTTCACCAAAGCCGACCGTATGGACCTGGCCGACAAAGAAAGTGCTGAGTTGAAGGTGTTGCAGGCCTACCTGCCCGCGCGCCTGTCCGCCGAGGAAGTGACCGCCGAGGTCAAGGCCATCGTGACCGAACTCGGGGCGACAGGTCCCGGCGACATGGGCAAGGTCATGGGCGCGGTGAAAACCCGCCTGGCCGGCAAGGCCGACATGGGCATGGTGTCGGCTGCCGTGAAGGCGGCGCTGGCGCACTAAGCCCCCCACGCTCCGCCGCTACGCGGGTCGCTGCCCCCCAAGGGGGCTGATCCGCCTTGGGGCGGCCCGGCGGCGGATCGTCACATCGTCTGCGGATCAGTTCAGGATGAGTGCGGTGCCCGCCACCGCCAACACGGCGCCCAGCCAGGCCCCTGCCGCCGGCCTGCGCCGGTACACGAGCCACAGCAGCGGCAGGATCAGGATCGGGGAGACCGAGGACAGCACGGCCACCAGGCCGGCCTGTCCGAGTCTCATAGCGGCCAGGATCAGCGTCATGCCCAAGGCCATCGCCACGGCGGCGCTCAGGAAAGTGAGCCAGGCGTCCTTCCCGCTCAAAGACACCTTGGCTCGTGCGCCCTGCCAGCCACTGGCGAGCAGGACGGTGTGCGCCAGCAGCGCCACGCTCATGCGCGCTGCGCTGGCCGCCACCGCGTCCAAGCCAGTCGTCATGAGCGGTTTGAGCATGAGAGTGGCCACCGACTGGCACAACGCAGCCGCCAGCCCCAGACCCACACCGATCAGCAGCGGGCCCCGGGTCTGCTCCCAGCCGTGCTTTTCACCACTGCGCCGTCCCCAGACGATGGCCAGCATGACACCGCCCACGAGCAAGCCGCTGC
>QBMB01000026.1:38665-48198 GCA_003241965.1 Burkholderiales bacterium | reverse complement strand
GTGGGGGCTTTTTTGCGAAAGAACGAGAACATTTGTCCATCTCTAGAATCCATTGCATTCTATGAAACGCACATCGATCCTGCTGGCCTTGCGCCGCGCCGCACTGTCCATGGCCTTGGCTTGCACAGCCTTCGGGTCGTTGGCGCAGACCTCAACCCCCGCCTCCCCCGCTTCCACCGACCCGGTTGCACAGAGCTTCACGCTGTCCAACGGCATGACACTGATCGTGCGGCCCGACCGGCGCGCGCCCACTGTGGCGCACATGCTGTGGGTGCGGGTGGGCTCCATCGATGAGGTCGACGGCACCTCGGGCGTGGCCCACGTGCTGGAGCACATGATGTTCAAGGGCACGCCCGACCTCAAGCCCGGCGAGTTTTCGCGCCGCATCGCCGCCCTGGGCGGGCGCGACAACGCCTTCACCAGCCGCGACGCCACCGCTTACCACCAGCAGGTGCCGGCCCAGAGCCTGGAAGCGGTGATGAAGCTCGAGGCCGACCGGTTTGCCAACAACCAGTGGAGCGACGACGAGTTCAAGCGCGAGATCGAGGTCGTGAAGGAAGAGCGCCGCCAGCGAACCGAAGAATCGCCACGTGCCCGCATGTTCGAGGCCATGAACGCCATGGTTTACCAGGCCAGCCCGTACCGTCGGCCCATCATCGGCTGGATGAGCGACATCGAGTCGCTCACCCCCGTCGATGCGCGCGAATTTCACCAGCGCTGGTATGTCCCGGCCAACGCCGCCGTGGTGATTGCCGGCGATGTGGATGTGCAGACAACCCGTGCGCTGGCTGAAAAGTACTTCGGCCCCATTCCCGCCCGCGCCGTGCCGACCCGCAAGCCGCGTGAGGAGCCGCTGCAGGCCGGCCCACGCCGCATGGACTACCGCGCCGTGGCCGATCAATCCGTGGTGGCGCTGGCCTACAAGGTACCGCGCTGGAGTGGCGCTGCCGAGGAAGACGCCGCCAGCCAGGACGCGCTGGCCCTGACGGTGCTCTCGGCCGTGCTCGATGGCTACAACGGTGCCCGGCTGGACCGCGCGCTGGTGCAGGGGCAGGGCACCGGGGGAAAACGCATTGCCGACAGCGCGGGCGCGTCTTACGGACTCATGGGCCGCGGCCCGCAGCTCTTTTCGCTCAGTGCGGTGCCCGCCCGCGGGGTGGGTGCCGACGTGGCAGCCGCCGCGCTCAAGTCCGAGGTGCAACGCATCGCACGCGAAGGCATCAGCGAAGCCGAGCTGCGCCGCGTCAAGACGCAGTGGACAGCGGGAGAGGTCTACAAACTCGACTCGGTGTTCAACCAGGCGCAGGAGCTGGGCAGCTACTGGGCCAATGGCATGGACCTGAACACCGGTGATCGGCTGATGAGCCGCCTGCGCGCGGTCACAGCCGCTCAGGTGCAGGCGGTGGCGCAGCGCTATTTCTCCGACGAACAACTCACCACCGCGGTGCTGGTGCCCCAGGAGAATTCGAAATGAACGCTTTCCTGAAACCTTCCGCCCGATGTGCCGCCGTGCTGGCGCTCTTGCTCACCGGTGTGATCAACACCGCCCAGGCCGCCATCCCGATCGAACACTGGACCCACGCCAGCGGCGCGCGCGTCTACCTCGTGGCCAGCCCATCCATCCCCATGCTGGACGTGCAGCTCGACTTTGATGGCGGCAGCCGGCGCGACCCGGCGGCGCAGGCCGGCTTGGCTGGCGCGACGGCGGGCTTGCTCTCGGACGGTGTGGCCGCGCAGCCGGGCCTGCCTGCGCTGGACGAAAACCAGCTGAGCGAAGCCTGGGTGGACCTGGGTGCGCAGTTTGGCGCCCAGGCCAGCGGCGACCGCTTCACGATTTCGCTGCGCACACTCACCGAGCCCGATCTGCTGCAGCGCGCCGTGGCTCTGGCTACCCGCCAGATCGGTGCGCCGGCCTGGCCGCAGGCGGTGTGGCAGCGAGACCGCGAGCGCCTGCTGGCGTCGCTCAAGGAAGCCGAAAACCGCCCCGGTACCTTGGCTGGTCGCGCGTTTTCGCGCGCGGTGTATGGCAACCATCCGTACGGCTTTCAGCCCGACGCGGCCACTTTCAACGCCATCAGCGTGACCGACATGCAGGCGTTCTACCGCCGCCATGTGGCCACCTGCCGCGCGCAGGTCACGCTGGTGGGCGCGATCAACCGCACCCAGGCCGATGCCATCGTCAGCCAGTTCATGGCGCCTTTGAAGTCGCACGGCTGCGAGCCCCTGCCTGTGGTGCCCCAGGTGCAGTCACTTGAACGAGCAATGGACGAGCGACTTCCGTTTGCCGCGGCACAAGCCCAGGTGTCGATCGGCCAGCCCGGCATCGCCCGCAGCGACCCCGACTTCTTCCCGCTCTTCGTGGGCAACTACATCCTGGGCGGTGGCGGCTTCGTCTCGCGCCTGACCACCGAGGTGCGCGAGAAGCGGGGCTTGAGCTACAGCGTGTTCAGTTACTTCGCCCCTGGGCGCCATGCCGGCGCTTTCCAGATCGGTCTGACCACGCGCCCTGACCAAGCGGCTCAAGCGGTGGATGTGTCTCGCAAGGTGGTGCGCGATTTTGTGGAGCAGGGGCCCACCGACGCCGAACTGGCGGCCGCCAAGACCTACCTGGTGAACAGCTTTTCGTTGCGCATCGACAGCAATCGCAAGTTGCTCGACAACGTCGCCAACATCGGCTGGAACGGTCTGCCGCTGGACTACCTGGACACCTGGACCCAGCAGATCGAACGCGTGAGCGTGGCCGACATCCGGCGTTCGTTTGCCCGTGTGTTGCAGCCCGATCGCATGGTCACTGTCGTGGTCGGAGCCCAGCCCTGAAATACAGTGCATCTGCGTGTCGCGTAAGCTCGGGAGCATGAAAAAACCTCCTGTTTCCGCGGCCCGCGCCGCGGCCAGCGCCCCGCACGAAATCCGCATCATCGGCGGCCTCTGGAAACGCACGCTGCTGCCGGTCGCCGACCGCCCCGGCCTGCGCCCCACACCCTCGCGCGTGCGCGAAACCTTGTTCAACTGGCTGGGGCAGGACCTCACCGGCCTGCGCTGCGTGGACGCCTTTGCCGGCACCGGCGCGCTGGGACTGGAAGCCGCTTCGCGCGGTGCCACCGAGGTGGTGCTGGTGGAGCAGGACGGTGCCTTGCTCGCCAACCTCAGCCGCACGGTGACCAAGCTCAAGGCCACAGGCGTGCGTGTGGAGCGCGGCGACGGCGTGGCCGCGCTGCGCCAGCGCGCCGGGCAGGGCTTCGACGTGGTGTTTCTTGATCCACCGTTCGCCGACGGCCAGAACGAAACGCTGGTGCTCTCGGCCCTGACCGCTGCGCGCCAGGCCATCGGTACCGAAGGACTCGTCTATCTCGAAGCGTCGCGCCCCTGGCTCGACGACGAACTCGCACAGCTGGGCCTGCAGCTGCACCGCCAGGGCAAGGCGGGTGCGGTGGCCTTTCACCTGTTGCGGCCATTGCCTGTGCAGTGAGCGGACACTGACAACCCCGCGCGCATAATTCCAGCCATGCCTGCCGACCTTTCCCTGCCCTCAAGAACGTCCCGTGTCGCGGTGTACAGCGGCACCTTCGACCCGCTCACGCTGGGCCACGAAGATGTGGCGCGCCGCGCCGCGCTGCTGTTCGACGAAGTGATCATTGCGGTGGCCATCGCGCACCACAAGAAGACCCGGTTCACCCTGCAGCAGCGGCTGGACATGGCGGCTGAAGCGGCGTCGCGTTTGCCCGGCCTGGTGCGTGTGCTGCCTTTTGACGGCCTCATCATGGACTTCTGCCGCCAGCAAGGCGCTTGCGCCGTGGTGCGCGGCATCCGCAACCTGACCGACTTCGACTACGAAGCCCAGATGGCCGCGATGAACCGCAAGCTCAACCCGGCGGTGGAGACAGTGTTTCTGCTGCCGCAGGCCGAGCTTCAGTGCATCTCAAGCACGCTGGTGCGCGAGATTTCGCAACTGGGCGGTGATGTGTCGCAGATGGTGAGCGCCCATGTGGCGGCTTGTCTCAAGCCCGTGCCACTGCAGGCCTGAGTCGGGGAAAGACGCCATGGCCCTGCTGATCACCGACGAATGCATCAACTGCGATGTGTGCGAGCCCGAATGCCCCAACCAGGCCATTTACATGGGCGAGGAGATCTACGAGATCGACCCGTCGCGCTGCACCGAGTGTGTGGGGCATTTTGACGAGCCACAGTGTGTGCAGGTCTGCCCGGTGAGCTGCATTCCGATTCACCCGGACCACATCGAATCGCACGAGACACTCTGGCAAAAGTACCAGCGTTTGCAAAAAGCCGGTCAGCCCTTGTCCGCTGCAGGTGATGTGCCTTCACCTGGCGCGCCCTCCACAGGCGGCTGATCGGTTTTGGCCGGGCGCGGCGGCTTCGGCCGTGGCGGCTTGCTGGTGTGGATGAGCGCCATGGCCTTGTCCATTTCGCCGGCGATCAAATGCGGCAGCGCCTTGAGGCTGCGGTCCAGCGCCTGTGCAATGGCAATGCGGTCGTCGGGTGAGGGCTTCTTCAGCACCCAGTTCGCCACCTCGTTTTTGTTGCCTGGGTGGCCAATGCCTACGCGCAGGCGCCAGTAGTCCGCACTGCCCAGCTGCGCATGGATGTCACGCAGCCCGTTGTGGCCGGCGTGCCCGCCGCCGTTTTTCAGCTTCGCTTCGCCGGGCGGCAAATCCAGTTCGTCGTGCACCACCAGCACCTCTTCAGGCGCGATCTTGAAGAAGCGCGCCACCGACGCCACCGACTTGCCCGAGAGGTTCATGAAGGTTTGCGGCTCCACCAGCCAGACGCTCTGGCCTGCCACATTGGCGCGCGCCACCAGACCGAAGTGGCCTCGCTCCATCTGCAGCGAGGTCTTGAGCAGGCGCGCGGCCTCGTCCACCCACCAGAAACCGGCGTTGTGGCGCGTGTGTTCGTAGTCCGGGCCAGGGTTGCCCAGGCCGGCGATGAGTTTGATCATGGGGTCGGATTATCGGCAGGTATGCGGGGCTGAATGCAAAACGGCCCGCCAAGGCGGGCCGTTTCGAGGCGGGCATCGTCCGAAGACAGATTACTTTTTCTTGCCCTTGACGGCGCCTTTTTTGTCGTCGACAGGGGGGGCCACGACAGCCACCACCACGTCTTCAACCGGCTCCACCACGGTGGCGATGGTCAGGTTCTTGCGGCCGTGCATCACGAGCTTGATGCCCTTGGGCAGCTTGATGTCGCCGGTGTGCACGGTGCCGCCCTTGACGACTTCGCCCAGGTCGATCGTGATGTTCTCGGGCAGCTGGGTGGCCAGGCATTCGATTTCGATCTCGGTCATCACGTGGTTGATCACGCACTTGTCGGTCTTGACCGCAGGCGCGTTCTCTTCGTTGATGAAGTGCAGGGGCACTTTCTTGTGCAGGCGGGTCTTGTCGTCCACGCGCTGGAAGTCCACGTGCAGGACCAGCGGTTTGTACGGGTGGTACTGCACATCGCGCAGCAGCACTCGTTGCACCGAACCGGCCACGTCCATGTCGAGGATCGACGAGTGGAACGCTTCCTTCTTCAGGGCGTGCCACAGGGCGTTGTGATCGAGTTCGATCGTGGCGGCGGGTGTTTCACCACCAAAGACGATACCGGGCGTGCGGCCGGTGTTGCGGAGACGGCGGCTCGCACCCGTACCCTGCTTGGCGCGCTCAAAAGCGACGAATTGCATAACTTACTCCTGTGGAGGGGTTCCGCGACCAGAACGCCTCTGTTTCAAAATAGTGACCCCCACCATGGAGGCCACCCGTTTTTGCTGCTTCCAGGACCTCTTAGAAGAGGTTGTCCTGATCGGCAAACAAACTCATCACCGACTCACCCGAGGCAATGCGCGCGATGGTTTCGGCCATCAGCGGTGCCACGGAGAGCTGGCGGATCTTGGCGCAGGCCTGGGCGGCTTGCGACAAGGGAATCGTGTTGGTCACCACGACTTCGTCCAGGGCGCTGCCCTTGGCGATGCGTTCGATGGCCGGGCCCGAGAAGATCGGGTGCGTGCAATACGCGTAAACGTGTTTGGCGCCGCGCTCCTTGAGCACTTCAGCGGCTTTGACCAGTGTGCCGGCGGTATCGATCATGTCGTCCATGATCACGCAGTTGCGACCGTCGATATCGCCGATCACGTGCATGACTTCCGACACGTTGGCCTTGGGCCGGCGCTTGTCGATGATGGCCATGTCGCAGTTGAGCTGCTTGGCCAGCGCGCGTGCTCGCACCACACCGCCCACGTCGGGCGAGACCACCAGCAGGTCGGGGTAATTCTTCTGACGCAGGTCGCCCAGCAGCACGGGCGAGGCGTAGATGTTGTCCACCGGGATGTCGAAGAAGCCCTGGATCTGGTCGGCGTGAAGATCCATGGTCAGCACGCGGTTCACGCCCACGGCGGTCAACATGTTGGCCACCACCTTGGCCGAGATCGGCACACGGCCGGAGCGCGGGCGGCGGTCCTGGCGGGCGTAGCCGAAGTAGGGAATGACTGCGGAGATGCTCACAGCCGATGCACGTTTGAGCGCGTCGACCATGATGATGAGTTCCATGAGGTTCTCATTGGTCGGCGAGCAGGTGGACTGGATCACGAACACGTGGCGCGCGCGCACGTTTTGCGTGATTTCCACGGTCACTTCACCGTCGGAGAAGCGCCCCACGTTGGCCGCACCGAGCTGGGTGCCCAGATGCTGGGCGATCTCAGCGGCCAACACCGGATTGGCGTTGCCGGTGAAGATCATGAAATCTGGCGGCTGAACTTGCATGGGGTTCCCAGCTGTTTGAACGACGGCCCAAGAGGATCGCCGTCAAAAAATGGCCGTTCGTGGAACGGCCGGTTGGGTACGTGATGTGATGAAAACGGTGGCAGGGGAGGAAGGACTCGAACCCTCGCATGCTGGAATCAAAATCCAGTGCCTTTACCAACTTGGCGACTCCCCTACGCAGGAGATCTGGTCAGCGTGAAGCCGGACAGACCACCAAAAAAACCTTGTCGCAGGTTGCGCAACCACTGCCTGGGCTGAACGCTTGCCGATTCTAATCGGAGCACCAGTCGAGCAATGGATGGACATCCATGTTGCTGCATTCACGAACTGTCCAGTCGCTTGGGGCGGTGGTCAGTTGCATGGCCTGCGGCATGTGCGCAAACACCGCCGTGCCCGATCCGGTCATGCGCCCCTGCAAACCTTGGTCTTGCAACCACTGTATGCAGCGTCCCACATCGGGACACAGCGCCTGCGCCACGGGTTGAAGATCGTTGTGTCCGAAGTCCAGAATTTTCTGGATGTCGACCACCCCAATTGCTTGGGAAGCTTCTTGCGAATCGTTTGCAGCAAAGCCTTGGATTGTAGCAGTTTTTGTGTCTCGTTTGAGCGATGGCGAGCTGAAGATGCGCTGTGTCGATGCGCCACCGTGCGGCTTCACGACCACAAACCGCGCCTTGGGCAGCTTCACGGGCGTGAGTTGCTCGCCCACACCTTCGACCCAGGCGTGGTGTCCACCGATGAAAAAAGGCACGTCGGCGCCCAGCTTCAAACCGATGGTGGCGAGTTGCTGGCGGTTCAATCCCAGGCCCCAGAGGCGGTTGAGAGCGATCAAGGTGGTGGCTGCGTCCGACGATCCGCCGCCCATGCCGGCTTCGGCGGGCAGGTGCTTTTCCAACCCGATGTGACCTCCGTGAGCGCAACCGGTCGCATCCTGCAGCGCCCGGGCCGCACGCACCGACAGATCGTCGGCTGGCAGCGGCATCGGTGTGAGGTCTTCGCGGCTGATGTGTCCGTTGGGCCGCAGCTCAAAGTGCAGGCGATCGCACCAGTCGATCAGCATGAAGACGGATTGCAGCAGGTGGTAACCGTCGTCGCGCTGTCCGGTGATGTGCAGGAACAGGTTGAGCTTGGCGGGTGCGGGCACGTCCAGCAAGCGCCGCAAGGTCGTCCCCGGACTCATGGTTGCACGACGACCCGAAGTTCGGCAGCGGGCAGTGGCGCAAAACGGCGCGCCGTGATGCGGCCTTCGGGTTGGCGGGTCAGGTCGGCCTGCCAGCCGGGCACATCACCCGCTTGCCCGCGCAGCCAGCCGAACAGGGCTGCCACCGGCACGGGCGTGCCGCTGAGTTCGGTGGTGAGTTCGTCCAGGCTGACGCGTCGGGTGACCTGACCCCCTTGGCGCAGCTCCGCGCTGCCGGGTGACCATGAAACCGTGGCCAGCGAGGTGCCCAAAGGCGTGGCGAGCTGCAGCTCACCGGCGGCCGGCGTGCCGCGCAAATCGAAGCCGGCGGAAAACGACTGTGGAGGTTCGCTCTGCACGGTCATGGCCAGTCGCCCGCTCCAGGCTTCTTCGCCAGGCAGCATTGCACGTTGCGGGGTGGCGCAGGCCGACAGCATGGCCACGGCGGCCAGCAGTGCAGCCCACCTCATGGTTTGACGCGCAGGCGCTTGAGCGTTCCTTGCAAGGTCTCGTTGTCCGCCGAGAGCAGCAAGCCTTCGCGCCAGATCTTCAGCGCCTGCTCTCGTTGTCCTTGCGACCACAGCACCTCACCCAGGTGCGCTGCAATTTCCGGATCGGGGCGTTTCCCATAGGCGGCCTGCAGGATGTCGATGGCGCGTGCCGTGTTGCCCAGGCGGAACTCCACCCAGCCCAGGCTGTCCTGTATGTAGGCATCGCCCGGCGCCAGCTCGACTGCTTTTTCAATCAGTTTTTTTGCTTCGGGCAAACGCACATTGCGGTCTGCGAACGAGTAACCCAGCGCGTTGTAGGCGTGGTGGAAATCGGGCTTGGCGGCAATCAAGGCGCGCAACAGCACCTCCATGTCGCCCGGCTTGCCGGCCTTCTCCGCCATCATGGCCTGGTCGTAGCGCAGATCGGCCACGTCGGGGAAACGGGCCACCGCTTCGCCGTAGACCTCATAGGCCTCTTTCCAGGCCTTGAAGTCGCGCAGCAACTGGGCCTCGGCGACCAGTTTCAGGCGGGCGTCTTCGGGGGTGCGCTCGGGTTGGCTGCGCAACAAGGCGCGGGCCTGCGCCATCTGGCCTTGTCGTGCCAGCAGCGATGCCCGACGCATTTGCGCCGCCATGATGTCTTCCGCATTCTCAATGCGGTCTAGCCAGGCGTTGGCGGCCGGGAAATCCTGCCGCTTCTCGGCGATCTGGGCCATCATCAAATAGGCTTGCGTGAGGCCGCGGGCAGATCGCTCGTCGCCCGCCTGCCGAGCCAGTGCCATGTATTTTTCGAGCGAGGCCGTGGCGGCAGGCAGGGTGTTTTCCTGCAGCTGCAACGAACCCAGCAGCAACCACGGTTCGGCCTGATCGGGCTGGCGCGTGGTGAGCTTCTCAAGCTGGGCCCGTGCTTCCGCATTGCGCTGCGCATCCAGCAAGGTGCGCGCGTACGCCAGCGCGACAGCGGTGTCGGCAGTTGTGGTGATGCTGCTGGCATCGAGCTGTTGGCGAACGATGGGCTCGGCCTGTTTTTCCCCGCGTTCCATCAACTCCAGCGCGAGCAGTGCCGGGAAGGGCGACGCCGCCTCGGCGGTATGACCCAGCCGTGCC
>QBMB01000026.1:14092-38655 GCA_003241965.1 Burkholderiales bacterium | reverse complement strand
CCGTGCCGACACCAGTGCCTCAGGCAATTGGTCTTGCGCGAGGTACATGCGCCCGATCGAGGTGAACGCTGCGGCCGCGTGTGCAGGCTGCTTGAGGTAGGGGCCCAGCGCCTCACGAACCACGGCCGCCGCCAGCGCCTTGTCCGTGACTCGGGCGTAGGTTTGGGGGATCGCGTTGATGGTGTCGTTGCGGTCGCTGGTGCTGATGTCCTTCAGGATGGCTTGCAGCACCGCCCCGGTTTCCTGGGGTCGGTTGAGAGCCAGCAGGATCTGCAACTCGAAGCGCCTGGCCTCCGTGCTCCCCGGCAGTTCTTCGGTCCAGGCGCGCGCTGCGGCCAACGCCGCTTCGCCCGATCGGGCTTGCAGGGCCACCTCGACAGCACGGCGGTAGAGCTGGGGATCGCGTTGCTTGCGCGCGGCATCCAGGATGAAGGAATAACCCGTGCCTGGCTCACCAGCGCGGACATTGAGCTCTCCGAGCAGCAACTGGTAGAACAGAGGCGCGTTCAAGGCCGAGTTGACGACTTCGGCGGTGCCTGGTGTTGCCTCTGGCGTTGGCGCAGGCGCTGCTGGGGCAGTTTGGGCTGCTGCACTCCAGAAACAGACCGCCAATGCGACAGCCAGTGCCGACTTGCGCACAAGCCCTGCATGCTGGGTGGATGGGCCTTTGGCGCGGTGCAAGGTATTCATCGGGTCATGATAATGGAAGGGTTTCGGGGCGCAGGGGTCTGATCTGAAGACCGTACAGGCGTTCCGGACGCCCTGAACAAAACATCCATTCATGCCCGAACTCCCCGAAGTTGAAGTGACCCGGCGCAGTTTTGCTGACCGCATTGCAGGCGCCTCGATCCTGCGCCTGGAGATGGGAAAACCGCTGCGCTGGCCCTTGGGCTGCGATGTGGCCACGCTGCAGGGGCGTGTGGTGCGCTCGGTCACCCGCCGGGGAAAGTATTTGCTGCTGAACCTCGACCGCGGTCACCTGCTGGTTCATCTGGGCATGTCGGGCAGCCTTCAGTTTGCGCCCGCGTTGCCGCCCCGAGGGGTTCACGACCACTTCGAGTTGTCGACCAGTCAAGGTGTTTTGAGGTTGCACGACCCCCGGCGCTTCGGTGCAGTGGTCTATGCCGATGCGCTGGACGGTCCGTCTGCGGTCAAGCTGCTCGGTGGCCTGGGCGTTGAGCCACTGGAAGAGGGGTTCCATCCGCTGGCGTTTCATCGTGCCTTGCAGTTGCGCCGTTCGGCCATCAAGCAGGTGTTGCTGGCCGGTGATGTCGTGGTCGGTGTGGGCAACATCTATGCATCCGAGGCCTTGTTCATGGCGGGTATCCGGCCCACGTTGCGCGCCCATGGCCTGAGCAAACCACGCGCTGCGCGGCTGCACAGCGCCATTGTTCAGGTGCTCACCCGCGCGGTGGCGCTGGGCGGCAGCACCTTGCGGGATTTCTCCAGTGCCGAGGGCCAATCCGGCTACTTCCAGCTCGATGCGATGGTGTACGGACGGGAAGGCCAACCCTGCAGGGTATGCGGCGAGCCGGTGAAAAGCTTTCGCCAGGGGCAGCGATCGACGTTTTTTTGCACCAGTTGCCAGAAAAATTGAGGGAAGGGATGACCCGGCTGTCGGTCGTGCGTGCCGACCAGCTTTGCTGTAAAAGCCGATGCTATATTGCCCGATGGATGCAACATCAGACCTATGAGTTTCAACAAGGAATTTGACCAACATGGTGCATGGCGCAAGCAGTTTGCGTTGCGCTTGCGCCTGCTTGCGGAGTGGTTGTCCGATCACGATCTGATGGAGCCCGGCATCCGCGAACGTCTGGATGGTTTGCATGCCCAGGTCAAGAACGACAAGATCATGGTGGCCTTCGTGGCCGAGTTTTCGCGCGGCAAGTCCGAGCTGATCAATGCGGTGTTCTTCGCCGGCTACGGGCGCCGCATCATGCCGGCCAGCGCCGGGCGCACCACGATGTGCCCGACCGAACTGGGCTATGACGCTGATGTCCCGCCCTGCCTGCGGCTGCTCCCGATCGAAACGCGACTGCAACCGTTGTCGCTGCTGGACTGGCGCAACGCTCCCGACAAATGGGAGCGTGTGGATCTGGATGTGAACGATCCCAAGCAACTCGCCCGCGCCATTCAAAAAGTGGCTGAAGTTCGACGCGTGACGCTGGACGAAGCCCGGGGCCTGGGATTCTGGAGCGACGAAACGCCTGACGACAATCCGCTGACCAACCCTGACGGCACGGTGGAGGTGCCCAAGTGGCGCCACGCCCTGATCAACATGGCGCACCCCTTGCTCAAGCAGGGGCTGGTGATTCTCGATACCCCCGGGCTCAACGCGATCGGTGCTGAACCCGAACTGACCGTGAGTCTGCTCCCGCAGGCGCAGGCGGTGGTCTTCATCCTGGCGGCCGACACCGGCGTGACCAAGTCCGACCTCACCATCTGGCGCCAGCACCTCTCGGTGTTGGGCGAAGGCAAGGAATCGCGCTTGGTCGTGCTGAACAAGATCGACACCATGTGGGACGCGCTGAGCTCGCCCGAGCAGGTGCAGTTGCAGATAGCATCGCAACGCACCGACTCGGCTGAAATTCTGGGTTTGTCCCCAAGGCAAGTGCTGGCGGTTTCTGCCCAGAAGGGCCTGCTCGCCAAGGTCAATCGCGACAAGAAGTTGCTGGAGGCCAGCAACCTGATGGAGCTGGAAACCGCGCTGGGCGTGGATCTGCTGGGCCAGCGCCGCAAGATCCTGAGCTCGGCTGTGGCTACCGGCATCCAGTCGTTGCGGGTGGAGACCACGCGCATGGTGCACACGCGTTCGCGCGATCTGGTCGAGCAGATCCAGGAGCTTGATGGACTGCGTGGCAAGAACGCGGGCGTGATCAAACAGATGCGGCTGCGCATCGAGCAGGAGCAGGCGGACTTTGATGCCAGCGGCGCGAAGATCCAGGCCGTGCGCTCGGTGCACCTGCGCTTGCTCAAGGATCTGTTTGCCATGCTCAGCGCCACGCACCTCAAGTCAGAGGTGTCGGTGTTGTCCAAGGCGCTCAGGCAGCCCGGCATCAAATTGGGCGTGCGCCGTGCCTATGACCACACCTTCGACCGGTTGCGTGCCGACATGTCCAAGGCCAACGGCATGGCTGGCGACATCCAGTCCATGCTCGAAGGCAGTTTCAAGAGCCTGAACGCCGAGTACGGTTTTTCGCTGCAGGCGCCCACGGCGCCACAGCTGGCCCAATACGTCAACGACCTGGACCTGATCGAAAAAAGCCACCTGCAGTACCTGAGCCTGGGCAATGCGCTCAAGCTGGCGCAGCCCGAATTTGCAGAGCGCCTGGCGCGCGCACTCATGAGCCGCCTGCGCGTGGTCTACGACACGGCGGTCAACGAGGTGGAGCTGTGGAACAAGTCGGCTGCGGCCCAGCTGGACGCGCAACTGCGTGAACGCCGCCGCAACTTCACCCGCCGCATTGAAGCGGTCTCGCGCATTCAGCAGGCCGCGGGCGGGCTGGACGAGCGCATTCGGGAATTGCAGGGCCAACAGGCGAAGCTCAACCTGCTCGACGCCAAGCTCGGCGAGCTGACCGACCACCTGCTGGCCGCGCCCGAAGAAGAGTCCGACGAAGCACTCGCGGCATGAAGGTCGCAGTCGGCCACCGCGTCGAACTGCCCTGCACATTTGCGCCCCTGTTGATTGAGTGGCAACGCCGTGCCGGTCGCAGCGGGATGCCATGGCAGGGCATTCGCGATCCGTACCGCGTGTGGTTGTCTGAAGTGATGCTGCAGCAAACCCAGGTGAGTACCGTGCTGGGCTACTACGCGCGTTTCCTGGAGCGTTTCCCCGACGTACAAGCCTTGGCCGCCGCCGACGCCGACGAGGTCATGGCCTTGTGGAGTGGCCTGGGTTATTACAGTCGCGCGCGCAACCTGCACCGCTGCGCTCAAGCGGTGGTGGCCGAACATGGCGGTGCGTTTCCCTCTACAGCAGCGGGGCTTGAAACGCTGCCGGGTATTGGTGCATCCACCGCAGCCGCCATTGCTTCATTTTGTTTTGGCGAACGTGTGTCCATCGTGGATGGCAACGTGCGAAGGGTGTTGACGCGAGTGCTCGCGTTTGAGGGTGATCTGGCTCAATCAGCGCCGCAGCGCGAGTTGTGGGACCTGGCGCAGGCCTTGTTGCCGGTTGCCCCTTCTGTCGACGACATGACAGCCTACACGCAAGGGCTCATGGACCTGGGGGCAACCGTGTGCACGCGCAGCCGCCCGGCGTGCAGCGAGTGTCCGATGCTGGGCATCTGCCGCGCGCGCCAAGCCGGTGACCAGCAGCGTTTTCCCGTCAAGACCCGCACGCTCAAGCGCAGGCATGAAAGCTGGTGGTTGTTGTTGCTGCGTCTGCGCGGTGAGCGCGATCTGTTCTGGTTGCAGCGCCGACCCGCCAGCGGCATCTGGGCGGGCTTGTTCTGCCCACCGGTTTACGACAGTGAAAACACAGCCCGCTCGGCTCTGCCGCCCGCGTTGGCCCATGCACTGGTGCCCCTCGATGCGGTCAGTCACAGCCTCACGCACCGCGAGCTGCGTCTGCACCCCTTGCTGCTGGAACTGGATGCAGATCCCGGTCCGACGGGGTGGCCTGACGGGCAATGGGTGGAGGCTGCGCAACTCGCCCAATATGGCCTGCCCGCGCCGGTGAAGCTGTTGCTGCAACGATTGCTGGAGCCCGACTTGTTTGCGCCTGCGAACTCCCGCTGAAGCTGAATCAACCCTGATCGGTCCGCGCGGCCGGCCAGGCGTCGGCCTCGCGGTGGCGAACCCGCGTGGACCAATCAACGGCGAACGCACGCGCAAGCTGCTCCACCAGATACACCGAGCGGTGCTGCCCGCCGGTGCAGCCAATGGCCACGGTCACGTAGCTGCGGTGATCGCGCAGCATCTGGGGCAGCCAGTGCCCCAGAAAACCGGTGATCTGCTGCTCCATCTGGCGCACTTCGGGCTGGGCGGCGAGGTACGCCGCCACCGGTGCGTCGCGCCCGGTCAGTGCTTTGAGGTCGGGCTCGTAGTGCGGGTTGGCCAGCATGCGCACATCAAACACAAAGTCGGCGTCCATGGGGATGCCGCGCTTGAATGCAAACGACTCGAACACCAGCGTGAGTGGTGCCTGCGTGGCGCCCAGCAAGTCCTTGATCTGGCTGCGCAGGTGGGTGGGGCGGATCAAGCTGGTGTCCAGCACCAGCGCCTGGTCACGCAGCTCGGCCAGCAGTTCACGCTCTTGCTCGATGGCGTCGGTCAGTGCGCGGTGCTGGTCGTTGAACTGCTTGAGCGAGAGGGGATGCAAGCGCCTCGTTTCTGAAAACCGGCGCACCAGCGTGTCGGTGGTTGCGTCGAGAAACACGGTGGTGAGGTTCACCGGGCGTTGAGCATGGTTCTGCAGCTGTGCCAATCGCTTGGGCAGACCTGGCAATGAGCCCGCGCTGCGCACGTCCATGGCAATGGCCACCTTGCTGGCCTTGTGGCTTTGTTCCAGTTCGATGAAGGATTCGAGCAGCTCGGGAGGCAGGTTGTCCACACAGTAGAAGCCCACATCTTCGAGCGCGGTCAAAGCCACCGACTTGCCCGAACCGGACATGCCCGTGATCAGCACGAGATGGATGGGTGTTTCGCTGGATATGGCCATGGAGATCGTTGGAGCGATCAAGCCGACAGGAGTTCGCGCGCGTGGGCCAGAGAGATTTCAGACTTCTCGCTGCCCCCGAGCATGCGCGCGAGTTCGATCACACGCGCCTCGTGCTCGATGGGCGCCACCGTGCTCAGCGTTTGCCGGCCCACCATCTGCTTGCTCACCAGCAGGTGGTGGTCGGCGCAGGCCGCCACCTGGGGCAGGTGGGTCACCGCCAGCACCTGTCGGTCGCGCCCCAACTGGCGCAGCAACTGGCCCACGGTGTGCGCCACGGCGCCGCCAATGCCGGAGTCCACTTCGTCAAAGATCAATGTGGGCGCTTGGCCCAGCTGGCTGGTGACGACCGAGATGGCCAGTGCAATGCGCGAGAGCTCACCGCCCGAAGCCACCTTGCCCACCGGCTTCGGTGTGGCACCCGCATGGCCTGCCACACGGAACTCGACGAGTTCCCAACCATGAGCCTGAGGCTCGTCGAGGCGCTGCAGGGCCACTTCAAAAACACCGCCCTGCATGCCCAAGGTCTGCATGCTCTGGGTGACCGCTTTGGACAGCTTGGGCGCAGCCTTCTGGCGCTCTTTGGTGATGGTTTGCAGCTCGGCGTTGAAGGTCTTCCACGCCAAGCGTTCTGCCTGCTGCAGCGCGTCGAGGTCGAGCGCCTGGTCGATCGTGGCGAGCTCGCTTTTCCATTGCGCCAGCACCTCGGCCAGCTCGTCAGGCGCGCGGCGATAACGGCGTGCCAGCGACACCCATTGCGCCAGGCGCTGGTCGAGTGATTCCAGGCTGGCAGGGTCCTGGTCGGTGTGGCGTGCGTATTGGTGCAGGTTGTGCACGGTGTCCTGCACCTGCGCCAGCGCCGCTTCGAGTGAGGCGACGGTGTCTGCAAACCGGGGCTCGATGTGGGCCTGCGCCTGCAAGGCCGTGAGAGCGCGGTGGATCAGTGCCGCCGCATTGGGCTCTTCGTCGTCCAGTGCGGTCACGGCAGCTTGCGCAGCATCCAGCAGGCCCTGCGCGTTGGCCAGGCGGCTGTGTTGCGTATTGAGCTCTTCCCATTCGCCGACCAGCGGCGCGAGCTTGTCCAGCTCGGCGATCTGCCAGGCGAGTCGTTCACTTTCCTGCTGGAGCGTGTTCTGCTTTTCGGTCGCGTTGTCCAGGGCCTTGCGCCGGTGGCGCCACTGGGCCCAGGCCTGGGTGGCCGCGGTGGTGTCGATGCCGGCGTAAGCGTCGAGCAGGTCGCGCACGGCTTCTGCGCGCGTGAGGCTCTGCCAGGCATGCTGGCCGTGAATGTCGACCAGACCGTCGGCCAAGGCCTTGAGCTGCGCCATGGTGGCCGCGCTGCCGTTGATCCACGCGCGGCTGCGGCCCTCGGTGTCCACCGTGCGGCGCAGCAGGAGGCTTTCCTCGACCGGGAAACCTTGTTCCTCCAGCCACGGCGCGAGGGAGGCCGGGGCATCGAACTCGGCTGCAATCTCGCATCGCGCAGCGCCTTCACGCACCACGCCGCTCTCGGCACGGGCGCCCAGCGCCAGTTGAAGCGCGTCGATCAGGATCGATTTGCCCGCACCGGTCTCGCCCGTGAGCACACCGAAGCCCTGGTCCAGTTCCAGGTCGAGGGACTGCACAATGACGAAGTCTCGCAAGGCGATGCGGCGGAGGCTCATGATGGGTGTGTGGCAGTGGGAACAGACGGGATTCTGCCGGGTCCTCAGACCCCTTCGTTCCAGTGCAGTTTCTTGCGCAAGGTGTCGAAGTAGCTCCAGCCCACCGGGTGCAGCAGGCGCAGGGCGTGTTCAGAACGCCGCACCACGATGCGGTCACCATGCAGCAGGCTGGTGAAGGACTGCATGTCGAAATTGGCACTGGCCTCTTTGCCCGAGACGATCTCCACCGCGATCTCGCTGTGCCCGGGCAGCACCACGGGCCGGTTGGACAAGGTGTGCGGCGCAATCGGCACCATCAGCCACCCGCCAATGGCCGGGTGCAGCAGCGGCCCGCCTGCAGACAAGGCGTAGGCGGTGGAGCCAGTAGGTGAGGCGATGATCAAGCCGTCGGCGCGCTGGTTGGCCACGAAATGCCCGTCAACCTCCACCCGCAGTTCGATCATGCTGGCTGCACCTCCCCGGTTCACCACCACATCGTTGAGCGCGGTGGCCTCGAACACGCAGTGGCCGTCGCGCCATACGCTGGCCGCCATCAGCGAACGGGGATCGTCCTCAAACGCGCCCCGCAGGATCGGGCGCAGCTTGTCGCGAAAGTCTTCAAAGGGAATGTCGGTGATGAATCCCAGGCGCCCCTGGTTGATGCCCACCAGCGGCACACCGAAGCGCGCCAGTTGGCGACCAATGCCCAGCATGGTGCCGTCGCCGCCCACCACCAGCGCCAGATCGCAGTGCCGGCCCATGTCGGGCACCGAGAGCGCGGGGTACTGGGTCAAGCCGGTGTTGAGCGCGGTTTCCTGCTCCAGCGACACGTCGCAGCCTTCGTCGTGCAGGAAGTGTGCGATCTCGTCGACCGCGTCGCGCGAACCGGGCGCGTGGTATTTGCCGACGATGGCCACATGCGAGAAGCGCAAGGGGCGGTCCCAGCGGGTGGCGGCGGACCGTGTGTCGGGGGGCATGCTCATCGGCAAATTACAACATAGCCCGTCTGTGGTGGATTGCCCGAAAACCCTCGCATGCGAACAGTTCCGCGCGTTGGTCTCTCCTTAAAATGCACCCATGTTGGATGACCGTGCGAAGCTGCTGCTCAAAACCCTCGTCGAGCGATACATCGCCGACGGACAGCCCGTGGGCTCGCGCACCCTGGCGCGTGCCGCCGGCATGGAGTTGTCGCCGGCCACCATCCGCAACGTGATGAGCGATCTGGAAGAGCTCGGCCTGATCGCCAGCCCACACACTTCGGCAGGGCGCATACCCACCGCGCGCGGGTACCGGCTGTTTGTCGACACCATGCTCACCGTGCGCCGCGAAGGCCTGTCGCCCGTGAGCGAGATGAACACTCCAGGCATCGAAGCGGGTCAGCCGCACCGCGTCATCAGCCACGCGGCCAACATGTTGTCCAGCCTTTCGCAGTTTGTGGGCGTGATCACCGCGCCCCGTCGCGCCTCGGTGTTTCGACACATCGAATTCCTGAGCTTGTCCGACCGCCGTGTGCTGGTGATCATCGTTTCGCCCGAGGGCGAGGTGCAGAACCGCATCATTCACACCCAGGCCACGTTCACCCAGTCGCAGTTGCTGGAGGCGGCCAATTTCCTCAACAGCCACTACTCGGGCCTGACCATGGAGGCCGTGCGCGAGCGGTTGAAGAACGAGGTTGACGCCTTGCGCGGAGAGATTGCCGACCTCATGAAGGCGGCCGTGGACATTGGTACCGAGAGTGACGCGGCGCAAAACGAGGTGGTGGTGTCCGGTGAGCGCAACCTGCTCTCGGTGAGCGAGTTCTCCAGCGACATGGGCAACCTGCGCCGCATGTTCGACCTGTTCGAACAAAAAACCCAACTCATTCGCCTGCTCGATGTGTCGGCCCAGGCCGACGGGGTACGCATCTACATCGGTGGCGAGAGCCAGGTCGTGCCTTACGAAGACCTGTCGGTGGTGACTGCGCCTTACGAGGTCGACGGTCAGATCGTCGGCACGCTGGGCGTGATCGGCCCGCAGCGCATGCCTTACGAACGCATGATCCAGATCGTTGACGTGACGGCCAAGCTGGTGGGCAACGCCCTGAGCCACAACAAGTAGAGCCCGGCCGAGCCCGACCCCTACAATCCCTGCAGGTGTCGGGCCGTTAGCTCAGTTGGTTAGAGCAGAGGACTCATAATCCTTTGGTCGTTGGTTCAAATCCAACACGGCCTACCAAAAAAACCCTGCTATAATTCAAGGCTTCGCGGCTGTAGCTCAGTTGGATAGAGTACTTGGCTACGAACCAAGGGGTCGTGGGTTCAATTCCTGCCAGCCGCACCAAACAAAAAACCCGCAGCCACAAGCTGCGGGTTTTTTCATTTCTGCCGCTGGTGAGCGCAAGCCAGCTGCGAAAGGCCTCCATGAGCAAGGCATTCACCAAAGAATCCGACCAGGACGAGGATGTCGATCTTCCGCCAGCGGCCGTTGTGCCCGGCGGCAAGAACTACATCACCCGCGCGGGCTACGACCGCCTGCGCAGTGAGCTGTTTGCGCTGATCGATGATGAGCGTCCCAAGATGGTCGAGATCGTTCACTGGGCCGCCAGCAATGGCGACCGTTCGGAGAACGGCGACTACCTGTATGGCAAGAAGCGCTTGCGCGAAATCGATCGGCGCATCCGGTTTCTCACGCAACGGTTGGAAATTGCCGAGGTGGTCGACGCGTCGCTGCACCACGGCGGGGACCAGGTCTTCTTCGGCGTCACCGTGACCTACGCCGATGATTCGGGAGCTGAGACCACGGTCACCATTCTGGGCGTCGACGAAGCCGACAGCGCACAAGGGCAGATCAGCTGGGTGTCTCCGGTGGCACGCGCGCTGCTCAAGGCGAAAGTCGGCGATGTGGTGCGCCTGGTGGTGCCCGGTGGGGCGCAGGAACTCGAGGTGCTGGCGGTCACCTACCCAGCACCTGCCAGCGGCGCCTGATCAGGCCTTGACGGGCTTGAAGCGCTGCGCCTTGATCACCGAGGTGGTGCGCTTGAGGCTGCGCAGCACATCGGCCAGGTGCTGCCGATCGCGCACCGAGACCGAGAAGCGGATGTCGGTGGCTGTTTGAGCGGGTTCGTCGCCCATGTCCACGTGCGTGATGTCTGCCTCGGCGGAGGCGATGCTGGACGCCACGCGTGCCAGCACGCCTTTGCCGTTCGTCACCGTCACCACCACCGTGGTTTCAAACGAGCGCACCGGCTCGTCGGCCCACTCCACTTCCAGGAAACGTTCGCTGTCGCGCAGCAGCAGGCGCTTGCCGGTCGGGCATTCCTCGGCATGCACCACCAAACCTTCACCGCGGCCCAGATAGCCCACGATGCGGTCGCCCGGGATGGGCTTGCAACAGGGCGCGTACTGCACCGAGAGACCTTCGCTGCCATCGAGTGTCACAACGCCCTGTGAGGCCGATTCGTCGCGGCCGCTGGCGTAGCGTTCGGTGCTGATCAGCAGCGCATCGGGCTTGAGCCCCATTTCAGACAACAGCACCGCGAGCTTTTTGCCCACCATGCTGGCGATACGCTTGCCCATGCCGATGTCGGCCAGCAGCTCATTGCGCGTCTTGCTGCCGGTGAATCGGAGCAGCTTGTCCCAGGTGCTCTGGTATGGACCATCCTCGGCAGGCAAGCTGGCGATGCCTTCCGAGCGCAGCGCCTGGCTCAGCATGCGCTCGCCCAGCTCATGAGACTTTTCTTGAGCCACCGTCTTGAGATGGTGGCGGATCTTGGAGCGCGCGCGCCCGGTCTTCACGAAGGACAGCCAGGCCGGATTCGGCTCGGCATTCTCGGCGGTGATGATCTCCACCACATCGCCGTTGGCCAGCTCGGTGCGCAGCGGGCGCTGCTCACCGTTGATGCGGGCCGAGACCGTATGGTTGCCCACATCGCTGTGGATGGCGTAGGCAAAGTCCATCACCGTGGCGCCGCGCGGCAGCGCCATGATCTTGCTCTTGGGCGTGAACACATAAACCGCATCGGGGAACAGATCGATCTTGATGTGGTCCCAGAACTCACCCGCGTCGTGGGTTTCCTGCTGGATGTCCAGCAGCGACTGCAGCCACTGCGTGCCCAGGTGTTGCGACATGTCGCTGCCGGGCTCGCTGGCTTTGTAGAGCCAATGTGCGGCCACACCCGATTCAGCCACCACGTCCATCGCGTGCGTGCGCAACTGAAATTCGATGTTGGTGCCGAAGGGGCCGATCAAGGTGGTGTGCAGCGACTGATAACCGTTGACCTTGGGGATGGCCACATAGTCGCGGAACTTGCCGGGCAGTGGTTTGTAGAGCTGGTGCAACACGCCCAGACCGGTGTAGCAGTCGGTGAGTTCGGGCACGACGATGCGGAATCCATAGACATCGGTGACCTGTGAGAACGACAGGTGCTTGTTGTCCATCTTGCGGTAGACCGAGTAGAGCGTCTTCTCGCGGCCCATGATGCGCACGCTCAAGCCCTGACGGGCAAAAACGCCTTCCACCTCTTTCTGAACGCGGGAGATCAGGTCCCGGCGGCGGTTGCGCGATTTGTTCAGCGCTTTGGACAGCACCTCATAGCGCCAAGGGTGCAGGAAGCGAAACGCCAGGTCCTGCAGCTCGCGGTAGGTGAAATTCAGGCCCAGGCGGTGCGCAATCGGCGCGTAGATCTCCAGCGTCTCGCTGCTGATGCGCTGCCACTTGCTGCGCGGCATGTCGCCCATGGTGCGCATGTTGTGTGTGCGGTCGGCGAGTTTGATCAGGATGACGCGCACGTCCTTGGCCATGGCCAGCAACATCTTGCGAAACGACTCGGCCTGGTTCTGTTCGCGCGTGTCGAACTCCAGTTTCTCCAGCTTGGTGAGCCCGTCCACCAGATCGGCCACCGGTGCGCCAAAGCGCTCCACCAGCTCTTCCTTGGTCACGCCGCAGTCTTCAATCGCGTCGTGCATCAGCGCGGACATGAGTGCCTGTGCATCGAGCTTCCACTCGGCGCACTGGGCCGCCACTGCAATCGGGTGGGTGATATAGGGGTCACCGTTTTTGCGCAGCTGTCCCAGGTGCGCTTCGTCTGCAAACCGGTAGGCCTGGCGGATGCTTTCGATGTCTCCAGGGCTCAGGTAATCCAGTTTCGCGAGCAAGCCGGCGAAGCTGGCCGCGGCCGCGCTGGCGGCTGGGTGCGCCTGGTCTTCCGCAGAGAAAAAGGAGCCGCTGTCGGCCATGGTGATCATCCGGGTACTTTAGCGTGAGATGACATCCACTGCAGTGAGGCCGATCCAGTCCCCGCCCATGTCGGTGATGGCTTGATGACAGAACGGGGTTCAGGCGAAAAAAAACACCGCAGTGCGGTGTTTTTTTGAAGCGATTGCGGCTCAGTTCAGAGCGGCACTTTCTTGAGCATTTCGAGGCCGATCTTGCCTTGGGCAATTTCGCGCAGTGCGGTCACGCCGGGCTTGTTCTTGCTCTCGATCTTGGGGGCATGGCCCTGGCTCAACATGCGGGCGCGGTAGGTGGCAGCCAGCACGAGTTGAAAGCGGTTGGGGATTTTTTCCAGACAATCTTCGACGGTGATGCGTGCCATGGGCGGGCTCCAGTAAACGGGCTTGGGGTCAGAGGATGTTCAGCGCTTTGAAGGTATCGCCGCGGGCGATACGCTGGGCCGCGAACTTGAGCCGCTGGGCATGGACGATGGCCTTGAGATCAAACAAGGCCCGCTCGAACAACTCGTTGATTATAACGAAGTCGAACTCCCGGGCATGGGCCACCTCGGAAGCGGCGTTCTGCAAGCGCAGCTCGATCACCTCGGCGCTGTCTTCGGCCCGGCGCTCCAGGCGCGAGCGCAACTCTTCCCAGCTGGGCGGCAGGATGAAGATCAGCACCGCGTTGGGGAAGATGCGTTTGACCTGGATCGCACCCTGGAAATCGATCTCCAGCACCACGTCGGCACCTTGCGCCATGCGCTGCTCGATGGCCATCTTGGAGGTGCCGTAGCGGTTGCCATGCACCATGGCCCACTCCAGGAACGACCCCTGTATGACCATGTGGTCAAAGGTTTCCTTGCTCACAAAGTAGTACTCGCGCCCATGCAGCTCCTGACCGCGGGGCGGGCGGGTGGTGTGCGAGACCGAAGGCGCGACGCGTGAGTCGAGCTCCATCAAGGCTTTCACCAGGCTGGATTTGCCGGCCCCGCTGGGGGCTGCGACGACGAACAGGTTTCCGGGGTATTCCATGCTCACTCTATGTTTTGGACCTGCTCGCGCATTTGCTCGATCAGCACCTTCATGTCCACCGAAATGCGGGTGAGTTCCAGGTTGGACGATTTCGAACCCAACGTGTTGGCTTCGCGGTGCAGTTCCTGGATCAGGAAATCCAGCCGTTTGCCGACCTCGGCACCCTTTTTGATCAGCCGCTCGATCTCGGTCAGGTGCGAGTCGAGCCGCGTGAGTTCTTCGGCCACATCGATGCGGATGGCGAACGCTGTGGCTTCGGTCAATGCGCGGTCGTTGGCCATGTCGGATGTGATGGCGTTGCCCGTCGCCGATGGGCCGCCTGCGGCAAGAGCCTCGTTCCAGCGGTCGATGAAGCGCTGGCGCTGCTGGGCCACCAGTTGGGGAATGAGCGGCTGGGCGTCTTTGGCCAGTTGCCTGAGCGTTCCCAAATGGCTCAGCAGCATGGTCGCCAGACGCTTGCCTTCGCGCTCGCGCGCTTCCATGAGACTGCCGATGGCCGTGTCCGCCAGAGATTGCAGACCTTCGTTGAGTTCGCCGGGGTTGCCTGCCTGACGCGAGGTCAGCTGCAGCACCTCGGCCACCGACAGCGGGGCGGCGGTGGGCAGCCAGGCGCGCACGTTGTCTTGCAGGCCGACGAGTTTTTGCAGTTCGAGCGCGGTGGGTGATCGTGGACTGGCGTCGCTGCGGCCTTCGATCCACGCGCGAACCTCGACCTTGCCGCGTTTGAGGCGCGAAGTCAGCAGCTCGCGCAGGGCGGGCTCCGATCCGCGCAGGTCGTCGGGGAGCTTGAAGGTGAGGTCGAGAAAGCGGCTGTTGACCGAGCGGATCTCCAGGCCGAGGCCCGGTTTTGCATCGCGCGCCGGCTCTGCGTTCGCGGCCGTTGCGGGCCCGCCCAAGTGGGCCGTTGCATAGCCGGTCATGCTGTAAACTGCCATTGCACTTTGCCCGTCAGGTTGAGTGGTCCAAAACGAGGCGTTCCGGAAACCATCTCGAATTATGTCAAAGGTCAAACCCGCTCCGCTCCCGCCGGACACCGTGATTGGTGGTTACCGCATTGTTCGCAAACTGGCCGCGGGTGGTTTTGGGGTCGTTTACCTCGCCGTGGACACCGAAGGCCAGCAGGTTGCGGTCAAGGAATACCTCCCTTCGTCGCTGGCCTCGCGCGGCCCCGGCGAACTGCTGCCTCAGGTGCAGCCCGAAAAGCTCTCGCTCTACCGCCTGGGCCTCAAAAGTTTCTTTGAAGAAGGCCGTGCGCTGGCCCAGATTTCGCACGCGTCGGTGGTGAGCGTGCTCAACTTCTTCCGCGAGAACGAGACCGTGTACATGGTCATGAACTTCCTGGAAGGTGCATCGCTGCAGGAATTCATCATCACCGCGCGCGAGCAGAAGAAGCAAAAAGTCTTTCGCGAATCGACCATCCGTTCGCTGTACGACGAGGTCCTGCGCGGTCTGCGGATCGTGCACCAGCACAAGATGCTGCACCTGGACATCAAGCCGGCCAACATCTTCGTGACCGATGACAACCGGTCGGTTCTGATCGACTTCGGCGCCGCGCGCGAGGTGCTGAGCAAAGAGGGCAACTTCATTCGCCCCATGTACACGCCCGGCTTCGCCGCGCCCGAGATGTACCGGCGCGATTCTTCCATGGGCCCGTGGACCGACATTTACGCGATCGGCGCCTGCATCTACGCGAGCATGCAGGGCTATCCGCCGAACGATGCACCGCAGCGTCTGGAAAAAGACCGCCTGTCGTTGGCGCTCTCCCGCCTGCGCGGCGTCTACTCCGACAACCTGATTGAAGTGGTCGAATGGTGCATGTCGCTGGATCCCTTGTCGCGTCCGCAGTCGGTCTTTGCGCTGCAGAAAGAGCTCAGCCGCGAAACCGAGCGCAGTTACACCAAGCTCACCGTGGCCGAAAAAATGCGGCTGCAGTTTGACAACATCGTGTCGGACAACAAGAAATCCCTGCGGAAATCCACCAACGCCGGCACCAAGTTTCGATGAAATTTTCGGTCTATCAGATCAGCCGCCAAGGTGGGCGGGAGCGCAATGAAGACCGCATGGGCTATGCCTATACCCGCGAATCCGGCCTGTTTGTGTTGGCCGATGGCATGGGCGGACACCCCGAAGGCGCCATGGCCGCGCAGTTGGCCCTGCAGACCTTCTCGGCTTACTTCCAGAAGGCGGCCAATCCCACGGTGAGGGAGGTGCCCGAGTTCCTTTCCAGCGCGCTGATGGCCGCGCACCACCAGATCATTCGTTACGCCGCCGAAAAGGGCATGCTCGACACGCCCCGCACCACGCTGGTGGCCTCGGTCATGGAGCGGGGCCACGTGTACTGGGTGCACTGCGGCGACTCGCGGCTGTATGTGGTGCGCAACGGCGAAATGCTCACGCGCACGCGCGACCACTCCTACATGGAGCAGCAGGCCCACTTGGGACGCGCCACCGAGCACATCAACCGCAACATCCTCTTCACCTGCCTGGGCTCGCCGGCCAAGCCGGTGTTTGACCTGTCGGGCCCGGTGCAACTGATGCAGGGCGACCGTGTGCTGCTGTGTTCAGACGGCCTCTGGGGCACCGTGACCGACGAGGAAATCACGCAGGAGCTGTCCAAACGCCCGTTGGAGCAGGCGGTGCCCGAGCTGGTCGAGCTGGCACTCAAGCGCGGCGGCCCACGCTGCGACAACGTGACCGTGCTCGCCATGGAGTGGGAGACGGCCGACGAATTTCAGAGCACCCGCGTGTCCACCGACGACATCGAGGACGGGGTGTTTGCCTCCACCATCCAGTCGGGCACGCCCGACTCGACCATGGAAGATCTGGACGACGCGGCGATCGAACAATCGATCGCCGAGATCAACGAAGCGATTCGCCGCACGGCCGAACGCAACACCTGAGGTTTCCCCATGAGTGAAGTTTCCCGACCCGGCCAACGGGCCGTCGATGCCCTGCGCCCTGTGCGCATCACCCGCAGCTACACCATGCACGCCGAGGGTTCGGTGCTGATCGAGTTCGGCCACACCAAGGTGCTGTGCACCGCCTCGGTCGAAGAGAAGGTGCCGCCGCACAAGCGCGGCAGTGGTGAAGGCTGGGTGACGGCCGAATACGGCATGTTGCCGCGCGCCACCCACACCCGCAGCGACCGCGAAGCCGCCAAGGGCAAGCAGAGCGGCCGCACGCAGGAAATCCAGCGCCTCATCGGTCGCTCGCTGCGCGCGGTGTTCGATCTCAAGGCACTGGGCGAGCGCACCATCTCGCTGGACTGCGACGTGATCCAGGCCGACGGCGGCACCCGCACTGCGAGCATCACCGGCGCCTTCGTGGCCGCGCACGATGCGGTGAGCAAGCTGATCGCCGACGGCAAATTGGCCACTTCGCCGATCAAGGACCACGTGGCGGCCATCTCGGTGGGCATTCTGCAAGGCACGCCGCTGCTCGATCTGGAGTACGTGGAAGACTCGGCCTGCGACACCGACATGAACGTGGTGATGACCGGCGCGGGCCATTTCGTGGAAGTGCAGGGCACGGCCGAGGGCGTGGCCTTCACGCGCCGCGAAATGGACGCGCTGCTGGCTTTGGCCGAGAAGGGCATTGGCGAGCTGGTTGCCTTGCAGAAGCAGTCTCTGGGCATCTCCAAGGCATGAAACTGGTCCTGGCGTCGAACAACAAGGGCAAGCTCGCCGAGCTGCAAGCGCTGTTTGCGCCGCTGGGCATCGAGCTGGTGTGCCAGGCCGACCTGAGCATTCCCGAAGCGCCCGAGCCGCACCGCACCTTTGTGGAGAACGCACTGGCCAAGGCGCGTCATGCCGCGCTGATCAGCGGCCTGCCGGCGCTGGCCGATGATGCCGGGCTGTGTGTGGACGCGTTCGGAGGCCTGCCCGGCGTCGACACGGCTTTTTACGCCACGCAGTTCGGCTACGAAAAAGGCGACGACAACAACGTGCGTGCGCTGCTCGAACAAATGCAAGGCTTGAGCGACCGGCGCGCCGCGCTGGTGAGCACGCTGGTGGCCCTGCGCAGTGCCGACGACCCCGAGCCCCTGGTGGCCACGGGCCGCGCGCCCGGTCTCATCACGCAGCAGCCGATCGGCGCGAACGGTTTTGGGTTCGACCCGGTGATGTATCTGCCAGCCTTCGGCAAGACCTTTGCAGAGCTGCCCACCGAAGTGAAAAACGCCAACAGCCACCGCGGGCGCGCAGCGCAACAGATGCTGGAGTTGATGCGCGAGCGCTGGTTCGCGCCGGCGCCCGGCACTGCACCATGAGTGCCGACCAGCCGGTCTCCTGGCCTGGCGGTCTGCCTGGCCACAAGGCGGCCAAGCCCGAGGTTCCGTGGAACGATGTGCGCCACTGGATGCGCCCGGGCACCTTGCAACTGCAAAGCCTGCCGCCGCTCTCGCTCTACATCCACCTGCCGTGGTGCCTCAAGAAGTGCCCTTACTGCGATTTCAACTCGCACGAGTGGAGTGCCACGTCCGAGCCAGGGCAACCGTTGCCCGAAGCGCTTTACCTCGATGCCTTGCGCGCCGATCTGGAAGCCTCGCTGCCCCTGATCTGGGGCCGCACGGTGCACAGTGTGTTCATCGGCGGCGGCACACCCAGCCTTTTTTCACCAGCGGCCATCGACCGCTTGCTGGGCGAGGTGCGTGCGTTGTTGCGGCTCGATGCCGATGCCGAGATCACGTTGGAGGCCAACCCGGGCACCTTCGAGAAAGACCGCTTCCGCGCGTTTCGCGCAGCGGGCGTGACGCGCCTCTCCATCGGTGTGCAGAGCTTCAACGATGTGCACCTCAAGGCGCTGGGCCGTGTGCACGACCGGGACCAGGCCATGGCCGCGGTGGAGGAGGCCGCGCAGGCCTTCGACACCTTCAATCTCGATCTCATGTACGCGCTGCCCGGGCAGACGCTGGCCGACTGCGAGGCCGACGTGCGCACGGCGCTGACCTTCTCGCCACCGCACATCTCCATCTACCACCTCACGCTGGAGCCCAACACCTACTTTGCGAAGTACCCGCCGGCCCTGCCGCCCGAGGACGAGGCCTGGGACATGCTGGACCGCATCACCGAACTCACCGGCCAGGCGGGTTTGCAGCGCTACGAGGTGTCAGCCTATGCCCGCGCGGGGCACCGCAGCTGGCACAACACCAACTACTGGCAGTTCGGTGACTACCTGGGCATTGGCGCGGGCGCGCACAGCAAGCTGAGCTTTGCCCACCGCGTGGGGCGACCGGTGCGCGCGCGTGAGCCGCGCCTGTACATGGAGCGTGCGCTGGCGGGCAACGCGGTGGTGAGTGCAGACGAGGTATCGCGCGCCGAGTTGCCGTTTGAATTCATGCTCAATGCCATGCGGCTCAGGGAGGGCTTTTCGCTGCAGCAGTTCATGGAGCGCACCGGCTTGCCACTCTCCAGCATCGAGCCCGGCTTGGCGCAGGCGGCGCAAAAAGGTTTGATCGCGCGCGATGCAACGCGGGTGTGGCCCACCGAGCGCGGCTTCGATTTCCTGAGCGACCTGCAGGCCCTGTTTCTGGCGGACTGACTCGCCTCAGGCAGCGTTCAGGCTGAAGCCCACCCGCGTGGTGCCGCCGCTGGACTCGGCCGCAGGAAATCCGTCGTGCATGCGCGCAATGGCGGCCACGATGGACAGACCCAGGCCATGGTGCGGCTTCTCCAGCTCGCAGCGAGAAACGTCGGCGCGGAAAAAACGGTCGAACAGGCGCGGCAGGTGTTCGGGCTCGATGGACGGCCCCGTGTTTTCCACCCACAGCCGCACACTGTCGCCCGACTCGCGCGCAATGCGCACACACAGGCTCGATCCCGGGTCGGCGTAGCGGATCGCGTTGCCCAGCAGGTTGGACAAGGCGCGCTTGACCAGCGGCTCGTCCACCGACAGCTCGGTGTCGCCTTCAATGGTCACGCTCAGGCCGCGCTCCTCCATCGGCGCCTCATGGAACTCAACCACCTGCTGCACCAGCTGCGCCAGGCTCACCGCCGCGCCGCGCCGCGCTTTCACGCCGCGGTCGGCCTGCGCGAGGAACAGCATGTCGTTCACGATGGCCGCCATGCGGTGCAGCTCTTCCAGGTTGGAGTGCAGCGTGTCTTCGAGTTCGCCCACGCTGCGCTCGCGGCTGAGCGCCACCTCGGTGTGGCCGATGAGGTTGGCCAGCGGCGTGCGCAGTTCGTGCGCCACATCGGCGTTGAAGCCTTCCAGCTGCACATAGGTGCGCTCCACGCGCTGCATGAGGCCATTGAACTGGTCGATGAGCGGCTGGAGTTCTTCCACCGGCTCGGCCAATGAGAGCCGGTGTCCCAAGCGGCGCGCGTCGATGGCCTTGGTCTGCCCAGCCAGGTCCAGCAGTGGGCGCAGGCTGCAGCGCACACGCCAGAAGGTGCCCCAGCCCACAAGCGCCGCGCCCGCCAGCACCGCCGCGATGAGCAGCAAGGCCATGCGTTTGGCGGTCTTGGCGTCTTGCGTGCAGTCCAGCACCAGCGTGCCTTGCAAGGGGCCGGCACCACCGACCGGCTCGACCGCAAACGGCATGGCACGCGAGACCGAAGTGGCCACGTCGAAGGTGGGCGCCTTGTCGCGGTAGAGCTCGCTGCCATCGGCACGGTGAAGCTGCACGAAAGTGCCCGGGCGGCGCTCGGCCAGCCAGGCCAGTTTGGCCCTCACTTCGGCCTCGCCGCCCTTGGTGTCGGCGTCGCGCACCACATCGACGAGAACGGCTGTGTAGCTGCGCAACTCTTCTTCATGCTTGGCGGTGAAGAGCATGGTGGTGGCGCCGTAGATGAACGCCAGCAACACGCCCAGCCCGATCACCGTCTGGATGGCCAGCAACAACGACAGGCGCCGACCGATGGAGTAGGCGCACGGTGTCTCGGCGGGCTGGCCGCTCACTGGCGTATTGCCCAGGGCCGTGGTGTTCATGCGCGCTCCTCCAGCACATAACCCATGCCGCGCACGTTGTGCAGCAGCTTGGGCTTGAACGGGTCGTCCATCTTGGAGCGCAGGCGGCGCACAGCCACCTCCACCACGTTGGTGTCCGAGTCGAAGTTCATGTCCCACACCTGCTCGGCAATGGTGGTGCGCGAAAGAATCTGACCCTTGCGCCGCGCCAGCAGCGCGAGCAGCGAGAACTCCTTGGCGGTGAGGTCCAGCCGCTGCCCCGCGCGCCAGGCCTTGCGGCTGAGCAGGTCCATTTCCAGGTCGCTCACCGCCATGCGCGTGTTGGCCGACTCCGTGGCGGTGGGGCCTCGACGCAGCAGGGCTGCCACGCGGGCAAGCAGTTCGGAGAATGCAAACGGCTTGACGAGGTAGTCATCGGCGCCTGCCTCCAGGCCCTGCACGCGGTCTTCCACCCGGTCGCGTGCGGTGAGCATGAGCACTGGCGTGCCACGCTTTTCACGCAAGGCCGCCAGCACGCCAAAGCCGTCGATGCCCGGCAACATGATGTCGAGCACCACCAGCTGATAGTCGCCTTCGAGTGCGAGGTAGCGACCCTCGATACCGTCGCGCGCCACATCCACGGTATAGCCGGCCTCGGACAAGCCCCGCTTGACGTAGTCAGCGATCTTGGCTTCGTCTTCAATGACCAGCACGCGCATGGGAGCAGTCCATCTGGGGTTGCAGGGCGGGGGCAGGACCCCGGGAATACCACAAATTGTCGTGTAAACGGGCTCTTCGCTGCATTACGAATTCGTCATTCTGGCGTTCGGGAAACGACAACCTCGGTTTTTAAAGTTCTTCCTGTGCCCCACACAACGGCACACCAGTCTTCCCCCCAACGCTCTCACAAGGAAACATCATGAAACTCTCCACTGCCATCCTCCTGCCCCTGATCCTCGCCGCGACCGCAGGCACCGCCATGGCCCAGAACGCGCCGCTGACCCGCGCCGACGTGCAAGCCCAAGCCATCGCCGCCCGCGATGCCGGCCAACTGCCCGACGGCACCATTGTGAAATTCGAAGTGGCGTCCGGCTCCACCACCACCCGCGCACAAGTCCGGGCCGAACTCGCCGAAGCCCAGCGCCTGGGTCAGCTCGGTGATCCAGACATCGTGACCTTCGTCGTGCCCACTGGCCCCAGCAAGACCCGCGCACAAGTGCTGGCCGAACTCAAGGAAGCCCAGCGCCTGGGCCTGGTGGATTTTGCCGACAACAAGTACCCCGTTGTGGCCACGCCCGAGCAAGCCGAGCAGATCCGCCAAGCCGGTCTGCGCGTTGTGAATGGCGTCAATGTCGGCATGCTGACCCAGTGATGCGGCGGACCCACGTGGTGGGACTGTCAACAGACAACACCAGCGGGCCTTCGGGCCCGTTGGTGTTGTTGGCCTTCTCCATGAACTTTGGCGCACTGAACAGACTTTTGTTGGGGCGCCAGCGCACTGAAGGTTGATACCCGGCCGGATACCATGACCCGTATCTATTCATCTTGATGGATGGTCAATGGTGTTTGTTTGAAAAGTGGAGCTCTCATGAAACGTTTCGCAGTGTTGGCGGTGTCGTTGGCGGCCGTTGCCGGGCTGGTTGGCTGTGGTGGCGGCGGCGGGGATGACGTCGTGGGGTCACCCTCAGGGCCTTCTGCCGAGGGCTACTACGCCGGCACGTTGCGGGTGACCGCGTTTCCAGCCACGGCAGGCAACCCAGCACTGCCCAACACGAGCAACGCCTTTCAGATGCTGGTGCTGGAGAGCGGCGAGTTCTGGACCTTCTACGGCACACCGAGTGGCGCGTCGCTCCAGGTCGAGGGCTTCGCACAAGGCACCGGGACTTCGAATGGAGCCCTTTTCACGGCTGGTGGTGTCCGCTACTTCCCGGCTCCACCTGCCTTGGCGACGAACGCCGTGGCGAGCGCGAGTTACAACGCTTCGGCCCGTTCCATCTCCGGAACGATCACCGACGCAAGCACCACCGCCACGTTCAACAGCGTCCCTCTGGTGGCGCCGGCCTACAGCTACACGGCCGCTGCTTCCCTGGCCAGTGTGGCCGGTGTCTGGACCGTGGACGGTTCGGGCGGCGAGCAATACACCCTGACCGTCGCTGGCGATGGGACGTTCGCTGCAGTGCCCGCTCCGGCACCTGGCTGCTCATTCACCGGCAATTTTGTTCCCCGCGCCTCCGGCAAGAACGTGTTCAACGTGTCGGTGACCAATGGCGGCGCTCCCTGTTCAGCACCGGCCCTGGTGTCCACCGGCGTGGCCTTTGTTTCGCCAGCGGGCGCAGGCTTTCAGCTGACCTTCGCCACCGTTGGTGACAACCGCAACCTCGGCGCCGTGATCTCCGGCGTGCGCTGAAACACCAGCGCGCCCCGCGACTCACTCACCACCTGCATCACAAGCCAGGCCGCTCCAGCGGCACTGACCCTCGTCCGACAGCCAGTGGTGCGCGTGCCCCGAGCAGCCGACCTGGCAGATCGCCTTGCGTGCCGCTTCGAGCTCTTCCGGTGGGGCGCTTGGCGCACTGTTGCGCCGCCCAATGGCTGCCAGCGGCGCAGCCATGCCCCACAGCTGGTGGGTACGCACGATCACCAGTTGCCCACGCAGCCGCACAACCTCTCCAGCGAGGGCCTTCAATTCGCGGTCCTTCTCGTGCATGAGCCTGGACACGCGGCCTTGCACGCTGCCCAGGTGGCGGGTCAGGATGGCGTGTTCGTGCACCACGCCCGGCACCAGCGCGCTCATTGAACCGATGACGCCGTGGTGTGCCACAGGCGCCGCTCGGGCAGCAGATCCTCGTTGCGCGACCCGGCCTGCGCTACCGAACCATCGCCCGGTTTCACCAGTGCGTCCCAGTGCTGGTGCATGCGCTGAAGCACGGTGCGAAAGCTCGGAGAAAGCCCCGGGTGTTGGCCCAGAAAGAACAGGTTCGAGCGGATCTTGCGGCCCATGAGATCACGCTGGGTGGCGCAAGCGCTCTGGGCGTGTCCCGTCATCAGCGCCAGCGTGCCCGCGAGCATGGCCTCGATGCAGGGCAGCACATGTTCCTCTTCGTCAGGCAGTTCGGTCTCGGTGTTCACGGCAGTCTCCAGACAGGGTGTTGACAACGCGCCAAGGCGCGTTCGATGTGCTGGCTGCCGGTCCGGGTTCGGGTGCTTCGAACGACTTGGGGTGGCTTGCAAATCCATCTTAAATGAGAATTGATCGCATTTGAAGAGGGTTGACCGGAATGTTTGCAAGCGGGTGTTTCGGGGTGCTGGTGGCCCGATGGTTGGGACAAGAAAAAAGGGCCTTGATTGCTCAAGGCCCTTGAATTCTTTGGCGGAGACTGTGAGATTCGAACTCACGGACCCTTGCGAGTCGGCAGTTTTCAAGACTGCTGGTTTAAACCGCTCACCCAAGTCTCCGGATGCGTCGGCAACAGTGCGATTTTAGCCTGCGATGTCGGCCGTCTCGGGTTGCGGTTTGGGCAGCATGCCGCGTGTCTCGATGAAGCGCACCACCTCGTCCACGCCGGCCAGCGTCTTGAGGTTGGTCATCACCCAGGGGCGGCGTGCGCTGTCGGGGCGCATGCGGGCGGTGTCGGCCTTCATCACTTCCAGGTCTGCGCCCACGTGAGGGGCGAGGTCGGTCTTGTTGATGATGAAGAGGTCGCTCTTGGTGATGCCGGGGCCGCCCTTGCGAGGGATCTTCTCGCCGGCGGCCACGTCGATCACGTAGATGGTGAGGTCGCTGAGTTCGGGGCTGAAGGTGGCGGCGAGGTTGTCACCGCCGCTTTCGATGAACACCACGTCGGCGTCGGGGAACTCACCGAGCATGCGGTCGATGGCCTCCAAGTTGATCGAGGCGTCTTCGCGAATGGCGGTGTGCGGGCAGCCACCGGTTTCCACGCCCATGATGCGCTCGGCCGGCAGCGCGCCGCTCACGGTGAGGATGCGCTGGTCTTCCTTGGTGTAGATGTCGTTGGTGATGGCGATCAGGTCGTACCGGTCGCGCATGGCCTTGCAGAGCATCTCCAGCAAGGTGGTCTTGCCCGAGCCGACCGGGCCACCGATCCCCACGCGCAAGGGGGGAAGGTGTTTGGTGCGGCGGGGGATGGGGGG
>QBMB01000026.1:0-14082 GCA_003241965.1 Burkholderiales bacterium | reverse complement strand
GGTCCACCACGGCCGGTATTTGCTGCGCCAGCCGTGCCAGCATGCGCTGGCCGGCGCTTTGCCCCAGTGGTACCGACTTGATGGACGCCTGCACCATGTTTTCGCACCAGCCGAAGGCGTAGCCGACCAGGCTGTCGTGCACGCTGGCGCCGGTGCTGGCGGCGGCGCACGCGCAGGCCACCGGGTAAGTGGGCGGGTCCAGGCGCGCGCTCTGAAGCTGTTCAAACACGCCGGTGCCCAGCTCGCCGAGCTGGCGCGCCCACTCCATCAGTGAGCGACCCATCTGTTCGCTTTGCAGGCGGAACTCCAGCGTTTCACGGGTCTGCAGCACCCAGTGGTTGAGTTCTGTTATGCGGGTCAGATCGTTCGCGCGCCAAGCGGGAATGGCCTGGGCCGCCACCGCCAGATCACTGCGCGCCAGGCCCAGGTGCAGCTGGTCGGTGAGCCAGGCGGCGGCACTTGTTTCATCAAACACCAGCCCGGTGTCCACCGCGGACTCGAGCCCTTCGGAGTACGAAAACCCACCCACTGGCAGCGCGGGAGAGGCGAGCCAGAGGATCTGCAGCAGGCTGGCGGCCGAGCGCTGCGCTGCCTCCAGCTCAGCCGTGGGCATGTTTGTGATCGGGTCCGTGGGAATGCCCATGGGCACGCCCGTGCGCGTGCCCATGGTCTGCATGCCCGTGGTCGTGGCTCGGCGCCGCTGCATGGTGTGTGCTGTACGCGCCGGCCTCGGGCTCGAAGGGTTCGCGCACTTCCACCACCGTGAGGTGCATGGCGCGCAGCATGTCGGCCAACACGTGATCGGGCTCGATCTTGAGGTGGTCGGGCTGCAGCTCGATGGGCACGTGGCGGTTGCCCAGGTGGTAAGCCGCGCGCATGAGGTCGAAGGCCTGCTCGCTCTCGGGGTGGTCGGGGCAGGCGGTGATGCGCAGCACCGGCTGGGGCGCGGCCACCACACGCAGGAGCGAGCCGTCTTGCGTCACCAGCACGTCGCCACCGCGCACCACGGTGCCGCGCGGCAGGAACACGCCCACGTGGCGTTCGTCGGAGGCCACGGTGTCGAAGCGACTCTTCTGGCGCACGTCCCAGTCCAGCTCCAGGTGCGCAGCGCGCTGCACCATGGTGCGGGCCAGGCCCTGGCCTTGCGGGATGAGTTTGGAGGCTTGCAACATGGGAACGTTGTTCAAAACAGGAAGTAGCGTTGTGTCATGGCCAGGCGCGTGGCGGGCTCGCAGGTGAGCAGCACGCCGTCGGCGCGCACCGCGTAGGTCTGCGGGTCGATCTCCATCTTCGGCAGCAGGCTGTTGTGCACCATGCTGGCCTTGGTGACGCTTCGGCAGCCGCGCACGGCGTCCAGCGTCTTGCGCAGGCCGTAGCGCTCACCCACACCGGCTGAGAGCGCTGCTTGCGAGACGAAGGTGAGGCTGCTCTTCGCCATGGCGCCGCCGAAGCTGCCGAACATGGGGCGGTAGTGCACTGGTTGGGGTGTGGGAATGGAGGCGTTGGGGTCGCCCATGGCGGCCAGCGCGATGCTGCCGCCTTTCAGGATGAGCGCGGGTTTCACGCCGAAGAAGGCGGGCTTCCACACCACGAGATCGGCCCACTTGCCCACTTCGAGCGAGCCCACGATGTGCGAGATGCCGTGGGCGATGGCCGGGTTGATCGTGTACTTGGCGATGTAGCGTTTGACGCGGAAGTTGTCGTTGCGTGGGCCATCGCCCGGCAGGCTGCCGCGCTGGCTTTTCATCTTGTCGGCCGCCTGCCAGGTGCGGATGATGACCTCGCCCACGCGGCCCATGGCCTGGCTGTCGCTGCTCATCATGCTGATGGCGCCCATGTCGTGCAGGATGTCCTCGGCCGCGATGGTTTCGCGTCGAATGCGGCTTTCGGCGAAGGCCAGGTCTTCGGGAATGCCGGCGTCGAGGTGGTGGCAGACCATGAGCATGTCCACGTGCTCGTCCAGCGTGTTCACCGTGTAGGGCATGGTCGGGTTGGTGGAGCTGGGCAAAAAGTTGGCCTCGCCCACCACGCGCAGGATGTCCGGCGCATGCCCGCCACCGGCGCCTTCGGTGTGGAAGGCGCAGAGGCTGCGGCCTTTGGTGGCGGCGATGGTGTCCTCCACGAAGCCCGACTCGTTGAGCGTGTCGGAGTGGATGGCGACCTGGGTGTCGGTGTCTTCCGCCACATCAAGGCAGTTGCTGATGGCACTCGGCGTGGTGCCCCAGTCTTCGTGCAGCTTCAGGCCGATCACACCGGCGTTGATCTGTTCGTGCAGCGGTGCGGGCAGGCTGGCATTGCCCTTGCCCAGAAAGCCCAGGTTCATGGGCAGGCCGTCGGCCGCCTGCAACATGCGTTCGATGTGCCACGGGCCGGGCGTGCAGGTGGTGGCGAAGGTGCCGGTGGCCGGTCCGGTGCCGCCGCCGAGCATGGTGGTGATGCCGGAGGTGAGCGCTTCGTCCACCTGCTGCGGGCAGATGAAGTGAATGTGGCTGTCGATGCCGCCGGCGGTGACGATGTTGCCTTCGCAGCTGATCACCTCGGTGCCCGGGCCGATGATGATGTCCACGCCGGGCATGGTGTCGGGGTTGCCGGCCTTGCCGATGGCCACAATGCGACCGTCTTTCAGACCGATGTCGGCCTTGACGATGCCCCAGTGGTCGATGATGACGGCGTTGGTCATGACCGTGTCCACTGCGCCTTCGGCGCGCGTTCTTTGCGACTGCGCCATGCCGTCGCGGATGGTCTTGCCACCGCCGAATTTGACCTCTTCACCGTAGCCGCCGGCGGCCAGGGTGTAGTCCTTTTCAATCTCGATCATGAGACCGGTGTCGGCCAGGCGCAGGCGGTCGCCCACGGTGGGGCCGAACATGTTGGCGTAGGCGCTTCTTGAAATCGTGCTCATCAGAGCTTCCCTTGTGTCAAACCACGAAAGCCGTACACGATGCGGTCGCCCGCGTAGTCCACCAGCTCCACCGTGCGCTGCTGGCCGGGCTCGAAGCGCACGGCCGTGCCGCTGGCGATGTTCAGCCGCATGCCGCGCGCGGCAGCGCGGTCGAAGTCGAGTGCGCCGTTGACCTCGGCAAAGTGGTAGTGCGAGCCAACCTGGATCGGGCGGTCGGCGCCGTTCTTCACCACCAGGGTGAGCGTGCGCCGGCCGGGGTTGAGCGTGTGCACGCCCTCGTCGGTGAAAAGTTCGCCGGGGATCATGGGCATGGCCTCAGTGCTTGCCGCTGGACCACCACAGCGCCACCGCAATGGCCAGCACGACGCCGATGAACCCCAGCGTGTCGGTGGAGTGCCAGTGGGAGCCTGGCAGGCCGTGGCCTTCGTGGGCGAGGGCAGGCGCGCAGAACGCGACGACAGAGAGGAGGGCGGTGGTCAGGCGCATGGGAGCTTTCGAGAGATGAATCAAGGAATGGGTTGGTGCACGGTGACCAGCTTGGTGCCGTCGGGGAAGGTGGCTTCCACCTGGATGTCGGGGATCATCTCGGCGATGCCCTCCATCACGTCGGCGCGGGTGAGCACGTTGCGCCCGTCGCTCATGAGCTGGGCCACGGTCTTGCCGTCGCGCGCGCCCTCCATCACGGCCGCGCTGATCAGGGCTACGGCCTCGGGGTAGTTGAGCTTGAGCCCGCGCGCCTGGCGCCGCTCGGCCAGCAGGGCGGCGGTGAAGATCAGCAGCTTGTCTTTTTCGCGGGGCGTGAGTTCCATGGCGGTGCGTGTGTCTCGGGTGGTGCTTGAGCGGTGGAGTCAGCAATTCCCGTGCCCCGAAAACGCCCCGTGGCCGTGCACGGCCCTGGGTGCGGCTGAGGGCGTGGCACGAAAGCTGCACAAACGCTGTGTGACAACCATCCCCATCGTCCCCATCCGCACCACGCCAGCGCCGTCTGCCGAGCCGCAGCCCGGTCAGGACGCGCCCCAGCGCATCACCCGTGTGCGCCGCGACTACAACAGCTGGGTCGGCAGCGAGACGATGGAAGACTACGCGCTGCGCTACACCCCGCAGCGCTTTCGCAAGTGGAGCGAATGGCGCGTGGCCAACACCGCGTTCGGTGCGGCCTCCTTCCTGATTCTGGAGGCGGTGGGCGCCACGCTGCTGGTGCAATACGGCTTCGTGAACGCCGCGCTGGCCATCCTGTGCACCGGTTTGATCATCTTCCTCGCTGGTCTGCCCATCAGCGTGTACGCCGCGCGCTACGGGGTCGACATGGATCTGCTCACGCGCGGCGCGGGCTTCGGCTACATCGGCTCCACCATCACCTCGCTGATCTACGCCACCTTCACCTTCATCTTCTTCGCGCTCGAAGCCGCGGTGATGGCCTACGCGCTGGAGCTCGCGCTCGACATTCCGCCGGCCTGGGGTTACCTCATCTGCGCGGTGGTGGTCATTCCGCTGGTCACGCACGGGGTGTCGGTGATCAGCCGTTTCCAGGTCTGGACCCAGCCGCTGTGGCTGGTGATGATGGTGGTCCCTTTTGGGGCGGTGGCGGTGATGGCACCCGAGACTTTCACCAATGTGGTGCGCTATGGGGGCGAATCCGGTGCGGGTGCGCAGTTCGACTGGCACTTGTTTGGTGCGGCGCTCACGGTGGGCATCGCGCTCATCACCCAGATGGGCGAGCAGGCCGACTATCTGCGCTTCATGCCGGCCAAAGAGCCAGGCAAGGAACTGCGCTGGTGGGCGGGCGTGCTGGCCGGTGGCCCGGGCTGGGTGATTCTGGGTGTGCTCAAGATGCTCGGCGGCGCGCTGCTCGCGTACCTGGCCATCAGCCACATGGTGCCGCCCGATCGCGCGGTGGACCCCAACCAGATGTACCTCGCAGCTTACGAATACGTGTTCTCCGACTACGGCTGGGCGGTGGCGGCCACGGCGGTCTTCGTGGTGGTTTCGCAGCTCAAGATCAACGTGACCAACGCCTACGCCGGCTCGTTGGCCTGGAGCAACTTCTTCTCGCGCATCACCCACAGCCACCCCGGGCGCGTGGTGTGGGTGGTGTTCAACACCTTCATCGCCTTCATGCTCATGGAGATGAATGTGTTCCAGGCCCTGGGCCAGGTGCTCGGCGTGTACTCGAACATCGCCATCGCCTGGATCATGGCCGTGGTGGCCGATCTGGTGATCAACAAGCCGATGGGCTGGAGCCCCAAGGGCATCGAGTTCAAGCGGGCGTATCTGTACGACATCAACCCGGTGGGTGTGGGGGCGATGGGCTTGGCTTCGGTGTTGTCCATCGTGGCGCACATGGGGCTCATGGGCCCGGGTGCGCAGGCGTTCTCGGCCGTGATCGCGATGGTCACAGCGTTTTTGACAGCGCCCTTGATTGCGTGGGCCACGCAGGGGCGTTATTACATCGCCAGAGCCGCCGGTCCCGAAGGTGCCGCAGGCAGTGCCACATTGCACACCTGCGTGATTTGTGAGCGTGAATACGAAGCGCCCGACATGTCGCACTGTCCTGCGTACCAAGGCCACATCTGTTCGCTGTGTTGCACGCTGGACGCCCGCTGCGGCGACCTCTGCAAACCGCACGCCAAACTCTCCGAACAGTGGATGGGCGCGCTGCGGCGCGTGCTGCCGCGCTCGATCTGGCCGTATCTGGAGGCCGGTCTCGCGCACTACATGCTGCTCATGCTGGTGATGGCGCCCGTGCTGGCCGCTGTGCTCGGCCTCTTGTACCGGCAAGAGGTGCAAGGCCTGGCGCAGCGCATGGGCCTGTCGGCCAACGCCGGCCTGCTCGACGCCGCGCTGCGCTCGGGCTTCGTGCGCGTTTATGCCGTGCTGCTGCTCATCACGGCCACCGTGGCCTGGTGGCTGGTGCTGGCGCACAAGAGCCGCGAAGTGGCGCAGGAAGAGTCGAACCGGCAGACGCGCCTGCTCATGCAGGAGATCGAGTCGCACCGCCTCACCGACGAAGCCCTGCAGCAGGCGCGCCTGGCCGCCGAGCAGGCCAACCAGGCCAAGACGCGCTACATCAGCACCATCAGCCACGAGCTGCGCACGCCGCTCAACAGCATCCTGGGCTACGCGCAGCTGCTGCAGGAAGACACCGGCATGGCGCCGCACCGCGCGCAGGCCATCCGCGTGATCAACCGGGGCGGTGAACACCTGCTCTCGCTGATCGAAGGCACGCTGGACATCGCGCGCATCGAGTCCGGCAAGCTCGCGCTCGATGTGCGGCCCATGGCCTTTGCCGGCGCCATGCAGGAGGTGGCGGGCATGTTCGAATTGCAGGCCAGCGCCAAGGGCCTGCGCTTCGCGTTCGAGACCGGCAGCCGCCTGCCCGACACGGTGCGCGCCGACGAAAAGCGCCTGCGCCAGATCCTCATCAACCTGCTGGGCAACGCGGTGAAGTTCACCCACACCGGCCAGGTGCGGTTGCGCGTGACGCATGCGCGCGAGATGGCGCAGTTCGAGGTGCACGACACCGGCCCCGGCATGCGCGCGCAAGACCTGGAGCGCGTGTTCGAGCCGTTCGCGCGCGGGCAGAACGAAGCCGCTGCGCCCGGGCCTTCCACCGGCACCGGACTGGGCCTCACCATTGCCAAGATGCTGACCGACCTCATGGGCGGCGAGATGACCGTGCGCAGCACACCCGGCGTGGGCTCGGTGTTCACCGTGCGCCTGTTTTTGCCCGAGGTGCATGGCGCGGTGTTGCCGCGCCCGCTGGCACTGCCCAGCCACATTGGTTACGAGGGCGCACGCCGGCGAGTGCTGGTGGTGGACAACGAAGAAGCCGATCGCGAGCTGATCCAGCGCTGGCTGGAGCCGCTGGGCTTCGAGGTGATGCTGGCCACCAGCGGCCTGGATGCGCTGGGCTTGCTCGAAGGACTGCAGCCAGGCGATGCCGCCGCGCCCGATGCCGTCTTCATGGACCTCGCCATGCCCGGCATCGACGGCTGGGAGACCATGCGCCGCCTGCGTGCCAGTGGGTGGGGCACGGTGCCGCTGGCCATCGTCTCGGCCAACGCCTTCGACAAGGGCCTGGACAACGACCTGGGCCACCGGCCGCAAGACTTCTTTGTGAAACCGGTGCGCCGCGACGACCTCATCGGTTGGCTGGGCCAGCGGCTTGAGCTCGGCTGGATCGAACAGGTGTTGCCTTCGCCAGCGCCGGTGACTTCTTTGCTGCCAGTCCCTGGCGAACAGCCGGCCGCCCACGATGGCCACAACTTCGCCCCCCTGCTCGAACTCGTGCGGCTGGGCTACTACAAGGGCATCGTGCAGTGGCTGGACGAGTGGGTGCAGGACCACCCCGAGCAGGCCGCGTTTGCACAGCAGTTGCGCACGCTCGCGCGCGAATTTCGTTTTGACGCCATCGAACAGCAGCTGCTGCAACGCCATGTCTGAGTTCATGCCCACCCGCTCCATCGGCACAGTGCTTGGCCCGGCACCGCTGCAGCAGTCCGACAAGCTCATCGTGCTGATCGTCGATGACGTGCCCGACAACGTGGCCCCGCTGCACGACGCGCTGGACGACGCGGGCTACACCGTGCTGGTGGCGCTGGACGGCGAGAGTGCCATCCGCCGCGCCACCCAGGCCCTGCCCGACGTGGTGCTGCTGGACGCCTTGATGCCCGGCATTGATGGCTTCGAGGTGGCGCGCCGCCTCAAGGCACAGCCAGTCACCGCGCACATTCCCATCATCTTCATGACCGGCCTCACCGAAACCGAGCACCTGGTGGCAGCGCTCGATGCTGGCGGCGCCGACTACGTGACCAAACCCATCAAGCCGCGCGAGGTGATGGCGCGCATGGGCGTGCACCTGCGCACCGCGCGCCATGTGCGCCAGGGCGCGGTGGAGCGCAGCCAGGCGCGCAACGCACTGGATGCGTTCGGCTACGCCACCATCACCGTGCGTGAGAGCGATGGCCGCCTGATGTGGCAGACCCCGCTGGCGCGTGATCTGCTGCGCAACTACTGCGGCACCGAGTCACCCACCACACCACCGGCTGTTCTGCAGTGGCTGCGCCGCAACCTCGGTGGCCTGGCTGGGGCGAACGAGCAACGCGAACCGCCCCGCCTCACGCTGGAGAACGGCCCGCGCCGCCTTACCTTCCGGCTGCACCAGCGTGTGGGCGACGAAGACGGTGAGGCCGATGCCGGCGGCGATTGGCTCATCGTGATGCAGGAAACGTCGGACGCCAGCGTGCTCTCCAGCGTGGCCGGTGCCTTCGGGCTCACCGCGCGCGAGGCCGAGGTTTTGTATTGGGTGGTCAAGGGCAAGATCAACCGCGACATCGGCGACATCCTGGGCGCCAGCCCCGCCACGGTGAAAAAGCATCTGGAGCGCATCTACGCCAAGCTCGGTGTGGAGACCCGCACGGCCGCGGCCGCCATGGCCATCAACCGTGTGCCGCTGCTGCAGCCCCAACACGGGGGCTGAGCCGCGGTGTCCGCTTGACCCGCGAGGGTCAGAGAACCATCAGGGCCGACACACCCAGGACGCAGCCCATACCGGCCAGGGCACCCACGTCACGCGCCGTGTTGCGTTCGCGCCAGGCGCCCCACGCACCCCACAGGCACCCCAGTGCGACGGTGGCGAGCACGGCCGCCATCATGCTGCACCTGCCTTCCAGCTGCGCGGTGGCTGGGTGTCCAAGACGTGGTTTTTCATGTGCATTCAGGCTCTCCTGGGTGGATCTGGCGAGGCTGGAAGCCCCTTGTGTCGCGCCACTGTAGGGACTTTGAACGTCGACAAAAAGTCACTTTAACCGCCTGTATCATCGAAAAAAGCGAGTGATCAGCATGAACTACAAACACCTGTACTACCTCTGGACCGTGCTTCGAACGGGCAGCATCGCGCGCGCCAGCGCCGAGCTGCACCTCACGCCGCACACACTCAGTGGACAGATCAAGCTGCTGGAGGAACGCATCGGCAAGCCGCTGCTGCGCAGGGTCGGGCGGGGCGTGGAAGCCACCGACACAGGTCGCATGGTGCAGAGGTTCGCCGACGAAATCTTCACACTGGGTGCAGCCCTCACCGACGCTTTGCAAACCGATCAGCCGGGCGATCCCCAGGGCCGCTTCCGGGTCGGCATCGTGGACTCCGTGCACAAGTCGATCGTGTCTCACTTGCTGGAACCCGCATTGACTGAGCCGGTGGGGCGCCTGGTGTGCCAGGAGGGCAAGCTGACCGCTTTGCTGGCCGAACTCGCCGTGCACCGGCTCGATCTCGTGATCTCCGATGTGCCCATGCCTGCGGGCCTGAGCGTCAAGGCCTACACCCACCTGTTGGGCACCACGGACGTGAGCTTCTTTGCGGCGCCCGCCCTGCTCATCCGCGAAGGTCTCACGGTGCGCAAGGCCCGCACGCGCTTTCCGCAATGCCTGCAAGCCTTGCCCTTCCTGATGCCTTGCGAAGGCACCGCCTTGCGCCCGCGGCTGGATGCCTGGTTCAGAAACACGGGCCTGACGCCCCGGGTGGTGGCCGAGTTCGACGACGGTGCCCTGACCAAGGCTTTTGGACGGCAGGGCTGTGGCGTCTTCGCTGGCCCAACCGTGCTGGCGCAGGAGATCGAAGCCCAGTACCAGGTGGCGGCGCTGGGAACGGCAACCAAGCTCGTGGAAGAGTTCTACGCGATTTCGATCGAACGCCGCATCTCCAACCCCGCCGTGGCGACCATCACGGCGGCGGCTCGCAGGGATCTGTTCCGCGCGGCTTGAGCCCGACCAAACGCGACGCGGACAGACTCCTCAACAGGTGGAGCTAAAGTAATTAAAGTTTGGTCGAATTGAATCAAAAAACAGACACCAAAATATTGAAAAGTTCGAATACTCACACGGTTGAAACTCTTTTAAGGCGCGTATGTTCAACCCTGCAGACCTCTTCGAGCTTCCCAAGTCCATTGTTTTGGCGGTGCTTCGATTCTTGTGGTGGCTCGGATGGGATTTTTTGGTCGAGACCGTTTTCTGGAGCGTCGGCTGGCTCACTGTGCGGGTGCTCTCGTTGGGACGCTTTCCGCAGGAGCAGTTCACGCAGCAGGACGACGCGAGCGGTTTCACCTCTTTGTTCCTTCATGTCACCGGCGCGGTGGTCCTCTGGGCCTTGATCTGGTTTCTGTCGCGCTAGGGCCAGGTCACCACGATCGGCGCACCAGGCCTCGTGCGCAAAGGTTCAACCAAGTTGGGTCAGCCAGGTTCAATGCCGTGCGATGGCGATACGGCCGCCTTTGCCGACTCCCTGAGGGAAGCCTCAGGCCTTGCGGGTCAGATTGCTCACCGACACATAAAACTCGCCACCTGCGGCCTTGAACTCGGCCGACTTCGCAGCCGTGCCCTGTCCCAGGGCTTCGGTCTCACCCGGGCCAAGCTTTACTGCGTAATCCCGCACGTCCTGCGTGATCTTCATCGAGCAGAACTTCGGCCCGCACATGCTGCAGAAGTGCGCCTCCTTGCTGCTGTCCTTGGGCAAGGTCTCGTCGTGGAAAGAGCGCGCGGTGTCCGGGTCCAGGCCGAGGTTGAACTGGTCGTGCCAGCGGAACTCGAAGCGTGCCTTGCTCATGGCGTCGTCGCGGGCCCGGGCGCCCGGGTGGCCTTTGGCGATGTTGGCTGCGTGGGCTGCGATCCGGTAGGCGATCAGGCCTTGCTTCACGTCGTCGCGGTCGGGCAGGCCCAGGTGTTCCTTGGGCGTCACGTAGCACAGCATGGCCGTGCCCATCCAGCCGATCATGGCCGCACCGATGGCCGAGGCAATGTGGTCGTAGCCCGGCGCGATGTCGATGGTCAGCGGGCCGAGTGTGTAGAACGGCGCCTCGTGGCAGTGCTTCAACTGCTCGTCCATGTTGGCCTGGATCAGGTGGATGGGCACATGGCCCGGCCCTTCGATCATGGTCTGCACGTCGTGCTTCCACGCGGTCTGCGTGAGTTCACCCAGGGTCTTGAGTTCGGCGAACTGTGCCTCGTCGTTGGCGTCGGCCGCGCTGCCGGGGCGCAGGCCGTCGCCGAGCGAAAAGCTCACGTCGTACGCTTTCATGATCTCGCAGATCTCGTCAAAGTTCTCAAAGAGAAAACTCTCGCGGTGGTGCGTGATGCACCACTTGGCCATGATGGAGCCGCCGCGCGAGACGATGCCCGTGCGCCGGTTCGCGGTGAGGTGGATGAACGCCAGGCGCACGCCGGCGTGGATGGTGAAGTAGTCCACCCCTTGTTCGGCCTGCTCGATGAGTGTGTCGCGGAAGATTGCCCAGGTGAGGTCTTCGGCCACGCCGCCCACCTTTTCCAGCGCCTGGTAGATCGGCACTGTGCCGATGGGCACCGGCGAGTTGCGCACGATCCAGTCGCGCGTGGTGTGGATGTTGCGCCCGGTGGAGAGGTCCATCACGTTGTCCGCGCCCCATCGGGTCGCCCACACCAGTTTGTCCACCTCTTCCTCGATGCTGGAGGTGACGGCCGAGTTGCCGATGTTGGCGTTGACCTTGACGAGGAAATTGCGCCCGATGGCCATGGGCTCCACCTCGGGGTGGTTGATGTTGGCCGGGATGATGGCGCGCCCGCGCGCCACCTCGTCGCGCACGAACTCGGGCGTGATCATGTTGGGGATGTGTGCGCCCATGGGGTTGCCGCGCAGGCGGTTTTCGCGCGCGGCGTCACTCAGGTACTCGGCCATCCACTCTCGTTTTCCGTTCTCGCGCACGGCCACAAATTCCATCTCGGGCGTGACGATGCCGCGGCGCGCATAGTGCATCTGCGTCACGTTCATGCCACTGCGTGCACGGCGCGGCGTGCGCTGCAGGCCAGCGGCTTGCGCGCGCAACGCCTCGATGCGTTCGATGGTCGTGTCGTTCTGGCGGGCCTCGTTCTTCGCGCCATCGTCCAGCGCCTGGCGGGTGCGGCCAGCATAGGTCTCGGTGTCGCCGCGCGCGGCGATCCACGCACCGCGCACACCGGGCAGGCCCCGCGTCACGTCGATGGTGGCCGTGGGCTCCGAGTACGGGCCTGAGGTGTCGTACACCACCACACGTTCGCCATTGGTCAGTGCGATCTCGCGCATGGGCACGCGCACGCCGGGCTGCTGGCCGGGCACGTGGATCTTGCGGGAGGCGGGGAAGGGTTCGCGGCTGAGGGTCAGCGACGAGGCAGAGAATTGTTCGTGTGCATTCATGGTGGCGGTCTCCGGTTCCGGTGGAAGGGCAGTGAATGCTCCGGAGGACCGCCCCATGGACCGCGACGGCGGGTGGAGCACCCCCACCGTGACAACGGAGGAAGGGACTCACCCACATGCCGCGTGGGGCATGCGCTCTTCTTTCGCCGGTACTAACCGGATCAAGTTCGCGGGTTCGGCTGGTAAGCCGTCTCAGCGCCCGACCTTGGAAGATCGGTGCACCCCGGAGCAGAGGGGAGTGTATGCCGCGTGACGCAACACACGGCAACCCCCGTCTTGTGGGGCCTGCGCACCCAACAGGGCTCAAGCTGGCCGTTGGCGGGCCGATCAGTACGGCAACACCATGGTTACTTGAGCCGGTTTGCATGATCCGATCCTCCAACCCACCGATCCCCTGGCCGACGCCGTCGGCGACGAGCACCCGCTCCCGGGCCGTGCTGTGTCTGGTGCTGGCCTGCGCCCCTTGGTGGGGTGCGCAGGCTTCGGACTGGAGCGATGCAAGCCGAATGAGCCCACTGAACGCATCCCGTTCAACGAGCTTGATCGAGATCCGGCAGGGATCAGACCTGTCCAGCCAGGTGCGCCATCTCAAGGGCCAGGGCTTCGAATCGTCAGGCGGTGAGCGCGTGGATTTTTCGGCCTGGTACAGCTCGAACTGGACCGACATGCGCGCCACCTGGATGACACAGCTCTCGCCCAACACCGGTTTCATCTGGGGACTGGGCACCGGCGAAAACGGCCGCAAGTACAGCATCTCGCCCAGCCTCAAGCTCGGCCTCATCCACCGGGCGAACATCGACCGGCGCACCGTGCTCACACTGCGCGCCACCACCACCCTGGGCGGGCGCCTGCGCGAAAAAAGCTGCACCGCCGACTACGGCGAGATCGGCGGTGTGCAGGCCGTGAACTGCCGCATGGCGGCTTCCCCGCTGGAGCCGGCCGAGACGCTGCGCTACCTGTTCAACGAAACATCCCGCGACCAGCACCAGATCTCCGTGTCACTTTCCCACGCGTTTTAGCCACCGCAACCCACCAGAAGGATTCCATGAAAACACACACCACCCTAGCCATCGCGCTGTGCAGCGTTGTCAGCGCCCTGGGCGCCACGACCGCCCTGGCCCAGGACGGCGAAGCGAGCATCGACACCTCGCTGGCGGCCTCGGCCGCCACGCCGGCCTGGATGAGCACCGAGGTGGGTGATGCCTGGGCCAAGGGCTACAAGGGCAAGGGCGTGACCATCACCGTGGTCGACGATTTCAGGAGCAACTCGATGCTGAGCGGCAAGCTCGGCACCAGCAGCCAGCAGCTGCGCCACGGCCAATGGACCTCCATGGAAGCCGGCATGATCGCGCCGCTGGCCGGCGTGGCCCTGCAGGACTTCAACAGTGGCACCGCAGTCAAGCTCAACAAGGGCCTCAACGTGCTCAACCTGAGCTACGGAATGATGGCCACCGCCGGCTACACCGCCAGCCAGATCCGCTGGAGCGCGCAGGAAAACTCCATCATCAGCTACGCGAAGAACGGCACCGCCGTGATCTCCAAAGCCGCCGGCAACGACAGCATCGCCGTGCTGGGCAAAAACGCGCGCGGCCAGAGCGACTACCTCAACCTTGCGCTCAAGGGCACCAAGACCGCCATTTACGTGGGTGCGCTCACCACCAACGGCACCACGGCGGCGCCGGCCACGATGGCCTCGTACTCCAACACCGCCGGCACCGACCCCGCCATTCAGAAAAACTTCCTGGTGGTCGGTGTGGAGGGCAGCAAGACCGGCCTGTACGGCACCTCGTTCGCCGCCCCCGTGATCACCGGCTACGCAGCCGTGCTCGGCAGCAAGTTCGCCAGCGCCACCCCGGTGCAGATCACCAACCAGCTGCTCAACACCGCGCGCCAGGACACCATCAGGGGCTACAAGCTGCAGGTGCACGGCCGCGGCGAAGCCAGCCTCACACGCGCGCTGGCACCGGTCGCAATCAAGTAATCC
>QBMB01000025.1 GCA_003241965.1 Burkholderiales bacterium | reverse complement strand
CCATCTGGGGGTAGCAGCCGTGGGGCTGGGTGCCAGGCGGCTCAGATGCAGTTACGACACATGAAAGCAGGCTCTGCGTGCGGTGGAGAAATGACTGCTTCGCCCCCTTGAAATCCGAAGACCCACTGGCAGGATGAATTGGAGCCGCCGATCCGACACCGGGTCAGCGCCACCCTCAAGCCCACGCTCAACCCACTGGAGAGACCCCCATGCAAGACACCGCCATTCACGCCGACGCCGACCAACTCGCCCAAGCCCAGGCGCTGGCCACCAGTCCCGACATCACGTTGGTGGCTGGCTCCATCAAAGGCGCCATGAAGGCCGCTGGCGCCGCCAAACGCGACCTGTGGTTCGTGCCTCGTTCGCAGATCCGCGTCATCCCCGGTTTCAACGTCAGGATCGAGAACGCGGCGTACCACGCCCACATCCGCGCTCTGGCCGACAGCATCACCAGCGAAGGCTTCAAGCCCGAGCACCCGCTCGCGGGCTACGTGGCGCGCGAAGGCGAGGACAGCGTCATCTACCTCAACGATGGCCATTGCCGCTTGGCGGGCGTCGACCTGGCCGTCTCCGAGGGACTGGAAATCGATCTGCTGCCCGTGGTGGTCAGCACCAAAGCGCACGATCTGGAAGACATCACCGTGGGGCTGGTGCGCAGCAACGCCGGCAAGCCGCTGGAGTCGCTGGAGAAAGCCGCCGTGTGCAAACGGCTGGTGGGTTTTGGCTGGGACGAGACCCGCATCGCCAAGCGCCTGGGCTTCACCGAGAACTACGTCCGCGATCTGCTGACCCTCATCGGTGCGCCCGCCAAGGTGCGCGAGCTGGTGGCCAGCGACCAGATTTCTGCGACAGCCGCCCTGAAGGCCATGGCCACGCACGGCGACAAGGTGATCGTGAAGATCGAGGAGGGGCTGCAGATGGCCAAGGCGGCTGGCAAGAGCCGTGTGACCACTCGCTATCTGGTGGACCCCAGCGAGAAAGTGATCGCCAAGGAAGGCCCCAAGCTGTATTCCGTGGTGCAGGAACTGCGCAGCGACCCCGGCTTCGCCCAGCTGGGCAAGCCCCTGCAGGACAAGCTCAACGAGCTGCTCGGGCAGATTGAGGGCAAGCGCCAGCGAGCCATCAAACGGGCCGAGAAGCTGGCCAGCGAGAAGGGTGTCACCGCTGAAGGCGGGGAGGGCGACGGCACGTCCCAGTCTGCCCAAGCTGACGCCGGCGAGGCGAAAACCACCGGGACGGCAGGCGAGGGCTCGTTCACCCGCGAGCCGTTCGAAGAGGCTGCTTGAGCCATGGCCATCTCAGTTGCGATGCCGTTTCGACCACCCGCGCCGCAGCCGATCGGCCGCACCACGTTGAGCATGGCCGACAAAGCCAAGCTGCTCGACGCGGCGGCCGTCCTGTGCGGGTCTGAGGCAGTCACCGCGCTCAGCGCGGCGATCGCCACTCACGAGGCGCTGCTGCGTGCCAAGCCTGCGGCCTACATACGCACCCACCGCTCCAGCGGCGACGTGGCGTTGAGCTATGACGCCGACCAGGATGCCGCCTTCACCCATGAGCCGCTTTTCAAACTCCCCCGCGTCACGCCAGCGATGACCGGTGCCTTGTGATCCTGCCGACCCGCCGACCACCCAGCCTCGACTCCCATCACCATGAAATCCCTGACCAGCAAACCGTGGCGCGCCGTCGCTTTTACCCTTGCCTTGTTCCTCGGTGGCCACGGCGCTTTCGCAGCCGATGACCGCGAGGTGGACTGCAAAGGCTCAACAGCATTCCAGCCTCTGACGGACTCGGAATTGGCATCCGCCCGCGCCCTGGTCATGAAACCGCGCCCCAGCGAAGGGCTGGTTGCCTTCCTGGACCGCCCGGCCTTCGAAGACATCCCGTGGGGAAATGGGACGCGACCGACCTACAGCGCAAAGCCCCGCATCGGCTTCAAGGACGCCGGCGGCAAGGTGGTGATTGAGCCAACCTTCATCTTTTCTCACCCCTGCAAAGGCACCATGGGCTACGGCCAGGGCATGGCCACCTTCCTCAACGGCTACGCCGCCGTCCTCACCTTGGACGGCTTTCGGTTCATCGACAAAACCGGCGCGTTCGTGGGCGATCAGGTGTACGGCGGCCTCTACCTGGGCAAGCGTCACACCGATGGTGAGCGCGTGTGGGTCGCCTCTCGGGATGAGAGCAAGTACTTCGGCCTCTCGTCCAAACTGGTGAAGGAAGACCTCGACATCCGCACGCTGCAGGCCAGCGAGCACGTGGCCAAGCCGATGAAGCGCCTCACGATCACCGACACCCAGCCCAAAGCGGCTCCCAAAGGCCCCACCGAAGGCCCCATGGGCGTGCTTGGTCAGAGCCCGTTCGGCTCCCTGTCATACGCACAAGAAATTTCAACCGAGTCGGTGAACACACTGGTGGAGCCGACCGCGTTCATCGCGGCTGCTCTGTGGACGCTGTATCTCTCGCTGTACCTCGGGTGGCAGTTGCTCCAGCGCCTGGGCGTGGGGGTCAGCATCCGGGCCGTTCTGGCAGTGCTGGGGCTTGCCGGTGCCTTCCTGCCCATCTACGTGCTGGGCGCGGTGTGCGCGGTTCTCGCCATCGCGCTGGCCTTCGTTGCGCCCAAGCGGACCACCGCAGCTGCGTGACAACGGGCATCGCGACCATGGCCGATCTCATCCTGCCCCTGAGGGCTGAGTTTTTCAACGCCATCAAGGCGGGCACGAAGGTCGAAGAGTTTCGCCGGCGCACCCGCTACTGGCGCCAGCGGATCGAGGGCAAGACGTTCGACCGCGTGGTGCTGATGTTGGGCTACCCCGCGCGCGATGACCACGAGCGGCGCCTCGTGCTGCCTTGGCGGGGGGTGCGGCTCACCACGATCCAACACCAGCTTTTCGGGCCAGCACCGGTGGAGGTGTACGCCATTCAGGTCGCACCCGACCTCCACGTGGTGCCTGAAGCCACCCAGATTGATCAATCACTTCCAGCATGACCATGACCAGCATCGACAACACCGCCGCGCACGGCCCACAGGCCAGCGCCACAGAGCAGACCGGCATCCTGCAGAAGATGCTCACGATGATGTTGGAGGACAACCGTCGACGTGAGAAACAGCAGCGCCGAGACACCTGGTTCAAGCGGATCGCCATCGGCCTGCTCGTGGCGGCCAGTCTGGCGGGCTACTACACCTTCTTTCGCACGCTGGTGAGCTCGGGCGGTGGCGGAGCCACGGACGGCCCCACACTGGCCGTGATCCAGGTGCGCGGCGCGATCATGCCCGACAGCAAGCTCACCTCGGGCGGGCGCGTGAGCGCGGCCATCATGGCGGCGGCCAAGGATGAGAACGTCAAAAAGATCGTGCTCTACATCGAGTCCCCCGGGGGCGCACCGGTGGAAGCGGAGCGCATAGCCCAGACCGTGAACTTCGCGCGGGAGAAGCACAACAAGCCCATCGTGGCCGTCATCGGCAACCTCGGTGCCTCCGCTGGCTACATGGTGGCCCTCTCGGCAGACGAGATCGTGAGCGGCCAGTATTCGCTGGTGGGCAGCATCGGCGCCGTCATCCAGTCGTGGCAGCTCGACGGCCTGCTGGCCCGCCTGGACGTGAAGGCCAAGTCCTACACCTCGGGCGAGCTCAAGGCCTTGCTCAACCCCTTTGAGCCCGGCACCGAGAAGGGCGCGAAGAAGGCGCAGGATCTGGTGAACACGCTGGGCGCTCTGTTCGCCGACCTCGTGGCCGAGCGGCGCGCCGGCAAGCTCACCCAGGACATCAGCACCTACACCAGCGGTGAGGTGTGGAACGGTGCCCAGGCACTCAAGCTGGGGCTGGTCGACGCCAACGGCACGTTGGAGAGCGTTGCTGCAGCGACTCCCGAGCTGGAGATGGTCAACTTTGGCCCCTTCGAGAACAAGGGCCTGATCGCACCGCTGCTGGGCGCGGTGCAGGACGGCGTGAGCCGCGGCGTGCAGGCTCTGGCCGAACCGACAGCCATTTCGGTGCGGTGAACCCGCGCTGGGTGGCCAGCGGGCGCATTGCGCACGAGCCCGGGTGGTCGCCATCGCTTGCGGGGTCGCCTGAGCCCCCAGACAATCCACCCTGAATTCGCTTTTGCGAGTCTGCGTGCCGCTTTCGCTGTGCACGCCTACATCAACCCCACCGGGACCCACTCCCGGTTTGGGCGATGGGTTTTCCGGTTCATCCCTCACAGGACAAACCATGAACCCCATCCACAACGTGCCCATCTACGTCGAGTCCCACTCGATGATGATCCAGGCGCACGAGCATCCCAAGTTCGATCCGGCGCACACGCGCCAGCTCCTGGAGCACATCAACGGCCTGTTCGCCTTCGAGCGCGACTTCGGTGGCATCGACGGCATCGAACAGGCCACGCTGATCCAGTTCCGCAACCCAGACCACGCCGGCAAGGTCGGCTCGATGGTCAAGCGCCTGATCCAGCTGCCCCTGTACTTCCAGGAGGTCAGGCACTTTGTGCCACTGGACGAACTGCAGCTGCACCAGCGCATGCTGCTCGCTGCGGCCACGGGCTACATGCTCATGGGCCGCGACGAAGTCATCGCCGTGCTGCATGAGGTGCCTCACGGGCACATCTTCTGCGACACGTTCGAGGTCAACACCGACGGCGTTGCGCGCTCCCTGGCGGGCTACTACGCTGATTCGATCGTGCGCGACAGCAAGCCGCAGCACATCTCGAAGCTGAACGTCACCGAAGTCGGCAAGGCCATCTCCCAAGCCATCGGTGACCTGTACTGGTGGAGTGGCAAGAAGCAAGCCTTCAACCACGTCCAGGTCGAGCGCGTGCGCAACACCATCCGCCTGCTGCGCGCCCATGAAAACTTCGCACCAGACGAACGCACCTCCTCCGGCGCGGTCATCCGGCGCAGCTTCATCCAGAACGGCAACACCGGCTCGGTCAGTCCGATCCTTCGGCAACACACTGGCTGGCGCCGCTACCCCACGAGCAGCGATGCCTGGTACTACGGCTGCTGGCTGAACCCGGTGCTGCGCGAAACACTGACCTACGCCGAACAGGACGTGAGCCACGTGATCTGCGACAACGCCGAGCAGTTCCAGCAAGAGCTGGCCAACATGGCGCAGTTCCACGGCACGAACCGCTCGCCCTCGGCCATGGGCTACGGCGAGGACGGCTCCACAGCCTACTTCGATTCCCTGTTCTTCATGCAGGGCGCACAACGCACCGCTCGTTTCGACAGCGGTGGCAAGGATGGCAACCAGTGGACCGCTCCGCTGTTTGGCTCTCTCAGCCTGGAACACCCGGCAGTGCTCGCACTGACCGCGAGCGCCCTGACGGAACTGCCCGCAGACGCGTTCGAGCTGGACAAGCTCAACCCACGCGCCTTCGTGCCCCACGTCGTGCGCGCCAAGCTCACCGCGGCGGGCTACGAGATCGTGGTGGGATTCAGCGACGGGCAGTTGGCCCAGTGCGAGGTCTCCCTGCAGACCGAAGAGGCCTGAGCCCCAAGCTCGGTCTGCAACGCCCACGCGGCCGCTGCGACGCTCATCCCTCGTGGGTGAGGGTGGCAGCAGCCCCGTGAGGGTTTTCACACATCGACCGCCCCATGCCTTCAACGGCATGGGGTTTTGTCGTTTGGGTGCTTACAACGGGGGCTGAACCCGCCGTTGACCCACCCGCTGGCGCACCCGATGGAACCCAGAATCGGGCTGGACGATCCCCATCGGACAATGAAGCCCCCTCGCACAACCACCCCTCCGGTCGCCAGATCTAGAGCAAGGGCACGAACCGTGCTCAGCCTCGTTGCGTCGATGGTCGCCGGCGCGGCGCATGCGACCGAGCCCAGTGCGAGCAAACCAGCATCGAGCAGCTTCACGGAGGGTTGCACGAGGCTGGCCGGGGGCGACCTTGTGCTGGTGCTCACGCCGGCGTGCACGGCTCAGCTGGCCACCGCCAATGGCAGACAGGCGTTCCAAGGGGTGGTGCAAGCCGAGGTGCGTTCGTTTGAACAACGCCGCGCCGCCCAAGCTTCAGGGTCCGCGCGTGACAACCTCACCCGCTTGAGCCAGCTGGCCGCCATGGACGGAAACCCTGCAGCCAGGCGAGCAGCCAACTACGCCACCCGACAAGCCACCCCACTGGGGTCAGGCCATGGCGCGTCCACCATCGCCCCCGCGCCTTGACTGGTCTCCATCGGTTGCGGGCTCCGCGTTCAGAAGTTAGATTTGCACTTGTCTTGGTCGCATGACCATCTCGTCGGCCCTGTGCCGACCTTTCAAACCCCCACGGGAACACCCAGTTCCCGGTTGGGTGCTTGGTATTCCCACACTCCCATGGAGAGAGCAGTGAGTACCAAGCAGAAATACCCCCTCGAGTTCGTCAATGGACTCGCCCTGAACGAAGAACAGCGCCTGTACGTGATCGACAACGGTTACGGCGTCAGTTGCTTCGGCTTTGACAATTGTTTTCAGGAGACGCAGCAGCTCGCGCAGGTGATGAACATGGCTGGGCCCACGCCCGACATGCTCGGCCAGCGTGAGTGCTACACGCTCAACAAGCTGCTCCACGCGGCGTTTGCCACGCACCCAGCGTCCAAGAAGACCTGGTACCGCGCGGGCACGCCGAAGAAGGTGGCGGCAATCCTGGAAGCCGCGCGCTGCAGCTACAGCGACAACCGTGAGCAGGGCACCATCCTGCGGCTGTTCTACGGTGATCCGCAGACTGGCCGGGACTGGGCTGAAGAGTTCGAAACGACCGGATTCATTGGGCGCTCGATGGGCCCGATGCGCGTCCCGTTGATCCTGGAGCCTTTGCTCGATGAGGTGCGAGACATCACCAGCAGCAACTGCGGCGGCTCGATCAACACGGTCAACGTGCTGCGCATCATCGATGTGCGGCGCGCCGAGGAGGTCTACCGCGCGAAGAACTACGTGCTGCCCCAGTTCGCCATTGAGGTGAAGGAGGGCGACGTGCCGTACCCGGTGGTCGTCATGCGCGAAGACAAGTCCGTCGCCGCGTTCGACAACCATGAGAAAGCGGCCCAGTGGATTGCCTTCATGCAGGGCTTCCGCGTGCACCAGGCGTTTCGCTCAGTCAAAGAGCACGAAGCGGAACTGGTGGGCTGAGCCACCGTCAACGACAACCCCAGTGGCGCACCTGTGCGTTGCTGGGGATTCATCAACTTTTTGCGGAGAACAAAATGTTCGGCATCAATCGTTACAACTACCCCGTGTTCCTGTTCGCAGCGGCGTTCGTTGCGTACCTGGTCTGGCACTACGCCAACCGCCCAGCCGAAGACATCGCGGCCGTGGCGCTGGTCGCAGCGGCTGCGGTGGTGCTCACGCTCGCGCTCGTCGCGGGACTGGCGCTGGGGAGCCTCGCGGTGATGCTGTGGAAACACGCGCATTGCCTTGTGCGCTCCTTCCTCGCCCGAAGGTAACCCGTGCGCTGTCAGCGCCACCTTTTGAGGTGGCCTGGCAATGCCTGGCATAACGCCAACCAAAAAAGAGAAAGCCCTTGCAGTTCGCCTGCAGGGGCTTTTTTTGTTGGTGCTGCGCGCTCGTGCTCATCGTGGCCCGCGAGCTTGAGCCGATAACATCGGTGTACCAACACGCACGAGGAACCGATGACACCACAGGAATCCTATCTCCAAGATTTCGCCGCCTACCTGTTCTGGAACTTTGCAGCTGAAGCTGGAGTGGCAGACGCAGTTGAGCGGTTTGAATCGAACGACGAAGACTGGACTCGAAAGACTCACCTCATCGAAAAGGCGCTCGAGCAAGCTGGCCCGGTGAGGCTGAGTGCCGGCGACATCAACGTGCTGGTGACGAACGCCGTGAAGGAGATTCGGCGGAACAATTCGCACGGCTTGAACATCACTGGCGTGATCTATTCGGATGACCGGGCCGCGCTGCGCTCGCCCAGCGCCATGGATCTTGTCATCCCGACGTTGCAAGCACCCCGGGTGAGTGCGAAGTCCCCGCAGAGCATGAGTGCCATCCAGAAGGCAGGCGAGCTGTGCCTTCGCCACCCGCTTCCAGCTGTGGTTTTCTCATCTGTCGCGCCCGACAAAGAGAAAAGTGTTTTTCAGGTTGCAGACACCACGCGCGCCTTGGGGTACCCCTACCCGTTGTTCCTGACCGGGATCCGCGTGCACAAGCTCGCTGAGGGCGCGCTCGCGCTGACAGGCATGTTCGTCGCCCCTATTCAGGATGACAGGGCGTCTGCGGCGATCAAGGCGTGCATTCCGAACTGCATGCTGGTGCGAGGTGGCTTCACAACCGGCGAGCACACTCTTGAGTTCGATTGGGACTGACTCGGGGCCTGATGAACATGCCCGACATGCATTAGCTCAGGCGGAGTGACCCCACTCCCCACGATAGAGGGCGGCAGGATTGGTCCGTTTGGGTTGTGCGGGACAACAGTTGTCTGTATCGTCTTTCACGACAAGCCTTTTGGCTTTTGGTGGCGCGCGCTAGGCAATCCGAGCACGCTGCCACCCATCAACATCAACCCTTCGGGATCACACATCCCGAACGGGCGCTGTGGTCCCTCCTTCATACGGAGAACCACAACATGAACGAAAACGCGCACGGCTTGCCCGTGGGCCAACTCAACGCCCACTTGGGCGACGAGTTGGTCATGAGGGTCGGCATCCCCCACAAGGGTGGCGCTCTGGCCTTCCACGCCTTCAACCAGGGGCACCCTGCGATGGTCTCGGCCAACGCATTCTGGTCATCCAAGCGCGCGGCATTTGCCTTTCCTGAGACCACCAACCTGAGCGAGCTCGACTTCGCCATGGACAGCGCCGGCTTCACCTCGATGCTCCTTTGGAAAACCAAAGGACGGCAGCGCGGCATGGCCGGCATCTTTCCATGGACCTGCAGCGAGTATGTGGACTTCGCCAACGAGAGCAATGCCTCTTGGTGGTCGCAGCCGGACCTGTGTGTGGAGAAAGAAATCGTGAGCAGTGCTCAAGAGATCGACTTCCGCATCAACGCGACAGCTACCTTCCTGGAAGGAACCCTGCGAATCCTCTACGAATGGCAGAACGAGTTGGCCAAGACGTGCTCAAGCACGGTTGTTGCCAACCTGCTCAAGCCCCCGGTACCGGTCATTCAGGGATGGGATTCAGCGCACTACGAGCGCAGCCTGGAGATGCTGCAGCAGGTGTGGAGCCGATGGCAGCCGTGGCTTGCTCCTCCAGCGCTGATCGGGCTGGGGTCGGTGTGCCGGCGCGACCTCAAGCACCCCACGCACGGGCTCTACGCGATCCTGGATAGGCTGGAACCTCTGATCCCCACCGGCAGCCGGGCGCACTTGTTCGGTGTCAAGGGTGAAGCTCTCACCAAGGTCCGCGACAAACCATGGGTGGGCAGCTGTGACTCGATGGCGTGGGATTTTTCCGCACGTGTGAATGCGCACCGCTCGGGCATCTCCAACACGATGACGCATCGTTGTGCCGAAATGGACCGATGGATGTCGGCCGCGCTCAAGCGCATCGGCAAGCGATATGACCCACACCTTTCACAGCCACTGGCTGCGTGAGGATCGCCCAAGGCGAAACACCAAACGAGAAAGGCGCACTTCGGTGCGCTTTTTTTTCGTCCTGCGTTTTCATGATCGCCTGGTCCGCATCGCTTGCCGACCTCAGACGACACCGATAACCTCTCGCACTGACTTGGCCTTCGTGCCATTCGCCGCTGGCGCCGACACCTTCGGTGCCGTGCTGGCCATCAACATCAACCCAATGGGGCCACTTCGCTCCTTTGGGTGCTGTGGTCCCTGCTTTTTTTAAGTGGAGCACCACAACATGACTCAACAGAAAACCGCCGCCCGAGGAATGGGCAGCAGCGTGATCAGCTTTCCTGATCGCGGCCCCTGGGGCGACAGCAAGTGGCGCGGCAACGCGTCCGGGCATGTCTACCGCACGCTCTTTGAGCAACTCTCGCCGAAGGTGTTTGTCGACCCAATGGTCGGCTCTGGCACCAGCGTTGAAGTTGCACGTGAGATGGGCATCGAGGCGTATGGCATGGACCTTCGGGATGGATTCAACGCCGTATCCATGGACATCCTCACGAAGGTGGGCAAGCACGCCGATCTGATCGTGTCTCATCCGGCCTACGGTTCGATGATCCGGTACAGCGGGCCTGGTGGAATGTGGGGCGACAAGCCCCATCCCGGTGATCTGAGCCACTGCGCTGATGACGCTGAGTTCCACGAAAAGATGCAGGCCGTACTGCTCAACCAAAGACGCGCAACGCGTCCAGGTGGCTACTACGGCACGCTCATCGGTGACTGGCGCAGGGGCTCAACCTACACGTCCTATCAGGCCGAGATGATCGCGCGCATGCCGTCCAACGAGCTGGCCGCCGTGATCATCAAGATGCAGCACAACTGCCTATCGGACCTCAAAACGTACGGTCGGATGAAGCTGCCGAAATTGGTTCACGAGTACCTAATCCTCTGGGAGAAGCGCGGCGTCTCAGCCGTGGTTCTGCTCTCGGGCATGGTCAAGGAACAGACCCAGCGCGTCACCGGCACCTGGAAGAACATCGTTCGATGTGTCCTGCAGGGGCTTGGCGGAAAAGCACCGCTGGACAAGCTGTACGCCGCCATCGCGGCAGCAGCGCCGGAGCGGTTGGCCACCAACAACTTCTGGAAAGAGAAGGTGCGCCAAGTGCTGCAAACGCACGAAGACACCTTCCGCAACGAAGACCGCGGCGTCTGGGCTCTGGCCTGACGCACACCGGTCTCTCATCTCTCGTTCACCCATCGGGGCCACACGCCCCGGTGGGGCGGCCCCACACCCACAAGGATTTCCACATGAACAAGACTGTTCGCATCACGCTGCGCGCCAACGTGATCCGTGAATACACCGAAATCGTCTCCGTGCCGATGAGCGCCACCCAGGACGATCTGCAGGCCTACGCCCGCCTTCGCCTGGAGCAGGTGCCCAGCGGCGAGTTCGAAGACTCCACCGACCTCTGGACGCTGGAGAGCGCCAAAATCCAGGTGCTCAAAGACCCAGCCGATCGCAACACCTTGCGCGCGGCACTGGATGAGCAAGGCAGGCTGCGCGCCTACCTCGTGGATTCCAAACGCCAGATCGACGCACCCACTGAATGGCCACGCGGCACCACGCAGCCTTTCTGGGTGAAACCGCTGGACACCGCCCACCCGGACGGTGGCGAAGACGCGTGGCTCTTCGAGGTGCGCGACATCAACGGCAATCTGCTGGCCGATCGCCTGATTCGCGGCCGGCGAGGGCTCAACGAGTTCTACGAAAACATGGTGGGCTACCAGCCGGACACCGACGAGTACCGCCACGACCTCGACAAGCTGCGAGACGAGGTGCTGGAGATGTTCTACAGATCCACCACCAACGATCCCAACTGAGATCGAGAAACAACAACAGGCCCGATGAACAAGGGCCACGAAGCACCCTTCCCAACCCCTCACGGCTCACAAGCTGTGGGGGGTTTTCTTTTGGGCGGTGCCGCGCGCTGATCGGCTGCAGAGCGACTGGTCCGCATCGCTGGCGCGTTTGAGCAACCACCCACAGAATGGATTCCGACACGGCCCATGGCCATGTAGGCGCAACGCGAAAGCGATGGCGCCATGAACCCCTCCCGGTATTTCCCCCTCCCTCCGCAGGTGGACTTCCCCCGGTCGGGGAGAAGTGCATCTGTGGATCCCTTCGCCTCCAAAGAGGACGTTTCAAAGGACTTCCCCATGCATCTCTCTTTGACCGCACCCCTGACGATCCGTCACATCGTCTCGCGCAAGCCCTACGAGCTGCTCCCAGTGGCCATGGCGCGTGCGACCCCCAGCACCGACCCCACGCTGTGGCGCAAGTTCGTCAAGCTCGGCGGGCGCGTGCTGCCGATCACGCTCGAGGACACGCAGCGCGTGCGCGAATACATGCGCGCACACGGCACCGAAGCCCTCAGCGAGGATGGTGAACGGGCGTTCACTCTCAACGGTGAGTTCCTGGCCGAATGCGACCCCGGTGTGTGCGGAGAACCCGACCACCTGGCGCTGGCCGAGCACTGAGGAGCAAGCCATGCAAAAAGCCCGCAAGTCTCTGTACCTGCAGCTTCGCAAGGCAGGACTCAGCAGCCGTCACGCCGGGCGCGCTGCCCGCAACGAACTGGCGATCCCCCTGCAGCAATGCCGGGCCCAGATCGTCAACATGCGCACCGTCATGGGCCAAACACACTTCATCAGCTTGCAGCTGGAGGAGCTGCTGGCCCAGGTGCGCAACAACCGACGCGAGGCCCTGCGCTTCGCGCTGGTAGCCAAGAGCGGTACGGAGCCCCATCCGGCTCAGTTCCCGCAGCGTCGAGGCCACGACCTGATCTGCAACTTCGATGACCTGGCGCACCACTACGGTCGCTGGGCCCGTCGCAGTCTCTGTCATGTCCACCACCTCTCGCGCTCCCTTCGTGAGATCCAGGCCCGCAACGGTCTGAGCCTCATCCCCTGAACCCCGCGCAGCGCTGCACCCGCAGCCTGCGCCCTCTGGAATCCCATCCATGAAAACCCATTCCAACACCATCCGCCGCCTGCTCGTCACCTTCGTCGTGCAGGAGTGGATCGGTAACACAGCCATGTCGTTCAGCCCGCCAGAACAGGTGGACGCCACCGACCACTTGCTGAGCCTCACGCTGAAAGAACTGCACTCGGTCAAGGACCGCGACGGCAGCAGCGACGAATTCGTCGATGCGGTCGCCTGGGGCCACTACGGTCCCTTCGAGGTCCGTGTTGTCGATGCGCTGCTGGCCTACTTCGGTGTCAGCCAGCTGGGCGACATCACGCAGCAGATGCTCGACGCGGCCAAGGCCGGTGAACTCCCTGCACTGGACGCGAAAGCGCCCGAGGCGGACCGCTCGCACTTGCTGCAGAGCTGGATGCTCACCTACGGGGCATACGCACTGCTTGGGCTTCCCCCAGTTTCCCGGACACATCCAATGACATGATGTGTTCAGGAGATAGGCATGACAAGAACCAGAAGGAGCTTCACGGACGAGTTCAAACGTGAAGCAGTGAAGCTGTGCAAGCAGCCAGGCGCCACCGTGACGCACATTGCACGGGACCTGGGTATTCAGACCAGCGTGCTCAGACGTTGGGTCACCCAGGAGCGTGGCGGGGTGTTGGACCTCAGACCAAACCGACCGCTTCGAAGTGAGGCTGCAACGGAGGTAGAGCGGTTGCAACGCGAACTGCGCCGTGTGACCACGGAGCGCGACATCCTAAAAAAAGCGCTCGGCTACTTTGCCAAGGACCCGCAGTGAAGTACGGCTTCATTGCGCGGCATCGTAGTGTCTGGCCCACCCGCACCATGTGCCGGGTTCTGGCGGTCTCCCACAGCGGCTTCTACGAATGGATGGGCAGAGCGCCGAGCCAACGCAGCCAGGACGACGCCAGGCTCACCCGCCTCATCCGAGAGAGCTTCGAGCTCAGCGACCGCACCTACGGTAGTCCACGCGTCTGGCACGACCTTCGAGCGCTGGGTGAGAGTTGCGGGATGAACCGGGTCATCCGGCTGATGCATCTGGCCAAGCTGCAAGCTCGCCACAAGCGACGCAGGCTACCTGGCGATACGGGCAGCAGGCTTGAGAACCACATCGCGCCCAACCATCTGCAGCGCGACTTCCAGGCCAGTGGCCCGAACCAGAAGTGGGTGGCCGACTTCACCTATATCTGGACGGCTGAGGGCTGGCTGTATGCGGCAGCGGTGATGGACCTGTACTCACGCCGCATCGTGGGGTGGTCGATGAGCGACACCATGCAGGCCAAGATGGTGAGCGACGCTTTGTTGATGGCCCTTTGGCGGCGCGGCAAACCCAGCTCGCTGATGCATCACTCGGACCAGGGAAGTCAGTACACCAGCGACGACTTCCAGCAGTTGCTCAAGGCACAGGGCATCACCTGCAGCATGAGCCGTCGTGGTGAATGCTGGGACAACGCCGCGATGGAGAGCTTCTTCTCATCCATGAAGACCGAAAGGCTCAGCCGCAAGGTCTACCGGACGAGGGAAGAAGCCAGGTCCGACGTATTCGATTACATCGAGCGCTTCTACAACCCGGTGCGCAAACACTCAAAGCTAGACTTCCTCAGCCCAGTCGACTTTGAGCAAGGCTTAATGGGCTAAGCAAACCGTCCGGGAAACTGGGGGAAGCCCAGCTGTTCGCCTGTGAAGCGGAAAACATCACCCATGCCATCGAGCAGTGCGAAAACGCCAACCCCGGCGAAGCCATCATCGGAGCCTTCAAGGTTCCGACGGCTTGCCTGGGCCAGGCGTCCAGCATTGGCCAGGTGGACCACGTCCGAGAGATGGTGACGCAGCAGACCGCACAGGCGGCCGCCGCGCTGGCCTGATCGGAACACCTCTACCCCTCGCCCCAAGCCTCACGGTTTGGGGCTTTTTTTTGGTCAGAAGTTAGTTCCTGACGGGGCTTAGGAAAGCGCGACAACCAGAACCATAGAATCAACCGGTGCCATTTCGCACTGAGAAGGGTAGACATGACCACCTATGCCGAGTCGTTCAAGCGAGAAGTCGCACGCGTATCCAAGAAGGAAGTTCGTGGCGAGATCACTCCACTGCGCAAAGCAACCACCACGCACAGAAGCGAAATTGCCGCACTGAAGAAGACCGTCAAGAGCCTTGAGGCCACGGTGCGCCAGCTGGTCAAGCTGGCCAACCGCACAGGTGCCACCGCCGCGGCGCCGGCAAAAGCTGCCAAGGCAGACAACGCAGTAGCCGGTCCCCGCACGCAAGGCGCGTTCGATGCTGCAGCCTTCGCCGAGCACCGCAAAAAAATGGGCCTGACACAAGCGCAATGGGCCAAGATCGTGGGCGTGTCCAGCCTGTCCATCTACAAGTGGGAGAAGGGTGGCGTCCAGCCCCGCGAGAAGCAACTGGCCGCGATTCGTGAGGCGATGAGCCTGGGCAAACGGCGCGCGCTGGCCATCGCCAACAGCTGACGCTCAGTCAGGTCCACCGGGGGAGTCACCATGTGCAATCGATACATCTCTCCCGACGCTGCAGCGATTGAGGCGATGTGGCACTTGCAAGGTGACAACCCGTGGGCAGGTGGGGGCGTCTTTCCACGCAGCACTGGTCCTTTCGTTCGCCGCGCGCGCGAGGATGCGGGCTACTCGCGCGAACTGGTGCTCGGCCAGTGGGGGCTGATCCCGTGGTTTTCCAAGACAGCGAAGCTCACCTACAGCACGAACAACGCGCGATCGGAGGAGCTGGCCAGCAAAGCGAGCTACAAGGCCCCATGGGCGCGCGGGCAGCGCTGCATCATCCCAGCAGTCACCTTCGATGAACCGTGCTGGGAGACCGGCCGCAACGTGTGGTGGACCTTCAGCAGGGCCGACGGCCGACTGTGGGGCTTGGCGGGGATTTGGAACACCTGGACCGACCGCGCCAGCGGTGAGTTGCACGAGTCTTTTTCGATGCTCACGCGCAACGCGGACGATCACCCAATCATGAGCCGAATGCACAAGCCCGATCCAAAGCTTGGACCTGACGAACAGGACAAACGCAGCGTGATTGCCATCGAAGAGGAAGACGTGGACCAGTGGCTCACGGGCACGGCGGAGGAGGTTGAGCGGCTGCTTCGACCGCCTGCGATGGAAGTCCTTCTTGCCACGCACGCCTGATTGCAATGTCGCGGGTAACATGCCCCGCAGCAATACCAACATGGGGCCTGCATGGCGTGGAAAGAAATTCCTGAGATTGAAGCCAAAAAGCACGAGTTGTACGGGGTGGGTGGATGGCTTCTTCTGTTCGCGATCCTGCTGCCCGTCTCACTGCTGGCATTTTGGGGAACCCTCGCCGGGGAGGCGCGCTCGCTCGGCGTGGGCGTGGGCGAGTTGTTGGCGGTGGATCACCCCGCCATCACGCACATCAAGGTCAGCCTTGGCGTACAAACCGCCCTCGTGATCGTCGTGTCGTGGTTGATCGTTCAGAAGTCCAGCGCCTTCCGAGTGGTTACCACCGGGATGCTGCTCAGCTACTACCCGGTTGTCGTGCTGGTAGGGATGGTCAATCCATTCGACGGGCAGGTTCAGGGGCTGGTCCAGGCGGGTATTGGTTGGGTCGTCTCATGTGCCATATGGGTGACCTACCTGCAACGATCGCGTCGCGTGCGCATCACCTTTGAACAGATGGTTCGCCTCGCGGATCCAGATGCGCCAGCTTCCACTGCAGTGGTGTCGCCCTCGACGGGCTCAGCAGCTCACCCCCCGATGGCTGAACCACCATCCGCTACCGTGGCTCCACAAATCGCCGCTCCGGTCGCTGCCTCGTCGTTCGCCTCAATGGACAGTCCGAGTGAGGAATACTGGGCTCAAGCCTTGCAGGAGGTCGAGGGAGCAGATCGTCGTCCAGGGCTCTGGGCACGCGCCTTCGCCCATGCCAAGGGAGTCGAAGCGGTGGCCAAGGCCAACTACCTCGAATTTCGCGTGAAGGAACTGCAGCAGGAACACCAAGCTCAGTTGGCTGATGAAGCCGAGCAGCTACGTCAACAGGCTGAAGAAGCGCGTATCGCGGAGCTGCCCGAGGAACGCAGGGCCTTCGAACGACTGCCCAAGGGCACATGCCCCAACTGCTCCACCCTGCAACCGCTGGCATCCCTCGAATGCCCGAAGTGCAAGGCAGTATTTGGCCCTGACTCTGCCTGGACGCTCATTCCTGCAGGCTCAGCTGCATCGGTCTCCGCTGTAGCTTGAAGCCCGTTCTGGGGAGGTGCGCAGGGCGCTCAGGAGCCGGATTGCACTGCACCTCACTGCACAAGCACAGCTGATCGAATTGGGCCGCTGCATTGGAATAAGTCACGAGCAACGCCAGATGGTAGCCACGAGCCGCTGGCGATCCCTGCCAACGAGGGATTGATACCCCGTTGGGCGGGAGAGACTGAATGCTGGATGTCGGAAACTGACACCCAGCATGAAGAACGACAAACAAACCCCCACCCGTGGCGTATCCGTGGCCGTGCTGCCCATGTACGGCATCGTGCGCTTCGCCACCGCCGCGCGTGTCAAACGACCCTCCAGCAGGTACCTGGTTGAGTTGCCACGCAGCGCGCTCGGCCTCACCTGCGACGAGTTGCTGGCGCTGCTGGCCAGCGCCCCGGTGCAGAGCTACATCCAGAACTGGCGCCTGAATTCGGCGGGTTCTCAGATCCAGCAGGACATCGAGGCGCTGGTTCGTGAAGGGGTTGACAGCCTGCAGGAAGCGTTGAGCGCACGGCAAGCGCGCCTCGACGCCTGGGAGCACCAACGCGAGCATGTTCAGCACTACGCTGCCGGCCTGGTCGAGCAGATGGACCGCCGAGCAGTGCGGGGAATGGCCAGCAAGCTCACACACGCGGCCCGCGGCGCGATGCCGACGGCTGTGCAGATCTTCAAGTGGGGCTACGACATGGCAGCCAAGGCGCGCGCAGAGCACGCCCACGGCTTTGACCCAGCCTGGGACTTCGAGATGGCTGCGACCGCGTTCGGAGATGAGTTGGAGCTTGAGCTGCGGTACATCGATCCCACCGTGGGCGAACTGCTCAACCCCGCCACCGCCACCCCGGCGGCCACTCAAAGTGCTCCACTTATGGCCACCCAAACTGCTCCACCCTGGCCATGGTGATCTGACGCATTGAGTCCATTGCGTCGGGTGCCGTGAGGCCCGACAGGCAGGACGTTACTTTTGCTCCCTTATTCCGAGGGAGCCCGAGGTTGAACGTCTTGAAGCCACATCTACAAACCACCATCTGGACGCTGCTCAAAGGCGGCGCCACCCAGCGCGAGATTGAACGCATCACTGGCATCTCGCGCCACACCATCCGTTCGTATCAGCAGCGCTTTGCCGCCGACCCCGCAAACTGCCCCGGGGTGGCCACCGACCCTTCCAGTCAAACTGCTCCACCCCGGCCACCGACTGATCTGCTGGTGTCTCCGCCGGTGGCCATCTCCAAGTGCGAGCCACACCGCAGCTTCATCGACGCGCAGTTGCGCCTGGGCCGCAACGCCACCGCCATCTACCAGGACCTGGTGGACCTGCACGGCTTCGATGGCGCCTACAACTCCGTCAAACGCTTCGTGGCCCAGCTCCGGCACAAGGAGCCCGAGCAGTTCGACCGCCTTTCGTTTGCCCCCGGCGAAGAGATGCAGGTCGACTACGGCGAGGGCGCGCCCACCCGGGTGCCCGGCACCGAGCGCTGGCGCAAACCCCGCCTGTTCGTGGCCACGCTGCGTTACTCGCGGCGCAGCTTCCGCCGCGTGGTCTGGAGCTCCAGCCAGCAGATGTGGGCCGAGCTGCACGAGCAGGCCTGGCGCTACTTCGGTGGCTCTGCCCGGTATGTGGTGCTGGACAATCTGAAGGAAGGCGTCTTGAAGCCCGACCTGTACGAGCCTGCCCTCAACCCGGTCTACGCCGCCATGCTGGCCCACTACGAGGTGGTGGCCGACCCGGCTCGGGTGCGAGACCCCAATCGCAAGGGCACGGTGGAGCACGCCATCGGCCACACCCAGGCAACCGCCCTCAAGGGCCGGCGCTTCGAGAGCATCGAGGAGCAGAACGCCTTCCTGGAACACTGGGAGGTCAAGTGGGCGGCCTCGCGCATTCACGGTGCCGAGCGCCGTCAGGTGCAGGCCATGTTCGAGGAGGAGCGCGCGCACCTGCAGCCGCTGCCCATCACTGGCATGTCGTACTTCACCGAGGTGCAGCGCACGGTCTGCGATGACAGCTGCGTGCGCTTTGAGCACAGCAGCTACGCCGCGCGCCCCGCACCCATTGGCTCCAAGGTGCTGGTGCGGATCTTCGAGCGCCGTATCGAGATCCGGGATCTGCGCACCCAGGCTTTGCTGCGCACCCACGCCCGGGTGGAGCGGCCCGGCACCGTGGTGCTGCCCATGGCCGAGCGGGTGTTCAACCCCTCGCGCGAGACCCGCTTCATCCTCAGCCAGGCCCGCGCCATCGGCCCTCAGGCGGCCCGGCTGTGCGAGATGCTGTTTGCCATCGAGGGCCGCGTGGGCCAGCGCAAGCTCTGGGGCATCGTCAACCTGGCGCGGCGCTACCCGCACCGGTTTATCGACGCGGCCTGTGCCGCCGCCATGGAGCAAGGGGTGCACAGCTACCGCCACGTCAAGGCGCTGACCGAGCGTCTGGTGGCCGAGGCCTTGGCGGCCCTGGACGCTGCCTCCCCAACACCGTCGGCGTCGCCTTCAACGCTGACCCAGCAGCACGCGCTCATCCGCAGTGCCGAGGAATACGGCGATCTGTTCGCCCACGTCGCCACCGCCAGCGCTGCCACCGCAGCCACCACGGCCACCCAAACCTCTGAGAGCACCCAGTCATGAACATGATCGAGATCGAACGCGCGCTGCGCGAGCTGCGTCTGTCCGGCATCGCCGAGACTCTGTCCACCCGCCTGATGCAGGCCCAGGCCGCCCAGCAGCCCTTCCTGGAGACCTTCGCCGCCATGCTGCAAGACGAGCTGGACCGCCGGCGCTCTCGCCTGACCGAGCGCCGCTTCAAGCGATCGGGTCTGGATGAGCGACCCTCGCTGGCTGACTTCGACTGGCGATTCAACCCGAAGCTGCCGCGCAGCGCCTGCTTCGAGCTGCACACCCTGAAGTTCATCGGTGAGGGCGCCAATGCGCTGATCATCGGCAAGCCGGGTACCGGCAAGAGCCATGTGGCCAAGGCGGTGGCCTACCAGGCCACGCTGCAGGGATACGACGTGCGTTACGTGGAGGCCGATACCGAGTTCGCCCGCTACGGATTGGCCAGTACGGCCGAGCAGGCCGAACAACTCAAAGGCTGGATAGAGCCAGACCTGCTGGTTCTGGACGATCTGTTCCTGGCCCGGCGCATCGCCGATGTGAGCGCCGAGTTGCTGCAGGCCATCGTGCACCAGCGCTACAAATTGCGCCGCTCCATCGTCATCACCTCCAACCGCGTGGTGCAGGACTGGGGCAAATACCTGGGCGACGCCACCATGGCCACCACCATCCTCGACCGACTCATGCACCGCTGCGCGATGCTGGAGTTCGAGGGCAAAAGCTACCGTCTGAAGGAGGCCGCCTCACGCATCGCCATCACACCCACATAGTCATAATCCGACCGTCCTGCCTGGAGCAGTTTGACCGGCCATAAGTGGAGCAGTTTGGGGTGGCCATCGGGGCCGCCAAAACCCTGCAAGACTTCGAGGCACAGCGCAGCCAGTCCGAGGGACATGCAGTAGAGGCCTGATGGCCGACTTGGGTCCTCAGGGCGAATCAGCCTCTCGAAGCTTCCATTCCCCTCGCCCCCGCAGCACTCGAGGGATCAGTGCAACTCCGACGGGCCCGCTCTGGGCAGATGCCAACTCCGTGAGTTCTTCGTCGGCACCCACAGATGACTGCCTCTGCATCGCATCAAGGATGCGCTCACACAGGAAGTGATTGTTCTGTGGGGCATGGCAGTGCAGGCACAGGTTCACGAATGGAAAGCGCGTGGGCTTGCCACCGATGACGTCCTTGCGCCCGACCAGGTTCAAGCCTTGGGCCGCCAGGTCCTCGTTTGACAACACGGCATGCATGGCCTCCAACCGTTTCGATACGGCCGCCACCGTGTACGCAGTGGGGACAAAGCGACCCTCGTAAAAGTCCGATTCGGTCAGGGCGTCGTCATCGGGCGAACTGCTCGCTTCCATGTGCTCCAGAACCTGCTTCACAGGCTTCTTGCACGCCCAGCACGCATCTTCGATGTACTCCACGAGATGGGGCCGGTGATAGGTCGGGATGTCCCAATCGATCCGCTTGTGCAGCAGCGCTTCAATGAACCCGGTCAGGCTCATCCCGAACGGATCGACCGTGGGCACTGTGCCGACCTCGACGGGACGCAGACTGAAGGCAGGCGTGCTCCGGTCCAGCTCCAAGGTCGCTCGCCGGGCTCCAGCCCCGAAGAACCATGCGCCTCGCACGCCCGAAGCCCTGTAGCGGTCCTGCCTGCGCACGGTCTCCGCATCGCTCTGGGGTGACATCTGCACCTCCAGTGCGAGCTTGGCAGTCCCCTTCTCGCAGAAAACGTCAGCGACCCATTGTTCTCCCTCGGGCGACTGTCCAGGCCACTCGGAGGTGACCTTCCACCCTGCGTCCATCGCGGCCTGCGCAATGAGCGACTTGCAGTACAGGTGTTCGGGACTTTCGTCGGCGGTCGCGCACTCACCTCGGCGGGCGTGAGCGAAAAAGAAGGTGCCGCGCGGGCTCGTCTTGGGGACGGCGGGCACTTGGCAGCACGGCATCCAAAGGTTCATCGCCTTGGACTTGTGCCGCGCCTTGAGGCCCTGCCACTGCTCCGCGTTCATCGCGAAAGCGAGCACATCGCCCTGATCACTGCCAGCTCGAATCGGCACGTCGCACCATCCCTTTCAGGTCATCGATCCGGCGAAGCCCAGGGCGAAAGATCGCGCCCCTTGGGTCAGCTGCAGACTCACAGATGGAGGTCGGCCAGCTTGGAGGGCGACACGGTCGTATCCACTGGGAGGGTGAAGTAGAGAGCGCAGCCGTGATCGGGCGTGCTGTCAGCCCAGATCTTGCCACCGTGGCGCTGCACGATGCGCTGTGCCAGCGCCAGCCCAGTGCCGGCGCCGGGGAAGTCAAGCGAGTGGTGCTGGCGCGCGAACATCACGAAGAGGTTGTTGGCCTTGGATACGTCGAAGCCCTCGCCGTTGTCGACCACAAAGAACTGCCCCCAGCTCTCGCTCTCCTGGCTCCAGCCGATCTGCACCTCGGGCTTCGGGCGCGTGCGGCTGAACTTGGCGGCGTTGTCCAGCACGTGGCTCAGCAGGTCTGTCACCAGCATGGTGTCGCCCACCACCACCGGGAGGTCGTCATGCACGGTCCAGTTGATCTGCACATCCGGGTACTTCTGCATCACGCGGGCGATCAGGCCCTCGACCAGCGTGCCCAGCGGCATCGGGGCAGGGTGCAGGTCGACGCGCCCGATCCGCGCGTAGGTGAGCAGCGCCTCCACCATGCCGTTGAGCCGCTTGCTGGCAGAGCGCAGGCCGTCGCGGTACATCTCCAGCCCCTCGGCGTTGACGCCTTCCAGGCCCTCCAGCATCAGCCCCGCATAGGTGTTGATGTGGCGCAGCGGGCCGCGCAGATCGTGCGTGATGTGGTGCGTGAACACGTCCAGATCCCGGTTGGGCACCACGTACTGGCGCACACGCTCCGAAACCCTGCGCTCCAGCTCACCGTTGAGGTCGTTCATCACCTTGTCGAGGTCTTTGGCGGCCGTCATGTCGCGCGTGATGCAGGAGAGGCCTTCCAGTTCATCGTTGTCGCCGCGCAGTGCGGTGATCAAGGTGTGTGCCCAGAAGTGCTGGCCATCGGCGCGCAGGCGCCAGCCACGGGATTCCCACTGACCGCGCTGGGTGGCCAGGCGGATCGAGTCCTCGGCTGTGATCTCGTCCTGCTCACCCTTCATCGTGGCGGTCATCGCACCGTAGTGCTTGCCCAGCACGTTCTCACTGGTGAACCCGTGCAAACGGTGCGCGCTCTCGCTCCACTCGGTAATCCTTCCAGTGGCGTCCAGGAAGAAAATGCACGAGTCCTGCAGTGCCTCGGCCATGAGGCTGTACCGGCGCTTTGTGCGGGTCAACTCGGCGGTTCGCCGCGCAACGCGGGCTTCCAACTCCATGTTGGCGTGCAGCACCAGATCCTCTGTGCGCCGGCGCTCGGTCACGTCCTCAATTTCGATGAAAACGCCCCGCACAGCTTCCTCGGGGCCACCGTCGGGCAGCACGCGGCATTCGAGGTACTGTGTAGACCCGTCCTGGGCCTGCTTTTCGATCAGGAAGGTCTGTTTGTCGCCGGAGAGGGCCGGCATCACGCGCGGCAGCATCTCGCGCACTTCATCCGAGTCGAAGCAGTCCTCGAACGAGCGCCCCAGCAAGATTTCTCGGCGCGCGCCGACGTGCGCGCAAAGCGCACGGTTCACGAAACGACAGGTCAGATCGGCATCGAAGTAGGCTTGGCGCGCGGTTGTGCGATCCGTGATCGAGCGCATGCGCTCTGTGCTGTCCAGCAACTCGCCCATCTGGCGCGCGCGCTCGGTGATGTCGGTCAGGGCCAGGGCACAGGCCAGAAATTCGCCCGCCGGCGACCGCACTGCAGAAGCGCCTGCCAGCAGCGCCATGTGCGAGCCGTCCACACGGGTCAGCTTGAGCTCAAAGGAGGGCGGCAGCAGGTCCTGCTGCACCGACTCGACGGCCAGCAGCACGGCATCCTGCGTTGCGGGGCAGTCCAGGCCCAATGCCGCCTTGATGTCGCTTTCGCTGATGGTGTCCCGCACGCCGCTGCCCAGCCAGCGCTTGAGTGTCGTGTTGGCCTGCAGAACGTTCGCATCTCCGTCCAGCAAGAGAACCGCGCAAGGTACCTGGTCGAGCGCCAGCTGCGCCAACTCGCCTGAGGAGTACCCGGTGAGCACTCCGCTCTCCTCACTCTCCGGCGAAGGATTCTGCAGCCCGTCACTCATTGCAAAGGTCGCCGGACGGTCTTCGGTGGGGTGGTTTTCAAAGGACATGAGACAAATGTATGCAAACCAAGGGCCCGATTCACCTTGCTATCTGTGGAATAAGCACGCGTTGAGGGGGGAATGAACGGGTCACCGGCTAAGCGGTGAACGAGCAAAAAGGTATGACGCGCCGCTTGCGATCAGCGCCTCAATGAGTGACAAATGACCATAAGAAACAACAAACTGGAGACACAGTAACAGCGAAAGTTCATTCCGCCTTTCACATTTCTGACCAGTGGAAGGCATCTTCGGCCCAACGCGAGTTGGAGCGAATGTTCGACGCCAAACCTCTGCAGAAGTGCAGCGCCATTTGCATGCTTGCACACAAACGAATTCGTCCATGCCACGCGGGGGGCGACGGCTCAGGTATGCCCCAAAGTTAGATTGGTCCGCATCGCTTGCGGCGTGCGTCACCCCCTCATACCATCGACCTCGTCTTGGATTTCATCCAGCACGCGGCCTTTTGGTCGCCTTCAACTTTCTGCTCCGCCTGGAGCAACCCACCCGACCGGGAACCACTCCCGGTCAGGGCGGTGGTTCTCCGGTCCTTCAACCCATCAAGGACACACATGGAAACCACCCAAACCAACCTGCCTGCGACCACCGTGCGGGCCAACGTCAACGAGCGCGCGTTCTTCAAGTCCATGCGGCACCTGTTCTCCTCCAGCTTCTCCGTCATGGGGGAGATGGTGCAGAACGCCAGGCGCGCGCAGGCGACCCAGATCGCCATCACCTGCGACGGCGGCACCCGCGTGATCACGATCAGTGACAACGGCATGGGAATCGACAAGTTCGACGTTCTGCTCGACCTGGCCACCAGTGGCTGGGAGAGCACCGAAACCCAGCTGAGCGAGCGTCCCTTCGGCATGGGCTTCTTCAGCTCGTGCTACGCGGCCGAGCGCGTTGTCGTGATGTCCAAAGGCAAGCGCCTGGAGATCTCACAAGAAGACGTGGTCGAGCAGCGCACGCTGCAGGTCCACCCGATGACCAGTGACGAACAAGCCACCATGGGCGAGTGGGTCACCCGCATCGAACTGCACGGCGTCATTGGCGACTTGCTGCAAAAAGTGGAGCACACGCGGCCCGCCGTCGAGGTGTTCCGCCAGAAGCTCAGTGATCTGGTGAAGGGCTTCCCATTGCCGATCAGCTTCAACGGCGTGGACCTTCCCCGCGAGTGCTCTCAGGAAGCACTCAAGGACATCGGGGTGCACACCTCGGTGGGCTTCGTTGCCGTGCGAGGCAAGCTCATTGCTGATGGCTTCCAGAACAGCCTGCAGCAGCCCACACAGTCCAACATGCGCCTGTACCTGCAAGGTCTGCCCATCGAAGAGCGCGATCGCTACCGTGGGATCGATAACGACTACGTGGTCCACCTGGACTCGTCGTTGTTCATCGCACAGATGCCTGACCGCACGCACCTCTTCGATTCGGAGAAGCAAGTCGCGGTGATCCAGCAAGCGCTGATCGAGTTGGTGCGCAACCGGCTGGTGCAGATGAAGGCCAGCCTCCCGCCGGACGAGTTCGTCCGCGACTGCTGGGACTTGGCTCGCACCTTCAACATGCGTCAGCTGTTCAACGATGTGCCCTTCATCCCCCAACGGATGTTGTCCGAAGTGACTTCGGTGGCGCGATCAACCGACTACCAGGACGTGCTGGTGGTTTGTCACGACCACGTGCTCGGCCAGGAAAAGCTCATCAGCTTCGAGGAAATCAAGGCTGGTCAGATCTGCATCTGGCGCGACGCCCCGAGCTGCACAACTGAGGACCCTTGGGCGGCCGTGGCTCTGAAGGTCATGCTGGAAGGTCGTATCAAGGACGCCAACATGCTCCAGATGCCTGAAGGCCACTGGCTCAACACCGTCTGCCCCAGCTACGCCGACCTGGTCTTCCAAGTGGAGATCGAGGAAGCTGGAAAGCAGGAAGTGGACTTCTGCTGGAACTCCAGCAACGCGACCATCCGCGAGGCGAAAGCCGCCACGGTGATCGTGACCTCAACCGTGGACCCGGATTTCCGCATGGAACACCGGATCGAAGCGGACTGGCTGATGGTGCCTGTCGAGGAGCCTGGAGAGGTGGTCAAGGAGTTCTTCGGCTATGAAGAACAGGACTACATCTGCTGGATTCTCGGCGGCGACACCAGTTGGGGCGACCATCCGGTCAACGTGCTGGCCACCTTCACCGACGACAGCGACCGGTTCGTCGAGGAGTGGGAATCGGACGCGAAGAACGACTGGGACAACAAGCTCGCCGTGCTGCGCGACCACCACCTCAGCTATACGGTGGAACGCATCCTGAGCCGGGAATACCCCCAGTTCAGCGACAACAACCTGGGGCAGCTCGCGCTGGTCCGTCTGCACAAGCACGGCGCGGCCGGTGCCGGCGACCCGCTGCAGTACGCCGTTGCGCGCACAGAGAGCCTGGAAGTCAACGACGACATGCTCTCGCGCATCTGCGCTCAGTTGCAAAGCATCAGCGGCGTGGCCGTGAGTGCCGAGCAGCTGGGGGAAGCCCTGTGGAACGCAGTTCGCCCCGGCGAGCTGGTCGGAGGCGAACTGGACGGTTCGTTCTACCGCAACGCGACGCTCGTGAAGGCCAAGGCCGACTGAGCCAGCGCAACGTGACAAGAAGTCACTTCTGAGGAGCCCCGAATGCCATGCATTCGGGGCTTTTCTCGTTTTTGAGGTCCAGGTGCAGCTGGCAGCCTGAGCCGGCGACAATGGGCCACAGAGTCAGGAAAATGCCCTCTCCCCCGCAAAGCCATCGACATCACTACGTCCCGATTTGGTACCAGAAGGGCTTTCTGGAGCCTGGCAAGACGTCGTTCAAGATTCTGGACAAGCACCCCACTGAGTTCAAGGACGCGAGTGGTGTGCTTCGCGGTCGCGCCCGACACATCCTCAACAAGGGGGCTGACGCGCATTTTTGGGAGCCGGATCTGTACACCATTCGCTGGCTCGGGCGGTCTGATGACGTCATAGAGCGAATGTTGTTCGGTGCGATCGACACGCAAGGCAAGCTGGCCATCGAGGCATGGCTAGCAGAGGACTACGACGCTGTGCACAGCAGCTACTGGAATGTCTATGAGTTCATGGACGCCCTTCGTCTGCGGACTCCCAAAGGATTGCGCTTCGTGAAGGCTCTGACGCGCAAGGAAACGCAGCAAGACCTGATGGTGGCCATGCAGGAACTGCGCCGAATGCACTGCCTGATGTGGGCGGAAGGTTGCCTTGAAATCGCAAGAGCGCCTGAGGGCTCCTCAGGCTTCATCTTTTCGGACCATCCTGTGGTTCTGTTCAACCGCTATGTCTTTCCGGGTGATCCCGAGCTGCCACATGGTCAAGACCCACACCTCCATTGGCAAGGCACCCAGACATTGTTTCCCTTTGACCGGAAACGCCTATTCATCCTTACTCACGTTGAGTACGCGCGAACGCCAGGGCCGGGGAAGGCGCGAAAGCCGCGCACGAACAGCAGGTATTTCGACCCCAGCAACCCGATGGTGCGCTACGACGACTGCATACGTTCGCGAACACTGACGGAGAAGCAGGTGAAGGAAGTGAACTTCATCATCAAATCCCGAGCGGACCGCTTCATTGCTGGTCGGACCGAAGATGACTTGTATCCGGAGCGTCACCTGCCAACCACCGTGTGGAACAAGCTGGGGCATTTCCTGCTTCCACCAAAGCACAAAGTGATCAACCAATCAGGTTACACGGCGGTGCAGTTCAAGGATGGGAGCTTCGACTTTCAAGACCAGTTTGGGCGGCGGCCTCGGTCAAAGGCGGAGTTTGATAGAGAAGTCTCGAAGGCCAAAGAGATGCGAGCCCACTTGGAGCGGCTGCTTGCGAAGGCTAGAGCAGAGAAGGGCGAGCCGCCACCGGATTTCGGGGACGACTAGCCAATTCAACCATCGCTTACACACAGTCGAAGCTGTGAAGCCAACGACGGGTGGCCCCTGCACGGTATTAGAGAAGCAGCAGCCCACAGCGAGAAGCGAGGTGGGGTTTGACAGCACTACTTTCTCCGGTAGCTTGGTCACATGCAACTCGATCTCTTCACTTCCGTCCTCGACTCCTACCTGCACGGCGGGACACTTAGCAACGACACCCTCTACGGCCAACTGATCGAGCGCGGCGCGCTGCACGATAGGGATCTGCGCGAAAAGCGCGCCATTGGCGCCAGTGGCCAGCTGCACAGCCCGGCCAAGGTTCGGGTGCGCTGGCTCCAACAGACGATGCGCAAAATGGATTTGATCGAGCGCATTCCTCAACAGCGCGGCATGTGGCGGGCCACCGCCAAAGCCAAGGGCGAACTCACGCCCGCAAGCCCCAAGGTGGTCATGCTGGGTTTCAGCACCGAGCTGGGCATCGCGGTGTGGGGTGACGCGACGGAAGTGCTCTCGCGCATCGACCAGCCCGTCCATCTTTTCCTAGCGTCACCGCCTTATCCGTTGCGAACCCCTCGTCGGTATGGCAATCCCACTGCAGAGCAGTACGTGGACTTTATCTGCTCGGTGCTGGAGCCCGTGGTGAAGACGCTCGCACTGGGTGGCGTGGTGTCGTTGAACGTCTCCAATGACATCTTTGTGCAGGGAAGCCCCGAGCGCTCCACCTACCGCGAGGAGATGGTCATCGCCCTCAAGAAACGACTGAATCTGTGCCTGATGGATACCATTTTGTGGAGCAATCCCAACAAGCCACCAGGGCCTGTCCAGTGGGCCAGCAAGCAAAGGATGCAGCTTGGGGTGGCTTACGAGCCCATCTACTACTTCACCAACAGCCCGCTCGAATGCATTGCGGACAACCGGCGCATCCTGCAGCCCCACACCAAGGCCCAGCTGCGGCTCATCGAGCGGGGAGGGGAACAGCGCACTGCGAGCAATGCCGACGGCGCCTACCGCATCAACCCCGGCAGCTACGGCAAGGCCACGCCCGGACGCATCCAGCGCAACATCCTCAATATTTCGCACAACTGCCCTTCGCAGCGCGCACTGCGCGAGAAAACCGACGCGTTGGGCCTGCCTCGCCATGGCGCTGTGATGCCGCTGAAGCTGGCCAAGATGCTGGTCGAGTTCTTTTGCCCACCGGGCGGTCTGGTGGTCGATCCGTTCGCGGGCTCCTTCACCACGGCGCTGGCGGCCGAGGAAACCGGGCGACGCTGGATCTGTGCCGACAAACACCTCGAATACCTGCACCTGGGCCGCCACCGGTTCGATCTGGAAACGGTGTGATCCGACCACCGAGAAAACTCGGGCAAACTACTGCCGAAATTGCGGACTCAGAGGGCATCGTGCCCCCTGTTGGCAGGTTCGCAAGCCATCACGCGACTCTCGTCCTGAACACAGGCCAGCAGCGCATTCAAGCCACACACGGGATCGGTGAAATTGGACTATCGAAGGGAAATTGACGGACTCAGGGCCGTTGCTGTGTTGCCGGTCATCCTGTTTCACGCGGGTCTGTCCAGCTTCAGTGGGGGCTTCGTCGGGGTCGATGTGTTCTTTGTCATCAGCGGCTACCTGATCACCACCATCGTGTTCGGGGAACTCGAAGAGGGCAAGTTCTCGCTGGTGCGCTTCTACGAGCGCCGCGCGCGCCGCATCCTCCCCGCCCTGTTCGTGGTCACCGTGGCCACCGCCGCGGCGGCGTGGTTCATCCTGCTGCCCGAGGACTTGAAGGAACTGGGCAAGAGCCTGCTCGCGGTGGCGCTGTTCGCATCGAACTTCCTGTTCTGGAACGAGAGCGGCTACTTCGACACCAGCGCTGAATACCTGCCGCTCTTGCACACCTGGTCGCTGGCCGTCGAGGAGCAGTACTACATGCTGTTCCCGATCCTGGCGGCGGCACTGTTTCGCAAGGGACGGCAGGCGGTGGTGTTTGGCCTGTGCGTGGTTGCGCTGGGCAGCTTTGCGCTAGCGCAGTGGGGGGCCACGGCGCATCCGAATGCCGCGTTCTACCTGCTGCCGTTCAGGGCTTGGGAGCTGATGGTCGGGGCCCTGGCCGCCGTGTACCTCAGCAGAGCCTCCTTGCATCCCTCCCGCGTGGACCGCTTTTCTGGTGTGCTCGCCGGCGTTGGTCTGGTGATGATCGCACTGAGCATTCACCTGTACGACCGCGCCACACCGTTCCCGGGCGCGTACGCGTTGTTGCCCGCCCTCGGCGCGGTGCTGATCATCCTGTTCGCCCGCCCTCACAACCTGGTGGGCCAGCTGCTGGGGACGCAGGTTTTGGTCTACATCGGCCTGCTCAGTTACAGCGCCTATCTGTGGCACCAGCCGCTGTTCGCCCTTGCTCGCCGGGCCTCATTGGAGGAGCCTCACATCGGCGTGTTCCTGGCACTGTCGGTGGCCACCTTTGTGCTTGCCTACTTCACGCGCCACCTAGTCGAGCAACCGTTTCGCTCGGCCTCCAAGGTTTCACGCCGCTCCATCTTCATGGGCTCGGGCGCCACGGCGACACTGGTGGTGGTGTTGGCATTCGTGCTCTACGGCAACAAGGGCTTCCCCGAGCGGATCGACAACTACGCCAAGGTCGTAGACACATTCCGTTGGCAGGACCTCGCCAAACCCTGCGGAAACGAACCGGCACTGCCCACGGGCGTGCAGGCGCTCTGTCGCCTGCCGGAAGCCGCGGCGCCTGCCCCCGTCGATGTGGCCTTGTTCGGTGACAGCCACGCCGACGCCTTCTTGCCCGCAGTGGTTGCGGCAACGAAGCAAAGGGACTCCTCGCCCGCGTACATCGGCCTGGGCGGCTGCATCCCCCTGATCGGCGTCGACGTGCGCGCCGGCAACTGGCCTGCGGAGGTCTGCCGCACGCTCGCCCAAGAGCAGTACAACTTCGCGGTGAGGACGAAGCCCAAGAACGTGCTGCTGGTGGGCCGATGGAGCATGTACATCGATCGGGTGGACTCCGCCAGTTCGGCGAAGAAGTACTACCTCGTGGAGGCTGAATCCAACACGCTGTCCAAGGATCATTCACGCGAGGTGTTCGTGCGCGGGCTGGAGCGCACGGTGCGCGCCTACGAGGCCTTGGGTGCCAAGGTCTTCTTCGTCGAGCAGGTGCCACAGCAGCTGGCCGATCCCCGTGCCGTGTTCCACCGCATCAACCAGCGCGGCCTGTGGGGGCAGGAGGGCGCCACAGAGGTGATCGACCGCAACTCCGTGCCGCTGGCCTCACTCAATGAGCGGCAGGCCCCCATGCGCCAGCTGCTGGACCAGCTTCCCCCCATCGACGATTTCACGGTGCTGAGCCCTGAGAAGCATTTCTGCGGGGAAAACCGCTGTGCCATGGGGGACAAGGATGGCCCCTACTACCACGACCGCGACCACCTCAATATTCGCGGCGCGCAGTACATTGGTCCGTGGCTTGTGACACAGCTTGCAGAAGCTGAGAAAGCCCAATGAAATAGCTTGGACGCTCGGAGTCCACCGACCCTCGAAGATCCATCTGCCAATCCCACCCAGCGAGACACCGTCAGATTCACGCCAGAGGCACGCATCAGTGAACCACTTCATCAAGCAGAGCGCACCGTCGTCCCGGGTCGCTTTGAACAACTATCAGCGTGAGCATTTTTGCTCCTTGATCGAGCAACTCGTCGAACGAGCGCTGGCACAGCATGAAGTCAGGGTCACATCAGATTTGCCAGAGGACGGTTGGGAGAGCTTCACACAGACCCGCGAATACCTTCTTTTTCTCACGGGGGCATACGCGTGCGGGTTTGTGTGTGCGGACCTGAGACCCAACATCGATCTGGACGAGGTGAACCGAAACCCAGAGGCTCACATTGCCCGTTTTGAACTCAAAAAACTGCGCCACTACGTGCACACCCTGATGAGGGCGGAGAGAGCCAATCATGGATTTGGTAGCTCGGTATGGGAATCGATGCGCACTGGAGCGTTGGAGCTTCTGTTGCACAGACTTGCCCACGATGGAAACTTGCTGGAACCTCTTTGAGCATTCCAAACTGAACTGCAATCGCCCAAAGGATCACACATGACCTTCTTCTTGCTACCGAACAACACCACAGCCCAGGCCCACGGGGTGCCGAAGATCTCGATCAAGGATGCCGGCTACACCGAGAATCAGATCAGGGACATGGTGGCCGCAAAGATCGAAGATTTTTTCCCAGGCCTGAAAACCATCTCGACCGAGTTCACCAGCTGGCAGGACAGCACGAGACGCCTGGACATCCTGGCCATCGACACCGAGAGCAATCTTTGGGTGATGGAGTTCAAACGTGACAACGATGCCGCGCACGCCGAACTGCAGGCCATACGCTATGCCGCCATGCTCTCGGTCTGTGACTTTGGCAATCTTGTAGAAGCCGGGTTCAAGTACCGCACCAAACTGGGGCAGACGATCACTTCCGAGGAGTGGGAGGTCGAACTGCTCAAGTTTCTGGGCGCGAGCAATGCAGCGGATGTTGAGCTAAGCGAGATTCCGCGAATGGTGCTGATCTCGAGTCAGTTCAACAAAGAAATCACCACCACGGTGCTGTGGCTCAACGAGATGTTTGGCTCGACCGAGAAGGGCGTGCCCGGCATGTACATCATGTGCATCGAGGTGGGCTTGTACGAGATGGTTGGACAGCGCGCAATTCACTTCGATCAGATCATCCCGATTTCCCAGGCTGAGGAATATCAGGTTCAGGCGCGTGCCAAGGCACTGGACGGGGTGAAGAAGCAGGCCAAAGCGAAGCGGGCCCGAACAGTGGCCATTCTGGAGAGCGCCGGGCTGCTGACCGTGGGCTCACAGATTGTTGTAGTCGAGGGTCGGTTGAAGGCACTGAACGTCACCTCCACTCAAGACAGACAGGCCACCTTCGCTGGTGAGGGGCGTTTCACGTGGGCAGGCGACGGGCAAACGTACGAGTCGCTCAATGCCCTGACAGGCGCATTGCACTCGAAGTACGGACAGACGATGGGAACGATTCAAGCTACGCAGTCCTGGCGGCTTGCCTCAAGCGGACTTACATTGGCCGAACAAGCAGACCAGCTCGCCGCGGTGGGCAATGGCGCTGTGACGGCCATCGGAGCGTGAGACGCGAGGAATGAGCCCTGGAAAATTCATGGTCATCAACGGGGTCGCCTGCCTTGGGGTCGTCGCCCTGATCGTGGAATCAGGGAGCCACAGCGGCTTTCTCGTAATTGGCCTCATCGCCTACTTTTGGGTTTCACTGGGGTTTTGCCGCCGTTGGTACATGGACAGCGCGCCGCTGCGAAGCATGAGCGCTGGCGAACTCTACGATCTCGAACAAGAGTGGATCGGGCACGGCCCATTCGGCCGTAACAAGGCAAACCTATCGCGGCTGCGGGCAGGCAACGACGCGGTCCGCTACGACCGGGCACTAGATCGCATGGCAGCCATCTACCAGGAACGCATCAGGCGTGATCCGAAGGACCACGAACGGGTGAAGGAGTGGGCGCGCTTGCGCGACAGCATGCTGGCCAACAAGAGCCGTCCCAACCCTCGGACCAAGCCTGCTCCACGGTAGGACTGATCACCTCACCATCACCGTTGCGCGGCCATCGCGACGATCACCCCGGCCAGTGTGCTGCCCAGTCCGAGCACAAAAACCCCCGTGCGCGCCCACCACAGCGCGCCAGCGGGCTTTTTGGCGCGCAGGTAGACGTGGATGCAGATCCCCGAGAAAACGGCTGTGAGGGCCAGCCCCGCGATGTACAGGCCCAGCGGCAAGGCCTGTTGAATCACCAGGGGGACGCCCGTGGCGGCGTTGGGAATGGACACCTCGCCGGTGACCAGCGCCACCAGCGCCTTGGATGCCATGAGGATCACGCCGATGGTGTGCGCGACCACCGCGAAGGCGACCAAGTACCTGGAGCGTTCAACGGCCGGTTCGGATAGGCGGGGCATGGTGGACATGGGGTGGGCGACGTAAGTGGTAGCAGGTTGAGCCATTTTCATTGGCCCGCATCGCTTGCTCCCCCCCGACAACGCGCGGAAACTACCCGTTGTCCGTCCTTTCGACGCACGTGCCCGCCGTTTCTCGGTCTGGGCGCATTTACCAACCCGTTCGGGGCTTCCATGCCCTGAGGGGTGAGGAAGCCCCTTTTTCAAAGGGCTTCCCTCATGAAACAACATCTCTCGCTCTTGGCCAGCCTTGAGCAGATCTCGGCCATCCTGGTCATGCGGTCCATCTTCCCTTGGGAGGTGCCCATGCAGGAATCCGAGGACGGCATCGCCGCTGAGGAGCGCCCCGATGGCGCGCGGCTCCTCCACGACGAAGCATGCAATCTGCTGCTGACAGCTCGCATGGTCGGCGACGACATCGAGCTCGACATTCAGAACTTGCTCATCGAACAACCCCAAGCCGCCCTGTCGCTCATGCTGCAGGCGCTGGGGGTCAACAAGGCGGTCTACCGTCTGGATGCGGAAACGCTGTATGACCGGGTGCTGAGCCTGGACAACGCGTGGGTGCTGCTGCGCAACCTCAGGGCTCTGCCTGCAGAGGAGCGCATCGCAACTGCTGAAAAGCTGATCGCGCTCGGTGCCGAATGGCACACGCTGCGCATGGCGCAGTTCGAGATGCGGCTGAAGTCCTCCCAGAAGGCCCGCATCGAAGCCTTGGAGCAGCTGGTGAACGACCCCGAGTGGCTCGGTGACGCAATCGGAAACGTCGCGCTCAACGGCGAGCCCCGGGGCTCAGCGATGACGCTCGAGGTGCAGGGCCGTGACTACCCCAGCGAGTTGGCCGTGGTCCAGTTGAACTGGAACGTGGCACAACCCCTGACCGCTCCGCTGGCAGTTGCTAAGTCGGCAAGCCGTAAGGTGCTCGGCGTGGCGGTGGGAGCCTCCATGCTGCCGCGCGCGACCCGAATCGACCCGAAAATCATCGCGGTGCTGCAAGGCGCTTCGGTGACGGGCAATGAGGTGCGCATCGTGGAACGCCTGACGCCCGCCTGGTACAAGAAAACGGCGGATGTGCTTTGTGAACTCGGCGGCCAGTGGTCGACGCCCAAGCAAGCGCACGTCTTCGCCAGCTGTCCTCGCGATGCGCTGGCGCAGGTGATCACCACGGGGGAGCTGCTCACGAGCAAGGACTACGAGTTCTTCCCGACGCCGCCCGAACTGGTGCAGCGCCTGCTCCTGCAGACCGGCCTCGAGGCCGGAATGACGGTGCTGGAGCCGCAGGCGGGATCCGGCGCCATCGCCCTGGCTGCGGCCGAGGTGGTGGGCAAGGACAACGTGACGTGCTACGAGCTGATGCCTCGCAACGTGGAGCGGCTGCGCGAACTGGGCTTTGAACTGGATGGGGCGGTCGACTTCCTTCAGGTCACACCCGAGCCGCGCTACCAGGTCATCTGCATGAACCCGCCATTTTCCGGTGGCAAGGACATCACCCACGTCGAGCATGCGATGAAGTTCCTCGTCCCGGGTGGCCGGTTGGGAGCGATCACATCGACCACCTGGCGCACGGCCAACAATGCCAAGAGCAGGGCGTTCCGTGACTGGGTCAGCGAGCACGCCATCGACGTGATCGAGATCGAGCGCGGAGCCTTCAAGGCCGCCGGCACCGATGTCCCCACCGTGATGCTGGTGCTGCAGGCGCCGGTCGTGGGCGATCACGAAGCCAGCTGCGACGACAACACCGACACCGGTTGCACCAGCGCGACCGATGTCATGGAGGAGCTGCAGGCGGCATTCCTCTGAACCACTGAAAACGAGAACCCCCCCACTGGCAAGACGCCGGCTGGGGGGGGTTTTCATTGCTGGACCATGTTCGTCCGAAAGTTTCAGGTAGCGGGCGACCACCCTGAAATGTTGTGATCAAGCCTCTTTCAACAACTGGGACAATTCATCATGCCTTCTGTCAAAGCAACCACCGCGCAGACGAGAAACAACCAGCGTTCGAACGCGCTGAACCCCAACTACGGGACCACGGGCAACAACACCACCAATGCCCACCACCATGGCAACCGCGGCGCGCAGTTGAACCCCAACCGGATCCAACCGACGCCGGGCGCGAGCCCAACCCCCCAAGCGCCCGGCAAACCCCGGCATGGGTGAGGAAGTAGGCTTTCCAACCCAAGGCGAACTGATCCGGTTCGCCTTCCGCTTCTCGGGCGTCCTGCCCGAGAAGCAGGATGCCAGCTTGGCGCGTGGTGTCACCAGAAACAACGTGCGCCGGGCCATCGATCGCCTTGCACTGGACGACGGCAAGCTCGAAGAGAACTTTGAACGGCTCTTGCGCACGCTCAGCGAGCTGGTGAGCGAACACGTGGAGTGGCCACCAGTGCGCCAGGCGCTGGGCGACGTTCTGGGCAACCTGCTGGAGGAGTACCAGACCCTGCTCAGCACTGAGGGGACGTTCCTCAGCAAGCGTGAGACGGTGCGCTGGCTGATCCGGGACCGGTGGACTTCACAGGTGGCCACGACTTTGGCCAGAAGCGCGGCGCAATGGCATCCCTCCGTTTTCCTGCCGCTGCGCCCGGCAGGCGACACTTGGTTTCTTCCCGATTTCGATGGCACCGGCGTGGTTTGGCCGATGCGCAAGGCACTCGACTGGTTGTACGAGACCGCTGGTGTGTCGCGGACCCAGTTCCACTACCCCGGGCGAGACGCCGATGAGAGCGACCCGCAGCGTCGGCGAGATCTTGAGAACGCCGAAAACTGGGCAAGCGGGCGCAGCTTACCGTCGGCGCCGGCGCTTCGCCACAGCCTGCAGCAGGCGCTGGCCGACAGGCCCGAGGTCTTGGCTGCACTGAACGACCCATCGAAGCTCCAGTGTGTCCAGGCGGTCCTTTTCTTGGCCCGTGGCTCGACCGCTGTCTGGCAGGCCATCGTCACAGCGTACGGAACTGAATTTGCGGCGCAGGTCCGGCACCTCTTCCTGCGGCAGTGGCGCCTGTTGATGAACGAAATGGCGAAGGTCGAACGACAGATCGCGCGAGATGCGAGAGCGCAAGGGGTGGCTCCGGACCATCCTGATCTGCGCGGCGACGTCTTTCAGGAATGGGCCGTGAGAATCCGCTACCGGTCAGACCGTGCGCAACAAGAGCTTCAAGGCCACATCAACGCCACCGGCAGATTTCCGGCCGAGGACGTGCTTCAACAGTTGGCCGTCGACCACGGCGAGTTTCCCGTCGAGTTCCTCACGCACTCCCACCGCCTGGGAAGCTTGCATGAGTGCCCGCCGCACTTCGCTGAGGCCTTCGGTGAATGGGAACGACTGCGCCAGGTTGACAGCCATTCCCTTGAGGATGTCGAGGCGTTCGCTGCGCGCCTGAGAGCGAAAGGCTTGGCTGAGATCCTGTGCTGGATGCCGCCGTGGCTGCGCTTCATCCGTGCGTACCGCGCCGGCGACCATGAGCAGGCCTGGATCTCAATCGGGCAGGCCTATGAATCCGCCCGGTACCGAGCGGGAAGGCCCCAGTACGAAATCGTGAATCAGTTCGTGGAGATGGCAGCAAAGCGCGGCGACGCCGCAGCTTTTCGCAGAGGTGTCCACTGGGCGCGGTACATCGGCCTGCAGATCCGCTGGATCAGGGATGCTCCGCTCACCCGCAAAAATCTGCAGTTTGCAATGGAGATCCTTGGGCGTGCGAGCTATGGCGTTTGAGTCGCCGAGCAAGTCAACGGGCGCTCACACCAGCGTGTCGGGCGCAGTGTGTCGGGGCTTGAGCGCCATGGCTAACATGACTTCGGGGGCCAACACCACGCGCCGCTTCTTCGGGCGCTTGGCCACCACGAAGTCATCGCCCCGGGCCACCAGCAAGCCTGCCTCCTCGGGCATCTCCTCCGGCCGCAGCAGGCCTTCAGGCGCCACGTAGTAGAACTTCTCGCTGATGGCTGCATAGCCCGCGCGCTTGGAGGGCTTGGCGATGTCGGCCAGGAAATCGCTGCGGCTGACCTTCACCTCGTGCACGGCAGCATCCACCCGCGCCGGATCGAGCGTGGCGTTGATCGAAAACACGTCTGGGCGAACGAGCTGCAGGCTTTCAGCGTTTCGCACCTTCAGTTCGATGTTGGTCCAGCAGGCCCTGCCGTTGCGCGAGAGCCAGGTGGCCAGCGTTGCGCCCAGGTCGTGATGGGGCGCGCAGCGCGCGCGGTTGGCCTCCACCTGGGCCTGCAGCGCCACGATGCCCGCCTGTGTGATGCACATGATCAGCCCGGAGCCACCGTAGCGCGCCTGTTCGATCAGGCCGAGTGCCGCCAACTCCAAGGCCTGCGTGCCACCGGTGGAAGACAGGCCCTGACGCCCGGCATGCCAATACCTGCGCAGCAACCCGGACTGCTTGCTGTTCAGCGGGGCAGGGATTGGTGGCTCCATCTCAAGCCGCCTTCAGGTCATCTGCCACCGGCAGGAAGATTTTGGGCAACACGGCCAAGTCGCTGCGCGACGCGAGAAACACCTGCTCGAACTCCCCGACGCTCAGATAACTCAACTGTTTGCTGTGCATCTTGGTCATCTCCAGAACCATTTCCAGTTCGGCGTCGGTTGGAGTGCAGTAGCGCCAGACACCCGTGACCATGCTGCGCTCGCGCACCCTTTCCAATGCGGCAAAAGCGTCCTCCCAGATGTCCGACATGCCCTTGACCACGCCCATGCGCTCGACACGGCGCGAAACCACACACGCCATGCGCAGATCCTGCCAGGCGTATGCCGATCGCTCGGCCACGGTAAGTTCCTTCATGGAGCGACCCAGCGACTCGGCCAGTCCACGCACGGTGTCGGGCGCGAGTTTGGCCACGCGCGAGGCCGCTACCTGGATCGTGTTGATAGAGGGTTTCCACTTGGCTTGGAACGGCTTGCTGCGCTTCTTGCTGCCCATGGGTCTAGATCTCGTAACGGGGGTGCAGGTCAGGCCAGATGTGGACCCATGGCCTCAATGTGGGCTTGTGCAGCACGCATGAGTTGGGGCTGCTGCTCCTGAAACTGACTTGCAGCGTGCGCGGCGGCCAGCTGCGGGGCAAGTTCTGAGGTTCTGGCCAGCTGGTACGCCTCATCGGACAGGGCCTCGTCAAAGTCCTGGCTCAGCAGGCGCTTCACCGTGTCCTTGGAGGGTTGCTTGAGGGTGCTGAGGTAGCTTGCCGAATGACGCGCGAGGTAGGCGATCCGCTCGGGCGGGGTGAGCGAGCCCAGTGGCCCAGCCTTCATGTGCGCCAGGATGGCCGTGTGGCGCTCGGCTCTCTGCTTCTCCGCTGCCTTCTTGATCTCCACGGACTTTTTCAGGCGGGTGGTCATCTCCTCCAGCAGACCGATGCATCGGTACATGGATTCCGACTCGGCAGCGTCCAGGATTTCGTAGGCGGCGATCCCGCGCAGGACGGTGATGGCGCGTTTGGTGTTCGTGGCGATGCGCCTCTGCTCGTCGGCAGACTCCAGCGGTCGTTTGGCGATTTCTTGTGGTGATTTCATGTTGGCAATTAGAGCGCCAAACCGCATTCCAGTTGGCGATCGATGGGTAACAGGCGGTCCCTTTTCCAGATGGCCAGCCCGGCGCGCACTAGCTGCAGCGAGGCGCCCCGAACCTGCCGCCACGATACATCCAGCTCGAACGCCGCTTCCATCTCCTGCACGGGCAGCAGACGATGCAGACGCTCGGGCAAGGACAGCACCGGGACAGACCCAATCGAGCGCACGTGGTACTTCACACCGGCCTCGTCGGCCGTGGCCATGAGTTCGTTGGCGTCGTAGCCGCCGTGGCGCGCCAGCAGGCCGATGAGCACACCCACGAACCGTGGCCCGTGGGCTTCGTCGCCCGGTGTGAGCCGGTGCGCTGCTTCGTGCAGGATGACCCAGCGGTTGCGCGCCCACTTCGGCAGGGTGATGCGGTGGTCCCAATGTGCGAGCGCCCTGCGCTGACCCCAGCTGGGACGCTCAATCGTGGGCATGGGCACCCGAACGCGCCCATACCTCCCACGCTCGGCCGACCAGATGGGCGCGAGGAAATCGGAGCACTGCGCGATGGTTTCGAATTCAGGGTCGTGGTGCCGGTGGACGCTCGCCTGCCCGTCCAGCATTCGGGTGAGCTTGGAGCTGGCAGTCTTCTCCCACGCATAGACCCGGGAGCGTTGTTGGTCGCGCTGATTGAACATCGTGGTCCTCCGCTCAATCGCCTTGGCGGCGGAAGTCCCACGGCGGGGTGGGCTGAGCGTCGCGCCACAGACCGATGCCGGCTTGGCGGGCTTGTTGCTGGGCAAGGGCGTACCGCTGCCGGTCAAGGATCGACTGATCCCGTTGGTAGAACGTGTAGTGCCACGCCAGCCCGCGGCTGACCATCGCAAGGTTCACGTCCTGGCCGCCCTCGTAGACCACGCCGAGCAGGCGCCCGTAGCGGTCCTCTTTATCGAAGCGAACTTCCACTTGCCGACCAGCAACAAGGTCAGACAACCCGCGTTTGGACACATTGCCGAAGGCCTGCCGGGACTCCGGCGCGTCGATGCCCTGCAGGCGCACCTTGTGCTGCTGGCGCGAGGCATCCAGAACGGTGATGGTGTCCCCATCGGAGACGCCGACCACCCGACCGGTCAGGGTGCCTGCCCAGAGGTGGGAGAAAGAGGTGGCCAGCACGACCAGCATGACCAGGCGGGTCATCCAGCGCGGCACGCCGAGCATGCGGAGGGCGGAGAACAGAAGGAAGTTTTTCATGGGTGTTTGGGGTTGATGCGGTGGGGCTTCAATCAATACTTGCATGGAACACTCCGTAGTCAAGGGCAGCACGGCCGGGCCGCGCACAAATTGGTCTCGCATCGCTTGGATGCCATCGGCTCAAATGGCCGGCTGATTCAAGAATAGGCAGGCAACACGCTCCCACGGGTCATCCAACACGGGGAACACCCCTCGAAGACAGGGGAACCGGGAGGGCACGGCAGCAGTTCTGGCCGCCCGCGAACCCGGCAGTGGCGGACTGGTCGCCATCGCTTGCGCACCAGGTGCCCCCAACTGAAAATCCGCCCTGTATTCGTCTTTGACGACATCGCATCTGTGCCCTCGGGCCGGACAGCATTCAACGGGCATCACCGCCCACACCAAACACCCCGGCACGTCCGGGGCACATCAACCCCGCGAGGTACCAGCTGCCTCGTGGTGGCTGGTCTTCGCTCGCATGGAGTTTTCACATGCAAAGCGAAATGTTTGAAGAAGCGCGGAATGAAGACGACACGGCGCACACGCGCACGGTGGGCCTCAACATTCCGCAACACAAAGAGTCACCCGTTGCGCGCGCCATGCGGCGTATTCGCGCAGTGATGCTCCAGGGCCTCGCTCCAGCTGTGAGTTTCAGCTCTGGAAAAGATAGCAGTGCGCTGGCCAACCTGGTGCTGAACACGGCACGTGAGATGAAGGAAAACGGAGAGCGTCCGATGCCACTGACCTTCATCACGTCCGAGACAGGCGTGGAGCAACCCGAGATCACCCAGCTCGCCCGCAATGAATTGGCGAAGATGAAAGTCTTTGCCAAGCAGCATGGGTTGGAGATTGACGTGAGGATCGGGCACCCCACACTGTCGGCCTCTTGGCCCGTAAAGATCGTCGGCGGGCGCGCCATTCCAAGCTTCCCTGACGGCCGTTCCGACTGCTCGGTTGACTGGAAGGTTGACCCCAACACACGTCTGCTGGACCTGGCCTACAAGGACCTCCAAAAGCGAGACGACGTGGTGGATGTGGTGGTCATGACCGGCGTTCGACAGGACGAGTCCACAGCACGCAACCTGAAGATCAAACGGCGAGGTGAGATCGCCGAAGGGCTTTGGGAGAACGAGGCTGGAAAACTTCGCCTCTCACCCATACTCGATTGGACCGTGGATGAGGTGTGGGAATACCTGGGGTACTGCGCCGCAGGCGTGGAGCCATCCTATTCCGACTACTCGGACGTGATGAGAATTTATGCAGATGGGGGAGGCTCAAGTTGCGTAGTGGTTGCGGACATGAAGATGGCTGGCAGCCAAAAAGCATGTGGAAGTCGCTTCGGATGTTGGGCCTGTGTCAAAGTGGCTTCCGACCAATCGATGGACAATCTGATCGCGTCGGACAAGCAGCGATATGGGTACCTGAAGCCTCTGTCCGATCTCAGAACCTTCATCAGCAAGACGCAATACGACTGGTCCCGAAGACAGTTTGTGGGTCGCACGGTGGACGAGGAAGGCAACATCACCATTGCTGCAGACACCTACTCACCAGAAATGCTGGCGGAACTGCTGGCATACACGCTCACCGCTCAGATCGAGTCGGGTGTGTCGATCATCAACTACCAGCAACTTGTAAGCATCGATCTGAGGTGGGCGCTCTACGGCCTCCACCCTCCGCACACGGCCCTGAAGATCTTCTTCGAGGTGATGGGAGGAGCGCGCAAGCGACCACCTGAAGTCGAACGCTTTCCGAAAACACCGGTACCCCGAATCGGCAAGATCCACGTGGGGCGCCAATGGGAAGTGCTCGAAGGGCCCAACAGCCTCAACGGCTTGCGCGATGTGTCGCGAGAGTTTCATGCGGAGGCGTGCGGCTTGGACCTCAAGGTGCTCAGCAGCGGCAACATCGTGATTGACGATGAGTCGTCTGAGGGCATGGAGGTTGACGAGGAAGGCGCCATCGACTTCGTGGAGTTCCTTGGCGAAGAGATGGTCGCGCAACACTGCAGACCAGACCACCCTGACTGGGCTGCGGGCTACATGACATATCTGGGTCACGGCACGCTCCAGATCGCCAAAGGTCGCTCCGCCCAGGTGGACGCAATTCTTCGGCGCACCCGCTGGCGTCAGGCCAACAACCTGCACGGTCAGCGAACCGTTGAAGAGCTGCGCGAACGCTGCACAACGCTGTTTGCAGAGCAGCTTGAACTGCTCGCGGCTTGACGCTGCATCCCGAAAGCCCCGTCCCACCGGACGAGCCGTTCAATTAAGGTGTTGACGCACCTAGAAGTCTGATAGAACCCTCGGTATTCACCGGGGGTTCTTTTTTGACGAGAAGCTACAAACGCAGAAACGCAGGGGGTCAAGGGCGCGTCCCCCTTGAATACGAAGGCCTTCAGCTGAATTTCTGTCGCAATCTCGAGTGCGAGAACTTCGGCGTGCCACCGCTTGCCGAAGCGGGGTCAGGAAGAGCGTCGGTCGATGGTTACCGGGCCATCGGTGTGTCGACAGAATCGACCATTTACTGTATGCGGTGCAACCAAAGTTTTACGTTGAAGAGCAACCAAGCTACGCTTGAGGAGTTCGAGAGACAACGAGCACCCTTCACGCAACGCGATGGCGCAGCATGCCGGAACTCCTCCTGCGTCAACCATGGACTGGTCAACCTCGACTGCTATCAGTCGTTCGGCAAGAGCCGAGGTGGCTCGGCGCGGTACCGATGCAAGGCGTGCAAGCAAACATTCACGGTTCCCCAACGTGCGACTCTGCGTCAGCGCCATCCGGAAGTAAACGAGTTGGTTCTGAATTTGCTGGTCAACAAAATGCCCATGCGCAGGATCTGCGAGGTGGCAGATGTCCAGCCTGCGGTTCTGTACTCGCGCATACATTTTTTTCACAAACAGGCCATCCGCTTCGTGGTTGACCGCGAACGCGCACTGCAAGAGCGGCTCAGCTTTCAAAAGCTGCGGATAGCGGTCGACCGCCAGGATCACACGTTCAACTGGGCCTCCAGCGCTGATCGCCGCAACACGAAGCTGTCAGCGACGGGCAGTGCAGACTGCGACAGTGGCTATGTCTTCGGGATTGAGCTCGACTTCGATTCAGCCAGGAATCCGTTCGAGGTTGACTTGCATGCTCGCGAAATTGGCGACTACGAATTGACAGGGCCGTTTCGCCGGTACGCGCAGTTCTTTCTGCCCGGGGACGAAGAGCTTGGGAAGGCTGTCCCAGCTGGCGTTGCCCTTGCAGAGGAAGGAACCAAGCTACCCGCTTCAGGCCTGCGCATCCATGCCGAATATGTCCTCATGGGTCACTTTCAATTTTTGCGGTGGCTCATGCCGAATGTGGGCGCATTTGACTTCTATCTTGACCAGGAGCCCAACATCCGCGGCGCTTTTCTGGCGGCGTGTCTGGATCTAGTTGCGCAGAAGCGAGCGGATGCCTATTTCGTGCGGATCGGCAAGGAGCTCACGATCGATGAGAGGAAGCTGGCCGTCGCACACAGCGAGACCTACTTGTCAGGTTTGAAGAAGCAGTATCCGACACTCACTCGACGCCAGATCGCCCACGAGGTCATGAAGCAGCGTTACCTGCAGGTGCGCAAATCAGAGACCAACGCGGCCAATCGGTGGGTCACCAGCATACTGCCGCACATGGGCGAGCCGCTCAAAGAGGTCAGTTGCCTGACCGACTGGGGCGATGACGATGTGGACCGGATCGCAGGAGGCATGCTGTCTGCGAGTTTGCACCCCATCGATCGATTCTTCATGTTGCTCCGCAGGCGTGTGAGCTTGTTGGAGCGACCCATCGCCTCGGCCAGTTCAGGCCATCGAACTTGGTACGGCTACAGCGCCTACAACCCGGAAATCGCGCAAAAAATCATGGGCCTGTTTCGCGTCATCTACAACTACAGCATGACCGGCAAAGACGGCAGGACGCCCGCGATGCGCCTTGGCTTGGCCGAGAAGCCTATACCGCACAAAGAAATCCTCGATTTCGTTTAATCGCTCCCGAAGCGATACCTGTTCGCCAGCTCGGGATCCTTCAATGCCAGGTAGGGGTGCTGCCCGGGGGCGGGCTTTTCCGAGGCGCCGCCACGTTCCAATCGATGACGGTACAAGAAGTAGCTCACCAGGCATTTGCGGATGGCCGATGACCACAGGAACTCGCCGTTGTCAGTGGACTTCATTCCAAATTCGCGTGCGACAACAGACTTCTGGCTGGTCGACAGGCGAACAGCTGGAATCACGTCCACAGTTTCTGTTTCGTGCCACATCTTGTCGTCCGCGGCGGCAACGGGTGCCGTGGCTGCATCCAGCGACGCATGGCTGCACCTGGCCAACACAAAGTCCCGGAACTGCTGGTGGCGACCGTCAAAGGCGCGGACATGCCAGCGGTCTCCGTTGTGCACCAGCGTGTGTGGCCACAGAGTCCGAGGCACTGGGTCAGCTTCATTGAGCGACTGGTAGGTCACTGCCAGACCACAGCCTTCGCGCAGGGCCTGCATCATGAGGCGCAGCACGTCAGGGTCGATGCTGCCAGTGGGATGCGTGATGGATTCTGCCGACGTGACATGCCCCAGTGCTGGGACAACAGCGGTTGATTTGCTGGTGCTGTACACCTGAAGCAGCGACAAGTACTCTTCCGCAGAGCCAGATGCCAGCAGAGGCTTGAAGTCGCGGCCCCGGGTGTAAGCCTTCCTCTCCACGTCGTATTCCAGCGAGTGGGCATGGTGCTGGCGGTACCGCCTGAAATCCCTGGAGAGATGGTTGGGCGTGACGTCGAAGACCTCGCACACCTGTCCCCGGCGTACGAAACCGTCCCAGATCAGCCGCGCCTCAATAAACTGAAGGCGCTGCTTCTGGGCAAAACTCAGAGTATCAAGCCAGGCGACATCCATACCTATCACGACGAGTAGCTAATTGCAGACGAGTGTAGCACCGCTCTTGATTTATGAACTTCTTACGGTAAACTCACTGCCAAGAAAACAGGTTTTGAAAGGCGTCCGCGTGGAAGGTGTGCTGAACCAGTGGTTGGACGCTTGGGGGTACTCAGCTGCCCCGGGCTCGCTGCACCTGCACGGCGATTCCGTGGATGGTCAGCACCCGTACCGCACCGAGATCCGGGGACTGCTTGATCCCAAAGGAGCGATTCGTGCCAAGGCCGTGTTTGATGTCGAGGGGGTGCCGACGATCTGCTTCCTGGAGAGCAATGGTGAGGCGCTCGACAATCAAAGCTTGATGCGCGGCGTGCGTGAGCGCGCATGGAACCAGAACCTGGTATCCATCGTGCTGGTGGTCGACGACACGCGTGCACTCGCAGCACCGACCTCGTTGCCCGAGGCCACGTTCGAAGAGATCGAATTCAAGCAAGCCAAACCCTTTGGAGCCTTCTCCCGGGCGGACATTCAGTCGGGCGAAGTGTTCTCCCGCCATGCTCAGTGGTTTGCGCCAGAGAATCGTGTTGACAGAAAGCTGCTGTCGAACCTTGGAATCATCGTGGACGCCTTGACCCACGAGGGCCTGGACAAGGGTGCAGCGCAATTGCTGATGGCGCAGGTGATGTTTGTGGCCTACCTGGAGCACCGCGGCATTGTTGGTGACGAGTACCGCAAGCAGCGAGAGGTGGGCAGCCTCTTTGACTTGGCCAAACAAGCCGATCGCAAAGGCATGATCGCCTTGATGAGGCGGGTCAAGAAGGATTTCAACGGGGACTTGCTGGAGCCCGATGGAGGTCAGTCGGTCTGGAGCAATCTCAGTGATGTGGCATTCCAGCACCTCAATGAGTTCCTGTCCCACGTTGACATGGCCGATGGGCAGAAGAGCTTCTGGCGATATGACTTCCGCTTTATCCCGGTCGAGCTCATCTCAGGCATTTACGAATCCTTCCTCGCCGAGGACAAGCGAGACGTGGGTGCGTACTACACCCCCCGTCATCTTGCCGCATTGGCAGTCGATCAGGCGTTTGCTGGCTCTGACGACATCTTGGCCGAGCGCGTGCTCGATGGTGCGTGTGGATCTGGAATTTTGCTGACGACCGCCTACCGCCGCATGTTGGCCTATGGGGAAGCCAAAACAGGTACTCAGTGGCCGTTTGCCAAGCGCGTGGAGTTGCTCCAGCAAAACATCTTCGGCTCGGACATCAACGAATCCGCATGCCGTGTCACGGCGTTCAGTCTGTACCTGTGCGTTTTGGAGAACCTTCAGCCGGCCGACCTGTTCAAGTTGACGGCGCAGGGCAAGGCGACACTGCCCACGCTGGATGGCCACAACATCGTGCGCGGCGCAAAAGGCGATTTTTTCTCTGACAAGAACCCACTGGTCAAGCGTGGCAATTTCACTCTGCTGATATCCAACCCACCGTGGCTGGAGCCCAGCGGCAAGCAATTGCTGTCCTCTGACGTGTGGGCCGCAGCACAGGGGCACAAAATCCCGCGCAGGCAGGTCTGTCTGTCCTACATGTTGCGCGCGATGGATGCGGTGGACCCTGTGCGTGGGCGATTCTGTTTCATCCTGCCCGTCAGCAGTCTGGGGGCTGAGACCAGCCAACCCTTTGTGAAGGAGTGGTTGCGCCGCTGTGAACTCGACACGGTGATCAACTTTGGCGATCTTCGCAAGCTGCTCTTTGAGAACGCCAAGCAGCCAACGCTGGTCGTTGCAGCCAGGCCGCGCCGTTCTCGAAGCGAGATCGAATTACCGGAAACTTTCGAGTACTGGACGCCGAAAGCTGACGTCAGTCTGGCCTTCGGCCGCTTGACGCTGCACGGTACCGATCGGCACAGCGTGCAAACCGCCATGTTGGCCCATGACAACTCGGTGCTCACCACGCTGTACTGGGGAACGCCACAGGATCAGGCCACGATCGCCAGCCTGGAGATGCGTGGACAAATTGGTGACTTGCTCGAGGAAGCGGGCTGGCAGATGGCCAAGGGTTTCCACCTCAAGGACAGCTCGGTCAGCACTCCCGTGTCGGTGGAGTCGATCGCAAGCGCGCCGTATCTGGATGCACGAAAGTTTGCCTTGCATGGACCTTTGCTGGATGAGGGTGTGCTCGAGCGTTTTCCGCAGAATGTGACCCACGTGGCCAAACTGTCGGACAAGATCCTGGGCGCGTTCAAGGGCCCCCGTATCGTGTTCAAAGACGGGATGACGTCTGAGCGAGAGATTTGCGCAGGCTTCAGCACCAAGCGTTTTTCCTTCAACAGCAGCACGACAGCGATCGTGGCGCCCCCCAAGGACGCCGACTTGCTGCGATTCTTGTCGGTCTACCTTCACTCGGACCTGGTGCGTTACCTCCTGCTGTTGACAGCCTATCAAATCAGCTTCGAGCGCGAGAGGGTGAGTTTGCTGAACGTCAAGCGTTTGCCTTTCGTGCATCCACGTGATCACTCGAACCCGCCGCGTGCTGCTGCGATCGTGGCGGAGGTGGCAGAGTTCGTGCGGGAGATGGAAGCCTCTCCCATGATTGGTCGCCAGGGATTGTTTGACCGGTGGAGAACACAGGCTGAGAAACTGATCAGCGAGTATTTCGGCTTGACAGCAATGGAGAAGGCACGTGTACAGGAGATGGTTACGCTGGTGGTGCCGAGCATGCAACCGCCCTCGTACGCCAGGTTGGTAACGCCACTGCAAATGCGCACGAGTGACCGCGATCTGCAGCGTTACGTGAAGGCGCTGTTGGCCGAGCTCGCTCAATGGCGCGATGCGATGGGCGGAGCGGGCGACTTTGAAGCCAGCTTGACGATCGCCTCTGCGCAGGCGTGCGGTGCACTGGCGGTCATCCGCCTTGATGTGCAGGCTCAAAAACCAGCCAAAAGCTCCCATGCTCAGGCCGAGGTGGCGGACCAGGCCGTGGCCAAGCTGGTGCAGACGTTGCAAACCAACGAACTGCTGCCGGTTCAACTTCGCGAAAACCTCTACCTTGCGGCTGACGTGGTGGTGCGCCATGGCAATTCTCTGTATCTGATCAAACCGATGGTTCGTCGAATGTGGCTGCAGGCACAAGCCTTCCGAGACGCGGAGCGGATTGTTCGCTACGTTCAAGAGCAGGCTGCGCAATGAGCAAGCCTCCCCCGCGACAAACGTCGCGAGATGAATGGATGAAGGCATTTCCGGCGAACGAAGCACGCCGGGCCGCGCAGTTCGTCTTCGACAAATGGAATGATCTCTCGGCTCAAGCCCCGAAAACATTCCATTCTGGGAATCGCGAAAACCACATCACAGAGCGCTTTGGCATGCACATGCCCAAGATATCGCTGTCCCAAGCAAGGCTGATGGGTTGGTGGAGCTACGAGGAGCCCTCTGGCGAGTCAGAGGTCATCAACGGAGAGCTCAAACCGAAGGGCCGAATCCGCAAAGACCTTGTCTACAAGTCCAATAGTGGCAAGGTTCGTATCGAACTGATCTTCGAGTTCAAGAAGCTTGAGGCCACCAAATCGAGCTGCAAGGTCTATCGGGGAACGGAGGGAATGCGCCGATTTGTCGACGGTGAGTACGCCAAGGGCCTTCCCATCGCCTTCATGGTCGGCATGCTCATTGGAGACGCTTCGAACTGCGTTCAAACCCTGCGGCGCTCGCTGTTGTCGACTGCCGCAAAAGCGGACCTGAGAATGGTCAGCGACGCGTCCGGCGAGTTGATTCGCGATCCTTCTGCAATGTTTCCGGGTCTTGCACACTTTGACACGGAACACAACAGATTGGCCGGCAGCGCGCCCGCCCACGGCACCATGCTGCTTTCGCACATGTTTGTGGCGCTCCCAGGGCCTCCTGCAGCTGTCGAATAGTGCATATTGCCGGGCAAGCGCAAGTTGCCTGACAACTAGCCGACTTTGGCGGGCGACTTGGATCAACACCTTGGCCAACGCGCTCGCGTGTCGCTCTGCCCCTGGGAAGATGTGGTGCGCCATGATCGACATCCACCACGAGCTCAAACCCTAAGTCCAGGGCGGACAGCGATCAGTGGCGCGAGCTCGGCCACTGGCTATGGTGGTCGTCGACCAAAAAGGCGTTTGCATGGCGCACGCTCTGACCTACGTCAGGCACCACGTGTGTGCTCGTAGCCGGTGGGCAAGTCCGCGTGGTCGTGCCCCATCACGTTCGGTTCTTGCGCCGGCCACACGCGAAGCCACCTGCTGTTCTCGGTGTGGATGCGCTCGGGTGCCATGGTGCACGAGACTCAGATGCGTATTTCGGCGAATGTGACCGGTCATTTCGGCGCATCGTGACCGGTGGGCTG
>QBMB01000024.1:26896-49497 GCA_003241965.1 Burkholderiales bacterium | reverse complement strand
TCTTGGGATTCGGTCATGGGCGTTGCTCCGGTGTCTTTGCGGGTGGGGCGGGGCGCGCGCCGTCGTAAGGGCGCGTTGTGGGTGTGGTGGCCCGCTTGGAGCCCAGCACGGCGCGCACGTACAGCGCCTGGTCGGCCAGCTGCAGCGCGGTGGCATCGGTGTAGCGCTTGATGGGCGATGCCAGCACGGCCATGGCCACCGTCATCAGCATGATGGCCCACACGGCCGACAGCAGCTTCAGGCTGGAGCCCGACGCGCCGGCATCTGTGCCCTGCTCGGGCTGCACATGCCAGAACACCACCACACCGGCACGGGCCAGGCCCACGATGGAGAAAAAGCCGACCACCAGCACCACCGTCCAGACCCAGGCCTGGGCGGGCAGGCCCGATGTGCTTTCCAGCACCATCAGCTTGCCCAGAAACCCGGGCAGCGGTGGCAGGCCAGCCGCTGAAGCCGCGCCAAAAATCATCATCAACCCGAGCAGCAGTGGCTCGCGCACGGCCACGGCCGGCTGCAGCTTGTCGCGCGCTTCGCCGCGTTGTGAAGCCATGAGCTCGACAAGAAGAAACAGGCCCGCAATCACCACCGTGCTGTGCAACGTGTAGTAGAGGGAGGCCGACAGGGTGGCCGTCGTGAAGAGCCCCACGCCCGCCAGAATGGTGCCCACCGACGACACGGTGAGGTAAGCCACCAGACGCGCCATGGACCGCGCAGCCAGCGCACCCAGCACACCGAGCACGCTGGTGGTCAGCGCCAGGGGCAGCAGCCAGGCTTGCACCGCCAGCGCAGCCTCGCCCGCTTCCACACCGAACACGCCCCAGTGCACGCGGATGATGCTGTAGACACCGACCTTGGTCATGATGGCGAACAGCGCCGCCACCGGCGCACTGGCGGCCGCGTATGTGGCGGGCAGCCAGAAATAGAGCGGCACAATCGCCGCCTTCAACCCGAACACCACCAGCAGCACCAGCGCGGCCGCGCGAGCCACCACGGCGGCGTCGCCCGTGAGCTGCCCCACACGCAACGCCACGTCGGCCATGTTGAGCGTGCCGGTTACGGCGTACACCATGGCCAGACCGATCAGGAACAGGCCCGAGGCCGCGAGGTTGAGCACCACGTAGTGCACGCCCATGCGAAAGCGCTCCCGTCCTTGCCCATGAACCAGCAACACGTACGAGGCGATGAGCAGCACCTCGAAGAACACGAACAGGTTGAACAGATCACCCGTGAGAAACGCACCGCACAGGCCCATGAGCTGAAACTGGAACAGCGCATGGAAGTGCCGGCCCCGGGTGTCCCAGCCGCCGGTGGCGTACCACATGGCGGGCACGGCCACGGCGCAGGTGAGCAGCACCATCAGGGCCGAGAGGCGGTCGAGCACCAGCACGATGCCGAACGGTGCCGGCCACTCGCCGAGCTGGTACACCAGCAGTTCGCCTTGGGACGCGTGCCACACCATTTGAGCGGCCATGAATGTGCCGAGCAGCACCGAACCCATGGACAGGCGCCGGCGCCAGCGCAGGCGCGCGTCATCGTGCGCCCCACCTTGTGCCGACAGGCCGTCGGTGTCTCCGATCAGCAGCAGGAGCACCGCGGTGAACGCCGGCAGCAAAACCGACAGCACGGGCGCGTGCTGCAGCCAGAAAGCACTGATCACATCCCACATCAGTTGCGCCCTCCGGGCTCGTGACCATCCACGTGGTCGGTACCGCTTTCATGGCGGCTGCGCAGGGCCAGCTCGATCACGAAGCCGGTGGTGGCAAAACCGATCACGATGGCGGTGAGCACCAGGGCCTGCGGCAGCGGATCGGCCACCGGGCCCTCCCCCACCAGAATGGGTGGGGCATTGGTCCAGAGGCGGCCCATCGCAAAAATGAACACGTTGACCGCATAACCAAACAGCGAGAGGCCCAGCACAACGGGAAAGGTGCGCCCGCGCAGCATCATGTAGATGGCGCTGGCGGTGACAAAGCCGATACCGCTGGCGAGAAGAAATTCCATGCTCATGCGGCACTCCCGGAAGGTTGAGCAGGCGCGGGAGCCTCGCGCGAGACGGTGCCCAGCACCGAAATGGTCAGCAGCGTGGCGCCCACCACGGTGAGGTAGACGCCGAGGTCGAACAACGCGGCCGAAGCGAACGGCAGTTCCCCCAGCCAGGGCACGTTCGGGTGGCCGTGTGCGCTGGTGAGGAAAGGTCGACCGAACAGGAAGGCCCCCACACCGGTCAGCCCTGCGATGCCCAGGCCCGATCCGATCCACACCACAAAGCGCCGGCCTGCATGGGCCTGCATCAGGAACTCGGCCTTGCTCTGGCCCAGCGACATGAACTGCAACACCAGGGCCACCGCCGTGATCAACCCGGCAATGAAGCCACCACCGGGCAGGTTGTGACCGCGCATGAAGATGTAGATGCTGAAGACCAGCGCCAGTGGCAACACCACCGAGGCCGCCACCCGCAGCAGCAGGGGTTGGGCGGCAAAGGTCCAGCGGCGACCATCGGGGTCGGCCAGCGGGCGCCGTGTGCGCATGCCCTCCATGAGTGCCAGCACGCCCAGCGCAGCGATGCCCAGCACGGTGATTTCACCAAAGGTGTCGAAGCCGCGGAAGTCCACCAGGATGACGTTGACCACGTTGGTGCCGCCGCCCACCGGCAGCGCCTTTTCGAGGAAATACCAGGAGATGGATTCGAAGTCGCGCGTCAGCAGCACCCAGCTCATGCCGGCCATGGCCGCACCACCCGCCAGCGCCAGCGCCACGTGGCCCACGCGGTGTACAGCCTTCGTTTCTTTGGGTGAACGCTGTGGCAGCAGGGCCAGGCCCATGAGCAGCAGCACGGTGGAAACCACCTCCACCGAGAGCTGTGTCAGCGCAAGGTCGGGCGCGGACAGGCTCACAAATGTGAGTGCCGTGACCAGCCCCACCAGGCCCACCAGCACCACGGTCTGGAAGCGTTCGCGGTGCGTGACGGCAATGGTCACGCAGGTGGCCAGCAGCAGCAGCCACACGGCCATGGCCAGTGGCGGTGCGGGCATCAGCGCGCGCTCACCCGTGCCGATGTCGGTGCCGACAAGTGGCACTGCGGCCAGCAGCAAGGTGGCGCCCAGCAGCCACGCCACATAACTCTGCAGCGATCCGTTTTCCAGCCGGGCGGAGATGCGGCCCGACACGGCAAACAGGCCGTCGATGAACCCGTCGAACAGCTGCCGTCCGGTGGCCGGACCGAACCAGTCTTCAGAGCTGATGCGGTGCAACCACCGGCTGCGTGCCAGCCAGACATACAGGCCCGCTCCACCGCCCAGTGCCACCAGGCTCATGAGCAGCGGCAGGTTGAAGCCGTGCCAGATCGAGAGCTGGTACTCGGGCAACGGGCGGCCCGCCAAAGCCGTGGCCGCCACATCCACCAGCGGGCCGAAGGTGAGCGCGGGCAGCAGGCCGACCACGATGCACATCGTGACCAACAACATCGACGGCAGCTTCATGCCCAGCGGCGGCTCGTGTGGATGAGGATTGGGCATATCGCCGATGGGGCCGTTGAAGTACGTGTCGTGGATGAAGCGCACCGAATACGCCACGCTGAAGATGCTGCCCAGCGTCACCGCCACAGGCACCAGCCAGCCCCACAGTCCGGAGGTGCCCGCCACCGCTTCGGTGAGGAACATCTCCTTCGACAGGAAACCATTGGTCAATGGCACACCCGCCATGGATGCCGCAGCCACCATCGACAGCGTGGCGACCCAGGGCATGAACTTGTAGAGACCCCCGAGCTGGCGCATGTCGCGCGAATGCGTTTCATGGTCAACGATGCCCGCGATCATGAACAAGGACGCCTTGAAAGTGGCGTGGTTGAGCACGTGAAACACCGCTGCCACAGCAGCCAGTGGCGAGCCCAGACCCACCAGGAACGTGATGAGGCCGAGGTGGCTCACCGTGGAGTAAGCCAACAGGCCTTTGAGGTCGTGCTTGAAGATCGCGACAAACGCCGCGAACACCATGGTCACCAGGCCGGTGGTGGTGACGATCACCTCGAACCAGCCCGAGCCAGCCAGGATGGGGTAGAGCCGCATCAGCAGGAACACGCCGGCCTTGACCATGGTGGCCGAGTGCAGGTAGGCCGAGACCGGCGTGGGCGCGGCCATGGCGTCGGGCAGCCAGAAGTGAAACGGGAACTGTGCGCTCTTGGTGAAGCAGCCCAGCAGGATCAGCAGCAGCGCGGGCACAAACATCGGATCGGCCTGGATCTGCGCCACCTGCCCCAGCATGGCGCTGATCTCGTAGGTGCCGGCGATCTGGCCCAGCAGCACGAAGCCCCCCAGCATGGCCAGACCACCGCCGCCGGTGACAGCCAGCGCCTGGCGAGCGCCGGCGCGTGCATCGGCGCGGTGGCTCCAGAACCCCACCAGCAGGAACGAGGAGAGGCTGGTGAGCTCCCAGAACACCACCAGCAGGAGCAGGTTGTCCGACAGCACGATGCCCAGCATGGCGGCCATGAACAGCATCATCTCGCTGTAGAACTTGGCCGCCGAGTCCTTGGGGCTCAGGTAGAAGTGCGCATAGATGACGATGAGCAGGCCGATGAAAAGGATCAGCCCGGCAAACATCAACGAAAGGCCATCGAGCTTGAACACCAGGTCCAGGCCGATCTCGGGCACCCACTGCCAGCGGTTCATGACCACCCCACCGGCCATCACGGTCGGGGCCTGGGAGACGAGCATCAGCAGACTGGCGAGCGTGACGCCACCAGCCGCGAGGGCCGCGAGCAAACGGGACCGGGAACCCAGCCACAAGGTGGCCAGGGTGCCCAACAGGAGTGGCAGCAGGACAATGATCAACAGCAAGGTAAGTCTCTCGGGTTATCCAGCCAATACAGAGGGAGTGCCTGGCCGGCGGCAGAGTTCCGCGCGGCTTGCAGCAACAGGAGCAGAACGCTCAATGCCCGGTGCGCTCGGGCGGAGTTCGGTGGTCGGTTCGCAGCGTCCAGGCCAGTGGCGAGCCCAGGCCGACCACGGCGCCCACGAGCCAGAACACCGCCCCCACGCCGACCAGTGCACCGGCCGAGCCGAACAGCAGCGGCATCACCACGCTCGACCCATTGATGGCCATGGCCCGCAAGCCCAACGCTTCGCCGTGGCGGTGGTGCGGCGTCATCTGGTGCAGCATGCTCATGAGCATGGGCTGCACCGAACCCAGGGCGAAGCCGAGCAGGATCGACAACGCCGCCATCGCCCACGCGGCATGCACCAGTGGATAGACACCGAACAGCACCGCTGTGGCCCCCATGGCCGTGCCGATCACCACCGACTCGCGCAGGTGCGCGGCCAGCCAGGGCATGAGGACGCGGATGGCCGTGGCCGCCAGCGCGAAGGCCCCGAGGATCGAACCGATCACCGTGGCGCTCAAGCCGCGCTCATGGCCCAGCACCGGCACCAGGAAAGTGTGCACATCCCAGCAGGAGGACAACATCCAGTTGATGAGCATCAGCTTGCGAAAACCCGCGTCCTTCAACAGGTTCCACGAAGAACCGCTCGACTGCCGCAACTCGGGCGCCACCGGTTCGTGTTCGACCGTGTGGCGCACCCACACCCAGGCCAGCAAAGGCAGCAGCGCCAGCAGCAGGAAAGCCGCGCGAAACCCGAAGCTGTCGATCAGCACACCGGCGGCGAACGGCCCCAGAAAGTTGGAGATGGAGGGGCCGATGGCCATCCAGCTGAACACCTGCTTGAGCTCGGTGGCGTTGTTCGCCAGGCGGCCCACATGGCGCTGCAACGCGATCATGGCCAGCCCCGAGGCCGCGCCGCAAGTGAGTGCGGTGAAACACAGCACACCGAACACCGGGAACACCACGGAAACCGCCGCGCCCGCCGACGCGATCACCACCGCCATGGCCACAGGCTTCTTCAGGCCGCGCCGGTCGGCGTAGCGCCCCGCCGGCAAGGCCATGAACACAGGTGCCAGCGCAAACAGGGCCAGCAACATGCCGACCGCCAGCGGGCTGTACCCCTGTCGCAGCGCCATGAGCGGGGCGGCCATGCGAAAGCCAGTCATGCAGGCGTGCAGACAGATCTGTGCTGCGATCAGGCGCGACAGGTCGGACCGCAGCGTCGGACTCAAGCGTCTCCAGGGTCGTTGGGGTCCAGCGGCAACAGCGCGCTGGCCTGGTCCTGCGGCAGTGCCTCCACGGCTCTGAGCGCGCGGCCCATGGCACGGCTGCGCGTCTCGGCACTGTCCAGCGTGTTGAGCACGGTTTGAGTCTGGCTCTTCACGCGCGCCAGCACATCACCGAACTTGCCGAACTCGGTCTTCACCGCACCCAGCACCTGCCACACCTCGCTGGAGCGTTTCTCCAGCGCCAGCGTGCGAAAGCCCATCTGCAGCGAGTTGAGCATGGCCATGAGCGTGGTCGGCCCGGCGAGCGTCACACGGTATTCGCGCTGCAGCACCTCCATCAGCCCCGGCCGGCGCAGCACCTCGGCGTACAGGCCCTCGGTGGGCAGGAACAGGATGGCGAAGTCCGTGGTGTGCGGCGGCTCCAGGTACTTGTCGGCCATGGACTTGGCCTCCAACTTGATGCGCTGCTCCAGACCACGCGCGGCGAGCTCGGCGCCCTCGGCATCGGCGCGCTGCTGTGCATCGAGCAGGCGCTCGTAGTCTTCGTTGGGAAACTTCGCGTCGATCGGCAACCAGCACGGCGCACCGTCGTCGCCCCGGCCCGGCAGCTTGATGGCGAAGTCGACCGTGAAGCGGCTGCCCGGTTTGGTCATGACCTGCGTGGCGTACTGGTCGGGCGCGAACACCTGTTCGAGCAAGGCCCCGAGCTGCGCCTCGCCGAACATGCCGCGCGTCTTCACGTTGGTCAGCAAGTGCTTCAGGTCGCCCACGCCTTGCGCGAGCGTCTGCATTTCGCCCAGGCCCTTGTGCACCTGCTCCAGCCGGTCGGCCACCTGCTTGAAGCTCTCGCCCAGGCGCGCCTGCAGCGTGCTCTGCAGTTTTTCGTCGACCGTGGCGCGCATCTCGTCGAGCTTGGCGGCGTTGCCCTGCTGCAGCTGCATCAGCTGGGTCTCCAGCGTGGCGCGCACCTCGGCCAGGCGGCGCGAGTTGGCCTCGCTCAGGTCTTGCAGCTGGCGCGTGAGCGTGTCGCCCAGCGTGCCGCGCAGCTGCACCAGTTGCTGCGCGAAGGCGTCGATCTGCGCGTTCTGCGTGCGGGTCGCTTCGGCACCCTGGCTGGTGAGCGTTTCCTGAAAGCTTGCCAGGGTTTGCTGCAGTTCCTGGCGCGCGGTGCGCGATCCTTCGGCCATCTCGCGGCGCAGCTCAGTCTCGATGCGCTCCACCCGCAACGTGGTCTGTTGCAGCTGCGCCAGCAGGGCCTGGCGGTGGGCCAGTTCGTCGCCGTCCACCACCGGCTTGCGCAGCCACAGCGCCACCTGCAGCAGCACGCCGAGGGCGGCCAGCACCAGCAGCGCGATGAGCAGCGCCGAGTCGGTCATCAGCGCGCGGCCTTGCCGATGATCTCGGCGTTGAGCGGCGTCAGCGGTTGGCCTTGCGTCAAGTAAGCAATGACGTTGTCGGCGGCGAGCTTTGCCATGGCGTGGCGCGTCTTGAGTGTGGCGCTGGCGATGTGCGGCGTGAGCACCACGTTGGGCACGGTCAGCAGGTCGGGGTGCACCTTGGGCTCGCCTTCGAACACATCGAGGCCGGCGGCGGCGATCACGCGGTTGCGCAAGGCCAGCGCGAGCGCTGCGTCATCCACGATGCCACCGCGCGCGATGTTGACCAGCGTGGCGGTGGGCTTCATCTGCGCGATCTCGGCTGCGCCGATGGTGTGGTGGTTTTCCGAGCTGTAAGGCAGCACCAATATCAGGTGATCGGCCGTCTTGAGCAGCGTGGTTTTGTCCACGTAGCTGGCCTTGCATTCGGCCTCAAGGGCGGCATCCAGCCGCGTGCGGTTGTGGTAAATCACCTTCATGCCGAAGCCGTGGGCGCCACGGCGCGCAATGGCCTGGCCGATGCGGCCCATGCCCAGGATGCCGAGCGTGCTGCCGTGCACCTCGGCGCCGGCAAACATGTCGAGCGCCCAGCGGTTCCACTGCCCGGCGCGCAGGAAATGTTCGCTTTCGGTCAGGCGCCGGGCCGTGGCCATGATCAGCGCGAAGCCGAAATCGGCGGTGGTCTCGGTCAGCACATCGGGTGTGTTGGTGGCCAGCACGCCGGCCGCGCTGAGCGCCGGCACGTCGAAGTTGTTGAAGCCCACGGCAATGTTGGCCACCATGCGCAGCTGCGGGCAGGCCGCAGCCACCGCGGCGTCGATGCGCTCGCTGCCGGTGGTGAGCGCGCCCACCTTGCCCTGCAGGCGCGCGATCAGCTCGGCGGGTGTCAACACACCGTCGGAGTCGTTGCTGTCCACATCAAAATGCTCACGCAGGTGGTCGACCACATCGGGGAAGATCTTTCGGCTGACGAGGATGGAAGGTTTTTGTGCCACGGGTTTGTCTCCAGAAAATCAGTTGAACCAGAACAGGGTCATGAGCGCGAACAGCGGCACCAGGATGCCGAACGACCAGGCCATGTAGCCAAAGAAGCTCGGCATCTTCACGCCACGGTCTTCGGCAATCGCCTTGACCATGAGGTTGGGTGCGTTGCCGATGTAGGTGTTGGCGCCCATGAACACCGCGCCGGCCGAGATGGCCACCAGCGTGGGCGCCAGGGCGTTCATCAGCACCTGCGGATCGCCGCCGGCGGTGTTGAAGAAGACCAGGTAGGTGGGTGCGTTGTCGAGGAAGGAACTGAGCGCACCCGTGGCCCAGAAGTACATGGCCGGGTTGGGAGAGCCGTCGGCGTTCGTCACCGCCTTCACCACCGCACCGAAGGGGCCGTCCACACCCGCCTTGAGCATGGCAATCACCGGGATGATGGTGAGGAAGATGGCGGCAAACAGCTTGGCCACCTCCTGCATCGGGCCCCAGCCGAACTGGTTGCTCTCGTGCGCGCTGGCCGGCGTGATCTTGAGCGAGACCAGCGTGACGATGATGAGCCCGACGTCGCGCACGATGCCGGGCAGGCCGACGTCGGTGCCCGCGATGTTGAACACGATCGGCGACTTCCACAGGCCACTGAGCAGCACGAGGAACACCACCACGCCCAGCAGCACAAAGTTGATCGCGCCGTCAAAGCCCAGGCGCTGCGTGTCGGGCGTGGGATCCACTGGGCGAATCTCTTCACGGCGGTGGTAGTACCACGCGTCGATGGCGTAGAACATCGCCAGCAGCGCACCGATGAGGAACAGCGTGTGGCTCCAGAGATGGGTCACGGTCCAGAAAAAGTCCACGCCTTTGAGAAAGCCCAGGAACAGCGGCGGGTCGCCCAGCGGTGTGAGCGCGCCACCCGCGTTGGAGACGATGAAGATGAAGAACACCACCACATGCGCCTGGTGCTTGCGGTTGTCGTTGGCCCGGATCAGCGGGCGGATCAGCAGCATGGACGCACCGGTGGTGCCCATGAAACTCGCCAGCACCGCGCCGATGGCCAACAAGCCGGTGTTGAGCCCCGGGCTGCCGTGCAGGTTGCCGCGCACGAAGATGCCGCCGGCCACCGTGAACAGCGCGGTCAGCAGGATGATGAACGGGATGTACTCGGCGAAGGCCGCGTGCGCCACCGCCACACCCACCGCAGCAGGGCCGAAGGTGATGGCGAACGGCACCAGGAAGGCCAGGCCCCAGGCTGCCGACACCTTGCCGAAATGGTGGTGCCAGAAATGCGGCAGCAGCAGCGGCATCAAGGCGATGGACAGCAGCACGCCGGCAAACGGCACGCCCCACCACACCGACAACTGCGAGCCGTCGAGTTCAGCCGCGCGCGCAAGGCCAGGCAGCAGTGCACCCACGAGGGCCAACACCTGCGCGCATGGTTTGTTCATCGGTGATCGATCAGACCGCGAGCAGGTCCACCTCGAACAGCAGCGTCGCGTTGGGCGGAATCACGCCACCCGCACCGCGTGCGCCATAGCCCAGCGCGGCCGGAATCACCAGGCGGCGCGTGCCACCCACGGCCATGCCCTGCACGCCTTCGTCCCAACCTTTGATGACCTGACCGCCGCCGAGGGAAAACTCGAAAGGCTGGCCACGGTCCTTGCTCGAATCAAACTTCGAACCCTGCACGCCGTCGTTGAACAACCAGCCGGTGTAATGCACCTGCACCGGGCGCCCGGCTTTGGCGACCTCGCCATTGCCGACCACGGTGTCTTCGTATTGCAGGCCGCTGGGGGTGGTGATCATGGTGTCTCCTGTGATTGAAAAGAAAAAGGAAAAGAGGCGCGATTATTCCAGCCAGGTCGTGAACGACTCGACCGATTCGCGCGGTGTGTGGAATGCGTTGACCTTGTCGGCCGGATCGGCGTAGCCCAGGGCCATGCCGCAGACCAGCATTTCACTCTCGCCGGCACCGATGTGCGGCAGGATGATCTTGGAAAAGCCGTTCCACGCGGCCTGCGGGCAGGTGTGCAGGCCATGACCGCGCGCAGCGACCATGATGCTTTGCAGGAACATGCCGTAGTCCACCAGCGAGCCACGGCCCATCACGCGGTCCAGCGTGAACATCAGCCCGACCGGTGCGTCGAAGAAGCGGTAGTTGCGCTGGTGCTGCGCGTGCATCTTGTCCTTGTCGCCCTTGGTGATGCCCAGCAGGCCGTACAGGCTCCAGCCGTTTTCACGCCGGCGGTCGATGAAGGGGCTGACCCACTTCTCGGGGTAGTAGTCGTATTCCTCGCGGTACTCGGCGGCCAGCGCCGGGTCAGCGCGCAACGCGTCGTGCGCGGCACAGACCTTGTCGGCCAGCGTGTCCCGGCTCTGGCCTTGCAACACATAGACCTTCCAGGGCTGGGTGTTGGTGCCCGAAGGTGCGCGACTGGCCACCTGCAGCAGGTGTTCGATGGAGGCACGCGGCACCGGCTGCGGCAGGAAGGCGCGCGCCGACATGCGGCTGGTGATCGCTGTGTCGACGCTGACAGCATCGATCACGGGCGCGGTGGGGTTGTGGCTCATAACAAGGTCTCCAGGGTTGTCTTCAAGGGCTCGGGCAGAGGCACGGGCCGGCGGGTTTGGCGGTCAACGTAGACATGCACGAAGTGACCGCAAGCCGCCGCCAGGTCTTCACCTTCAGCGAACAGGCCCACCTCGTAACGCACGCTGGACTGGCCCAGGTGCGCCACGCGCAAACCCGCCCACACGGTTTGCGGAAAGGCCAGCGGCGCAAAGTAGTTGCATTGGGTTTCGATCACGAGACCGATCACCGGGCCGTGGTGGATGTCGAGCGCGCCCTGTTCGATCAGATGGGCGTTGACCACGGTGTCGAACCAGCTGTAGTACACCACGTTGTTCACGTGGCCATAGACGTCGTTGTCGGACCAGCGGGTGGTGATGGGACGCAGCACGCGGTAGGCGCTGCGGGACAGGGGTTGGGGGCGTGCGACCGGCGCTGGACTGCTCATGGCGCGGAATTGTGCCAGCGCATGTCGCCCGCAGCTGTCGCGGCTGTCGTGGACGCGGGTGGCGCGGCCTGCCAGCGCGCGTGGTACTGCACCGCCGTGCGGTAGGTGTTCATCTGCACCTGCACGGTGGCGTCCATGTCGGTGCCGTAGCCCCCCGCCATGACGAAGGCCAGCGGCAGGCGGCGGGCCCAGGCCCAGTCCATCACACGCCGGTCGCGCGCCTCCATGCCGTCGAACGTGAGCTTCAGGCGCCCCAGGCGGTCACCCTCGTGCGGGTCGGCGCCCGCGAGGTAGATCACCAGCCCGGGCTCGAAGCGCCGTTCCAACTCTTCCAGCGCGCGCTCCAGCGCTTCCAGGTACTCGGCGTCGCCACAGCCATCGGGCAGCTCCACATCCAGGTCGCTGGGCTCCTTGCGGAAGGGGAAATTTTTCGCGCCGTGCAGCGACAGCGTGAACACCGAATCGTCGTGGGCAAAGATCTTTGCTGTGCCGTTGCCCTGGTGCACGTCGAGATCGACGATGGCCACGCGCAGCATGCCGCGCGCACGGTTCGCGCGGGCGTGTTCGGCCTGCATCAGGCGAGCGGCCACGGCGGCATCGTTGAAGACGCAGAAGCCGCTGCCCTTGTCGGCGTACGCGTGGTGGGTGCCTCCGGCCAGGTTGGCGGCCAGGCCAGCGCCGCCCATGGCCCGGCGACAGGCCTGCACCGTGGCGCCCACCGAACGGCGCGCGCGCTCGGCCATGGCCGGGCTCCAGGGAAAACCGATTTCCCGCTGAGCCGCAGGCGCCAGGGTGCCGGTGTGCACGGCTTCTATATAGAGAGGCGTATGCACCAGCGCCAACTCGCCGTCACTGGCCGCCCGGGCCTCCAGCAGCTCCACCTGTGGCAGCTCGCGCGCGAGGCGCTCGCGCAGCCGGGCGTAATTGGCCATGGGGAAGCGGTGCCCCGCCGGCAGCGGGAGAACGAAGTGGTCGGCGTAGAAGGCTTGCAAGGCGATGGTCGCAATGAACGCGGTGCGCGGATTGTGTCTGTCTCGGGTATTCGGCGCCCGGGTGCGTGATTTAGGCCGGGCCATCTAGAATGTTGCAATGCAGCAAAATGCGCTTGCGCCGTGGAGGGTTATCCCTATAATTGCGCTCATGTTGCAGTGCAGCAATGTGAACAAAAAGCAAAAGCGTCCAGACAGCGCAGTGTTCCCAGCAGCCCTCAGCTAAACCCTGTTTCACCAAGTTTAGGAGTACGAATATGCTGACCGCCGAACAAATGATTGCCGCCCAGAAAGCCAACATCGAGACCATTTTCGGTCTGACCCAGAAAGCCTTCGAAGGCGTGGAAAAGCTGGTTGAACTCAACGTTCAAGCCACCAAGGCTGCCCTGTCCGAGTCCGCCAACAGCACCCAGGCCCTCCTCAGCGTCAAAGACGCCCAGGAACTGCTGACCCTGCAAGCCAGCCTGATGCAGCCGCTGGCTGAGAAGACCGTGGCCTACAGCCGTCACCTGTACGACATCGCTCAAGGCACGACCGCCGAATTCGGCAAAGCCGCTGAAGCGCAAGCCAGCGACACCCAGAAGAAATTCATGGCCGTCGTCGACAACGCTTCCAAGAACGCACCGGCCGGCTCCGAGTCCGCCGTGGCTGTGATGAAAAGCGCCGTGTCCGCCGCCAACAACGCCATGGAATCGGTGCAGAAGGCTGTCAAGCAAGCCACCGAAATGGCCGAAGCCAACTTCAACACCGTGACGGCCTCCGCCGTGAACGCTTCGAAGTCGGTTGCCAAAAAGCGCTGAACAAGCGGTTGATCGTGCCGCTGATCGCCCGACTGGATGTTTCGTCCAGCGCGCAAACTAGCATCACTGCACGATCTGCCTGACTCTCACGGGAACAGGTTTCAGATCAAACCCGTTCTTCTGGTTGTCTCCTCGGGTCCTTTTCGAAATTCGATTTCATCGGACCCCTTAAGCCCCCCGCCGCAAGGCTGGGGGCTTTTTTTATGGCCGTGCGCCGTTCACCGGTTTCAAGCGGGCCAGTTGGGTCTTGAGCTGCGGCAGCGCCGCGAGCATGGCCGCCCTGCCCGCCTCGATCGAACGCTTGCGCGAAGCAAAGTCGGCGCTGCCCACGCCTGCCAGCGCCGGGCGCACCACCACGTCGGCTGTGGCCAATTCGTGGCGGTTGATGCTCTGGCCCATGATGGCAAAGGTCTGCAGCAGCACGCGGATGTTGCCGATCGCCAGATTGCCTTCGGGCGCGCTGGAGATGTCCACCGCCAACACCACCTCGGCGCCCATGTCGCGCGCCTGCTGCACCGGCACCGGCGCCACTAGGCCGCCATCCACATACTCGCGCCCGGCAATGGACACCGGGGCGAACAGGCCCGGCACGGCGCTGGAGGCGCGCACGGCCAGCGCCACATCACCCCGGCGGAACAAAACCCCCTGCCCGGTGCCCAGATCGGTGGCCAGCACACCCAGGGGCAGCGCCATGCTCTCGATCACGCGGCCATCCACCGCCTGGCTCACATAGCGCGCCAGCGCATCCCCGCGCAACAGGCCGCGCCCCAGGATGGGCAAGGCCCAATCGGTCAGGGTCACCTCGTCCATGCTCATGGCCACCCGCTCCAGCTCGGTGGGGGTCTTGCCACTGGCGTACAGAGCCGCCACCAGGCTGCCCGCGGAGGTGCCGGTGACGAACGCGGGACGGATGCCGTTTTCCTCCAGCACCTGGATCACACCCACGTGGGCGAAGCCACGTGCTGCGCCACCTCCCAGTGCCAGCCCGAGTCGGGGTGCCCGCATGGCTGGCGCCACCGGAGCCAAGACCGGCGGTTGAACCTGTGGCTGTGTCACTGGAGGCACCTGCACAGGCCCTTGCACCGTGGAACAAGCCGAAAGAAAGACCAGCCCCAGAACAAGACCCCAAGCCCTGCAATACTTATTGAGAACAATTCGCGTTAGTGTTAGCATCGTTTCCATTATCCGGCATGCATCCCAGCCACAAGCCTGACCAGCACCCCGCCTTTGCTTCATTTCAACTCCCTAGGATCTCCATGACAACGTTTCGCAAACTTTCGATTGCCGTGGCCGCTTTGGCTGCAACACTGGGCCTGCAAGGCCAGGCGCTGGCACAGGACAAGGTGCTCAATCTCTATTCGGCGCGTCATTACCAGACCGACGAGGTGATGTACGACACCTTCACCAAAACCACCGGCATCAAGATCAACCGCGTGGACGCGGACGACGCCGGCATCGTGGCGCGCCTGCGCGCCGAGGGCGCTGCGTCTCCGGCCGACGTGATCATGCTGGTGGACGCTGCCCGCATGGCTTTGGCCGACGGCCAGGGCCTGTTCCAGCCGATCCAGTCGGCCAAGCTCGATTCCACCATTCCGGCGAACCTGCGCGCCACTCCGGGCGAAGGCGGCGTGACCTGGACCGGTTTCTCCACCCGAGCCCGCGTGATCGTGTACGACCCCATGCGCGTGAAGGCGGCCGACGTGGCGACCTACGAGCAACTCGCCGACCCCAAGCTCAAGGGCCTGGTCTGCACGCGCTCGGGCTCGCACCCTTACAACCTCTCGCTGTTCGCCACCGTGGTCGAGCGCCTGGGTGACCAGAAAGGTGAAGCCTGGCTCAAGGGCGTGGTGGACAACATGGCGCGCGCACCCAAGGGCGGCGACACCGACCAGATCAAGGCCGTGGCCTCCGGCGAATGCGGTGTGGCACTGAGCAACACCTACTACATCGCCCGGCTCATCAAGTCGGACAAGCCGGAAGACCGCGCCACGATGGAGAAGGTGCGTGTGATGTTCCCCAACCAGGCCACCACCGGCACCCACGTGAACATCGCCGGCGCGGCCGTGGCCAAGTACGCCAAGAACCGCGACAACGCTGTGCAGTTCATGGAGTTTCTGGCCAGCCCGTTCGCGCAGGACTACTTTGCCAACGGCAACAACGAGTTCCCGGCCGCCAAAGGCTTGAAGATCGCCAACCCCGCCATCAAGGCCATGGGCGGTGACAACTTCAAGGCCGAAACCGTGCCGCTGGGTGTGGTGGCGAAGAACATGACCAAGGTGCAGCAGATGCTGGACCGCGTGGGCTACAAGTAAGTCCAGCCCCGCTCGTTCAAAGGCCCGCAATCGCGGGCCTTTTGCTTTCTGCGTCAGTACACCTGAGGCACGTGAATCTCGCCTGGGACTTGATGACGTCGGTAACCTTCGTGCCGAACGCGTTCAGGCAGCGTGATCGCGGGCCGCGCCACCTCGGTGTAGGGCATCTGATCCAGCAGGTGGTGAATGCAGTTCAGACGCGCCTTCTTCTTGTCGTCGGCCTGCACCACCCACCAGGGTGATTCGGGGGTGTGGGTGCGCTCCAGCATCACCTCTTTGGCCTGGGTGTAGAGCTCCCAGCGGCGGCGGCTTTCCAGGTCCATGGGGCTGAGCTTCCACTGCTTGAGCGGGTCGTGGATGCGACCCAGAAAGCGCAGGTGCTGCTCTTCGTCCGAGATGGAGAACCAGTACTTGATGACCTGGATGCCCGAGCGCACCAGCATCTTTTCGAACTCGGGCACCGAACGGAAAAACTCTTCGTACTGCTCGTCGTTGCAGAAGCCCATGACACGCTCCACGCCGGCGCGGTTGTACCAGCTGCGGTCGAACAACACCATTTCACCCGCAGCCGGCAGGTGCGCTGCGTAGCGCTGGAAATACCACTGCGTGCGCTCGCGGTCGTTGGGTGCGGGCAGCGCGGCCACGCGGCAAACGCGCGGGTTCAGGCGCTGGGTGATGCGTTTGATCACGCCGCCCTTGCCCGCTGCGTCGCGGCCTTCGAAGATGATCACCACCTTGTGCCCGGTGGCCACCACCCAGTCCTGCAGCTTCACCAGCTCGGCCTGCAGCCGGAAGAGTTCGCGGAAATACTGCTGCCGAGCCGCCTTGTGCTGCTTCAAGGCCTCGGCATCCTGCGACTCGTCGACCCGGTCCTCCATCTCCATTTCCAACTCTTCGTCGTAGCCGTCCATCAAGTCGGTGTGGATGCGGCGCAGCAACTCGTCCTGGCTGTCGAACATGGGGACTCCGTTCATGGCAAAAGACCAACACACTAGACCCGGCACATGACAATCCGGTGACGGCAGCCTGCCGCATAATCGTTCGTTGATTGACGTTTACGTCAACGTCAAACACCCTTCAACAACACAGGAGCACAACATGGACATTCAAGGCAAGGTATTCATCGTCACCGGCGGCGCATCGGGCCTGGGCGAAGGCACGGCACGCATGCTGGCGGCCAACGGCGGCAAGGTCGTGATCGCCGACATGCAGGTGGAGAAGGGCGAGGCTGTGGCCAAGGACATCGGCGGCGCGTTCGTCAAATGCGACGTGAGCAGCGAAGCCGACGGTCAGGCCGTGGTGGCTCAGGCCTTGTCGATGGGCAAGCTCATGGGTCTGGTGAACTGCGCAGGCATCGCGCCGGCCGAGAAGACCGTGGGCAAGAACGGCCCGCACAACCTGGGCGTCTACACCAAGACCATCATGGTCAACCTGGTGGGCAGCTTCAACATGATCCGCCTGGCATCTGAAGCCATGTGCAAGAACGAACCCGAAGCCACGGGCGAGCGCGGCGTGATGATCAGCACCGCCAGCGTGGCGGCTTACGACGGCCAGATCGGCCAGGCCGCCTACGCGGCGAGCAAGGGCGGCATCGTCGGCATGACGCTGCCGATCGCTCGCGACCTCTCGCGCAACGGCATCCGCAACATGACGATTGCCCCAGGCATCTTCGGCACGCCCATGTTGTTCGGCATGCCGCAGGAGGTGCAGGAGGCCCTGGCCGCCAGCGTGCCCTTCCCCAGCCGCCTGGGCACGCCGGCCGACTACGCCAAGCTGGCCAAACACATCATCGAAAACGACATGCTCAATGGTGAAGTGATTCGCCTGGACGGCGCGATCCGCCTCGCACCACGCTGATAGGCTCACCCCCGCGCCGCGCCTGCGGCGCGTCACCCCCTCAAGGGGGCAACATCTGCGGACCGGCGGAGCCGGATCCGCGATGTTCTGGGCTGACTCCCCTTCTTTGACGTTGATGGGACTGCAAATGAAACGTCTCGTATTGATGGCCACCTTGGCGCTGCTGGGCGCCTGTGCAGCACCACCCGCGGTGGAGCAGCCCGAAGCCGCGTCGGGCCTCACCGCCAAACCGGGCTGGACTTTCCAACGCCAGGCCGTGGCCGCCGCCAACCCGCTGGCCACCGAGGCGGGCGCGCAGATCCTGCGCGCCGGGGGCAGCGCGGTGGACGCGGCGATTGCGGTGCAGATGGTGCTCACGCTGGTGGAACCACAGTCCAGCGGCATCGGCGGCGGCGCTTTCCTGTTGCACCACGACGGCCAGAAGCTGCAGGCATTTGACGGACGCGAGACAGCGCCGGCTGCGGTGGACGAGAAGCTCTTCCTCAACCCCCAGGGCGATCCCCTGCCGTTCCCCACGGCCGTGAACAGCGGGCGTTCGGTGGGCGTGCCAGGGGCGGTGATGATGCTGGCGCTGGCCCATCGGCAACACGGCAAACTGCCGTGGGCGAGCTTGTTCGAACCCGCTGTGCAGCTGGCGGAAAAAGGCTTTGCGATCGGCCCGCGCCTGCACACCTTGCTGGCGGCCGACGCGGCATTGAAGACCGACCCCGTGGCCGCCGCCTATTTTTATAGCGCCGACGGCCAGCCCCACCCGGTGGGCCATGTGCTGCGCAACCCCGAGCTGGCGCAGGTGCTGCGCAACATCGCGGCCATCGGACCCATAGCCTTGCACGAAGGACCGGTCGCGCGTGCCATCGTGAACAAGGTGCGCGAGCACCCCACCCTGCCCGGCGCGCTCAGCCTGGACGACCTGAAGAGCTACCAGCCGCGCGAGCGCGAGGCCCTCTGCGTTGATCACACCGCCGCCCTGCGGGCATTGCGCATATGCGGCTTTCCGCCGCCGAGTTCCGGCGCCATCGCCATCGGTCAAATGCTGGGCTTGCTCGCGCGCACACCTCAAGCCACGGCGCAGTTGGTCAACGGCCTCCCGTCGGCCGATTGGCTGCACAGCTACACCGAAGCATCGCGGCTGGCCTTTGCCGATCGCGCGCAGTTTGTGGCCGACCCGGACTTCGTGGCGCCACCCGCCGGCCGCTGGGCCAGCCTGCTGGCCGCGCGTTACCTTGACGACCGCGCCCGGCTCATCAGCGCGGCCCGCATGCCCACAGCCACCGCCGGCGAACCCGGTGGTGCATCCAGCAGCTGGGCTCCCATGCCCGACCAGCCCGAGCACGGCACCAGCCACATCAGCATCGTGGACGGCTTCGGCAATGCGCTGGCCATGACGACCACGATCGAATCCGCCTTCGGCTCGCGCCTCATGGTCACCACCGACCCGACACGGCCCGGCGGCTTCCTGCTCAACAACGAGCTCACCGATTTCAGCTTCACACCGCGCGACGCCCAAGGCCAACCCGTGGCCAACCGGGTCGAGCCTGGCAAGCGCCCGCGCTCGTCCATGGCGCCCACGCTGGTGTTCGACAAGGCCACAAGTGAGCTGCTGATGAGCACTGGCAGCCCGGGCGGCGCCTTCATCATTCACTACACGGCCAAGGTGCTGCACGGCGTGCTGCAGTGGGGCCTGTCGCCGCAGGCCGCCGTGGACCTGCCCAACTTCGGCACGCTGGGGGGCCCACTGGTGCTGGAGCAAGACCGTTTCTCCGCAGCCACGTTACGGGCGCTGCAGCAGCGCGGCCACACCGTGCAGCAAGGCGAGCTCACCAGCGGCGCGCAGGCCATCGTGCGCCGTGGCGGCGTGTGGCTGGGCGGCGCCGACCCCCGGCGCGAAGGCATCGTGGCCGGCGACTAAACGTCGATGGCGGCCGCCGACCCGGCCAGCTTGCGCAGCTCGAATTTCTGGATCTTCCCCGTGCTGGTCTTGGGCAGTTCGCCGAACACCACCGCGCGCGGCACCTTGAATCCGGCCAGGTGTTGCTTGCAATGCGCCACGATGGCTTCTGCCGTGGTGTCGGCCCCGGCCTTGAGCTCGATGAAGGCGCATGGCGTCTCGCCCCATTTCGCATCGGCCTTGGCCACCACCGCAGCGGCCAGCACGGCGGGGTGGCGGTACAGCACATCTTCCACCTCGATCGACGAGATGTTTTCGCCGCCCGAGATGATGATGTCCTTGCTGCGGTCCTTGATCTTGAAGTAACCGTCGGCGTACTGCACCGCGAGGTCACCGCTGTGGAACCAGCCCCCGGCAAAGGCCTCTGCGGTGGCTTTGGGGTTCTTCAGGTAGCCCTTCATGGCGATGTTGCCCTTGAACATGATCTCGCCCATGGTCTCGCCGTCCTGCGGCACCGGCAGCATCGTCTCGGGATCCAGCACGCGCACGTCGCGCTGCAGGTGGTAACGCACGCCCTGGCGCGCGTTGAGCCGGGCGCGCTCGCCGATGTCCAGCGCGTCCCAGCTCTCGTGCTTGGCGCACACGGTGGCCGGGCCATAGACCTCGGTCAGACCGTACACGTGCGTGAGGTCAAAACCCATTTGCTCCATGCCTTCGATCATCGAAGCCGGCGGCGCCGCGCCCGCCACCATGGCCTTCACACCGGCGGGCAGCCCCACCTTCATGGCGGCCGGCGAATTCACCAGCATGCCGTGCACGATGGGCGCGCTGCAGTAGTGCGTCACCCCGTGCTGGCGCATGGCATCGAAGATCGCCTGCGCCTCCACACGACGCAGGCACACGTTCACCCCCGCACGCGCGGCCACCGTCCATGGAAAACACCAGCCGTTGCAGTGAAACATGGGCAGCGTCCACAGGTAGACCGCGTGTTTGGGCATGTCCCACTCCATCACGTTGGAGACCGCATTCATCGCGGCACCTCGGTGGTGGTAGACCACGCCCTTGGGGTTGCCGGTGGTGCCGCTGGTGTAGTTCAGCGCAATGGCGTCCCACTCGTCGGCCGGCAGGCTCCAGGCAAACGCGGGGTCGCCATCGGCCAGAAAGGCCTCGTAGGTGCTGCTGCCGATGCGCTCGGCGATGCCGGTGAACAGAACGTCTTCGACGTCGATCACCAGCAGCGGCGTGCTCGCCTGGCGCATCGTGAGCGCCTTTTTCAGCGTGAGGGAAAACTCCGGGTCCACGATCACCACCTTGGCCTCACCGTGGTCCAGCATGAAGGCGATGGCCTCGGGGTCCAGTCGCGTGTTGAGCGCGTTGAGCACCGCGCCGGCCATGGGCACGCCAAAATGCGCCTCCACCATCGGCGGCGTGTTGGGCAGCATCACGGCCACCGTGTCGTTCTTGCCGATGCCCGCGCGTTGCAGGGCACTGGCCAGGCGCCGGCAGCGGGCGTAGGTCTCGCCCCAGGTCTGGCGCAGCTCACCATGCACCACGGCCAGCCGCTCGGGGTAGACCTCGGCGGTGCGCTCGATGAACGACAGCGGAGAAAAAGGCGCGAAGTTGGCCTCGGTGCGCGGGAGGTCCCGGTCGAAGATGCTGGTCATGGCGGTTGTCTCCTGGTGTGGGTGGGTCTTCAGGCCCTTGCGAGAGAATACCCCCGTGGCCATCCCCCAGACCTTCATCCAGGAACTGCTCAACCGCGTCGACGTGGTCGACGTGGTGGGCCGCTACGTGCAGCTCAAGAAGGGTGGCGCCAACCTCATGGGCCTGTGTCCGTTCCATGGCGAGAAGTCGCCCTCGTTCAGCGTCAGCCCCACCAAGCAGTTCTATCACTGCTTCGGCTGCGGGGCCAACGGCAACGCCATCGGTTTCCTGATGGAGCACGCCGGCATGAGCTTCATCGAGGCGGTGAAAGACCTGGCCCAGCAGACCGGCATGCAGATTCCCGAAGACGACGCCTCGCCGCAAGACCGCGAGCGCGCCGCGCAGCAGCGCCAGAAACAGGTGACCCTCACCGACGTGCTGGAAAAAGCCGCTCAGGCCTACGCCAAACAGCTCAAGGCGGCACCGCGCGCAGTGGCCTACCTCAAGGGTCGCGGTCTCTCGGGCCAGATCGCCAAGACCTTCGGCATGGGCTACGCGCCCGAAGGCTGGCGCGCACTCGCCAGCGTGTTCCCGGACTACCAGGACCCGCTGCTGGTCGAGTCGGGCATGGTGATCGAGCACGAGGACGAAAAAGGGGCCGACGGCCAGTCCAAACGCTACGACCGGTTTCGCGACCGCATCATGTTCCCGATCCGCAACGTCAAGGGCGAGTGCATCGGCTTTGGCGGACGTGTGCTCGACAAGGGCGAGCCCAAGTACCTCAACTCGCCCGAGACGCCGGTGTTCAGCAAGGGCCGGGAGCTCTACGGCCTGTTCGAAGGCCGCACAGCCATCCGCGTGGCAGGCTACGCGCTGGTGACCGAGGGCTACATGGACGTGGTCGCCCTGGCCCAGCTCGGCTTTGCCAACGCCGTGGCCACGCTGGGCACCGCCTGCACGCCCGACCACGTGCAAAAGCTCTTTCGCTTCACCGACAGCGTGGTGTTCAGCTTCGACGGCGACGGAGCAGGCCGGCGCGCCGCGCGCAAGGCGCTGGACGCCGCCCTGCCCCTGGCCACCGACACGCGCAGCGTCAAATTTCTCTTTCTACCCGCCGAGCACGACCCCGACAGCTTCATCCGCGCCAACGGCGAAGCGGCGTTTGCCCAGTGCGTGAAAGAGGCTGTACCGCTGTCGCGCTTTTTGATCGAAGCCGCCAGCGCCGACTGCGACCTCACCTCGGCAGAAGGCCGCGCCCGCATGGCCAGCCAGGCACGCCCGCTCTGGAGCGCCTTGCCCGACGGCGCCCTGAAACGCCAACTGATCGGCGAGCTCTCCACCGGTATCGGCATCGGCAGCTCGGACCTGATGCAACTCTGGCAACAGACCGGCGGCCCACGCGCGGCCCGGGGGCAGGCGCCCGCACAACCATCGGGCGACGCGGGCTACGACGGCGGTGCCTCGTACGAATCTTCGGGATACGCCTCCGAGTCCAGCGGCGGCGGCAGCTACCGCGGCGACAGCGGTAGCGGCTACGGCAAAAAGGGCTTTGGCAAGTGGCGCAAGAACCCACCGCCGCCGCCACGCATGCTGGGCACGCGCCGCGCCGGCGGCAGCCGCGCCGACCGCGCCGTG
>QBMB01000024.1:14750-26886 GCA_003241965.1 Burkholderiales bacterium | reverse complement strand
GGCCAACGCGCAAGCCTGGGACACGCTGTCGGCCGACGACCACAGCCTGCTGGCGCACCTGCCCCCACCGCACGGCCCGCTGTTCGCCTGGCTGGAGGCGCAACTGCACGAACACGGCCCGCAGCCTTGGGCCGCCCTGCGCGAAGCGCTGCGCGGCAACGAACACGAGGCCTTTGGCTGCGCCCAGGTGGACCAGGTGCCCCCCGGCGAGGAGCCTGCATCTGAACGCTTCGAGCTGACCGACGTGATGAACCGCTTGCGCCGCGACGCCCTGGAGGAGCAGGCCAGCCAGCTGGCGGCACGCGTGGCCGAGGGCGACCCGAGCGCCATGACCGACTACAAACGCATCCGGGACCAGCTTGCGGCACTGAAAACCAGCGCCGCCACCTAGTCAATTACGGCCTGCGCGGTATAATCCATGGCTTTGCACCGCAAGCGCGACAGCAGCACCTCCGGAACCGGCCCGGCCCCTGAACAGGGCTACATGGACACTTCTCCTGGCCACCTCAGCGACCCCGACCGGGCCTGACGGAACCCCGCAAGGACTGCATACCAAATGTTCGCCCCAACAGCTTGCAGGCTTGCCCTTTCCGGCGAAAGGCAGGCGTTGTGCCCAACAAAATCACCGGGGTGGACCGCGTTGCGCGGCCTTCAGGCGTTTTTTGTGTGTTCTGCCGGTTCCAGTTCGACATTTTTCTGAGGTCCTCATGCCCGCGAAGAAATCCAGCACGCCCGTCTCGTCCAGCACAAAACCCGCCAAGAAGGCCGCCCCACGCGCAGCCGCTCCGGCTTTGCCTCCGAAGAAAGCCCCTGCTGTGACCGACAAGACCCCTGCCAAAGCCGCCGCCAAGGCCGCTCCCGCCAACAAGACCACCGCCCGGGCCAAGCCCGAAGCGCTCGACACCGAGCTGCTTGAAGGCGCGCCAGCCAAGAAAAAGCCTGGCCGCCCGGCCAAGGTCGCCACAGGCGACGACACGCCCGCCGCCAAACGCGGTCGCAAGCCCAAGGCCGATGCCAAAAGCAAGTCTTCAGGTGGCGACATGGACGATGCCGACCTGAGCGATATCGAAGACGACCTGGCCGGTGAAGTCGAAGTCGAGGCGGTCGACACCACCTCGACCACGACCGAAAAGGTCAAGCCGTTGCGCATGAAGATCAGCAAGGCGAAAGAGCGCGCGCTGATGAAGGAATTCGGCCTGGACGAAACCGTCCTCTCCGAAGAAGAAGCGCGCAACCGCCGCGAACGCCTCAAGACCCTGATCAAGCTGGGCAAGACGCGCGGCTACCTCACGCACGGCGAGATCAACGACCACCTGCCCGACAAGCTGGTTGAGGCCGAGACGCTGGAAGTGGTGGTTTCGCTGCTCAACGACATGGGTGTGGCTGTCTACGAACAGACACCCGACGCCGAAACCCTGCTGCTGAACAACACCGGCCCCACCGCCGCCACCGAAGAAGAAGCGGAAGAAGAAGCCGAAGCGGCTCTCTCCACCGTGGACAGCGAGTTCGGCCGCACCACCGACCCCGTGCGCATGTACATGCGCGAAATGGGCACCGTGGAGCTGCTCACGCGCGAAGGTGAGATCGAGATCGCCAAGCGCATCGAAGGCGGCCTGAACGACATGATGGCCGCCATCAGCGAGAGCCCGGCCACCATCGCCGAGATCCTGGTGATGGCCGAAGACATCCGCAGCGGCAAGGTCGTCATCTCCACCGTGGTCGACGGCTTTGCCGACGCCGACGCAGCCGATGACTACGTGGCCGAAGAAGACTTCGACGATTACGACGAAGCCGACGATGACGACGGCAAGGGCGGCTCCAAGGCGCTCACCCGCAAGCTCGAAGAGCTCAAGCGCGAAGCCCTCACCCGCTTCGACACCATGCGCGTCTTGTTCGAGAAGCTGCACAAGACCTACGACAAGGAGGGCTACGGCACGCCGACCTACCTGAAGACGCAAAAGGCCATCACCGAAACGCTGATGTCGATCCGCTTCACCGCAAAGGCCATCGAAAAGCTGTGCAGCACCATGCGCAACCAGGTGGACGACGTGCGCAAGAAAGAGCGCGAACTGCGCCGCATCATCGTGGACAAATGCGGCATGCCGCAGGAAAAGTTCATCGCCGACTTCCCCGCCAACCTGCTCAACCTGAAATGGGTGGAGAAGCAGGCTGCTGCCGGCAAGCCCTGGAGCGTGGTGATGGAGCGCAACATCCCGCCGGTGCAGGAACTGCAAACCGGCCTCATGAACATCCAGAGCAGCGTGGTTGTGCCGCTGGCGCACCTGAAAGACATCCACAAGCGGATGAATTCGGGCGAGTCCACCTCGCGCGATGCGAAGAAGGAAATGATCGAGGCCAACCTGCGCCTCGTGATCTCCATCGCGAAGAAGTACACCAACCGCGGCCTGCAGTTCCTGGACCTGATCCAGGAAGGCAACATCGGTCTGATGAAGGCGGTGGACAAGTTCGAATACCGCCGCGGCTACAAATTCTCCACGTATGCCACGTGGTGGATCCGCCAGGCCATCACCCGCTCGATCGCCGACCAGGCGCGCACCATCCGGATTCCGGTGCACATGATCGAGACTATCAACAAGATGAACCGCATCAGCCGCCAGCACTTGCAAGAGTTTGGTTTTGAGCCCGATGCGTCCATCCTGGCCGAGAAGATGGAGATGCCGGAAGAGAAGATCCGCAAGATCATGAAGATCGCCAAAGAGCCGATCTCCATGGAAACGCCGATCGGCGACGACGACGATTCGCACCTGGGCGACTTCATCGAAGACCAGGCCAACACCGCTCCTATCGAAGCGGCGATGCAAGCTGGCCTGCGCGAAGTGGTCAAGGAAATCCTCGACAGCCTCACGCCGCGCGAAGCCAAGGTGCTGCGCATGCGCTTCGGCATCGAGATGTCGACCGACCACACGCTGGAAGAAGTGGGCAAGCAGTTCGACGTGACCCGCGAACGCATCCGCCAGATCGAAAGCAAGGCGGTGCGCAAGCTCAAGCACCCCAGCCGCTCCGACAAGCTGCGCAGCTTCATCGACACGCTGTAAGGCGCTGTTGGTTGAATAAAAAACGGGAGCCGCTGGCTCCCGTTTTTTTTTGGTTGGACGGATTCGGCGACGCCTTTGGAGGTGGCACCGGCCTCAACCGGGTTCAAGGCACTTCAACACCCAGGTCACCCGCAATCAGCTTGAACTGCTCCAGCGCCGCTTGCAAGTCCTCCACGATCTCTTGGGCGATCACACCCGGCGCTGGCAAGTTGTCGCTGTCGGCCAGCGAGTCGTCTTTGAGCCAGAAGATATCGAGGCTGGCCTTGTCGCGGGCAGCAATGTCGTCAAAGGTGTAGGCGCGCCAGCGGCCTTCCGGCTTGTCCGTGCTCCAGGTGGCTGCTCGCTGGTTGCGGTTGGCCGCGTTGTAGAGCGACACGAACTCTTCCAGGTGCTCGCGCTTGAGTGGGTTGGTCTTGAGCGTGAAGTGCTGGTTGGTGCGCAGGTCGTAGATCCAAAGCTTCTTCGTCCACGGCGTTTCGCTGGCCGGCTTCTTGTCGAAGAACAACACGTTGGCCTTCACGCCCTGCGCATAGAACAAGCCGGTGGGCAGGCGCAGCAGCGTGTGCAGGTCGCATTCCTGCATCAAACGGCGGCGAATGGTTTCACCCGCTCCGCCTTCAAACAACACGTTGTCGGGCAGCACCACCGCTGCACGGCCGTTGGTCGCCAGCAGCGTCTTGATGTGCTGCACAAAGTTGAGCTGCTTGTTGCTCGTGGTGGCCCAGAAATCGTCGCGCTCGATGATGTCTTTTTCGGTACTCGTACGGCCGTCTTCACCCACGATCACCGTGCTGCTCTTCTTGCCGAATGGCGGGTTGGCCAGCACCACATCAAAGCGCGCGCCGGGGTCTGAGCCCAGCGCATCGCCCACCACCACCGGCACCGACTTTTCAGACCCGATGCCGTGCAGCATCAGGTTCATGGCGCACACCCGCGCCGTGGCCTGCACCAGCTCGTAGCCGGTGAACGCCCTTTCCTTCAGGTGTTTGAGCTGGTCACGCGTGAGGTTTTTGTGGTGCGCGGTGATGTGGTTGTGGGCCGTGAACAAAAAGCCCCCCGTGCCACACGCCGGGTCGCAGATCGACTCACCCGGCTGCGGTGCGATGCAATCCACCATGGCCTGGATGAGCGCACGCGGCGTGAAGTATTGGCCTGCTCCGCTCTTGGTGTCTTGCGCGTTGCGCTCCAGCAGGCCCTCGTAGGCGTCGCCCTTCACATCGGCACCCAGGATCGTCCAGGTCTCTGTGTCGATGAGATCGGCCACCACGCGCCGCAGCTTGGCGGGGTCCTGGAACTTGTTTTGTGCCTTGGCGAAGATCAATCCCAGCGTGCCGCGCTCCATGCCCAGCCGGTCCAGCGTGTGGCGGTAATGGTCAAACAACGCATCACCGTCACGCGCCAGCAGGGACGGCCAGCCATAGCCCTCGGGCACGATGCTGGGCTGGTTGTGCGGCGGCCTGCTGCGTTCGTCGGCCATCTTCAGGAACAGCAGGTAGGTGAGCTGCTCCACATAGTCGCCATAGCTCATGCCGTCGTCGCGCAGCACGTTGCAGTAGTTCCAGAGTTTCTGGACGAGGGAATGGGTGTTGGTGTTCATGCTTGGAGTTGGCTCAAGGCCAGCAGGGTTTCGCGCAAAGCAGTCAGGCGCCTCTGGCTGAAAGCGTCGCCCGGCAAATGCCCGGCCAAGGTGCTTTGAAAATCCGGCGCGGCCAGAAGGGCGGCAAACGAGTGTGCAAGGTAGTCACGCAGTTCAGCCGGTGATGCCTGGCAGTCGTTCAGCAATTCTGGCCGCCGGTCTGCCACCGTGATGATGTCCTCGAGATCGTGACTGCCCAGATAGTCGGGCTGTCCGCTCGCATCCCGGCCCCTGTCCTTGAAGGCTTCCAGCTTGGTGGCCACGAACACCGGCGCTGAAATCAGGCGAATCGAAGTGCCTGAAGGCAGTGCCACGGGCTGCGCGGTCTCTATGGCCAGTGGATACCAGCGGTTGGCAAAGCCCAGGATGTCCTTCACCGTGGGCATCACATCCACGGTGACATGGCGGTACACCCAGCGGCAAATGGGTGCTCCGGGCCGCATGTCGTTGCTGAAGCCCTGTGCCCGAACCCGCTTCTCTACAGCGTGATAGTCATGCACGGTCAACGCTTGGGCGACGATGTCCACGTCTTCAGTGATTCGAATGCGGTCTGGCCGCTCCTGCGTCAACAGCAGACCCGTGGCGCACCCGCCCACAAACACCACCTCATCGCACACCGGCCCCAGTGCCTGTGCCACCAGCTCCAAGATGGCCAGATTCGGGTTGTTCATGCTGCAGGACCCTTCAGCCGTTCTTCCATCAGTGCCCGCGCCAACTCACGTTCACGAGCCTGACCCATGCGCAGGGCATCAAACAGGGCAAGCAGCTCGTACAGCGCCTGGTCTTGCACGGCCGCCAGCGGCAGCTTGGGGTACAGCGGCAACAGCATCACGCCACGCGTGGTGCCATCTTCATGCGGCCACACCGGCGGCAGCTCGTCGGCAAACATCACCAGCGACTTCAGCGGCTCCACGCCATACGCCGTGGGAAAACCCATCGTCACTTCACCCCGCACAGCGGGAAAAAAATACGGCGCCCCTTGCAGCAACAGCGGGCGAAACGCCGGCATCACCAACGCTGGTGCACCGGCAACCTCGGTGAGCAGACGCGCCGCGCTCAGCCGGGCCATGCACGCGTGTGCCTCGAACTGAGACATGTGCATGGCGCGTGCCAGTTCGGTGTAGACGACCTTCTCCCCTGCCAGACAAACCAGCTTCAGTGCCATGGCCAGGTCTTGCGGCTTGAGCGACCACTGCGCGTGGCTGAGCCTTGCTTTGATACCGGATGAACTCATCAAAACACCTGTTTATGCAATATGCAGACTGCATAAATATACCCGAAGATCAGCAATTCCCCCCTTGTATGCAAAATGCATATTGCATAAACAGCGTTCATTTGGTCATTTGTAAAGCACCAGATCGCCCACCACCTGGATCACCTTGGCCTCTTCCAGGCGTTGAGACAAGGCGTCGGCCTCCTCCGCAGTCGCCCCCTGGCCCACGATGGACTTGAGGTGGCGCAGCAGCGAAGCGAACTTGGTCGGGCGGTTTTTGCCCATCTTCACCAAGGCTGCCTGGGCCCGCGCCAGCACCTTGTCTGCAGGAGACACCGCTGCCTGAGTGGCCGGCTGCTTTTTGGCAGCGGGCTTCTGCATCGGTGGACTTGTGGCAGCCGCCTTTTTGGCGGCGGGCGCGGCCTTGGCGGGCGCCTGCACCGTGGCGACCTTCTTGGCCGGGGCCTTCTTGGCCACAACCTTCTTGGCAGACACCACCACTTGGGCAGCCGGTGCTGCCTTCTTCGCAGGCGCCTTCTTGGCCGCAGCCTTCTTTGCTGGCGCTGCCTTCTTCGCAGCTGGCAAAGCCTTCGCCTTGAAGCCCACACGCGTCGCTGTGAAACCCAGCAACTTGGCGTGTCCCAACATCGAGTCGTAGCCCTTGTCATTCGCCACCACCAGCAAGGTGGCGTCCGGGTGTTTGGCGGCCACGTAACCCAGGTAGAACGACAGGTGGAAGTCCAGCGCGTTCTTGCCCTTGCCCGAGTGCGGCACCAGCGTCACCCGCTCGTGCGCAGCCTTCAGTTGCTCGGCGCGTTTGATCTGACCGGGCCCATGAAACAGCCACACATCGGTGAGCTTGGGCGCCAGCTTCAGGAGCTCTTCAATCGTTGGATGGACATTTTCGTAGTCCACCAACACGTGTTGTTCTTTCATGTGGTCCTCCCTGTTGCAACACCGCAGCCGCATTCACCGTGCGGCGGGCCGTAGCCGTCGTCAACTTTCCGCTTCCGCCTCCTGCAATTCCTTCAACGTGCGCCCCTGCGCGTCTTTCCATTCAATGCGCCCATTGGCACTGCGCCCCAGCACCACGGCCGCTGCCGTGCTCGGCGAGCTGAAGCTGTAGTCCTGCGTGAAGCGGTACAGCCCATCGGCCAGCGCCAAAACGCCGTTGGCAATCAGCTCCTGCCGCACGTCGTACATACCGCGCACGTACTGTTGCATGGAAGGCACCGTGTCGGGCACTGCCTGCGAACCCGCCTTGACCACAAAGCCCTGGCTCGCCTCATAGCCGCTGGCCTGCACACCCTTGCCTTTGCAACTGAGCACCGGGCTCGCCTTGGCGGCCACCGCAGGCGCGGACTCAAACGCATGCACCCCCAACACCGGCAACATCCCCAGCATGTGGTCCAGAAACACCAGCATGTCGGCCCGGTCCGCCTCGCTCAGGGTGGGCTCGTTGGGAACGTTGCCGTTGTCCAGCGGCACGCGCTTGGCCGCGCGGGCCAGCGCGATCAGCCGCGCCTCCAGAAACTGCACATGCGCCTTGTTCAGCAGCCCACCCACCGCAACAAAGCCGATGGCGCGGGTCCAGAAATCCTTTTGCGCGTAATGGCTCTCCAGCCGGGGGCGAATAGGGTCGCCCTCGCCCACGTAGAGCAAGTCGCCCTCGCCGTCTGGCCGGGGGCCGAGCAGCAGGTACACCCCGGTCTGCTGCAGCTCAGGCCGGGCCTTCACCTGCGGCAGCAAGGCCCGCGGGAACACCACAGCGCGGGCGCTGGCGTTGAAGCGCTCCACGATGCGCAGACCGTCGGGGTCGCCATCGGCGACGAAGATGCGGAGGGAGAAAGGGGTGCTCATGCTGGTCATTGCGGTTTTGTGGCTACCGTGCGATACGCCTGATCGGGCCGGTTGCGAACGTCGGAGTATTTCAACTCCAAAACACCCTCGCTGGAGCGATTGCCGAAAGCACTCCACCGCTCGTCACGCTCAAGCACTTCAGGGAGCAACTCCAGACAATCGCGCATATCGGAATATGTCACGATCAGTAGTCGTAATCGCCACCAATATCAAGCGCATCGAGCACGACAGACTCTTGGTCAGAAAATCGGCTCTCAATCTTGATGAACCTGTCAGCAGATGATTGCGACATCTGCAAACAGCGAATCTCATCAAGATATGTAAACCTAGCCGCTGCTCTTTGAAGCTGCGGTTTTCCAGAACAAAAAAGCAAGAATTCTCTTTCGTCTAGCGTCAAAGCATCAATAGCCTCATCAGCAATATCGCAAACATCAAACATCATGATGGTCGCTAGGCTCTCCAAGATGACCGGATTAACAACCGCTATTTTTTCGATCGTAGGAAGACGCCGACCTGTCTGCCGCAATACGCCACAACCTGCCATTAACGCCGCACCAGGCATTTGCAAGATTGGGAAAACGTCTAAATCAATAAGAAGCCGCAATAGCGCAACCGTTTCGGCGAACTCTGGCAACCTACTGAGAGGATCAATCAGAAACCTCAATTCTTTTGTTGGGAAGAGATAAAACGCCCGATTTGTCAAATAGCGAAGTTTTTGCATATGCCACTTGCGCAAGGTCGGGCCTGCAGGCACTAAGCTACTCAGCATTGCATTCAGTTCGGAAAGAACGGCCGAGCGCACCATTTCAGCCCGATCAAGGATGTTCCTTTCACTCGCAACACTTGCGCCCAATGCAATGCGCCAGCGCAGCTTTAAGAACCTCGCCAAACGTTGGCCGAACCCATCTGATTGCGCCGCAACCGCGAGGCGAGAGATCGGAATAGAAAATCCCAACTGATCGAGTTTTTCGGACAAAGACTCTGCGCTATCCGCGCGTGTTCGAAGAAATACCTTGATCTGAAAAATCAAAGCCTCAAAGGAATTCGGCGTAACTTTGTGCAAATGATGTGGCCCGTGCGCCAGCCATTCATCGCCGGGAATTTGATCGCTCTTATCTGGATGAATGGTCAAGCCCTCTACTGATGCAAAGGTGTGTAGCAGATGCAGGGCGGATTCAACTTCGGTTTTTGGAACTGCAATGACGATATCATCTACGTAACGAAAATATCCACCAGGATATTTCTCGTTAAGAGACCTATCAATCGTTGCTAAAGCCAAGTCACCGACTACATGGCTTAGCTCCGGACCTGTAGGCACTCCCTTTTCGCCCGGCATCAAAGAGAATAGATGCTCCAACAAGTGCATCGCCGTTTCACGAATTTCTGTAGGCATTTCACTTGCATTTAGCGCTGCGACAAACAAGGGTTTAACCGTGGACTTTTGAATGTTTGGATAGAACTTCTCAATGTCAGAAACAATTACGACGTAATTAGGGTGGGCTTCAAGGTAGCGAGCAATATCATTGTTTCGCGTCTTATATCCATTGACATAGTGCTCAAAGCTGAAAGGCGACTTGTCCTGCCGGATCGGCCATAGGTAACTGTAAACGGAACGACTTTTGGCAAATCCAGGTGAACCACCCATGTGCGACAGAACTAGCGCCTCAGCCAGAGCAGTGGATGGACTTGGCACCGTAAACTCACGGTACTCTGGTTCGCCACGTCCATTCAGCTTCTTGAAGCGCATCACCGAATAAAACCTGGGCACTAAGCGTCGCGGATACTTCCTTGGCAAGGTAGTTTCGATCCACGCGCTTTCAGCACTGCCAAAAACGGAATCAACTAAGTACCGAATAGCAATATAAGTTGGAAGATGTAGTCGTCTGGTAGCTTGCAGTGCACGCACTGCCAAAAGGTTCGGCTTTGCAACTTGCACGCGTCAGGTCCGGTTAAATTTTTGCACCTGCACACTGGACGGATGCTCAAACTCATTGAGAGGATTTTTTGTCTGATAGCTCGCCGCCATTGGTACTGTCACGCCAGCAGAAGATGCAAACCACGGAATAAATTTCTGCAAGTACTCAGCAATTTTAGGAAAGAGCTTTGTTTTCGCTGATTTTGTTTCTGGCTCAACCCATAGCAAGGTACTCTTCTTGTCATAAAGACGGGAAAGGATTTGATTCAGGCAAGGTGTGAACTGATCAAGAATTCCTGCACCGATCAACGCTCCATTGAAGTTGGAGATGCAAACCACGTGCTCTTCCGCACCCGCCGTCATATCAAACCAACTATCCAAAAGTCGTGCGGTGTCTTTTCCAAGAGTTGCATCCCAGTCTTGCAATCTCAGCTGGACACTAATTGCTTGCGATTCAAGCAATGGCAACAATCTGGAAACTGTTGACCAATATACTTCCAACGCCTTTGGTGAGCAATCCCCTGCCATCACGGAAATTGTCAACGGCTGCGTAGGGATCACCCCCGCCTCACGAAGACTGAAGAGCGTTGAGAGGACTGCCGCCAGACAAGAACCAGTTCCACAAGGAATATCTAGGAGTGCCACGTGCCCTTCGGAAAATGTGCTCATGAACGCATCAGATACTTCTGCCAATTTCTCATCTGGCGCAAGCGCCACAAACTCAACCCGACCGGCTGAAACGGCGAAACGAAATGCGAAGTGCTCTAACGTCTCGTCGTCACTTCCACCACCATGGATCTCTTTCTTTTCAGTGCCCGCTTTTGCTTTCGCCAATAGACCGCGACTGTCGAGTTCCGATTTGTATGCGTTCGTCAAAACGCTTGGCATTAGGAGCATAGAGTTGTGCCAAAGCTCATGAGGAATTGCGGCAATTGGAAGCACTCTTTTCATACGATGATCATTTTCTTAAAGTGCCAGTGCTGTCGACGCACTAAACGACTTCGCCAGCGTCGCCTGCCGCAGCGCCTGCGCGCGCTTGAGGTTGGTGTCGACCTCGCCTTCGACTTCGCGGATTATGGACAGGTGGCGGTCGACTTCGGCGGCGATTCGGGCTTGCTCCGCGTGCGGCGGAAGTGGAACGATTAGCGGTGCTATGTCTTTGTTGTTGATTTGCGGAATGTTGGAACCGTCGGACAGCTTTGCCAAATCTATGCTTTCGAACCATAGAAAGAAGTAGGGTGCGACTTCATCGAATGGAGTAATGCCCATCACGTTCAAATCGCAAGCACAGAACGAACTAAGCAAACGCTTCTTGTTTGTGGCTATCGCACCGCCTCGCTTCGGAAAAATCACCGTTTGGGGCGGGAAGACCCGAAGTCCCAAGTTTTCAACTTGCTGATGTGTCAGCCATGCATCAGCGTGCGTCATTGAATGCTGGTTGCTCTCATGGTTCATGTCTCCTACCTTGAACCAAGGCACATCACCTTCGCGTTTAACCAAATCAAGGATTCCCGCGGGCGTATTTCCACTGGCGATAGTCGCAATCTGGGGAATGGCTGATATGCACCAGCCGTCTGGAATCGGGAGCGTTTCTGGAGCTACTGGGGTATCTGGTTCACTGAACTTTCCGCGCCCTTTCCACTTCGCACGCCGCTCGTCAAGAATCCGCTGCAATAGCTGCTCACCGGTTTCGTAGGTGCGGCCTTCGCGGTGGGCCAGGGTGGCTTCGGTTTCTACTAGGCGTCCTTCGACGGCGGCTTTGAGGACGGCTGCCTTGTAGCGTTTGAGGTTCGCTTTGACGCGCTGGAGGTTGGCGACGGCTTCGTCGAGGCGGGAGAACTGCTTTTCGATTTCGGCGACGACTTCGCGCTGTTCGTCCACGTCAGTGAGCACGATGGGGAAGTCAGCAAGCTGCCCCTGACTGATGGACGCCATGCCCACCACTTGCTGGGCGTTGTTTGCGAAGTGCTTGCTTCCGCGTGCAAACAATTGGTAGTTGATGAACTTTGGAAGCGCCTTGGAAGTGTCGAGGCGCACACGGATGTTCTTGCTCTCGAAAACGCTGGGTTCCAGCGTGGCAGGAATGACTGCAGCCTTGCCAACAAGCTCGCGGCTATTAACACGGTTCACAAGCAAGTCGCCCTCAAGCAAGCCGTAGTCGGCGTACTCCTGGGGCGACACTCTCATGCGTTTGATGTCGCGCCAGACGATTGAGCCAGCTTCAATGTTGTACATGCGAAGACAAGGCATGCCGTCATCGGCGTACTCCGACGCGGGCTTGTACATGCCGTTCTTCATCGAAGAGACCACGTCGCCCAGCCGGGCCTCCCGCATCACGCCGCCAACTCCCGATTCAGCGTCTCAATCACCGTCGGCAGCTCCGCCCCAAACAGCTGGTGCACCTTGCCCAGCCCGCCTTCCTGTTCAAAGGGGGCGTAGCTGAAGTCTTCTATCTC
>QBMB01000024.1:9428-14740 GCA_003241965.1 Burkholderiales bacterium | reverse complement strand
GCGGATCATTTCTAGCCAGTGGAGTTGGTCGGGGGTGAAGGGGGCTTCGACGGGCTCAGCCCGAACGGGGTTGGGATGCCCTTCGACAGGCTCAGGGCGAACGGGGTTGGGCTCAACTCGAACGGTACTGCCCTCACCCCTGCCCTCTCCCGCAAGCGGGAGAGGGGGTGGATTCGGGGATGAAGACTGCTGGGCTAGCCAGGCTTTGAAGTTGGCTTGCACGCGTTCGGGGTACGGCACGAGTTCGTTGTCTTGTTGCATGGCGAAGCGCACGAGGCTGACGATGTCGGTGAGCAGGCGTTTCTGGCTGGCGCCTTTGACCTTGCCTTTTTGCAGCGCGGCGTAGGCCTGCCAGAGGGCGCTCTCGTCAATGAGGTGCGGGGGGCTGTGCAGGGCGTCGGCCAGGGCTTTGATGTCTTCAAACTTCAGCGGCGCGCGGGTGGGCCGGTTGTAGAGGATTTGCAGCGCGGTGATTTCGTCTTTGTGCTGGGCTATGAAAGCTTCGAAGTTTTGCACCAGTTCCTGGGCGCGGTCGCTGCCTTGGGCAAAGCCGGCGTGCAGCAGGCTGTCTTGGGTGACGGTGTCGATGACGAGGTCGGCTTTTTGCCGGAGCTTCAGGATGAGTTCGCGCAGGGTGGGGTTGGTGAAGGGTTGGGCGGCTTGGGTGCGCTGGGCTTCGACACGCTCAGCCCGAACGGTGGGGGACAGGCCCTCGGTGGGGGACAGACCATCATTTTCTTCTGCGTTGAGGGCTTGCACGATGGCGCGGGCCAGGTCGCGCAGGCTGTGGCCGCCGCTGGCTTCAATCACGCGGGCCTGGTCGCCTTCGTCCAGATCTTTGTCCAAGCGGCTCAGGCGGGCGGCCACGCTGCTCAGCACTTCGTCTTCCACATTGCCCAGTGCCACGGCCTGCAAGAGCTTGTCGAGCGGCACGCTTTTTTTCTGGTCCATGGGTCGGCTGTCGGTCTTGTCGCGTTCGCACACGCCCACGCAGTCGACGATGACAAAGTGGTCTTTGCGCAGGTGTTCGCCGGGGTTCACGGCCATGAGGTCGGTGGGCTGGCACACGCGCACGCCCCGGCCTTTCATCTGTTCAAAGAAGCTGCGGCTTTTCACCGAGCGCATGAACATGACGATTTCCACTGGCTTGATGTCGGTGCCGGTGGCGATCATGTCCACGGTCACGGCCACGCGCGGGTAGTAGGCGGTTCTGAAGTCCTTGATGAGTTGCTCGGGCGTGGCGCCGGTGGTGCGGTAGGTGATCTTCTGGGCGAACTCGTTGCCCCGGCCAAACTCCTCGCGCAAGATTTCCACGATCTTTTCGGCGTGGTTGTCGTCCTTCGCAAACACCAGGGTCTTGGGCAGTTCTTGCCGGTTGGGAAACAGGTCCACATTCCATTGGTCGCGCAAGGTGCGCACCATGGTGCGGATCTGGTCAGGCGTCTGTACCGCGCGGTCGAGCTCGGTGGGGTCGTATTCAAAGTCTTCGTCGAGCTGCCAGGCGGTCTTGCGCCGGGTGGCCTTGTCTTGCGTTTCGAGCCAGTAGCCTTTGTCCACCTTGGCGCCGGCTTCGGTCACTTCGGTCTTGATGCGGTACACGTCGTAGTTGACGTTGACGCCGTCGGCCACGGCCTGGGCGTGGCCATATTCCATCACCAGGTTCTGGTTGAAGAAGCCGAAGGTCTGTTTGTTGGGTGTGGCGGTGAGGCCGATGAGGTGCGAGTCAAAGTACTCCAGCACCTGGCGCCACAGGTTGTAGATGCTGCGGTGGGCTTCGTCGGTCACGACGATGTCGAACATCTCGATGGGGATGGCCGGGTTGTAGCTGATGGGTTCTGGGTCTTTGAACAACCCGCCCTCACCCCTGCCCTCTCCCGCAGGCGGGAGAGGGAGAAAAGAAACCTCGTCGTCTTCTTCGGCCAGTTCACGGCCCTTGAGCAGGCTGAACATGCGCTGAATGGTGCAGATGACCACACGCGCGCTGCTGTCGATCTGCTGGCCCTGAAGGTGCTGGACGATGAACTCTTCGCCAAACTTGTAGGCGTTGTGCGGGCTGGCGTAGGCGTCGAACTCTTTTTTGGTCTGGCGCGCGAGGTTGCCACGGTCCACCAGAAACAGCACGCGCCGCGCGCCAGCGAACTTGATGAGTCGGTAGATGAAGCTGATGCTGGTGAAGGTCTTGCCGCTGCCGGTGGCCATCTGAATCAGCGAGCGCGGCTTGTTGGCAGCCAAGCTCTTCTCAAGGTTGTTGATGGCGGTGATCTGCGCCGGCCAGAGCTGAAAGCTTGCGCCGCCCTGGCCCCATTCGGTCACCAGAGGGGGCATGTGTTGCAGGCGGGCGAGGAAGGTGCCTGATGCGCCGTAGGTGGCCGCTGGCTCTTCCGCCGTTCGGGCTGAGCTTATCGAAGGGTGGGCTTCGACAGGCTCAGCCCGAACGGATGTGGGCTCAGCCCGAACGAGTATGGGCTCAGCTTGAGCGGGGGTAAGCCAGAGCAGCAGCAGCTCGGGCCGGAAGAAGGCAAACAGCGGGCGGGCGCGGGGTGTTGGGTCCAGTCCGTTGGTGAAGCGGGTTTCGACCCCGGTGGACTCGAACACAAAGGGCAACGGCCGGCGCCAGGCGGGCAACGCGGCGGGCAGGCCCTGCGCGTAGCGAGCGCTTTGCACACCCACACCGCCCAAGGTGGCTCCGGCTTTCTTCGCTTCGATCACGCCGCACGCTTTGCCGTTGACGTAGAGCAGGTAGTCGGCGAAGCCGTGGCCGGGGTTGAGCGGAAACTCGCGGATGGCCACGCCTTTGACGGTGCCGATGCCCGCGTGGATGTTGGCGTTGGCCACATCGCAGACGTGCCAGCCCGCCTGCATGAGCAGCGCGTCGATGGTCTGGCGGGCACGGGCCTCGGGCGTCATGCGGTGGTGGGTATCGTTGTTTCCTCTTGTTGCATTCTAGGGGGGCAGCCACCAAAACCCCACCTAACTTTGGTGGATCGCTCGTTAGCCGGCCTTGACGGCGGCCGACACCAACGCCCCCAGCGCCTCCACCCCCACCGGCGGCTGCGCCAACCAGGGCAACACAAACGTCCTTTTCGCCAGGCCGCTCGCTATGCGCTGCGTCTGCGTGCGCTCCCCCTCCAGCCGCGCCTGCAGCAACGGATCGGTGGTGCCGCTGGCGGCGATGCTTTTGTTGATGACCCAGGCCCAGGGTTCGATGTGGGCGCGGCGCAAGTCGTCTTGCAGGGCGGCGGCCTGCGTCACGGGCGTGGTCTCGGGCAGGGTGACGATGACGACGTGGGTGATGCTGGCGTCTTGCAGGCGCATGAGCGGTGTGACGATGTGCAGGCCACTGGCGCCGCTGCCGTCGGCCCTGGTTTCGTATTGCTGCGTCATCTGGCGGTGGTAGGCGCCGGTGGCGTCCATGAGCAGCAGGCTGTGGCCGGTGGGCGCGGTGTCGAGCACCACAAAGGCGCTGCGCGCGGTGTTGACCACGCGGCTGAAGGCGTGGAACACGGCCACTTCTTCGGTGCAGGGAGACTGCAGGTCTTCGAGCAGCAGGGCGCGGCCTTTCTCGTCGAGGTTCTTGCCTTTGCTGGCCATGCTCTTGGCGATGTAGGCCTCAGTTTCGGCCTTGGGATCGATGCGCCCGACCTTGAGGCCTTCGAGGCTGCCGTTCAGGGTGTCGGCCACGTGGGCGGCCGGGTCGGTGGTGGTGAGGTGCACGCTGTGGCCTCGCTGCACCAGGCCCACGGCGAGTGCGGCGGCGATGGTGGTTTTGCCGACGCCGCCCTTGCCCATGACCATGATCAGGCCGTGGCCCTTGGCAGCGAGCTCGTCAGCCATCCTGGACAACGGTTCTGCAGGCAAGGAGAAGGTCGGTTCGGGTTGAGCTTGTCGAAACCTTGCAGGCCCTTCGACAGGCTCAGGGCGAACGGAGGCGCCCAGCAGCGCTCGCAACGCGGGCAGGCCCACGGTGTCGAAGGCGCGCAGCGGCACCTCGTCGCGTGGCAACCGAGCCAGCGCGTCGGGCATGGTGGCCATGGCTTCACGGCCCAGGGCTTCGATGGCTAGCGCGATCGGGTCGCTGGGGTCGCTCGCGTGGAACACGCCGTTGATGGCCAGGCGCTGGTTGCCCAGCCCGAGGCTGCGCAGCTCGTCGGCGGTGCGCGCGGCTTCCTGCATGGGGCGCGGGTCGGGCCGGGTGACAAGCACCACGGTGGTGAGCGCGGGGTCGCTCAAGGCCTGCAACGCGGCGTTGAAGCGCGCCTCCTGCATTTTCAAACCAGAGTGCGGGCCGAGGCACGAAGCGCCACGGTCGTTGTCGGCGAGAAAGCCGCTCCAGGCCTTGGGCAGGCTCAAGAGGCGCAAGGTGAGGCCGGTGGGCGCGGTGTCGAACACCACATGGTCGTAGCGCGCGCCATCGCCCTCACCCGCCAGCAGCGCGGCGAATTCGTCGAAGGCGGCGATCTCGGTGGTGCAGGCGCCAGAGAGTTGCTCGCGCACGGTGTGGCGCTCGGCCTCGGTGGCCTTGCTGTCCAGCTGCGCGAGCACGCGCAGGCGGTAGGCCTCGGCGGCGGCGTCGGGGTCGATGTTGATGACGGAGAGGCCGGGCACACCGGGCACCTCCACCGGCTGGTTCGAGAGGGTGATGCCCAGCATGTCGTCGAGGTTGGACGCGGCGTCGGTGCTGACCAGCAGCACGCGCTGGCCCGCGTCGGCCAGCGCGATGGCGGTGGCGGTGGACAGCGAGGTCTTGCCGACGCCGCCCTTGCCGGTGAAGAACAGAAAGCGCGTGGGCGCGGTGGTGAAGCCGGGTGGACTGAAGGTGGTCATGCGCTCAGCTTGGCACCAACTGTCTCGTCGCGGGCTGATCCGCATCAAGGCGGCGCCAACATGGCTCGGGCTCAGCCAGACGGCAGCACCACCGTCACCGCCAACCCCGGCTTCGCATTGCGCACCGCAAACGTGCCCCCATGCGCCTGGGCCACCAACCGGCACAAGTAAAGCCCCAGGCCCACGCCACCGGCGTTGCGGGTGCGGGCGGTGTCGGGCCGGAAGAAGGCCTGGGCCAGGTGGGGCAGCTGGTCGTCGGGCACGCCGGGGCCGTGGTCGCGCACCTCGATCTCGATGCCTTGCCCCGCTTCGCCAGTGCGGCGGATGTGCAACTCCGGCGGCAGCGGTGCGTCGGCGCTGTGGCGCAGTGCGTTGTCGAGCAGGTTGCGCAGCAGCAGGCGCACGCGGATGCGGTCCAGCGACACCGTGGACAGGTGCGCTGCGGCGTGCAGGTGGATGTGGCGGGCCGCGGGGGGGGGGGGGGCGAG
>QBMB01000024.1:0-9418 GCA_003241965.1 Burkholderiales bacterium | reverse complement strand
GGCTGGGTGGTGGCGAGTTCGTCGATCACCTCGCGCGCCAGCTCGGCCGGGTCGGTGGGTTCGCGGTGCAGCGCGGCGTGGCGCCCGGCCAGGCGTTCGCTTTCCAGCAGATCGCTGATGAGGCGGGCCATCTCGGCCAGGTCGCGCAACAGGGCTTCGCGCTGCGGCGCGATCTCTGCGGTGTCCGGAAGCAACTCGGTGTTGAGGCGCGCTCGCGTGAGCGGACTGCGCAGTTCGTGGCTGATGGCCAGCAGCAGCGCGCGCTGGGCTTCGAGCATCTGCTCGATGTCGTGCCCCATGGTGTTGATGGTGGTGGCCAGCTCGCCCAACTCGTCGTGGCGGCGCGACGGCGGCAATTCGATGGGTTGACCAAACTCGCCGGCGCCAAAGCGCATGGCGCCGGCGCGGATGTCGTCGAGCGGGCGCAGCAGCCGGCGCACATACAGCCACGCCAGGCCGGTGATCAGCAGCAATGCGGTGAGGGCAAAACCGAAAAGGCGCGGGCGGCGCTCGAACGCGGTCTCGTTCAGGCCGAAGGTGATGGTGTGCCCGTCAGCGCTGGTGCGCTGGAGCAGCGAGTCCCAGTCGCGGTCGTCGCCCCAGTCGTGGCGATCGCCGCCTCGCTGGCGTTCCCGGGGTCCGCGCGGACCCTGCGCTTCGGGGTGCGAACGCCAGTTCACCTGGGGTCCGCTGATGGCGATGGTGATCACCGGCAGACGCGACACGATGGCCTGGGCGCGCGGCACCTCGGGCGTGCCTGCGGGGGCCACGTCCACGGCAAGGCGACTCACGTAGTCCATCAGCAGCGGGCGCGCAGCCTCGCGCCAGCCGAGCGAGAACGCCTTCTGCGCCCCGCTGATGAAGATGAACGCCACCGACAAGGCCAGCAGCAGAAACACAGCCAGCAGGCGCAGCTTGATGGAGTGGCGCAGGCGGCGCAGCCAGTTCATGGGCTTGCAGGTCCGATGCGGCGCAACGCCAGCGAGTAGCCCGCGTTGCGCAGCGTCTTGATGCAGTCCAGCGGCTCCAGCTTCTTGCGCAGACGGCTGACCACGATGTCCACCGCGCGGGTGTAGAGATCGGCCTCGTGGCCGCGCAACGTGTTGAGGATGTCGTCGCGGCTGAACACCCGCCCGCTCTCGCGCGCCAGCAGGTGCAGCAGCTCGAACTCGGTGCCGGTGAGGTCCACCGCTTCGCCTTGGCGCACCACGCTGCGGCGCGCCGGGTCGATGGTCAGGCCCTCGAACGCCAGCACCTCCGGCGCCGGTGCGCCGTTGGCCGGGCCGTTGTGACCCAGGCGGCGGCGCAGCAGGGTCTGGATGTGCGCCACCAGTTCGCGCGGCTCGAAGGGCTTGGGCAGGTAGGCGTCGGCACCCAGCTCCAGCCCCACCACACGGTCCATCACGTCGCCGCGTGCGGTGAGCATGACGATGGGAATGTCGCTTTCCTTGCGGATGGTTCGGCAGAGCTCGAAGCCGTCCATCTCGGGCAGCATCACATCGAGGATCGCCGCATCGAACACACCACTGCGCAAGCGTGCCAGGCCCTCGCTGGGCTTGAGTGCGTGCGTGAGCTCAAGCTCGAACCGCTGGAAATAAGTGGCCAGCGGCGGCCCGAGCTGTGTGTCGTCGTCAATCAGCAGGATGTGGTGCATGCGGCATTCTCACACTGCGTTGCTGGCGACGGCGAGGCCATTCAGCTGCGACCGAACCAGCCCTTGCGTTTCTGCATCAGCTCGCGCACCTCGGCCTGCTGCGTCGGGTTGAGGCTGTCGTAGAAGTCGGCCATCGCGTTGATCACCTCGGGGCTGCTCACCTGTACCACGCGGGTCTTCTCGTCCAGCAGGCTCAGGGCGCGGGCACGGTCGAACTTCTCGCCCGCCACCAGCTGGCGCACTTCAGCGCGGGGGTCGGGGGTCTGGCCGATGAAGGCAGTGCGCTGGGCCTGCAGCTTGTCGGCAAGCACGCCGATTTTCTGCTGCTGCTCGGTGTTCAGTTCCAGTTTCTTGGTCACGCGTTCGATCACCTTGCCCCGCATCTCGGTCATGCGCTCGGCGCTCATGGGGCCTTGGTCGTGATGGCCGCGTGTGCCGCAGGCGGTGAGGCCGCCCACAGCGATGGTGATGCCGGTCAGGGCGATGAGGGAACGTTTGATCCAGGGTTTCATGATGGGGTCCTTGTGGAGGAGGGGTTGAACATGACCGTGATGGTGCCGGCCTGCTCGAGCCAAGGGGTCTCAGCGCAGTTTCGGTTTGTTTCGTTTCATGTCACGCGCTGCCCCTGCACAATTCGCCCACGGCGTCACCCCGGCGCAGCGGAGTACCTGCATGAAAACCACCTTGCTCAAAAGTCTCATCGTCCTGGGTCTCGCCAGCCACGGCGTGCTGTCGCTGGCCACGGCCACCGGCACTCAAGTCGAGGCCGTCGATTGTTCAAAGGTGCCCGGCACACAGTCGGCGCTCAATGCCTGCGCCTTTCAAGACTTCGAAGCCGCCACGGCCGCCTACAGCGCGGTGTACAAAACCCTGTCGCAAAGCGTGGGCAACCAGCAGCGCAAGCTGCTGCGCCAGGTGCAGACCGAGTGGATCCAGTACCGCGTGAAAGCGTGTGAGTTCGAGAAGAGCGGCATCGAGGGCGGCAGCGCCGCACCGATGATCAACTGGCAATGCCAGGCCCGCATGACGCGCGAGCGCACCGCAGAGCTGCAGCGGTTTCTGGATTGCAAGGAAGGTGACCTGAGCTGCGTGCGGCAGCCCAAGTGAATCTTCAATAGGCCTCCGTGTCGACTTCGCGGTTGGCTTGGTCGTTGTAGCGGTTGCCTTTGACCGTGCCCTGGTTGATCAGCGCTTCCAGCTTGGCCATGGTGCCCGTGTCCAGCTTCACATCGGCCGCACCGATGTTCTCGCGCAGGTGGTCTTCGCGCGCTGTGCCGGGAATGGGCAGGATGTCGTCGCCCAGGTGCAGCAGCCATGCAATGGCCAGCTGCGCAGGCGTGCAACCCACGTCGCGTGCGATGGCCTGGAACGGCGCCAGCAGCTTCAGGTTGGCCGCGTAGTTGTCGGGTGCAAAACGCGGCATGGTGCGGCGGATGTCCTTGGCATCCAGCGCGCCCACATCGATCTCGCCGCACAAAAATCCACGCGCCACCGGGCTGAAGGCGACAAAGGCCACATCGAGTTCGCGGCAGGCCTGCAACACCGCCATCTCGGGGTTGCGCGTCCACAGCGAGTACTCGGTCTGCAGCGCAGTGATGGGGTGCACTGCGTGCGCGCGGCGCAGCGTGCCGGCCGAGACTTCACTCAAGCCAATGGTCTGGATCTTGCCCGCGCGCACCAGGTCGCTGAGCCCGCCCACGCTGTCTTCAATCGGCACCTGCTTGTCCCAACGGTGCAGGTAGTAGAGGTCGATCACGTCGGTCTTCAGGCGCTTGAGCGCGGCCTCGCAGGTGGCGCGCAGCGTTTCGGGTCGTCCGTCGATCACACGGACCAGCTTGCCGTCATTGGCCACGTCCACACCTTGCATGCCGCATTTGCTGGCCAAGGTGAATTCGCTGCGGCGCTTCGACAGCGCCTTGCCCACCAGCGCCTCGCTCACGCCAAAACCGTAGAGGGCCGCGGTGTCGAAATGGGTCACACCCTGATCGAGCGCGGTCAACAGCAGGCGCTCGGCCTCATCCGGCGTTACGGGAGCGCCATATGCGTGGCAGATGTTCATGCAGCCCAGGCCGATGGCCGAGACCTGGTAGGGACCGAGTTGTCGTTGTTGCATGGGTTCAGCCGTTTGCGTTCAGTTGCTGTTCCAGCTGGTGCAGCACCTCGTAGCAGGCGAACACCTTGGCCACGCTCGAGTTGGGCTCGCGACCTTCTTTGATCGCGGCGAAGAACTCCCTGTCCTGCAGTTCGATGCCGTTCATGCTGACCGCCACCTGGGACACGTCGATCTTCTCTTCCTTGCCGGTGAACAGGTCGTCGTAACGCGCGAGGTAGGTCGCGGTGTCACCGATGTAGCGAAAGTAGGTGCCGAGCGGACCATCGTTGTTGAAACTCAGGCTGAGCGTGCAGATGGCGCCGTTGGCGGCTTTCAGCTGGATGCTCATGTCCATGGCGATGCCCAGCGCCGGGTGGATCGGGCCCTGGATGGCGTTGGCCTGCACGATCGGACTGCCGCACTGGTAAGCGAAGACGTCCACCGTGTGCGCAGCGTGGTGCCAAAGCAGGTGGTCGGTCCAGCTGCGCGCCTGGCCCAGCGCATTGGTGTTGGTGCGCCGGAAAAAGTAGGTCTGCACATCCATCTGCTGGATGTTGAACCGGCCCGCCGTGATCTCGTTGTGCACGTACTGGTGGCTGGGGTTGAAGCGGCGTGTGTGGCCGCACATCGCGACCAGCCCGGTCTTCTTCTGCTCTTGCACCACGGCCTGCGCACCCGCCAGGCTGTCGGCCAACGGGATTTCCACCTGCACGTGTTTGCCGGCCTTCAGACAAGCCAGCGTCTGCTCGGCGTGCATCTGCGTGGGCGTGCAGAGGATGACCGCGTCCAGATCCTTGAGCGCCAGGCTGTCGGCGAGGTCGGTGGTGACGTGCTGGATGCCGTACTTCGTCGCGACCTCTTGCGTCTTGTCGAGTTCGCGCCCGATGAGCGAGACGACTTCAACACCGTCGATGTTCTTGATGCCGTCGAGGTGTTTGATGCCGAAGGCACCGGCACCGGCGAGGGCGACTTTGATGGTTTTGCTCATGTCAGGTGTTCTCCAGGATCAGGTGGCCCACCGCCGTGTTCGACGCGGGCACATGGTAGAAGCGGCGCACGGCCTTGGGCTTCGGCCCACCAGCCGCATCGGCCATGGCGCCGCGCGCGATCAGCCACATCACGAGTTCGATGCCTTCGCTGCCGGCTTCGCGCACGTAGTCGATGTGCGGAATGCTGGCTGCTGCCTCGGGATCGTTGATCAACTTGTCGAGAAACGCGTTGTCGAAGTCCTTGTTGATCAGGCCGGCGCGCGGCCCCTGCAGCTGGTGGCTCATGCCGCCCGTGCCCCAGATCTGAACGTTGAGGTCTTCGTCAAAGCTGGCCACCGCCTTGGCAATCGCCTTGCCCAGGTTGTAGCAGCGCCGGCCGCTGGGCACCGGGTACTGCACCACGTTGACCGCGAACGGAATCACCGGGCAAGGCCAGGCCTGCGGTTGACCACACATCAGCGAGAGCGGCACGGTCAGGCCGTGGTCCACGTCCATCTTGTTGACGATGGTGAGGTCGAAGTCCTGCTGGATCACCGACTGCGCGATGTGCGCGGACAGTTCCGGGTGGCCGATAACCTTGGGCACCGGGCGCGGGCCCCAGCCCTCGTCGGCGGGCTGGTACTCGGCGGCCGTGCCGATGGCAAAGGTCGGGATCATGTCCAGGCTGAAGGCCGTGGCGTGGTCGTTGAAGACCAGAATGATCACGTCGGGCTGGTTGTCCTTGAGCCACTGTTTTCCAAACTCGTAGCCTTGAAAGACCGGCTGCCAGTAGGGCTCCTGCGTCTTGCCGAGGTCGAGCGCGGCGCCGATGGCGGGCACGTGGGAGGTGTAGACGGATGCGGTGATGCGTGCCATATCAGTGCTTTCCTTGTGGCTGGCGATGGGCCTGTGCCGTGCCGTCTTCGCCAACGACGCGATTGCCTTCGACCGACCGGCCACCGCCGATCATCATGTTGCGGTACTCGTCTTCGGTCATGCCGGTCATGGAGCCCGCCATCTGCTGGAAGCTCTTGCCGTCGGTGGCGCCGATTTTGGCGAGGAAGTAGATGTTGCCGCCCAGACTTATGCACCAGTTCAGATCGCGCGCGAGCACGGCCTGCTTTTGCTCCTCCGTCATGGTCCATTCGTTCAAGTAGGCGCGCTCGTCTTTCTTGAAACGCTCGCGGTTCTCGGCCTTCATGAGGCTCATGCAGAACTGGTTGAGCCAGTAGCCTTTGCGGCTTTGCTCGGCGTCGAAGATCGTCGTGCCGGGCACGTCCAGATAGGGTTTGTCCAAAGCCATGATCAGTTCTCCTCGGGCCAGTAGAGACGCATGGGATTGGTCACCAGCAATTTCTTCTGCGCCTCAAGCGTGGGCGCGATCTGCGGAATGAAGTCCACCAGCAAGCCGTCATCAGGCATGTGGTCCTTCAGGTTGGGGTGCGGCCAGTCGGTGCCCCAGAGCACGCGGTCGGGGAATTCTTCCATCACTTTGCGGGCAAACGGCACCACGTCTTGGTAAGCGGCCTGCTCGCCGTTCAAGGCCTTGGGACCGGTGATGGAGAGACGTTCGGGGCAGCTCACCTTGCTCCACACATTGGGGTGCTGGCGCATGAATTTCAGGAACAGCTCGAACTCGGGGCCGTCCACCGGCTTGCTCACATCGGGTCGGCCCATGTGGTCCACCACCACGGTGGTCGGCAGTGCCGTGAAGAAGTCCCACAGCTCGGGCAAGTCCACCGCCTCGAAATAGATCACCACGTGCCAGCCCAGCTTCTGGATGCGCGCAGCGATCTCCAGCAGCTCGTCCTTGGGCGTGAAGTCCACCAGGCGCTTGACAAAGTTGAAACGCACGCCGCGCACGCCGGCGGCGTGCAGTGCCTGCAGTTCTTCATCGGTGACGCTGCGCTTGACCGTGGCCACACCCCGCGCCTTGCCGTCGCTGTGCACCAGCGCATCGACCAGCGCGCGGTTGTCCGCCCCGTGGCAGGTGGCCTGCACCACCACGTTGCGCGAAAAACCGAGGTGGTCACGCAGCGCAAACAGCTGCGCCTTGCTCGCATCACACGGCGTGTACTTGCGCTCGGGCGCGTAGGGAAATTCAGCCCCCGGGCCGAACACATGACAGTGCGCGTCCACAGCGCCAGCAGGCAACTGAAAGCGCGGTTTGGAAGGGCCGTCAAACCAGTCCAGCCAGCCGCCAGTCTTGGTGAAATCACCCGAAGTTGGTTTGCTCATGCGAGAAGCTTTCAAAACAAAAAAACAGGACGCAAGCCAAGGAGGCTGCGAGCCGTGCGAAGCGGCGGGGCGATTTGCTGGCCGAAGGACTGATGAGCCCCGCCGCTTCGCACGGCTCGCAGCCGGCCGGGCCGGAGAAAGTGAATCCGAATCAGTCGATGTAGCGCAAGCCCGCCTTCTCAAGCGGCTCCCGCATCTTGTACATGTCCAGCCCCAGCACCCCGCCGGCCAGCTTCGCCCGCTTCTCACCCTCGAAACTCTCGCGGTGCTGCGCCGCCTCCAGCGTGGTCACGGCACGCGCCGCCGGCACACACACCACACCATCGTCGTCCGCCACGATCACATCGCCCGGCGTCACCAACATGCCGGCGCACACGATCGGAATGTTGACCGAGCCCAGCGTGGCCTTGATGCAGCCCTTGCTGCTGATCGCCTTGCTCCACACCGGAAAGCCCATGCGCTGCAGCTCCTTCACGTCGCGCACACCTCCATCGATGATCAGCGCACGCGCACCACGCGCCTGGAACGAGGTGGCCAGCAGGTCGCCGAAATAACCGTCGGTGCACTCGGCGGTGACGGTGGCTACCACGATGTCGCCGGGTTGAATCTGTTCGGCCGCCACATGCATCATCCAGTTGTCACCGGGCTGTAGCAGCACTGTGACCGCCGTTCCGCTCACCTGACAACCTGGGTAGATCGGGCGCATGTAGGGCTTGAGCAGACCCACGCGGCCCATGGCCTCATGCACCGTGGCCGAGCCCAGCGCGGCCAGGCCGTCGGCGGCCGCGCGGTCCGCGCGTTTGATGTTGCGGTAAACAACGCCGAGTTCGTACATGTCAGATCCCCTTCGCCTTCAGGCGTGAATCGAGTCGGGAAAACACCCGGCGCACATTGCCTTCATAGATCTGGTGCTTGTCGTCCGCACTCAGGATCTTCGAGCCTTCGATGTAGCGCTTGGTGTCGTCGTAATAGTGGCCCGTGGTCGGGTCGATGCCGCGCACCGCACCGATCATCTCGCTGGCGAACAACACGTTCTTCACCGGGATCACCGTGTTGAGCAAATCAATGCCCGGCTGGTGGTACACGCAGGTGTCGAAGAACACGTTGTTCATCACATGCGTGTCCAGCAGCGGCTTCTTCATCTCCTGCGCGAGACCCCGGAAACGTCCCCAGTGGTAAGGCACAGCGCCACCACCGTGCGGGATCAGGAACTTCAGCGCCGGGAAGTCCTTGAACAGATCGCCCTGAATGAGCTGCATGAAGGCTGTGGTATCGGCGTTGAGGTAGTGCGCGCCGGTGGTGTGGAAGCAGGCGTTGCAGCTGGTGCTCACGTGGATCATGGCCGGAAGGTCGTGCTCCACCATCTTCTCGTAGATGGGGTACCAGTGTTTGTCGGTCAGCGGCGGGCTGGTCCAGTGGCCACCGGACGGATCGGGGTTGAGGTTGATGCCGACCGCGCCGTACCCCTTGACGCACTTCTCCAGCTCGGGAATGCAGGTGGCCGGGTCAACTCCTGGGCTCTGCGGCAGCATGGCCACGGGCACGAAGTGGTCGGGGAACAGCTCGCTCACGCGAAAGCAGAGCTCGTTGCAGATCGCCGCCCAGGTGCTGGAGACATTGAAGTCGCCAATGTGGTGCGCCATGAAGCTTGCGCGGGGGCTGAACAGCGTGATGTCGCTGCCGCGTTCCTTCATCAGCTTGAGCTGGTTGGTCTCGATGGACTCGCGCAGTTCGTCGTCGCTGATCTTCAGATCGGCCACCTTCGGCATGCTGGCCGGGTCCTTGATGCCCGCGATCTGCGCGTTGCGCCAGTTCTCCAGCGCCTTGGGCGCCGTGGTGTAGTGGCCGTGGCAATCGATGATGAGGCTCATGTTGTCTCCTGATGTTCTGGGGATGCGGGTTCCATGCCCTGCCGCCGCTTCGCGTCAGCCGCCTTCGGCGCGGTCATGTGGGCCAGCATGGCGCGCACCGCACCGGCCTGGGCCGTGTGCACGGGAATGCCGGCGGAAAACGTGGTGATGATCTGGATGGCGGGCGGCAAGGGACCCGCGATGGCGATGCCGGCCACGCCCAGCAGTTCGCTGAGCTGCTGAAAGCCCAGCTCGACCTCACCGCGCGCCACCAGCGAGGCCACAGGCACGCCGGGCGGCGCCTGCACGATGCGGTCCTGCAGCTGCTCGGCGATGCCCCAGCGCTCAAAGAGCTTGAGCAGGGCCACGCCGCTGGGCCCGGTGGAATGGCAGATGGTTCGTGCGGCCAGCACGGCGCGGCGCACCGCGTCTTCCGAGCTCAGGTCGGGCTGAGGGGCACCTTCGCGCACGGCCACCGACACTCCCGAGCGCACCAGGTCCACCCGGCTGCCGGGCTGCAGGTGTCCGCTGGCAATGAGCTTGTCGATCGCGTCGGACCCCAGGATCACAACGTCGAAGGCTTCACCGGCCTGCACCCGTTTGGCTGCGTCCACAC
>QBMB01000023.1:33749-53360 GCA_003241965.1 Burkholderiales bacterium | reverse complement strand
CAGCCCACCGGTCACGATGCGCCGAAATGACCGGTCACATTCGCCGAAATACGCACCTTCCCACCCCGCACCCCACTGGCTTGCGCAGCAGAGGGGTCGGTCGAGGAGGCCTTCGCGGCTTTCTTCTCGGTCGACTTCGCAGCCCGCGTGTTCGCGCGCGTCTGGGCCTCGATGGCAGCACGGTCGACACCGAAGGCCTCTGCCACCAGGAACAGGCCGCGGTTGCTCTCTCCATCGGGGCGCCAGTGCATGTATTCCACCTCCGAGAACATCAGCAGAAGCAGCAGAGCCGCGCCCGGGTTGGTGGTGGTGCGGATCCAGTCCAGCAGGCCGTCCTTGGGGGCCACCTTGCCCAGGCCCAGCAGCTTGGTGAGCTTTTTGGCGTTGTCCTGGTTCATGCCATCGGCTCGCTTCAGCGCCATGTGCCGGGTGACTTCGTCCAGCTTGGGGCCGCTGCTGTTGCCCTGCGACTCGGCCTGCACCTTCAGCCACGTGGCTTCGAGCAGCGCCCATCGCCACTCGGCTTCGAGTGCGTTCTCGGCTTCCTTCTTCTCATGGGCGAGGCGCTGTTTCTCATCCTGCTGGGTTTCGTTCGCGATCTTGTCCGCGGCCTTGGTGTCGCCCTTGGCCTTGAGCAGCTCGGCCACCTTGTCGGCTGGCAGCACGGCCACCAGCTCGCCCTTCTTGTGCGGGTTGGCCACCAGCACCGGTTGCACGTCGTTGGCCACCATCTGCTTGGCCAGCAGACTGCGCAACGGTTTGTCTGTTGGGCTGTCGCGTGGATCGTCCAGGCAGAGGTAGCCCTCCACCCGACCGCTCCAGCTGTTGGGCATGAGCGCCTTGGCCTCGCGGCCGTCAATGATGGTTTGGCCACGGGCCACCGCGTCGGCGCGCTGCTGGGCAGAGTGGGCGTCTTCCTTCGAGGCGAAGCATGGTGGGTCGGTGCACACATCTGCACTCTTCACATCACTGAAGAGATCGGGGTTGGCGCCCGTTCGCTTGGGGCAGGCGTTGCAGGCGCCTGCCGCCGGCACCAGGTCCACCGCCTTGATGGAAAACCGCGCGTCAGCCAGGCGCAGCATGTAGTTCTTCTGCACGTGGTCGGCGGCCTCGCGGTAGCTCATGGTGCGGCCGGCGTAGCCCTCGTGGGTGATCTCCTTCAGCGCCTTCAGCTGCAGCTTCGCATCGGGAATGCGAGCCAGCAGCAGGCCCTTGCTGGCGTCGAGCTTGCCCTCGTGCATGGACTTGCGCGCGGTGTCGCTGAGATCCAGCAGCTTGAGCCTGGCGTAAACGTAGCTGCGGCTCTTCCCGATCTTCGCGCCCACCTGGTCGACGGTGAGGCGCTGGCCGTCCAGGCCGTGCTGCATCAGCATCTCATAGCCCTCGGCTTCCTCCAGCTCGCTCAGGTCGTCGCGCTGCAGGTTCTCGATGATCTGGATCTCCAGCACTTCATCGTCGGTGAGGTTGCGGACAAGGGCGGGCACCATCGCCTGCTCCGCCATGATGCTGGCGCGCAGGCGGCGCTCACCGGTCACCAGCTCGTAGGTGGGCAGGTCGGCGCCGGCGGCGCGGTGGGTGAACGTGTCCTGCAGGCGGTCGGCGGGCAGTGGGCGCAGCAGCAGTGGGCTGTGCACGCCGCTGGTTCGGATGCTCTCGGCCAGCTCGGCCAGGCGCTCGACGTTGAAGGTCTTGCGCGGGTTGGTCAGGCTGGGGGCGATCAGCGAGGGGGCGATCTGGATCAGTTCGGTGGTCATGAGTTGTTTCCAATGGCTTGGGCGGCTGCGGTCAACATGGCGGCGAGCACCATCTGCGGGTCCGCACGCCCGGGGACGAAGAAGCTCACCTGCAGCTGGCGCTGCGGAGAGATCGAGAAAACGAGATCCGGGGTGGCCAGCTGGAGCGCAGGCTCTTCGGTCGTGGTTGTGGCGGGCGCGGTGACCGCAGGGCGCGTGAGGCGAAACACCCCCTGGCCCTTCGCCCGCGAAGGCACGTATTCGATGGAGCCCTCCAGGCATGCCCACTGCAGATCCTTGCTGACGGCGCTCTGCAGCACGCCGAATTTCGTGGCGATGTCGAAGCGGTTGAGTTCTTCATCCGGGTTGGCGCGAAACCATTCGGTGACGCGCTCGGCCAGCGAGCCGTGCGTAGGGATGTACGCCGGCGCCGTGCTCATGCTGCCCGCCTCTGCAGCTGCGGGACGCTCAGCTGCTGCACGCATTGCACGAACTCCCCGGCGCTCTTGAAGTGCTTGCGCAGCGTGAAGAAGATGACGCCGGGGCGGTCATGCTCGGCAGCGTGAAACACTTCGTCTTCGAGCATTGGCTCGATGTCGCGCAGATCCACCTGCAGCACCTCGCCCTGGTGGTCGACACTGCGCTTGAGCGGGTCGGTGTTGACCTGGCGCAGCCAGAGCAGGGTGCCGTCTGCGAAGCACAGCTCCAGTTTGGGCAGCTGCAGGACGGGAAACACCACCTCGGGCTTCGAGGCGGCAATGGGTTGTTGCGTGGGCGTGTGGTCCTTTCGGTGGTGGGGTGGTGATGGGTCAGTCGTCGCGATCGCCCGCAGCTGCTCGCTTGCGGTCGACCATCGTGGGGAGAGGGCGGAAGAGGGTGGGCATGGCAGGCTGGGTCCTGCGCTCGGGCTGTCGTGGCGCGAAGGGTGCGGCCGCAGTGCTTTCCAGCTTTCCAATGAGCACTGCGGCCAGAGCAAGCTGGTGTGCATACATCTGCACAAGGCGCGCCCTGATGGGGTCCTGCACCGTTGCCTCGTAGGTGTCGGGCCAGCAGGGGCGGCGCAGCAGGCGCCATGCTTTGTGCAGGTCCTCGGTGGTTTCCTGGATGGTGGTGGGCATGGCATCACCCCGCGCGATAGAGCAGGTAGGCGAGCACAGCCGCAACGAAGAAGATCGCGGCCCAGACAGCGCCGGTGAACCACAGCACCGCGCCTGCCCATTCGTTGGCCATGGGCTCGCCTGGGTTGTCCGGGTGGTCCTCGCAGCCCACGTCCGCGCAGTCCTTGTCGCTCAGGCAGACACCGTGCTCGCCGCATCGGGTGAGGGGTGCAGCGCGGAACGGTACGGGTTCGTCCACCGTGTGCACACGTCTGCTGTTGACCATGCGCTCCACGCGCACCGGCTTCATTGCGCACCGCCTTGTGCCGTGAGCACTGCAGGGCGACACACCAGGTCACCGTTCACCGTCCACAGCACGCGGGTGCCTGGGCCCAGCTCGGCTTGGCAGAGGCGCAGCGCGAGGGCATCGCGCCGCGCTTCGAGGCTGGCACGCTGCTGCGCCAGCGTGATGTCGTCGGCTACGTCCTGGGCTTCCTGAGGCACGGGGTCCAGCGCAGCGCAGAGCAGCAGGAAGGCCATGCACGCGGCAATGGTGGCCAGCCAGGTGCGGGCGGTCATGCTGGCTCTCCGTGAACAGCCTTTGTGCCGGCCCACGCGTACGGAAGCATGCCGTCGCTTTGTATGTACTCTGCGGACGTGCGGACCTGGTCGCTCTTCTTCCACAGGGCTTCCGACAGCGCGTTCACGAGCGGCGTGCCGGCCCAATGGTGCTTGCACCCAACGCTCTGAAGCAAGGCTTCCAAAGCATCTTGCTCTGCGCAATCACGCAGGTAGCACGCGAGCCAGAACCTCGGATCGTCTGTCCCGAGCAGATCTGGATAGGCCGGCGCCTGGGCGCGCTGGCGACGCTTGGGGGTGGTGCTGGCCGCACCTGGCTGGGAGAGTGGCATGTGGCCTCCGACGTGTTGACGACGGGGCCGATTATTACCCTTTGGGAACTTGTTGGTCAATACCCAATGGGAAAGTTATTTTTCCCGTAGGGTAATGCCTTGGTAAACCAATGAATCTGGCTTTCGAGTTTTGGGATGCGTCACGCGGCGATCTTCGTGCGCTTTCTCTATGATGGAAGGCACATAACTCAGGGGGTAAAAATGCTTCGAATCTGTGTTCTTCTGGCTCTGTTCCCAGTGTTCGCTGCTGCTGGAGAATGGGACTATCGACAGCAGGCCGAGAAGATGTCTGGAAAGAATATTGGCATCGCACTCCTTGCCAGCGACAACAGCCTGGCGCTTGACTATCCGTATGCCGGTGAGAACAGGGGTTACATCTTGGTGCGCGCACACCCCAAGCATGGAACCCATGCAATCGTTGGGGTTCAGCAGGGGCAGATCTTGTGCAGCCCAGCGTTGAAGCCGTGCAGAGTCTTCGTGAAGTTTGACGATGCGGCCCCTAAAAGCTTTCGCGGCATCGCTGCCCAGGACCACAGCTCAACAACTATTGCGCTGGACCCGCCTCACGAATTCATTGCTGCAGCTAGGAAAGCGACCAAGATTCTTGTGCAACTGCCGATGTATCAGGCGGGGGAGCCCATCCTGGAGTTCAGCACTCCCAAGGGTTTGGTGTGGGACTCGGTCAAGAAGTGACTGCCTAGAGCGAGTCACGTGGCCGCCTAGGTGGCGTGGGTGCCGTTGGCTTTGGGAGGTTGTGAAAGCGCGTCCAGCAGGCGCAGCGCTTGGTAGCGCGCCTCCGGATCCATCACCGAAAGAATGTCCACAGCCTTGCTGATCGGGTCATTCTCCCCATTCAGCTCGGCGTAGCTCGGAGGGGTGTCCATCCATCCGGCTTCGAGCTTCAGCGTTGTCTCTATCTCGCGGGCGATGTTGTCACCCATCTGAAAAACTTTGCCTTCGCGGTCGCTGCGGATGTTTCCGTTCTTGATTCGACTGAGCCTTGAGTCGGCTCTTGGCCAGCCCAGTGCATCGTTCAACGCTGCGATCGACTCAAAGCGCTTGATGAGCATTTCAAGTCGCTGTCTTCGTGTGTCGTGAACGGTTTGCATGCCGGTCAGGGTATTCCCCAACGGGTAAGCGTGGAATTTTCCAAAGGGAGTTGACCGACGAATTCCCAATGGGTAATAATCAGCGCCCATGCACATCCTAAAAAACTGGTTAGACGGCGAGCGCGGACGCGGAGTCCGGCTCGCGAAGCACCTCAACGTGCCGCCGTCTTTTGTCACAAAGATGGCGACGGGCGAACGCCCTATCCCGTTCGAGCACGGTGCGCCAATCGAAGCGTTCACCGAGCAAGTCGTGACTCGTCGGGAGCTTTTCCCCAATGATTGGCTCAGGGTGTGGCCCGAACTCGCCGAAGCCCTCGACGAGGAAGAAGCCAAGCAGGTCCACCTGGTGGGCGCCGAGGCCGCTGGCCCGCAGGGGGTGGCCCATGGGTAAGCCGCTGCCGTTCTCTGTGCATCGGTCCTTGATTGGGCCCTGCGAGGCTCGTTCAAACCTTCTTTCGATGTGGAAGTGCGAGTTCGCTGAACTGTTCGCGCTTAGCGCTTCTTGGGATCGGCAGCCGCGGCTCGTTCGTTGGCTTGAATCATCTGCTCTGCGTGCGCGGCGGCGAGGGCGCCCTGGGCCATTTGCACGGCGACGGGCGAAGCCTGAGGCCTCTGTTCGTAGGCGCGGATGATGCCCTCCAGATCCTTCTTGAGCTTGGCCGGGTCCACCTGCCTGCATAGCGCCTGTGTCAACAACGCCATGGCTTCGGTCTGCGAATGCTTGAGCTCTGCGATCAGCTGCGCCAGAAATTTCTCGTTCATGGGTCCGTCCTTTGGGTTGGTGTTGGGTCGTGGAGATCCCGACTCTATCCGGCTGGGCAGACCCGCTCTTGTTCGTCGTTTGCATGGCCGCAGTGTGCGCGGCCTGCCTCGGCGTTTCCATACCAACATTCGAGGAGTGCTGACATGAGCAACGTGCTCGATGCCGCGTACCAGTTGGTGCGCGCCTATCCCGGTGGAGCCGTATCGCTCGCCCCGCGCCTGGGCAAGAACCCGGCCACGCTCAGCCATGAGGTCAAGGGTGCCGGTACCGCGAAGTTCGGCCTGGTCGACGCTGTGTCGGTCACCGAGCTGTCGAACGATCGACGCATCCTCAACGCCTTCGCTGCTGCGTGCGACTGCATGGTGATCCCGCTGCCAGTGTGGGACGAGCAGTGCGACAGCACGACCATGCGTAACGTGGCGGTGCTGGCGCGTGAGTTCGGCGAGCTGGTGACCATGGTGACCGAGGCGTCGGCCGATGGGGTGATCACTGGAAACGAGATGGCGCGCGTGCAGGGCGGCTGGGCCGAGCTGGTGGCGGCTGGTCAGGCCATGGTGAGTCAGCTGCAGGCGAAGCACGACCAGTCATTGCCAACGATCACCGGTGGTGGTGCATGAGGCCCGCCGGCGAGATCCGCGAGGCGCTGCTGAACAGCTGCCGCGCACTGGTGACACCCACGCAGGCGCCCACGCTCTCTGAGCTGGCCCAGCATGCCCAGGTGGGCAGTGATGCCGCCCGGCGCACCATCGCGAACATGAAGCGTCACGGGGTCATCTGCACAGCGCGCGAGCGGCGCGTGGAGTACCGAAACCGGCCCGTCCACGAGTACGTGCCTGCCGACATGGTGCAGGACACACACGGCTTCATCGACCTTGCGGCCGTGTGGCCAGCGCAGACAGCTTAAAGGGCGCACCACGTGCCATTCAATGACCAGCTGCCGGTGGTGGATACGCCGGCTGGGACAAGTACCGCCTGCTGTGAGGGTGCCGCCCGATGACGGATCGTGCACCGCTTCCACCCATTCGATTTGAGGCGCTGGCGGAGGCCTTGCTGGCCCGAGCCCACAACCTGTTGCCCGCCTGGATGCCGGGCGGCGATTTCAAGAACCAGGAGTACCTGGTCCACTCCCCGTTCAGAGCCGAAAAAACACCGAGCATGAGCGTGCGCGTGTCGGGCGAAAGGGCAGGGCAGTGGGCCGACTTCGGAGGCTCAGACCGTGGCGGTGATCTCATATCGTTGTACGCAGCATTGCACCAACTCGAAATGGGAAAGGCTGCTGTGCAGGTGGCTCGTGACGAAGGTCTGGAAGACGTGGCCGGGGTCACTCGCAACAGCACCCACGAGCGGACAGATCGTCCGCCGGCGCCACCAGCTGCACCACCACCGTACCGTGCACCGGACGAAGGGTGGACGACGGTGCGCCCTGTGCCCCTGGTGGCGCCGAAGCCCACCTTCAAGCATCCGCACCGCAAGCTTGAAGATCTGGACCATCAAGCCGAGTACCGCAGCGGCGAGGATTTGCATGGCTACGTGATGCGCTTTCGCACCAGCGATGGTGGCAAGGACACGCTGCCTTACAGCTTCTGCATGAGCGCTCGCGATGGCACCCTGAGCTGGAAGTGGAAGCAGTTCGATGAACCGCGCCCGCTCTACCTTCCCGGGCTGCAGCTGCCCGGCGAGCGCACCGTGGTTCTGGTGGAGGGCGAGCGCAAGGCGGACATCCTGCAGCGGCTGCTCGATGCGACCGCACCAGGCATCTATTGCGTGGCCAGCTGGCCCGGTGGCTCGAAGGCGTGGAAGAAGGCCGACTGGAGCTGGCTCGGGGGCCGCCACGTGCTGCTGTGGCCGGACTGCGATGGCAAGCGTGAGCAGCTGACCAACGCGGAGAAGAAAGCCGAGCTGGACAAGGCCGCTCAGATCGTGCTGCAGCAGAGCAAGCCGCTCTTACCGGCAAGCAAGCAAGTGGGCATGGTGGCCATGGTGGGTATCGGTGCGCACCTGCGCGACGCTCACGGGTGCACGGTGCAGATGCTGCCCATCCCTGCGCCTGGTGAGGTGGACGATGGATGGGATTGTGCAGACGCCATCACCACGGACGGCTGGGACGGCGAGCGTGTGCTCGCGTTCTTCGGCCAGGCGCAACCGTTCAACGATGAACCTGCAGCCAAGCCTGTGGAGCCAAGCGCAGCCGGGTCTGGCGATGGTGGTGGCGGAAAAAAAATCGATGCCCTCGCTGACGCCGACCAGGACGATGGCCGCCACCCTTGGTGGCTCGCGCCGTACTGGGATGACAAGAAACAGTTCTGGCGAACGTCGCGCAAGCTGGTGATCGCTGCGCTCAACAACGACGCCGGCCTGAAGGATGTGCTGGGCCTGAACCTGCTGAGCAACAACATCGACGCGCGCCGCAAGTGGCCATGGGAACACGGCAAGCCGGGACCCATCACCGGCAGCGTCGACCTGATGATGGGGAAGTACCTCAGCGACACCTACGGCCTGCCGGCCATTCCACGCGCGGCGCTCATGGAGGCCATCGAGACGGTGGCGCACGCTGCCCCCTATCACCCGGTGCAAGATCTGCTGAAGCGGATCGAGCACGATGGGGAGAGCCGCATCGACAAGTGGCTGGTGCATGTGATCGGCGAGACGCCTCAGACACTCCCGCCTTCGCTGTACAAGTACCTCTGTCTCGTTGGGCGGTTCTGGCTGCTCGGCATGGTCTACCGCGTCATGGAGCCCGGTTGCAAATTCGACTATTGCCCGGTGCTCGAAGGACCGGGCGGACTCGGCAAGAGCACGCTGGTGGAGACGCTCTGCGGCAGCGAGTGGTTCAGCGACACGCACTTCGACCCGAGCCGCGGCAAGGAAGGCCAGGAACAGGTGCAGGGCCTGTGGGTCTACGAGATTGCCGAGTTGGCCAACTTCAGCAAGGCGGAGATCGGCGTGATCAAGGCCTTCATCTCGGCCAAGGTAGACCGGTACCGGCCAAGCTACGGCCGCGTGGTGGAGAGCTACATGCGCCAGTGCTTGCTGGTGGGCACCACGAACGAAAACACCTACCTGCGGGACCGCACGGGCAACAGGCGCTTCTGGCCAACGCCCGTGCGTAACCGCGTCAAGATCGGCTGGCTTGCCAAGATGCGCGAGCAGCTGCTCGCTGAGGCTTACGCGCTGTACCTGAAAGGGGAGCGCTACACGCCGACCCCCGAGGAGGAGAAGGCGCTCTTCGTACCCATGCAGGACAAGCGCCTGGTGGAGACGGCTGTGCTGAGCGAGCTGATGACGCTGTTGACGCGCCCACCCAAGGACACCGGCATCGGGTCATTGGTGAACGAGCTCACGACCTTCGTGACGATTTCGCAGCTCACCACCGCCTTGGGCGTGGATGCGGCAAAGAGCACGCCGGCATTGGAGGCCCAGATCCGCAGCTGGATGGACCACGAGGGCTGGGCGCGCGTGAAGCGCCAGGTCGGTGGGGTGAGGGCATGGGGATACGAGCGGCCTGCCAAGTGGCCGACCGACGATGAGGCTGAGGGCTTCGATGAAGTGACACCACCTCCACCGCCACCGGCGGCTGGGGAATCTGCACAGGACGACGACGATGCACCGTTTTGACCAACAGGTCACGGTGCAACAAACGCGCCGTGCCAACGACACCGCCAGACGCAAGATTGGCAGCGGTGTGCCCGAAGGGCTGGAGGGGCAGATAGTGCTGCGCCTCCACTGCGGTGCGGTAGCGGGGAAGTCGGCGCACGGGCCCATGACGTAGGTGTCCAAGTGTCCACGGTGGCCACGGGTTTCCATAGAGCCTGTGAGCAACTGCTCTACCTTGAAAAGCCAAGGTGAAGCTGCTGCATTGCCTCCTGTGTCCATCACCAGATCACAAGGCGGGTGGGCGTGTGCAGACGCATGCACACAGCCGCGCGCTTGCGAGCCCTCCCGATTCCTGTATTCCTTCTATAGAAAGCAATGGACACCATGGACACAAGGACAGCAGAGCAAAGCCCGGCAGTCGATGTTCAGGCTCGGTTGAACGAGATCAAGGCCCACATGCCACAGACCTACAAAGCCATCCAGGCGAAGGCAGCGGAGCCAGGCAGCCGCGCATACAGGTTGGTGAGGGAGGGAGTACAGGGCACGCCGAACAGCTTCTATGCCATCGAGCGTGGATGGGTGCAGGGCACGCCTTTCGACTTGCCCGGTGTCAGCGCAGAGCTGGCCCGGGTCATCGTGCAGTTCGGCTGCACGTTCTTGATCATGTGGGCGCCCAGTGCGCAGCAAGGGGCGGCAGATGGCTCGAATTGAACGCATCAAGCAGCGCCTGGAAAACTGGGCACTGTGGAAAGAACGCGAGGGGCGCGGCGGCCTGGGCTACTACACCCAGTCGTCGTTCCTTCGAATCGCGGTGGACTGTGGTGGTGGCGGCGACCCGCTCATGTCGACGGTGGATGAGATCGAGGCGACGAAGACTGATGAGGCGGTCACCTCGCTGCTGGATGGCAAGCCGCAGCTGCACCGGACCATTGTGCTGATCTACCTGGAGGGAGAGAGCATCAGGCGCACGGCCGAGATGATGTGCAAGGCTGAGTCCACGATCAAGTCCAACCTGGAGAAGGGCGACTTTGAGATACAGACCTTCTTGCGGCTCAAGGAAGAAGATCGAGAGCGCGCTGCTGCTGCATCGAAATGAGTTTTACAACATAGACTTTTTAGATACATTTCAGGCAAGCTGCAGCCAACGTGTCACAGGGACACACTGCAGCGCAAAACCCCGCAAGGCATCCACCCCTTGCGGGGTTTTTCTTTGGGGCCACCAGGTGCGCTGCTTCTTGAGATCCACAACCGGGTCGAGGCGGCGCGCCTGGTGGTCGCACAGTAAGACCTGTGCTTGAGTGTCCCTGCCTCCTCGGCATCCACGCGTGTCAGTCCGAGGGTCTGTGCAAGAAGGCCTGCCATAACAACGTGGGCTGACGAAGGCTCCGCTCCAGGGCTCGGTGGCAGCTCCCTGCGATCACCAAACCAATGCCCATCTCAGCACCCAAGCCCTGTGGCCATCCTGGCTGCGGTGTGTTGGTGCGCGATGGCAGCGGTCGATGTGACAAGCATCGACGCGCAGAAGCCAAGGCAGTCGACGATCGACGCGGGACAGCTGCTCAACGCGGCTATGGGTACAAGTGGCAGCAGGCTCGTGAGGGTTTCCTTCGCGTGCATCCCTTGTGTGTGAAGCATGAGGAACGTGGCGAGCTGGTGCCTGCGTCTGTCGTCGACCACGTCATCCCGCATCGAGGTGACATGACGCTGTTCTGGCAGAGGTCCAACTGGCAGCCGCTGTGCAAGCTGTGCCACGACGTGAAGACCGCCCGTGAAGACGGTGCGTTCGGTCGCGCGTCCCTGCCTCGCCCCTGACCCCGGGGGGCGGTCAAATGTCTGGAGCCGACCGGCCTAGACCGACCGCTTAGGTCTTTTTTTGCGTGCGCAAGTTTAGGGGAGGGGGGGTACCTCTCCACCCACCACCCATGAGGTATTCACCATGACAGGATCACGGGGGCCGATGTCGAAGCCCACTGTGCTGAAGCTGCTCGAAGGCAACCCGGGCAAGCGAGCGCTCAACCTGGCTGACGGCGTGAACCCACGCATCGAGATCCCGTCGCCACCGAGCCACCTCGGCAAAGAAGCGCGCAAGGAATGGAAGCGCATTGCTCCGCTCTTGGAAGAGCTGGGCCTCATCAGCGGCCTGGACCGCGCGGCGCTGGCTTTGTACTGCCAGGCTGTGGGCCGATTGTCCGAGCTGGAGATGGCGTTCAACGGGATGGTGGGGAAGCACGTCGATGAAGGCATGACCTACCCTGATGCCGTCTTCGCCGCCAGTCGCACCAAGACACCCAGCGGGTACGAGCAGCAGAGCGTCATCGTGAACCTGATCAGCGCGCACCGCCTGCAGGTACACCGCCACCTGAGCCACTTCGGTTTGAGCCCATCGGCACGCGCCCGCGTGCAGCCTTCGAACTACGCCCAGCCCGAACTGCCTGGCTTCGAGCAGAAGCCTGATGTCACACCGGCCGGCATGGCGCGCTTCGCTGTCGTGAACCGATGAGCCGCTACGTCGAAGCCGCACTGGGCTACGCCCGCGCGGTGGTCGGCGGCGAGATTCCGGCCTGCAAGTGGACCATCCTGGCCTGCCAGCGACAGCTCGACGACCTCGATCGGGAGGTCAGCGACGACTGGCCGTGGGTGTTCGACCTGGAAGCGGCCGACCGCGTCTGCGCCTTCATCGAGCTGCTGCCGCACATCAAAGGCAAGTGGGCTCGCGAGGGCCGGCTGATCACGCTGGAGCCGTGGCAGTGCTTCGTGATCACCACCATCTTCGGATGGCTGCACCATCTAACCAGGCTGCGCCGGTTCATCGAGTTCTATGAAGAGGTGCCGCGCAAAAACGCGAAGAGCACGAAAGGCTCAGGCCTCTTCCTGTACATGCTGACCGCAGACGGTGAGCACGGCGCCGAGTGCTACACGGCGGCCACCACCCGCGACCAGGCGCGCATTGTGTTCGACGACGCCAAGGCCATGGCCGAGCGCACTCCGGACCTGCGGACCTATCTCGGGCTGGCGATCATGCAGCACGCGCTGACGGTCGCCCACACTTCAAGCAAAGGGGCGCCGCTGGCAGCTGAGGCCAGCACACAGGACGGTCTCAACGTGCACTTTGCGCTCCTCGACGAGCTGCACGCGCACAAGAAACGCGACCTGTACGACGTGATCGACACCGCCCGCGGCTCGCGTGAGCAGTCGATGCTGGGCACGATCACCACCGGCGGCACCGATCGCAGCGGCATCTGCTACGAGCGGCGCACGCACGTGACGAAGATCCTGCAGGGTGTGGTGCGAGATGACCGCATCTTCGGGATCATCTACACGATCGACGACGGCGACGACCCGTTCGATCCCAAGGTGTGGGCCAAGGCCAACCCGAACTTCGGCGTGTCGGTGATGCCAGACGACATGGCCGCTGCCGCCCGTAAGGCGGAAGCGATGCCCAGCGCCCTGAACAACTTCCTCACCAAGCGCCTGAACGTGTGGGTGTCGGGCGAGTCGGCCTGGATGGACATGCGAGCCTGGGACCGTTGCGGCGATGTGTCACTGCGCAATCTCAGCGACTTCGCCGGCGCCAAGGTGTGGATGGGCCTCGACCTGGCTCAGAAGAAAGACTTCGCGGCGCTGTGCCTGGTGTTCGAAGTTGACGGCGTGTGGCACGTGTGCACACGTCTGTACTTGAACGAGCTGGCGATTCAGGAGAGCGGCAACGCCCACCTGAGCGGCTGGGCCCGACAGGGCTACGTACAGATGACCGATGGCGACATCACCGACTTCGACGTGGTGGCCGAGGACCTGCGGACCTACTGCCGCATGTTCGACGTGCAGGAGATCGCCTTCGACCCGGCGCTCTCGATGTACTTCGCCGGCAAGCTGATCGAAGAAGGCCTGCCGCTGGTGGAGATCACGCAGCGGGCCATGTTCTTCACGCCTCCGCTCATCCAGGTGGAGAACCTGGTGCTGGAGAAGAAGCTGCGGCACGACGGCAACCCAGTGATGAACTGGATGGTGAGCAACCTGGTGGTGAAGGTCAGCAAGTTCAACGAGCTGCGATCGCCTACGAAGGAGCGACCCGAGAACAAGATCGACGGCCCCATGGCCATGTTGATGGCACTGGGTCGAGCCCTGGCCATTCAAGAGAGCAACACCATCGAGCAAGGATTCGAGATCTTATGACCACCCCATGGAACGAAGTGCAGAGCAAGGCACACACGCCTGGCTCCACCGTCCTGACGCGGTGGCGTGAGGAGCGCGAGGCGTCGCGCGCCAGCAATGGCGCGGTGACAAACGAGGTGATCTCCTCCAGCGATCCGCGCGTGATCGAGCTGTTCGGTGTGTCTCGCGCAGCCTCAGGCATGGCGGTGAACCACGAGAGCGCCATGCGCGTTTCTGCAGTCTATGCCTGCGTGACGCGTATCGCTGGGGCCATCTCCCAGATCCCGGTGCACCAGTACGAGCGATCGGACAAGGGTCGCAAGCAGGTGGAGAACCAGCCGCTGTGGTGGATGTTGAACGAGTCGCCCACTGCCTGCTTCACTGCGGCCAGCATGTGGGAGCAAGTCATCGCGCAGATGTTGTTGCGCGAGTCGGGCTTCGTTTACATGCCTCGCAACCGCGCCGGCGAAGTGAAAGAGATGATTCCGCTGCCTTGGGACGCTGTGGTCCCGTACAAGGAAAGCGGCAGCCGGCGCCTGAGCTATTCGATCGACGACGTTCGGCGCTTTGGTGCTGATCAGGACGACATGCTGCACTTCCCCGGTTTCGGGTTTGATGGTGTTCGGGCACGCAGCGTCATCCAGCACGCGGCGCGCAACGCGACTGGCAACGCGATGGCCATGGATGAGTACAGCGGTCGCTTCTTTGCGAACGGTGCGCATCCGTCGATCGTGCTGAGCAGCGACAAGGGTCTCGACCAGAAGCAGAAAGAAAGTCTTCGCGAGGCCTTTGCTGCCAAGTACAGCGGGGTCGACAACGCCCACCGATTGCCCTTGGTGCTGACTGAAGGTGTCAAAGCCGACACGCTGAGCATCAACGCTGAAGACTCGCAGCTGCTTGACGCGCGGAAGTTCCAGGTGGTCGATATCGCGCGAGCTTTCGGTGTGCCTCCCCACCTGATCGGCGAGACCAGCGCAGCCACCAGCTGGGGCAGCGGCCTGGAAGAGATGACTCGCGCCTTCATGCTGTACACGGTGCAGCCGCACTTGCGGCGTATGGAGCAGGAGCTCAACCGCAAGCTGTTTCGCACCTCACGCCAGTACCTCGAATTCAACCGCGACGCGATGCTCGAAGGCAATAGCAAAGCGCAGGCGGACTACTTCCGCGCAGCGCTCGGCGGGCCGGGCAGCGGTCAGGGCTGGATGTCAGCGGATGAGATCCGCCGCCTCAAGAACCTGGCACCCATGGGCGGTGCGGCTGGCCAGCTCTTCGACCCCAGCACCAGCAAGCCCAGCTCGACAACCTCTGATCCACCTGGACCATCGACATGAAGAACTATCTCAAGCTGCTGCGCGACAACGCCACCGTCGAGCGTGTACCGCTCAACCTGGCGAAGAACGAAGGCGGCACCGAAGCCACCATCTACCTGTACGACGTGATCGCTCAGGACTGGGGTATCGGTGCCATGGATGTGGTCAATGCCCTGGCTGGCTTGGACAGCAAGTCCACCCTGCGCATGCGCATCAAGAGCCCGGGCGGCGATGTGTTCGAGGCTCGTGCCATCGTGACTGCCATGCGCGACTTCATCGCGAACGGTGGCCGGATCATTGCGCAGATCGACTCCATCGCTGCAAGCGCGGCCAGCTGGATCGCACTGGCCGCGAACGAAGTGGAGATGGTGGACGGTGCGTTCCTCATGATTCACAAGGCCAGCGGCGGTTGCTTCGGTACCGATGTGGACATGCACCACATGGGCAACCTGCTGAACAAGGTCGAGGGCAGCATCGTCAATGAGTACGCTGCTCGCACGAAGCAGACGCCCGAGCAGATCCAGACCTGGATGGCGGCCGAGACCTGGTTCACGGCTCAGGAAGCCATGGACAACGGCTTCGCCACGCGTGTGATCTCGACGCTGGCCGAACACCCGTCGAACCTCGCCAAGCTGACCTGGAACCTCTCGGCGTTTGAGAAGACGCCCGAGGCCTTGCTCAACCTGCAGGCCACGGAACCTGCTCCCGACGATCGGGCCATCCTCGAACAGAACCAGCGCCGCATGCGGTTGCTGGACTACCAAACGTAAAGCGCTTCCGCGCAGCGTACCGCCACCCCCTCGGGTGGCTTTTTTTTGCTCAACCCCATCGAAAGGACACACATGAGCACGCAAGCACTGCGGGAGCGACTGGCCTCCCTGAAGAAAGATGCCCGCAACCTCCTGGAGGAAAAGGGCTCGGCGACCTGGACGGCCGACGACAAAACCAAGTTCGACAACTACGTCGACGAAGCCGAGCGAGTGGAGCAGCAGCTCGATGCGCACCAACGGCTGCTGGACAACCGCGCCGAGGAGGAGTTCAACGACCTCCCACGCAACGAAGTCAAGACGAAGAAGAAGTCCGACGCCGAGCGCGGCGTCGAAGTCTTCCTGCGCAAGCTCACCAAGGACCTCACCCAGGAAGAGGCGCTGCTCATTCGCAACACGATGAGCACCACCACCCCTGCCGAAGGCGGCTACACGGTGCAGCCTACTGTGGCCAGCCGCTTGATCGAGTCGCTCAAGGACTATGGCGGCATCCGCCGTGTCTCCAGCCAGCTCACGACCGAGAACGGTTCTGACTTGAGCTACCCCACCACCGATGGCACGAGCGAAGAGGGCGAGATCATTGCCCAAAACGTAACCGCCACAGACGCTGATGTCTCATTCGGCACCGTGCCGCTGAACGTCTTCAAGTTCGGATCCAAGGTCATCACCATTCCCTTGGAGCTGCTGCAGGACACCACGATCGACATCGTGGCGCTGGTGAACAGCCGTGTGCGCTCGCGCATCGGTCGCATCCAGAACCGCATGATGACCGCGGCCGGCACCGGCACCGGTTCGCCGTTCGCCTTGATCACTGCCGCCGGTGTGGGCAAAGTGGGTGCCACGGGTCAGACCCTGACGGTCGTTTACGACGACCTGGTGGACCTCACCGACAGCATCGATCCGGCCTACATGAACGACTCGCTGGCCTTCATGTTCAGCCAGACGATTCGCCGTGTCGTGCGCAAGATCAAGGACACCTCGGGTCGTCCGATCTGGACGCCCAGCTACGAAGCTGGCGCCACTGCAAAGACGCCCGACCTGCTGCTGGGCTACCCGGTGGAGCTGAACAACCACATGCCGGTGCCAGCAGCGAACGCCAAGTCCATCAGCTTCGGCGATCACAGCCAGTACATGGTTCGCGACGCCATGCAGGTGACCCTGTTCCGCTTCGAAGACAGCGCCTTCCTGAAGAAGGGCCAGGTCGGCTTCCTGGCGTGGGCTCGCGCCGGCGGCAACCTGCTTGATCCGCTGGCCGTGAAAACGTACCAGCACAGCGCGACCTGATAGGCCGCGACGGCGCCGGGCCTGCGCACGCATGGCCCGGCTCTTCCACCCCTTTTGAAAGTCCCACATGAAGACCAATCTCATCGCATTGGTGGCCCTGAGCATTGCCAGCTATCCCGCGCTGCTGGCCGATGTCGCCGAGGGCGCCCCGTTCGAGGCCCCAACCGATCTGGCTGAGCAGCTGCTCGGCGAAAAGAAGGCACGGCTGGCCGATCCCGCGCCCTCGCAGAAGACCGTCAAGTCTGTCAAGGCCCGGGTGCTCGCCACCTGCGACCTCGGTGTTGTCAACGACGTGGTCGAGCTGCCTGCCGATCTGGCCAAGCAGGCCGAGCGCGACGGCTTGGTCGATACCGACAAGGCAGCTGTCACCTACGCCGGCAGTCTGGAGCAGAACCAGCCCAAGCCCAAAGCGCGAACCTGACAGCTCACTCCGTGATGCGCCCTGCACCAGGGCGCATTGCAGAGCGCGCAGCTCTCCCTCCTCAATCCCTCGGAGCCCACACCATGAAGTCTTCCAAGTCCTTCCTGCACCGCATCGTCGCCGGCCTGGCGCTCGCCGCTGCTGCTCTCCTGTCTGTGCCTGCCCAGGCTGGCGCGCTCACCGACTTCGCCGAGAACAAGATTCTCGACGCGGTCATTCGTGCGCAGACGCTGGGCGCACCCGCCACCTGGTACATCGGGCTGGACACCGTGGCATGCGGTGAGACCGGTTCTGGCACCGAGGTGACCGGTGGCTCCTACGCTCGCGTGGCTGTGGCCTCATCGCTGGCGAACTGGGCCGGCTCGCAGTCGGCTGGCAGCACCGCCGCCAGCTCGGGCACCAACGGCACCACCAGCAACAACGGCGCCATCACCTTTCCCACGCCCAGCGCAGGCTGGGGCACCGTGGTGAGCATGCGGTGGTGGGATGCCTCCACCGCCGGCAACGCCTGGATCTGCACCAGCCTGGGCGTGAGCAAGACCATCAACACGGGCGACGGCGTGAGCTTCCCGGCTGCAGCCCTCACGTTCCAAGTCGACAACTGATCGCCATGCAGTACCGAACCCACGACGATGGGCCACTGACCACCATCAGCATCGAGCCTGGCGCCGTGGTGGTGGAAATGGCGTTCGATATGCCCGAGTCGTTCACACGTCTGCACTCGCACACCTTCGATCACTGGATGGAATGCGTGAAGGGCATGGCGCTTATCGAGATCGATGGCAACGGCAGGATGGTCCAAGCTGGCGACAAGTACCTGGTGGCTGCTCACCAGCGTCACGGTGTTCGTCCGCTGCAGATGGGCACTGTCCTGCGCTGTCGCCACGAGCACGCGGACATTCACCCTGACGGTGCGCGCGACGGCATCCCCGCCGAGTGGCTTTCACGCCTGACCCATGCAGAGGCTTGCGATGCGGCTTAACTACATCGGTGGATCCTCCAGCACTGGCGGCACGGGCAACCTCACGCTGGCAGCGGCCAATGGCCTGGCGCTGCCAGCGCTTGCGTTCGTTGCCGACCAGGCCATCGAGTACAGCATCGTGGAGTACACCGACGCCACGCTTGCCACGATCGCCAAGGCTGAGAGCGGATTCGGCACCATCAGCAGCGGCAACGTGCTGACACGCAGCGCGCCGCGCACGAAGTGGGATGGCACAACCTACACGCAAGCGGCTGTGACCGCTTTGAGTTTCGGCTCCTCGAACGTGCGGGTGTACGTCTCACCCATTGCCGAGGGTGGTCCTACTTCTTTCGCAAAGCGCATCGACATTTCCGCGAACTACGGTGTGAACGGATACGTGATCGGGGCCAACGTCTCCACGCCAACAGACCTAGGGCCGGCAGCGCTCACGGCCAATCGACAGCACATGACCCCGTTGAAACTGGAGGCGGGCTTCCCATTCACACAGATTGGGTGTGAGGTAACGACGGCTGCAGCGTCTTCTACCGTGCATGTAGCGATTGCTTCCATAGATCCCACGACAGGAATGCCCGGCAGGATCCTTGCTGCGGCCAATAGCTTGGCCAGCGCAACCACCGGAATAAAGATGGGCAGCATCGCTTCTCGACTTTTCCCGCCTGGCTGGTATTGGCAACTCTTCAGCACCGATGGGGCTGTTTCGGTGCGGGGATCAGAGGGTTTTCTGCCAAGCCCAATGGGTGCAATGAGTGGCGGTGGAGTTCGCATCCATCGAGGGAACAATCGCGCTCGAACCCACGCTGCCTACACGGTCGGTGACGATGCAATGACAGGTCTGAGCGCAAGCTACTCGGGTGCCGACAACGCCAGTTATCCGATTCTCTTGATGCGGTGATTCCATGACAATTCTCTACACAGAAAAAGGCTCTGGTCTGCACGCGTCAGTCGGCAAGGCTGGCCACTGGCTGCGCGAGGAAAACGGCACCTGGATCAGCAGCGACGACAAGGCGGTGCAAGCCATCATCGACGGCTACTCGATAGAGCAGGCACAGGCCCTCAAAAAAGCCGAGATCAGCGCCCACGCCACTGCCTTGCGCAACCGTGTCATCGCAGGCTACAGCGCCGGCGAGCTGGCGTCCTGGTCACTCAAGCTGGGCGAGGCCCGGGCCTTCGAGGCCAGCGGCTCGGCGCGCACGCCCATCCTGTCCGTCGAGTCGAGCATGCGAGGCGTGAGCCTGGAGAACCTGGTGCAACGCGTGCTGCAGAACGGGACGATGTTCTCGATGGCTGAAGCGGCCATCGCGGGTGTCGAGGGTTTCCATCGAGATGCGCTGGACCGCTGCACCACGTTCGAGGAGGTGGCGGCATACGACTTCACGGCCGGGTGGCCCAAGGTGTAAGACATGAGCTTTGGCGCATTCCCCTTCGGTGCGACGCCGTTCGGCGTCGAGCCGCTGCAAAGTTCTGGGGGAGGCGCGACAAACCACGACC
>QBMB01000023.1:33253-33739 GCA_003241965.1 Burkholderiales bacterium | reverse complement strand
GCCTCCCCCGCCACAGCACAAGCCCAGGCTGCAGCCACTGCGGCCCTGACGGTCACCAAGCCGCTCGCCGGTGCCGGCGCGGCGCAAGCCACGGCCACCGCCGCGCTGCTCAAGGGCGTGAGCCTCACCGCTGTCGGCCTGGCTGTTGCTTCTGGCAGCGCCTCGGTGAGCCACACGGTGCCGCTGCAGGCCTCGGCTGCTGCGATCGCGGTGGCGGGTGCACAGATGTCGCTGGCTGTCACGCTCGGCGCCGCTGGGCTGGCTGTTGCCTCGGCCACGGCAGCGCTCACGGTGGGCAGTGCCACTGGCCTGACGGCTTCAGGCCAGGCGCAGGCCAGTGCTTCTGCGGTGCTGTCCCTGTCGGTGCGGCTCTCTGGGGCCGCTGTGTCCCAGGCGCTGGCCAGCGCATCGCTCGCTGTTGGCAAGACGCTGGCCGCCAGCGGTGCCGCCCAGGCCGCTGGCACGGCTGCCCTGCAGGTCGGCAGC
>QBMB01000023.1:15930-33243 GCA_003241965.1 Burkholderiales bacterium | reverse complement strand
GGCGCGCTGCTCTCAGCGGCAGGGACGGCGCAAGCCTCGGCTGGCGCCACTCTGCAACTGATGGTTCCGATCAGCGCCGCAGCACTTGCCCAGGCGCTGGCAACGGGGTCGCTGCTGCTGACCGTGCCGTTGAGTGCTGCGGCCTTTGCGCAGTCCAGCAGCTCGGCCGAGTTCGCGGGCGATGTGCAGATGTCTGCACAAGGCGTGGCCATGGCCAGTGCCACGGCCGCGCTGCTGGTCACCGGCGCGTATGCGCGAGCGCCTGATGGTTCGCGGTTCTATGAGTCTTCTGGTTCGGTTCGCCCAGCTCGTGAGCAGATGGACGGTCGGCCGCTTCTGTCTTCAACCGTTCGAGCGCCCACAGGCGGTCGGTCATCCAACACTTCACGCCCCTCAAGATGAAAGCCTTCCCCCGCCGAGCTGGGCCACCAGTTGCCGAGCCGCTGACCCTGGCAGAGGTGCTGGGGCACCTGCGCGAAGACGCCAGCGTCAGCGACGCTGATGTGCTCGATCTCATCACGGTGGCTCGTGAGACGTGCGAGGACCGCACCGAGCGCACGATGCTCAGCACGCCCTGGCGGCTGACCATGGACTCGTTTCCTGATGCGTTCGAGCTGGTGCAGCCACCGATCATTGCGGTGCAGAGCGTTCAATTCGTGGACGAGGCAGGCGTGCTGCAGACCCTGGATCCTGCGGACTACACGCTGGACAACGTGAGCGAGCCCGGCTACCTGGTGCCCGCCTACGGCAAGGAATGGCCAGCCACCCGCAACCAGCCCAACGCGGTGGTAGTGAACTACACCGCAGGGTACGGGACGCTGCCTTCAAGCGTGCCGTCGCCACTGAGGCGATGGATGAAGTTGGCCATAGCCGATCTGTACCAGAACCGCGGCGCGAGCAGCGAGAAACCGAAGGTGAAGCACAACTTCGTCGACGGGCTCCTCGACCCTTACCGAATGGTGGGCATCTGATGGACCCGGGCGAACTCAACCGGCCCGGTGTGCTGCGGGTCTGGACCGATCAGCCCAACATGATGCTGGGCCTCACGCAGAACTTCGATTCCGGCCTGAACCGCTGGATGAAGGTGGACCCGATCCGCGGCCTTGCCGTGCGCTCGGGCGAGCAGACGGGCGAGCAGCCCACGCACTTCATCTGGATGCGCTACAGCGAGGTGGTGCGCGCTGAACTGATCACCCAGACCCATGTGATCGAGGTCAATGGCCGGCGCTACCGCGTCATCGATGCCATCAACTTTGAAGACGCTCGCGAGTGGGTACGCGTCACCACCAAAGACATCGGGGCTGTGTCATGAGCAGACCGTCGAAGGCGAAGTATGTGACAGGCAACGCGCTGGGTGGCCTGGAAGTCTCGGTCGGCCTTGAGTTCCACAAGACCATCGACTACGACCCAAAGGCCATGCGTGCCGCATTGGTACGCGGTGCGGCATCGGTACGCAAGGAAGCGCGGCGACTTCTCAGTCGTCGAGCAGTCTCGAAGCCTGGTGAAGCGCCAGGCCGTCAATCCGGAAAGCTCAGGCGCGCTGTTGGCGTGGTCAGCAAGGGCAGCAAGGGTGGGTGGATCAAGGTAGCTCCGAGAAAGATCGACGGCAGCGCCTTCTATCCCGCCTTTCTCTTTTACGGCAGCAAAGACACAGGCCTCGCGCCTCGGTCGAACTACATGGCTGATGCCCTGCAGGAGAAAGCGCCCTCCATCCGCGAAGAAGCACGCGACGCCCTCAGGCGCGCACTCGTACCGAGGTAACCGTGAACATCGATCTCATCATTGCCCAGCTGCGGACCTATTGCCCAACACTCGCCGGGCGGGTCGCCGGCGCGGCGCAGTTCGCGGCCGTGCCCGAGTCCACCGCCCTGCAGGTGCCTTGTGCTTTCGTGATCCCCCTGGATGACAGCCCGGATCCCTCGGCCTCGCAGAACAGCGTGCGCCAGCCGCTGCAGGACGTGTTCGAGGTGGTCGTGGTCCTAGACAACCGGCCCGACGAACGTGGCCAGGCCTCGGGCAAGTCGGTGCACGACATTCGCGCCGAGCTGTGGGCCGCGCTGCTGGGCTGGCAACCGGAACCGCGCTACGACGGCATCGCCTACGAAGGCGGCAACGTCTTGTCGATCGACCGGGCCCGTTTGTTCTGGCGCTTCGAGTTCAGTGCCTACATGGAGATCGAGCCCAGCGACGGCTTCCAGGAAGGCGCCCTGGCAGCGCTGCCGCACTTTGACGGCGTGAGCCTGAAGGTCGATGTGATCGACCCGATCGCAGACCCGAACCTGAGTTACCCCGGACCGGATGGGCGCATCGAGCACAACGTGCCCGTGCCCAAGACCGGCAACCTGCCCTGACCTTTTCAACCCCGAGGAGATGCCCATGTTTTTGATTCCCGCCGAGGGCCGCACCGTTGCGGATCCCGATCGTGGCGACAACCTGCCCGCCGAGGGGCGCGAGGTCGACTTTTCTCAGTACTGGCAGCGCCGCGTCGCCGATGGCGACGTGAGCGAGGGCCAGCGTTCCACCAAGGCTGACAAGTCGGCCAGCACCAAGGGGTAAGCCACCATGTCGATTTCCTTCAACCAGATCCCTGCCGGCCTGCGGGTGCCCCTCTTCTACGCGGAGATGGACAACAGCCAGGCGGGCTACTTCGTTCAGAACAAGCGCACGCTGCTGATCGGCCAGAAGCTGACCGCCGGCGCTGGCGCCGTGAACACGCCTCTGCTGGTCAGCACCAGCGACATGGCGAAGCAGCTCTTCGGCGTGGGCTCAATGCTTGCCCGCATGCACGAGATCTACCGCCAGCAAGACAGCTTCGGTGAGGTGTGGTGCATTGCTGTGGCCGATGCCGGCGCAGGTGTTGCCGCCGGCGGCACCATCACCGTCACCGGGCCGGCCACCGCTGCAGGGACCATCAACCTGTACATCGCTGGCCAGCGCGTGCAGGTGGGCGTGGCTGCAGCCGATGCGGCCACCGTGATCGCCGCATCCATCAACGCAGCGATCAACGCAGCCACCACCCTGCCGGTCACCAGCACGGTGGCGGCCGGCGTGGTCACCCTGGCCTGCCGCTGGAAAGGCGCCACCGGCAACGACATCGCCATCGGTGACAGCTTCCGCGGCCAGGCAGGCGGCGAGGCGCTGCCCGCCGGCATCGTGCTGGCCTACTCGGGCACCGGCTTCCTCACCGCAGGCACCACGAACCCCACGCTCACCGGCACTGTCATCACCGCCATGGGTGACGAGGAGTACGACTACGTTGTGCACCCCTACACCGACGCCACCAGCCTGGACGTGATCGGCGCCGAGCTGAACGACACCACCGGCCGCTGGGCCTACAACCGCCAGATCTACGGCCACGCCTACACCGCACTGCGCGGAAGCCTGGCCACGCTGCAGGCCGCGGGCGTGTTGCGCAACGATCAGCACCACACCATCGCCGGCATCGACCTGGACACGCCCACCCCGAACTGGGAGTACGCCGCGGCCTACGCCGGTGCGAACGCAGCTGCGCTCAACATCGATGTGGCCCGCCCCACCCAGACGCTGCCGCTGCGCGGTGTTCTGGTGCCCCGGCCTGGCAAGCGCTTCATCTTCAACGAGCGCCAGACCCTGCTGAACAACGGCATCGCCACCAGCTACGTCGCCGGCGGCGTGCTGCGGGTGGAGCGGGCGATCACGACCTATCAGCGCAACAGCTTCAGCCAGACCGACCCTAGCTACCTGGACAGCGAGACGCTGCACACGTCTGCACACGTGATCCGCTACATGCGCAGCAAGATCACGCAGAAGTACCCGCGCCACAAGCTGGCCGACGATGGCACTCGCTTCGGTGCTGGCCAGGCGATCGTGACGCCCAACGTGATCCGCGGCGAGCTGATCGCGGCCTACGCCGAGCTGGAGCTCGACGGCATCGTGGAGAACGCCCAGGCCTTCCGCGAAGCCCTCATTGTGGAGCGCAACACCACCAACCCGAACCGTCTGGATGTGCTCTTGCCGCCCGACTACGTGAACCAGCTGCGCATCTTCGCGATGCTCAACCAGTTCCGCCTGCAGTACTGAACGAAAGGAAACCACCATGTCACGCGTTGCAGGTATCTGCTACATCAAGGTCGACGGCGAGCAGCTCGAAGTCTCAGGCGGCGTCGAGGCGCCGCTGCTCGACACCATGCGCGAGACCGTCATGGGCCTTGCTGGCCCGGCCGGCTTCAAGGAAACCGCGCAGCGGCCCTTCGTCAAGCTCACTGCCATCTTCGTGTCCGGCTTCCCGCTGGCCAAGCTGCAGAGCTCCACCGACATGACGGTGACCGCCGAGCTGCCCAACGGCAAGGTCTACACCCTGTCGGGCGCCTTCATCGAGGGTGAGCCGTCCGCCAAGGGCGACGACGGCACCATCGAGCTGGAGTTTGGTGGCAAGAAGGGCCAGTGGCAATGAGCACCAAAGTTCCCCTGAAGAAGCCCGTCAAGGCCCACGGCGAGGAGGTCAGTTTCCTGACCTTGCGCGACCCCGGTACCAAAGACGTGATGGAGCTGGGCCTGCCCACGCTCATCATTCCGAGCGCCGACGGCAAAAGCGTGGGCATCGAGATCCGCCAGGGGGTCATTGGACGGTACATCTCGCGCTTGGCGCAGATTCCCATGAGTAGCGTCGAGGCCCTGCACCTGTCCGACTTCTCTGCATGTACGGCGGTGGTCATGGGTTTTTTCGAGACGAGCGATGGCGAGGCGACGACCGAGCCATCGAACGCCTGACCCGCGATGTTTTTGACGTGGCGTACTTCTGGCGGCTGGATCCAGCCGCGGTGATGGCGCTGAGCGTCGATCAGTTCCTGCTCTACCAGGCGCAGGCGGAGCGCATCGCCACCCTTCAAAACCCCACCTGAGGCCCACACCATGGCAGACAAGTTCTCGCTCAAGGCGGTCATCTCCGCCTCGGCCAGTGGCCTGCTGAGCACGCTCAAGCAAGTCAACCAGGCCACGCGCACCACGCGCAAGTACCTCGGTGATGTGGGCAGCAGCGCGGCCAACCTGGCCGGACGCATCGGTATCCCGCTGGGCTTGATCAGCGGCGCGCTCGCCGGCTTCTCTGTGGCCGGCATCAAACAGGCGGTGGTGGGCTTCGCCGATCTGACGGGGCAGATCGATGACACCGCCCGTGGCATCGGTGTGAGTGGGGAAGAGTGGCAGCGCCTCATCTACCTTGCCCAGATGGGTGGGGTTGCGTCGGAAGAGATGGCGTCGAGCGTGGGGCGCTTGAACAAGAACATCGCCATGGCAGCCGGTGGCAAGAACAAGGAACTGGCAGGGCTGTTCCGTCGCACTGGCATCAGCATGCGAGGTGCCAACGGTCAGCTGCGCAGCGCGACAGAACTGCTTCCCCAGGTGGCGGATCTGTTTGCTCGTAACCAGAACGCTGCGGTGCAAGCCCGCATGGGCAATGCGATCTTCGGCAAGAGCTGGCAGAGCTTGGCGCCGCTGTTGAATGACGGCAGCGAAGGCATCCAGAAGCTCACCGAGCGATACAAGCAGCTCGGTCTGGGCATCGATGAGAGCGCAATCCAGCAGGGTGCCAAGTTCGGCGATCAGCTGGACGATCTGCGCAACGTGGTCAGCAGCTACAGCTACCAGATCGCGGGCAAGCTCTTGCCGGTGCTCTCGCCGATCATTGAGCGCACCATCCAGTGGGCGGCCGCCAACCGCGGTCTGATCACCACCAACGTGTCGAATTTCATTGCTGAGATGGGCCGCAACATCGCCAGCATCGACTGGAATGCAATCGTGCAAGGTGTGAACAGCCTGGTGAGCGAAGTTCGCGCCCTTGTCGGTTTCTTCGGTGGTGCACGCAATGCCCTGATCGCGCTGGTGGTCTTCATGAACGCAAGCGCTATCGCTGCAGTGATCGGACTTGCAGGTGCTGTGGTCAGGCTCATCTGGCAGTTGGGTGTCATGAGCGTCACCGCGATCCCGGCAGCGATCGTGTCGCTGAAGGGGCTGGGCGTGGCCATGGCGACGGCTGGCACAAAAGCGAATGGGCTGCTGGGCCTGATGGGCAAGATCGGCGTGGTGGGTGCTGCAGGCTTTGCTGGCTGGGAGGTCGGGAAGCTGCTCAACGAATGGGTGATCAACCCGCTCGCGCAGATGGCAACCGGCAACAAGGACGCCACGCTGGGCACCGCCCTGTACGACACGTTCAACAAAGACCCCATGGCCGCACAACGGCCGTCCATCGTCACGCCTGCGAGCAAGGCGCGTGTCGATGGCGAAGTCAAGGTCAGCTTCGCCAACATGCCGCCCGGCATGCGGGTGGAACAGACCAAGGGCTTCGGCACCATTCCCCTCAACCTGGATGTCGGATACAGCAGCGCGGCCCTGGGTCGCCCGTACTGACGCACCGAGTACTTCAACATGGCATTGAGCAACCAACTGCGCCCCGCGAGCTTTCGCGGCGTGCCGTTCGAGGTCGACGTGGGCGAACTCGAAGCAGGCCGGCGCACACAGGTGCACGAGTATCCGCAGCGAGACAAGCCCTACGTCGAAGACCTGGGCCGCGCCACTCGGTCCTTGTCCGTGCAGGCCTTCGTGGTCGGCACCGACTATTTGGACCGTGCCAACCGGCTGCTTGCCGCGCTGGAAGAATCGGGCGCCGGCACGCTGGTGCACCCGTGGCTGGGGAGCTTGCGCGTCACGCTGAGCAGCCCGGCCCGCGTCACGTTCGACAAGGCTCTGGGACTGGCCCGCGTTCAGATCTCGTTCGTCGAGGCAGGCGAGCTGAGTTTCCCCGCCGCCAGCAGTTCCACGCAAGCGCAATCGCGCCTGGCAGCGCAGGATCTCGAAGACGCTGCGGCCCAGTCGTTCGCCTCCACCTTCGCGGTGGACGGCCAGCCCGACTTCGTGGGCGAGTCGGCCAGCGTCGAGCTGGGCTCAGCCTTCGGATCCATCACCGGAGCGGTGGGGCAGACCGGCATGCAGGCCTCTGGCTACGTCAACACGGCCAGCTCGGCATTGAGCCGGGCCCGCGGGCTCATGGCCGATCCCCTGGCGCTTGCGTATGTGACGCTGGATTACCTGCGGCTCTCAGATCTCAGCGGTGGCTTGCAGCGCTGGGGTGACATCGCCCGCTCGGTGGTTCGCCTGCTCGACACCGCAGGCCTGCAGCCCTTGGGTCTGTCGGCGTTCACCACGCCGGCGCGGCGCACCGCCGACGCCAACACGCAGGCAGTGCGCGCCCTGATGCGCCAGGGCCTGATTGCCCAGGCGATCGGCGCATCGAGCTTTGTGGGCAGTTCGGCCGATGCCTCGCAGACCCGCGCGTATGACGACCAGCTGGCCGTGCGCAACGACCTGATCGCAGCGATCGATGCCGAGACCCTGCGCACTGGCAGCGATGCGGCCTTTGACGCACTGCAGGCGGCCCGCAGCCGAGTGTGGGTCGACATGACCACGCGCTCGCGCGACAGTGCCCGCCTGACGATGTACACGCCTGTGGCGCCTGTGCCTGCCTTGGCGCTGGCATACGACCTTTATGAAGACGCAGCTCGCGATGGCGAGATCGTCGAGCGCAACCGCGTCAACCACCCCGGCTTCGTGCCGCCCCGGCCCCTTCGAGTCCTCACCCGATGAACGCTTCCCCCGATCCTGCGCATGCGGTGCGCCTGCTGGTCAACGGCATGGAGTACGGCGGCTGGAAGTCGGTGCGCATCGAGGCCGGCATCGAGCGCCAGTCGCGCAGCTTCTCCCTGGCCATCACTGACCGCTGGCCTGGCGCCACCGACGTCCCCAGGCGGGTGGTGGCCGGTGATGCGTGCGAGGTGTGGATCGGTGACGACCTGGTGATGACCGGCTACGTGGATGCCACCCCGATCAGCTATGACGGTGGGAGTGTCTCGGTGAGCGTGCAGGGCCGCAGCAAGACCGCCGACCTGGTGGACTGCTGCCCGATCACGACCGGCACGCTGGCCGCACCCTCCACGCGCTGGCGATCGGCGGCAGGGCAGGGCAGTGGCCAGCGCCCGGTGGCGGTGCCCCTGCAGTCGTCTGCACAGTGGCGCGGACAGAAGGTGGAGACGGTGGCTGCGGCGCTGGCCGCGCCCTACGGCGTGCGGGTGTTGACCGAGGTGAACACCGGCGCTGCGATCGCCGACCACCAGGTGCAAGTGGGCGAGACGGTCTTCGAGTCGATCGACCGCATGATGCGCCTGCGCCAGCTCCTGTCGACCGACAACGCACGCGGTGACCTGGTCTTCATCGATGTGGGCTCGGCCGGGCGCGCAGCCACCAGCCTGGAGCTGGGTGTGAACATCCTGGCGGCATCGGCCTCGCTGGACTTCAGCGGTGTCTTCTCCGAATACGTGTGCAAGGGCCAGCGCGCTGGCAGCGACGACGCATTCGGAAGCGACGTGTCCGAGGAGGAGGGGGAGGCGCAAGACGCCGGCGAGCAGTGGCAGACCGGCAGCCAGGCCACCACGCGCGACGCAATGGCCAAGCGCCGGCGCGTGCTGGTGCTCAAGCAGCACGGGCAGGCCGATGAAGGCAGCTGCCAGGACCGTGCCGCCTACGAACGGTCCAGCCGCCGCGGCAAGGCGCTGCAGGCCACCTACACCGTGAACGGGTGGCGGCAGGCCAACGGTGCGCTGTGGGTGCCCAATCAGATCGTGCAGGTGCGAGATCCGGTGATCGGCTTCGACACCGAGATGCTGATCGCCGAGGTGTCGTACCAGCTGGACGATGGCGGCGCGATCGCCCAGCTGCGCGTGGGGCCCATGGACGGCTTCCGGCAGAAAGTATCGAAGCCCACCAAACGCAAGTCTGGATCGGGCAGTGGCAGTAACTGGACTGACGTGAAGTGAGGTGATCCCATGGGCGATATGTCCCGAGCGCTCGGGCCCATAGCCCATCGCATCAGCAACTTGCTGGCCCGCGGCAGCGTGGCCGCAGCCAACGCGGCCAGCAAGATGCAGGCGCTGCAGGTGCGGCTGCTCGCCGGCGAGGTGAAAGACAGCATGGAGCACTTCGAGCCCTTCGGCTTCACCTCCAAGCCGCTGCCCGGCGCTGAAGCCATCACCGCGTTCTTCGACGGTGACCGCTCCCACGGTGTGGTGCTGGTGGTCGCCGATCGGCGCTACCGCCTGCGCACGCTCGACGATGGCGAGGTGGCCCTGCACGACGCCTACGGCAACCGCGCGCACTTCAAGAAAGACGGCACCTTCGACATCGTGGCCACGACGAAGGTGGCCATCACCAGCCCGCTGGTGACCATCACCGGCAACCTGCAGGTGGCCGGAACCATCACCGGCACGGTCGACGTGGTCGGCGGTGGCAAGAGTCTCAAGACGCACACCCACTCGGGCGTGCAGGCAGGTGCCAGCAACACCGGCCAGCCCAACTAGGACACCCATGATCGACGACCAACCCCTGACCATCGTGATTGATGGCCAGACGGCCCAGCTCGGCCTGGATTCCATCGAGCCGCTGGTGCGCGCCGTGCTCATCAGCCTCTTCACCTGGCGCCGCGCCAACGCAGACGACGACCTCCCGGCCGAGACCCGCCAGGGCTGGTGGGGTGACACCTTCCCCGTCGAGCCCAACGACCGCATCGGCAGCCGGCTCTGGCTGCTGGCCCGCTCCAAGCTCACCGAAGACACCGCACGCCGCGCCAGAGAGTACGCCGAGGAGGCGCTGCAGTGGCTGGTGGATGACGGCGTGGTGGCCCGCATCGAGGTCGAAGCCGAGCGCCAGGGCCTTGACCGCCTGGCGCTGGCCTGCAGGATTTTCAAGACGGATGGCCGCGTGGCGGCCGACGTTCGCTTCACCAACGCATGGGGATTTCTGAATGTCGTATAGCCGACCCAACCTGAGCGAGATCATCAACCGGGTGCGCTCGGACGTGATCTCGCGCCTGGCACAAGACGACGTGCTGCGTCGCTCCGATGCCGAGGTGTACGCCCGCGTGGTCGCCGGCGTCACGCATGGGCTTTACGGCTTCATCGACTGGCTCTCGCGCCAGGTGATCTATGACACCGCCGAGGCTGAGATCCTCGACCGGTGGGCCTCGATCTGGGGTGTTGATCGCAAGCCTGCTGCCGCTGCCACTGGCACCGCCACACTCACCGGCCTCATCGGTGCCGTGGTGCCCATTGGAGCGCTCCTGCAGGCGCTCGATGGCGTGCAGTACCAGACCACGGCCGCAGTGACCTTTGTGGGCACCACGGCTGTCGTGAACATCCAGGCGCTGGTGCCGGCCGCTGCGGGCAACCGCACCACCGGGCAGACCCTCACGCTGGCCACGCCTGTGGCTGGCGTCCAGCCGGGTGCTGTGGCTTCGGCACTGGTCGGCGGTGCAGACGAAGAAGTCGACGAAGCGCTGCGCGCCCGGCTCATCTCGCGAATCCAGACACCGCCGCATGGCGGCTCTGCGGCCGACTACGTGGCATGGGCGCTGGAGGTGCCTGGTGTCACGCGCGCCTGGTGTTACCCGCTGGAGCTGGGCCCTGGCACGGTGACCGTGCGCTTCATGCGCGACGACGACAGCGGCAGCGCGATCCCCGATGCGGGCGAAGTGGCCACAGTGCTGGGCTACATCAACGCGCTGCGCCCGGTCACCGCTCAGGTCACCGTGGTGGCGCCAGTGGCCACGCCGCTGAACCTGACCATTGCCGTCACGCCGAACACGGCTGCGGTGAAGCAGGCGGTACAGGAAGAGCTTGCCGATCTCATCCTCAGGGAGGCGGTGCCTGGTGGCACGCTGCTGATCTCGCGGATCCGCGCGGCGATCTCCTCCGCAGCTGGCGAAGCGAACTACGTCATGACAGTGCCCAGCGCTGATGTGGTGCTGACCACCGGCTTCATCTCGACGCTGGGGGTGATCACATGGGCATGAGTTCCAGCGACTACCTGGCGCAGGCCCAGGCGCTGCTTCCACCAGGGCCGGCCTGGCCACGCAGTGCAGACGCCTACATCACGCGCCTTCTGCTCGGGTTGAGTTCCGAGCTGGAGCGGGTCGAGGGTCGTGCAGCAGGCCTGCTTGAAGAGGCCGACCCTCGGACCAGTGCCGAGCTGCTGATCGACTGGGAGCGTGTGGCGGGTCTGCCCGATGGTTGCGTGTCCGACTCTGGCGTGGACCCGTCGACCTCTCAGCGTCGCGCCGCGCTGTTGGGACGCCTGACGATGCGGGGCGCGCAGTCCTTGAGCTACTTCCAGCAGCTGGCGGCCAGCCTGGGCTACACGGTGACCGTGTCCGAGTTCGATGTGTTCGATGTCAACGACGACGTGTCCGAACTCATCTACGGCGTGAGCTGGGCGCATGTCTGGCAGGTGCAGTCAGTGCTCAACCAGCCTGTGTATTTCTTCGTGACGTCGACCGTGGCCGATCCCCTGGGATCGTGGTCGAACGTGATTCTTGAGTGTGTGCTGAGCCGCTTCAAGCCAGCCCACACGGTTCTTCTGTTTTCCTACACCTGAGGAGTTTTCATGGATCGTGCATTCGAGTCCGGGGCGGTGGTGGTCGCGCCATCAGTTCCTGCTGTCCCCTCGGTGGGGTATCCCACGGGCGGCAACCCGGTGGGCGGCGTGCCCGCCACCAAGCCAGGACCGTACTGGTTTCACATGCTCACCGAAGAGATGCGGGCTGTCATCGTGGCCGGTGGTGTCACGCCTGACGCCGCTGTCCTAAATCAGCTGCTGCAGTCACTCCCAGCTGCTCTTGCCAGTCGGCCGGAAATGACCCGTGTCTTGGCTTCGGCCGGGTATCAAAAGCTTCCTGGTGGATTGATTCTTCAATGGGGGAGCGTCAATGGAGTGTCGGGCGTGTTTGGCTCGTTCCCCATTGCTTTTCCGACCAGCGTTTTCCGTGTGATGGCGGTTCATGGTCCCAGCGCTTCAGCACTCCTAGATGTGGCAGTGGGAAACGTCACGCTGGCTGGCTTCAATGTGCTCCATGCCGGTGGTGGTACCAGTCAGACGATCTCGTTCATGGCGCTTGGAAACTGAGGAAAAAAAGATGTTCTATTCACCATCCAACAAGGGCTTCTACGCCCACGAGATCCACGGTGATTCAATGCCCGCCGATGTCGTTGAATTTCCTGATCGGCAACACTCGGAGCTGCTGGCTGGCCAGGCGATAGGGTTGTGTATCGAAGTGGGAAATGATGGGGGTCTGATCCTTGTCCCAGCACAACCACCTTCGATTGAGCAGATGCAGGCGGCATTCACAGCCGCCATCCAAAATAGCCTTGACGAGTTCGCGATGTCACGCGGCTATGACGGCATTCTGAGCGCGTGCACTTATGCCAGCAGCTCGGTGGCCAAGTTCGCGGCAGAAGGGCGGCGCGCAGTGGACATGCGCGATCAGACTTGGGCAGCCGCATACGTGCTGCTGGCGCAGGTCCAAGCCGGTACCCGCGCCATGCCCGCCAGCCTGGCCGACATCGAGGACGATCTGCCCAAGCTGGAGTGGCAGCAATGAGCTTCGATGCACTCACTTTGTCGCAGCTCGCGCAGCTGTTCCCGCTGGTCTTTGCGATCGCCGCTGAAGCGCTCGATGTGCTCCTGCTGATCCCGACCGTTCCCCGCGTCTTCCTGCTCCTGTGGCTGCTCTGGGTGTTCTACCTGGCGGCCATGAACCTCAAGCGCGCAAAGACCGCCGGCACGCTCAGCAAGGTGGCGCTCGGTCTGGGCGTCACCGTGATGTTGGTGGGCTACCTGCTTGACGTGCTGGCCAACCTGGTGGTCTTCACCGTGTTGCTGTGCGAGCTGCCGAAGTGGGGAGAGTGGACGGTCACTGCAAGGCTGGGGCGCCACCTTCGCGCGCCCGAGAGCGGTGCGTGGCTTGTCCGGTACCGACGCGCTGTCGCCCACTGGTTCGAGTCCGATCTGCTGGGCGACTTTGATCCGGACGGCTCCCACCTCTGAACCCTGCCAATCGAGACCCTGACGATGCCTGAACCCATCACCCCGGCTGCGGCCACTCTCCTCGCGGCCACCGCCGCGGTGCCATCTCTCACGGCCTTTGGCATCCAGCTGGGCTTGCGACCTGATGTCCTGGTCGCGGGCTTCGCCGGCGCGCTGGTGGCCATCGTGTTGCTCGGCAGCGTGCCCCCCGGTGGTGACACCTGGCAGCACCTGGTGCGGACCACGATGCGGCGCATTGCGGTGTCTGTGGCCAGCAGCCTGACCGCTGGCTATCTCACGCCGCTGGTGCTGCTGATCTCCCAGCCACCGGACTCGCTGCTGCTCGGCGCATCGTTCGCCGTGGGTGGTGGTGCCCAGAAGGTGCTGCTGTGGGCCATCGCCCGTTTCAGCAACCCTCAGCCCACGTCGACCGGAGGTCCAGTGCAATGAACGTGATCCTCGAATTCCTCCACCCGTTGGCTGGCCTGATTGTTCTGGCCGAAGCCCTCAACAAGCTGGAGCGCGTCGATCCCATCGCACCAGGTATGTCCAGACGCCAGCGCATCGTCGATGGGTTGAAGGCCCTGGCGTGGTTGTTTCTGGCGCTGGGCGCTGGTGGCGCTGTGGCAGCGCCTGTGCTGCTGGCATTGGGCGTGCCCGACCAAGCCGCGAGCCTGCTCACACGCCTGGAGCGGCCCACGCTGGACCAGACGGCCGTGCTGGTGGGCTTTGCCACGCTCATCGTGCGCACCCGCGTGAAGGAAGGCTGAGAGCGCTCAGCGCGATCAACGACACCAAGGAAAACCATGACCAGCCCGCAAGAGATCGACCTGCAGATCGATTCCTTGCTGGCATTCGTCGCGGAGTCCTGGTCAAACATCGCCATCGCCGATCGAGTGGCCAATCTGTACTACCTGGTGCCGCCTGGCAACCAGAAAGCGAAGCGCTGCTTTGCTGCCGCAGCCCGCGCGGCCAGGAGCTCCGGCTCCCTCCACCTCATCCGAACCAAGATCAACCGACTGCGCGCCGCGCTGAAGGGCACCAAGTGAACCGCGTCATCTCCATCATCATTGCCGCGTGCGCGCTGTTCGCGCTCCCGGCCAGTGCGCAAAACTCCTGCGTTCCCTACCTGGAGTGCCAGCCACTCACCACCAAGGCCGTGCGCGGGCCGCTGGCCACACACCTGTTCTGGTTCGTGCGCAACGCCACCACTGGCGGCATCGACCACCACGGCTTCAGCTGCAAGCTCGACCAGTGCGACCTGCAGCTGCTGATCAAGACCGCCAACGAGGTGCTGACAGGACTGAAGACCCCGGGCGCGGCCTGGGACGAATCGATGCAGTTCAGCTGTGACTACAGCCGCTGGGAGCCCTACGCCGGGCAGAACGAGATCTGCGCCGAGCGCAAGCTGGCACTCGCCACGATGCGCGACGTGTGGCTCGCCGGCATCCCACGGCAGATCGCCCTGTGGCGCGTGAAGTCCAATGGCTTGAGCTCGACGCGGCCGGCGTTCACGCTGGTGGGCCTCACGCGCGGCACGAAGGAGGTAGCCCGTGCGACGGTGGGCTCGGCCTGCGACAGCACGAAGCCCACGCTGGCCAGCGGTAAAGAGCTGTGGGCTGAGTTCGGCACCGCAGGCGTCGTGGCTCTGTGCGCAAAGGTTGTTCCATGAACTTCACGGTGACGGCCGGCCATGGTGCCGGTGATCCTGGCGCGGTTGCTAAGTCGGGCGAAACCGAAGCGGCTCTCATGACCGAGCTGCGTGATGATGTGGCAGCCAGGCTGCGGGCCATGGGCCACCAGGTCAAGACCGATGGTGCCAAGTGGGAGAACTGGCCGCTGGTGCGCGCGCTCAAGCTGATTCCCCAGGCCGACGTGGCCATCGAGCTGCACACCAACGCCTTCACCAACTCCACCGCCGGCGGCGTGGAAGTGATCAGCCTGCCACAGCATCGCGAGATGGCCCGCATGCTGGCCAGGCGCATCGCTCACACCCTGGAGGTGCCCGTGCGCGGAGCCGGTGGGTGGATCGATCAATCGGCCAGCGCTCGCGGTCGCTTGGGCTTCGTCAACGCCGGCGGCCTGATCGTTGAGACCTTCTTCATCAGCAACCCAATCGAGCTGCAGCGCTACCTCGACCGCAAGTTGCTGGTGGCCAGCGCGATCGCCGAGTGTCTGTCTCCACCGCAGTGGGGTGCGACTTGATCGCCGCCGCTCTCGCATTCCTCACCGGCGGTAGCGCCGCGCGCGTGTTTGTCACGCTGCTGGTCGGCGTGACCGCTGGCGGCTGGGGTGCCTGGCAGGTGCAGAACTGGCGCCAGAACACCATCGAGCTGCAGCGCATCGAGCGCGCGGCCAAGGACACCGCCCGAAACGTGGAGACCCAATACCGCGCTGAGGGCACTTTCATCCAGGAGCAAGCCCGTGCAAAAGTCATCTATCGCCGGATCTCGGTCGAGGTCGACAAGATCGTGGAGCGTCCTGTGTATCGCGATCAGTGCTTCGATGCTGACGGCCTGCGCCAGCTCGGCGCCGCCATCGCCGGCCGTGAAGCTGAGCCCAGCGCTGGCCAGCCCGTGCCCGCCGCTCGCTGAGCCTGTGGACGGCACCGGTGCCGCGCTGCTGCGCTGGGGTGTGGCCACGGCCGAGGCCTACAACGACTGCCGCGCACGCCACGCTGCAGTTGTGAACGCGTGGCCACGGCCGCCGGATTGATTTCGCAGTTGTCTCCAGGGCTGAACACCAGCCCTTTCGCCCGCCAACCCTTTGGGGTTGGCGGGCTTTTTTGCGTTTGGGGCGCCGGCGCTAAGCTGGCGCCATGAAACACGTTGAGGTCTTTACCTGGCTCCTGCCGCCGCCGGCGTGGACGCCCAAGGCCAAGCCCTACAAATCGCGCTGGAAGATGACGGTGGAAGAGGCTGCTGAGCGTGGAGCGATCGAGCCCTGCGCCGGCACCATGGAGATCCGCAACCAGCCGGAGACCCTTGAGGAGATCTCGGCCAACCTCACCAGCGCCTGGCAGAAACGAACTGTAAAACCATCCGACACTGGGGGTGATTGACCCCGATCGGAGAGCCAACGGCTGGCCGTAGGCGTCTTGAGCAGGCGTAGGTTTTGGCGTAGGTTTTTGAGAATCGGGCTGTTTTTCATGGGTGGCTCACGTTCTGCCATTGAACTACACCCGCGAGGGGCGGAGTTTACGCGAAGCGGCAGGCCGCCGATGTCGAAATTCTTGACAGGCGGAGTGCTGCAAATGCCTGATCGGCAATTCAATTGCGCACAAGTGTTTGTTTTTTCTCGCCTTTTTCAAGCTGGCAAGGAACGTGCTATTTGTCACGCGTCAAGCCAAACTGGTCCAGTTCCGGGCCGCAACTTCAAAGGAGAGCGCTATGACACTTCTGAAGAAAACAGTCGCGGCCTGTGCGGTTGCGTTGGCCGGGCTGGCTTGTGCTCCCAGCCACGCGGCGCTGACCCTGGGCGGCATTCCGGGGGGATCTGCGACCAACGAGTTCCTCAGCACCAACTTTGGCGGCGGCGCCATTGGCCCGGTGGAAGGGTGGTACGGTGCGCAGCTCTATCTGTCCGGCGGCCCTGCCCAGATCACGGTCGACTACTTCGGCGCCGAGGCCGGGTTTGCCAACTCGTTTTCGGGTTTTGGCGGATCGTGCTCCTTCAACCACGGCGGAGGCACCACCTTCACCGGCGGCGTGCTCAATTCCTGCGTGATCAACGGCGTGTTGTCGGGTCTGCTGGACTTCGGTTTCACGTCCGGCCTTCCCGGCGTTGCGAACAACGGCACCAACCCCGACAACTCGCTCAACAACACCCCGAACTTTTTCGTGACGCTGGCCAACATCCCTGGTTTTGCCGGGTTGGACACGACCTTGGACTCCAGCACGCCCGGCGGCGGCTTGGTCGCCTGGTTGTTCTTTGACGACGGTGGCGCGGGTGACGACGACAACCACGATGACATGGTGGTTCGTTTGAGTATCACGGGCGGAAGCGTCGGCATCCCAGAGCCCGGTACCTTGGCTCTGCTGGGTGCCGCCCTTGTCGGCCTGGGTGCTGCCCGTCGCCGTCGGGTTGGCCAATAAGCCGAACCTTCCAGCAACAAAAAAGGAGCGCACTGCGCTCCTTTTTTTCGTCTCCGGTTCAGCCCCTCACTTCAAGATGTCGCCCACGCACAGGTACTTGATCTCAACGTAGTCGTCCATGCCGTGGTGCGAGCCCTCGCGGCCCAGACCCGACTGCTTCACACCGCCAAATGGCACGTGTTCGGTGGCCAGGATGCCCACGTTGATGCCGACCATGCCGTACTCCAGCGCTTCGCTCACGCGGAAGATGCGGCCCACGTCGCGGCTGTAGAAATAGCTGGCCAGGCCGAACTCGGTATTGTTGGCGGCATCGATGGCTTCCTGCTCGGTGTGAAAC
>QBMB01000023.1:10544-15920 GCA_003241965.1 Burkholderiales bacterium | reverse complement strand
CCCTGGCGCAGAGCATGTCGGCGGTGGCGTCGGCCACCACGGTGGGCTCGAAGAACTGGCCGCTGCCGATGCTCGTCAAGCGCTTGCCGCCGGTCATCACGCGCGCGCCCTTGGCCACCGCGTCGTCCACATGGCGCTGCACCTTCACCAGCGCGGCCTCTTCGATCAGCGGTCCCTGGCTCACGCCCTCGTCGAAGCCGTTGCCGACCTTCGTCGTCTTCACGCGGGCGGCGAACTTCTCCACGAAGCTGTCGTACACACCGGCCTGCACGTAAATGCGGTTGGAGCAGACGCAGGTCTGGCCGGCGTTGCGGTATTTGCTGGCGAAGGCGCCTTCCACCGCGCTGTCGATGTCGGCGTCGTCGAACACGATGAAGGGCGCGTTGCCGCCGAGCTCCAGCGACATCTTTTTCACCGTGGGCGCGCACTGCGCCATGAGGATGCGGCCGACTTCGGTGGAGCCGGTGAAGCTGATGTGGCGCACCACGTCGCTCCCGCACAGCACCTTGCCCACGGCGATGCTGTTGTCGGCGTCGGCGCACAGCATGTTGAGCACACCGGCGGGGATGCCGGCGCGGATGGCCAGCTCGGCGGCGGCGAGTGCGGTGAGCGGCGTGAGCTCGGCCGGTTTGATGATCACCGGGCAACCAGCGGCCAGCGCGGGTGCGACCTTGCGGGTGATCATGGCCAGCGGGAAGTTCCACGGCGTGATGGCTGCACACACGCCGATGGGTTGCTTGAGCACGATCAGGCGGCGGTTGTTGTCGAAGGTGGGCAGGGTTTCGCCGTTGACGCGTTTGGCCTCTTCGGCAAACCACTCCACGAAGCTCGCGCCGTAAGCAATCTCGCCCTTGGCCTCGGCAAACGGCTTGCCCTGCTCGGCGGTGAGGATGCGGCCCAGGTCTTCCTGGTTGGCCATGAGCAGGTCAAACCATTTGCGCAGGATGGTGCTGCGTTCCTTGGCGGTCTTGGCTTTCCAGGCGGGCCAGGCGGCGTTGGCAGCGGCGATGGCTGCTTCGGCGTCTTTGGGGCCGAGGTTGGCCACGTCGGCCAGCTTGTGGCCGGTGGCCGGGTCGAGCACGTCGAAGCGGCTGCTGCCTGCGACCCACTGGCCGTTGATCAGTCCGTCGGTCTTGAGCAGGGTGGGGTCCTTGAGCAGGGCAAGGGGTGAAGTCTTCATGTCCATGGGGAGTCTCCGGTGTTCGGTGCTCGCCAGGGTGGCGGGGCAGCGGGAAAGCATAGTCCTTTGATCGGATCCGCACAGTACCGGTGGCGACCTTGCCCCTTGGTCCACCGGGGCAAAGGCCAGGTCAGCGACCGGTTTGTGACTTTCGCCAACCGGGCTGCCCGCCATGTTGGAAAATACGGGGTTTCGCGCGCCCGAGCGCCGCCCGCACCTTTCGACCGAAAACCACAAGGCCACCATGACCCGCCCTGCCACCGCAGTTGTTTCCGTTGCCGACATCCGCAAGAGTTTTCTGGACTTCTTCGCCTCCAAGGGCCACACCGTGGTCGCGTCCAGCTCGCTGGTGCCGGGCAACGACCCCACGCTCATGTTCACCAACTCGGGCATGGTTCAGTTCAAGGACGTGTTTCTCGGCACCGACAAGCGCCCCTATGTACGCGCGGCCTCGGTGCAGGCCTGCCTGCGCGCCGGTGGCAAACACAACGACCTGGAAAACGTGGGCTACACCGCGCGCCACCACACCTTCTTCGAGATGCTGGGCAACTGGTCGTTTGGCGACTATTTCAAGCGCGAATCGCTCAAATGGGCGTGGGAGCTGCTGACCGAGGTCTACAAGTTGCCGCCCGAGCGCCTTCTGGCCACGGTGTACGAAGAGGACGACGAGGCCTACGACATCTGGACAAAAGAGATCGGCCTGCCGCCCGAGCGCGTGATCCGCATCGGCGACAACAAGGGCGGGCGCTACAAGAGCGACAACTTCTGGATGATGGCCGACACCGGCCCGTGCGGCCCGTGTTCCGAGATCTTTTACGACCACGGTGACCACATCCCCGGCGGCCCACCGGGCAGCCCCGATGAAGACGGCGACCGTTTCATCGAGATCTGGAACAACGTGTTCATGCAGTTCAACATGGCCGAGGACGGCTCGGTCACGCCGCTGCCCGCGCCCTGCGTGGACACCGGCATGGGCCTGGAGCGCCTGGCCGCGATCCTGCAGCACGTGCACAGCAACTACGAGATCGACATCTTCGATGCGCTGATCAAGGCCGCCGGCCGCGAGACCGGCACGGCCGATCTGAGCAACCCTTCGCTCAAGGTGATCGCCGACCACATCCGTGCCACCTCGTTCCTCATCAGCGACGGTGTGATTCCGAGCAATGAGGGCCGTGGCTACGTGCAGCGCCGCATCGTGCGACGCGCCATCCGCCACGGCTACAAGCTCGGCCAGAAGACACCGTTCTTCCACAAGATGGTGCCCGACCTCGTCCGCATGATGGGGGAGGCCTACCCGAACATGGCCAGCCAGGCGCAGCGCATCGGCGAGGTGTTGCGGGTGGAGGAAGAGCGTTTTTACGAGACTTTGGCCAACGGCATGGAGATACTTGACGCGGCTTTGGCCGAAGGTGCGAAGGTGCTGCCCGGCGACGTGGCCTTCAAGCTGCACGACACCTACGGTTTCCCGCTCGACCTGTCGGCCGACGTGTGCCGCGAGCGTGGTCTGAGCGTTGATGAAGCCGGCTTCCACGCCGCCATGGACAAGCAGAAAGCCCAGGCCCGTGCAGCCGGCAAGTTCAAGATGGACAAGGCGCTGGACTACACCGGCGAGGGCAACACCTTCGTGGGCTACGAGCATCTGGACGCCACCGCGAAGATCGTGGCGCTGTACCTGGACGGCACGCCGGTGGCCGAGCTGAAGGCGGGCCAACAAGGCGTCGTGGTGCTGGACAGCACGCCGTTTTATGCCGAGAGCGGTGGCCAGGTGGGCGACGAAGGTGTCATCACCAGCGGCTCGGCGCGCTTCGACGTGGGCGACACGCAGAAGATCAAGGCCGACGTGTTCGGCCACCACGGCACGGTGGTACAGGGCACTATCAGTGTGGGCGACAGCGCAGCGGCCCAGGTGAACACGGCGGTGCGAGCCGCCACCGTGCGCAACCACTCGGTCACCCACCTGATGCACAAGGCGCTGCGCGAGGTGCTGGGCGATCATGTGCAGCAAAAAGGCAGCTTGGTCGATGCCGACAAGACGCGCTTTGACTTCACACACAACGCGCCGGTGACGGACGATCAGATCCGCGAAATCGAGCGAAAAGTGAACGCCGAGATCGTGGCCAACGCACCGACGCATGCGCGTGTGATGGACATCGAAGCTGCGCAGAAGACCGGGGCCATGATGCTCTTCGGCGAAAAGTACGGCGAGTCGGTTCGTGTGCTCGACATTGGCTCCAGCCGCGAACTCTGTGGCGGCACCCACGTCCAGGCCACGGGCGACATCGGCTTCTTCACCATCACCGCCGAGGGCGGCGTGGCCGCTGGCGTGCGCCGGGTGGAAGCGGTGACCGCCTTGAACGCGCTCAGCTATGTGCAGGGCATGGAAGAGACACTGGGCGGCGTGGCCGGCACGCTCAAGGTCACGCCTGGCGAGGTGCCTGCGCGCGTGGGTGCGCTGCTGGAGCAGATGCGCGATCTGGAAAAGGAAATGAACGGGCTCAAGAGCCGCCTGGCCTCTGCACAGGGCGACGAACTGGTGAACCAGGCGGTGGATGTCAAGGGTATGAAGGTGTTGGCGGCGGTGCTGGTCGGCGCCGACGCCAAGGCCCTGCGGGAAACCGTGGACAAGCTCAAGGACAAGCTCAAGACCGCGGCCGTCGTGTTGGCGTCGGTGGACGGCAACAAGGTGCAGCTGGCTGCGGGTGTCACCGCCGACAGCACGGGCAAGGTCAAGGCCGGTGAACTGGTGAACTTTGTGGCCCAGCAGGTCGGTGGCAAGGGCGGCGGCAAGGCCGACATGGCCATGGCCGGTGGCACCGATGCCTCGGGTCTGGACGCTGCGCTCAAGTCCGTGCAGGCCTGGGTGGCCGAGCGCGCCTGACCTTCAAAGGTCAGGGTTCGGCGACCACGCCCTCGGCCACGAGGGCGTCGATCTCCGCCTCCGGCAGATCGAATTCGCGCAGCACCTCGCGTGTGTGCTGGCCCAGCAGCGGCGCGGGTGTGCTGCTGCGATCGGGTGAGGCCGAGAAATGGATGGGGCAGCCGATGGCCCGCGTGGTCCCCGCTTGCGGATGCTCCACCTCCACCACCATGCCGCGCGCCACGGTTTGCGGATGGCTCAAGGCTTCGCCAATGGTGTGCACCGGCCCGGCCGGCACACCGGCCGCGTCGAATGCTGCTTGCCACTGCTCGCGCGTTCGCGTGCGCACCACCGCATTCATCAGGTCCACCAGCACATCCAGGTGCGCCATGCGGTCGCTGTTGGTTAGAAAGCGCGCGTCACTGCGCCACTCGGGGTGGCCCAGCACGTCGCAGATGCGTTCCCAGTTGGTCTGGTTGGCGCCGCCGATGTTGATCCAGCCGTCGCTGGCTTCAAACGCCTGGTAGGGCGCGGTGAGGATGTGGGCCGAGCCGGTTGGCTCGGGCGAGCGTTGGGTGGCAAACCACACCGCCGCGTGCCAGTAGGTCTGCTGCAGTGCTGCGTCGCTGAGCGACGTGTCCACCACCTGGCCCTCGCCGGTCTTGAGCTTGTGGATGTAGGCAGCCAGGATGCCGAGTGCCGCGAGGATGCCGGCGTTCATGTCGGACACCGCGTTCCCGCTTTTGGCGGGTGGCCGGCCCGCTTCGCCGGTGATGGACATCAAGCCCGCGAAGCCCTGCGCGATCAGGTCGAAGCCGCCCTTGTCGGCATACGGCCCGCTGCGCCCGTAGCCGGTGATGGCGCAGTAAATGAGGCCAGGGTTTTCGGCTTTCAGGGCCTCATAACCCAGGCCCAGCTTGTCCATGGTGCCGCCGCGGAAGTTCTCCACCAGCACGTCGGCGTTCTTCACCATCTTCAGCAGCAGCGCGCGGCCCTTGGGACTCTTGAGGTTGAGCGCCAGTCCGCGCTTGTTGCGGTTCATCATCATGAAGGGCGCCGACACACCGCCCACCTGCGGGTCGCGGTAGCCGCGCGCGTCGTCGCCGCCGGGAATCTTCTCGATCTTGATCACGTCCGCACCCATGTCGGCCAGCAGCAGACCGCAGGTCGGGCCCGACATGATCTGGGTGACCTCGAGCACGCGCAGGCCTGCGAGCGGGCCGGTGGATGGTTTCACTGGCCGCTCCAGACAGGAGGTCGTTTGGCCACGAAAGCGGCCACGCCTTCGTGAAAATCGTCGCTGCCGTACGCAGCGCGGATCAGGTCTTCAGACTCGGCC